>NZ_DATLPB010000024.1:0-134921 GCF_035535915.1 Acidocella sp.
GCCCCTCCCTGATCAAAGCCAACGGATGGATTCCAAAGGCTCAGCCTTTGGCAGGGGGTCCAGGGGGACAGCGTCCCCCTGGCCTTCCTTTACATGAGGAGGCACAGAAGCGATGGCACGAACGTTGTTCGACAAGATCTGGGATGCGCATGTGGTAGAGCGCATGGAAGACGGCACCTGCGTCCTTTATATCGACCGCCATCTGGTGCACGAGGTCACCAGCCCCCAGGCTTTCGAAGGCCTTCGTCTCGCCGGCCGCAAGGTGCGCCGCGTGGATGCGACCATCGCCGTTGCCGACCATAACGTGCCGACCGAAGACCGCAGCCAGGGCATCGCCGAGCCGGAAAGCCGGCTGCAGGTGGACACGCTGGAGGAAAACGTCGCGGCCTTCGGCGTGCCCTATATCCCCGTGACCGATACGCGCCAGGGCATCGTGCATGTCATCGGGCCGGAACAAGGCATTTCCCTGCCGGGCATGACCATCGTCTGCGGCGACAGCCACACCAGCACGCACGGCGCCCTGGGCGCGCTCGCGTTCGGCATCGGCACCTCGGAGGTCGAGCATGTGCTCGCCACCCAGACCCTGTTGCAGAAGCCGGCGAAGAACATGCTGATCCGCGTGGATGGCACCCTGCCCGCCGGCTGCGTCGCCAAGGACATCATCCTCGCCATCATCGCCAAGATCGGCACCGCCGGCGGCAATGGCCATGTCATCGAGTATGCCGGCGAGGCGATCCGCGCGCTCGACATGGCGGGCCGCATGACGATCTGCAACATGAGCATCGAGGCCGGCGCCCGCGCCGGGCTGGTGGCGCCGGACGAGACCACCTTCGCTTACGTGAAGGGCCGCCCCTACGCCCCGAAAGGCGCGGATTTCGACCGCGCGGTCGCGTACTGGAAGACCCTGCCGAGCGATGAGGGCGCGCATTACGACAAGGTGGTGGTACTGAACGCCGCCGAGATCATCCCGCAGGTGAGCTGGGGCACCTCGCCCGAGGCGGTGGTGCCGATCACCGGCCTGGTGCCGGACCCGGCAGCCGAGCCCAACGAGTCCCGCCGCGCCCAGATGACGCAAATGCTCAAATACATGGACCTCGCGCCCGGCCAGAAGCTGGCCGGCACGAAGATCGACGTGGTGTTCATCGGCTCCTGCACCAATTCGCGCATCGAGGATCTGCGCGCCGCCGCGAAAGTGGTGGAAGGCCGCCGCGTGGCCGAGACCGTCCGTGCCATGGTGGTGCCGGGCTCCGGCCTGGTGAAGCAGCAGGCTGAGAAGGAAGGGCTGGACCGGATTTTCCGCGAGGCCGGCTTTGAATGGCGCGAGGCGGGCTGCTCGATGTGCCTGGGCATGAACCCGGACAAGCTGACGCCCGGCCAGCGCTGTGCCAGTACCTCCAACCGCAATTTCGAGGGCCGCCAGGGGCCGGGCGGGCGCACGCACCTGCTCTCCCCCGCCATGGCCGCCGCCGCCGCCGTCACCGGCGCGCTCACCGATGTCAGGGAGCTGGTCTGATGCAGAAATTCACCGAACTCACCGCGATCGCCGCGCCGCTCAATATCGAGAATGTCGACACCGACAAGATCATCCCCGCGCGCTTTTTGAAAACCATCAAGCGCAGCGGCCTGGGCGTCAATCTGTTCTCCGACATGCGCTATGATTCGAACGGTGCGGAGAAGCCCGATTTCGTGCTGAACCAGCCGCAATACCGCAAGGCGGAAATCCTCGTGGCCGGCGAGAATTTCGGCTGCGGCTCCTCCCGCGAGCACGCCCCCTGGGCGCTGCTGGATTTCGGCATACGCTGCGTCATCGCCCCGAGCTTCGCCGACATCTTCTTCAACAACTGCTTCAAGAACGGCGTCCTGCCCGTCGTACTGCCCAAGGAAATCTGCGAGCAGTTGATGGAGGACGCCAAGCTCGGCACCAATGCCCGCCTCACCGTGGATCTGGAGAAGCAAATCGTGCTGCGCCCGGACGGCAGCCAGATCCCGTTCCAGGTCGAGCCGTTCAGAAAGCACTGCCTGCTCAACGGGCTCGACGATATCGGCCTCACCATGGCCCATGCCCCTTCGATCGACAGTTTCGAAACGCGCCGCGCCCAGGAAGAGTCCTGGCGGCCGTCTATCCACGGAGTTTGAATCCATGACGACCACCAAGACCCTGCTGCTCCTGCCCGGCGACGGCATCGGCCCGGAGGTGATGGCGCAGGCCAAGCGCGTGCTGGACTGGGTGCAGGCCAGAAGCGAAGCAAGATTCGAAGTGATTGAGGATCTGGTCGGCGGTGCGGCGATCGACGCGCATGGCGTGCCGGTGACCGACGCCACCGTCGCCAAGGCCATCGCCGCCGACGCCGTGCTGTTCGGCTCGGTGGGCGGCCCGAAATGGGACTCCGTGCCGTTCGAGATCCGCCCCGAGGCCGGGCTGCTGCGCCTGCGCAAGGACCTCGCCGTGTTCGCCAATCTGCGTCCGGCAAAAGTGTTCGACGCCCTGGCTGAAGCCTCCTCGCTGAAGCCTGAACTGGTGCGCGGGCTGGACATCATGATCGTGCGCGAGCTGATCGGCGGCATCTATTTCGGCGAACCCCGCGGCATCGAGACCCTCCCTGATGGGTCCCAGCGTGGCGTGAACACCGAGGTTTACACCACCGCCGAGATCCAGCGCGTCGGCCGCGTCGCCTTCGACCTCGCGCGCAAGCGCCAGAAGCGCGTGTGCAGCGTGGAGAAGGCTAACGTGATGGAGAGCGGCCTGCTCTGGCGCCAGGTGATGACGGGGCTGCAAAAGGCCGAATATCCGGATGTGCAGCTCACACACATGTATGCCGACAATTGCGCCATGCAGCTCGCCAAGAACCCCAAGCAGTTCGACGTGATCGTCACCGGCAATCTGTTCGGTGACATCCTCTCTGACCTCACGGCGATGCTCACCGGCTCGCTCGGCATGCTGCCCTCGGCCACGCTGGGCGCCCTGAAGGCCGACGGAAGCCGCCCGGCGTTCTACGAACCGATCCACGGCTCCGCCCCGGACATCGCCGGCAAGGGTGTCGCCAACCCGCTGGCGCAGATCCTCAGCCTGGCGCTGCTGCTGCGCTATTCCTTCGACATGGAGGCGGCAGCCGCTTCGATTGAGGCCGCCGTGGAGCGCGTGCTGGCCAAGGCCGGCCGCACCCCGGACATCGCCGAGCCCGGCCGCGCGCAGATTTCCACCACACAAATGGGGGATGCTGTGCTCGCGGAACTCGCGGCCACTTAATTTACCGGGCGGGGTTGCCTGACCGCGACGGTTCGGTTACATCCCCGCCCACGACGCGCCCGTAGCTCAGCTGGATAGAGCATCAGACTACGAATCTGAGGGTCAGGAGTTCGAATCTCTTCGGGCGCGCCACGAAATTCCTTACAAACCAACGGTTTCCGGCCATTCCCCCCGAGGGCGAATGGCCGTTGCTTTTTGGCGTCCCACCACATTCCCACCATTGGCCAATTTCGGCGTCGGTTGTCCGGCGGGATTCGGCGCAGGACCAACTATGGCGGTACCCCGCGGTCCCAGACACGCCGCGAGGACCTCATGCCCGTCTTGCCGCAGCAGCACCCCTCCACCAAGGAAACAAGCTGCTTCCACACGCGACGCGCGGCTCGGCGCAGTGCAGGGGGACGGGCAGGCAGCCAACCCGATCCCCCGAGTCTGACCACGAGACAACAGTATTTTCCCCGCCGGCGGCGCCGCGGAGAATGTTTCCCCACCGCACGACGCTTTGTTTAGATGAATATATTTCCGGCAACTTTCAATATTGCCATTCCTTTGTCCCTGCCCATAGAAGCCTCCGGAACACGCGCGCCTGCAAGGCCGCAAGACCCGTCTGCCTGCTTTCCCGGAGTTTGTCTTACTATGTCCGACCGATCCCTCGGCGCTCGCCCCCTGTTCGCCGGTGCGCCCGCTCGTGCGCTGAGTCTGGCGCTGCTCGCCTTCGTCGCCGGGCTCATTTATCTCGACCATACCGTCAGCAGCCGGCAGGCGGCCCTGTGGGCCGTTGGCACGCTGCTCGGTGCCGTGCTCTACCACGCCTCGTTTGGCTTCACGTCCACCTGGCGCGTCTTCATCGCAAACCGCCGGGGCACCGGCCTGCGCGCGCAGATGCTGATGCTGGCGCTCGGTGTAGTCCTGTTCTTCCCGGCCTTGGCATCCGGCAAGCTATTCGGTCATGCGGTCACCGGCTACGTGTTCCCGATCGGCATTTCGGTCGCCTTCGGCTCGTTCCTCTTCGGCATCGGCATGCAGCTCGGCGGCGGTTGCGCTTCGGGCACGCTCTTCGCCGTGGGCGGCGGCAGCACGCGCATGATCGTCACGCTGTTTTCCTTCGTGATCGGCTCGCTGATCGGCACGGCGCAGCTGCCGTGGTGGGCCGCACAGCCGGCCTTCAAGCCATACTCGCTCATTCAGGGCTTCGGCGTCGGTCCTGCGATCGCCCTCAATCTCGCGGCCTTCGCCGCGATCGCCGGGCTCACCGTCGTGCTCGAGAAACGCCGGCACGGCCAGCTGGCCGCCGAAGCGCCGGCCGCGCACAGCACCGGGCCGCGCTGGCTGATCGGCCCCTGGCCGATGTGGGCTGGTGCGATCGCCCTCGCCATTCTCAACTTTGCCACCCTGGCACTCGCCGGCCGGCCGTGGGGCATCACCTCGGCCTTCGCGCTGTGGGGCGCCAAAGGGGCTGCGGCGTTCGGCGTCGATGTCGCCAGCTGGCCTTATTGGCACAGCCAAGCCAAGGCGCTGGCCGCCCCGCTCTCCTTCGACGTCACGACGGTGATGGATATCGGCATCATGCTCGGCGCGTTCGCGGCGTCCGTGCTGGCGGGCCGCTTCGCTCCGGTCTGGCGCGTGCCGGCGCGTTCGCTCGTCGCCGCCGTGCTGGGGGGCCTGCTGCTCGGCTATGGCGCGCGCCTCTCCTTCGGCTGCAATATCGGCGCGTATTTCAGCGGGATCGTGTCAGGCAGCCTGCATGGCTGGCTATGGCTCGTCTGCGCCTTCATCGGCAACATCGTTGGCACGAGTCTGCGGCCGCTATTCAGCCTGCCCGTCGAGACGACCATCAAGGAGAGCGCGTGCTGAAAGCCTAGCTCGGCGGGCATCCCCCCTCTTTCCCCCCGGGCCACCGGGGGGAAAGAGGGGGCAGACGGACAAGGCGACCGGCAGTCCAGCACCGAGCTTGGGTGACCGAGAGCAAACGAGCGCCTACGGGATACAAGGGGACGTTGGTTTATCCTTCGCCACGAACTACGAATCTGAGGGTCAGGAGTTCGAATCTCTTCGGGCGCGCCACGAAATTTCTTACAAACCAACGGTTTTCGGCCATTCACCCTGCGGGCGAATGGCCGTTTCTTTTTGGCATCCCACCACATTCCCCCAGTTGGCCAAGCTGGGGCGCGCCCCGCGCTCCAAGACACACGGTGGCAAGCCCCCGAATGGTGATCCAGCCCCAATGTAGTTAATTGCACGGTGGTTGGTGTGGTTTTTCTGTGGCCGGCGCCGCGCCCTTCAGCGCGGCTGGCGGTGGCGGCCCCAGAAAAACCTCTGGAGCTGGCGGCCGGTAGCCAGAACATCTCGCCGTTGAGGAACTCCCCCCGCAGGCGGGCAATGAAGCTTTCGATGTAGCCGTTTTCCCAGGGACTGCCGGGCGTGATATAGGCGGTCTCGCCAGATACGCTCAACGCGCTTCTTGTTCACCAGCCAACCCGCGTCCCGCAGCAGCGCCATGATCCGCCGGTAACCGTAGCGGCCATATTGCCGCGCCAGAGCGATGATGCTGGTGCTGCTAGACATGTGAGGAAGCCCGCCCGATGAAATTGATGGCGCGGTCGAGCATCTGGAAGATTCTCGGATCGGTGGACTGCGCGACGTTGAAGCGCAGGAATCCTCCGGCTGTCTGCGCCGGGCTGAACACATTGCCCGGCGCCAGCACGATGCCTTCCTTCAGGGCGTGGCGCGCGATCTCCGCCGCATCCAGCGCCTCGGGCAGTTCGCACCATAGATACATGCCGGCGCGCGGCGTCACCCAAGGCGTGAGCCCAACCGCGCGGAGGCGGGTGCTCGCCTGGCTCATCGCGCCCGCCAACTTCGCGCGCAAGGTTTCGACGTGCTTGCGGTAATTTCCATCCTGCAGCACCGCCAGCAGCAACTCGGCCGAAAACCGCCCGCTGGAGTAGGATGAGGCGATCTTCAAATCTGTCAGCCCCTCGATCCAATCCGCCCGCGCGGCGATGTAGCCGCACCGGAGGGATGCCGAGATCGTCTTAGAGAAGCTGCCGATCTGCACCACGCGCCCCAGACCGTCGAAGGCGGCGAGGCGCGGCGAGGGCTTAGCCTCGAAATCCGCGAAGATGTCGTCCTCGATGATGGTAAGGTCGTGCTGCTCGGCCAGCTTCAGCAGCCGGTGTGCCGTGACGGGCGAGAGCGATGCGCCGGTCGGGTTATGCACGGCGCAGTTGGTGATGTAGAGGCGCGGTTTCTGCTCCTCCAACACCTGAGCGAAAGCGGCGATGTCCGGCCCCGTGGGCATGTAGGGCACGCTGACCACCCGCGCCCGGTGCGCGCGCAGCAGAGCGCGGAAGTTGAAGTAGCAGGGGTCGTCCACCAGCACGGTATCGCCGGGCTCCAGCAGGAAACGGCAGAGCAGATCGACCGCCTGAGTGCCGGAATCGACGAGCAGAATTTGTCCGGGCGCGGCCGGCACGCCGAAGCCACCGAGCCTCCGCGCTAAATGTTCGCGCAGCGGCAGCAGCCCGCGCGGGCTGCCATAGTCAGTCAGGGCGCCGGAATCCCCGCGCGCCAGAGTGCGTAGAGCACGGCGCAGGCTGGCCTCCGGCATCCATGAGGACGGCAGCCAGCCGCAGCCGGGTTTCAGCGCATCGTCCGGCGTCTCTAGCGATTGCCGGGAGACCCAGAGCGGGTCCACGTCGCGGTCCAGCTTCGGCCCCGATTCCGCCAAGCTGAGCGGCGGCGGGTGTCCGGCCACGTAGAAGCCGGAGCCGCGCCGGGATTCGATGACGCCTTCTGCCGCCAGCCGGTCATAAGCTTCCACCACGGTGGTCTTGGAGATGCCGCGTGCTGTGGCTTGGGCGCGGATCGAAGGCAGCCTCGTCCCTGGCGCTTGTGTCCGCGCGGCGATGCGCCCGCGTATCTCCTGCGTGAGCTGTGCGACCAGCGTGCCATCCGGCGGTGCCATCCGTACCCCTCCAATGCCAAGTACAGTTCGGGGAAATTGTACTTGTCTGTGCCTGGAAGCACCAGCCCCGTCCGTCACAAGCATCGTGCGGGTATGAAAGGGCGTGGGGATGGAGAAGACGATCGACGGCTGGGTGTGCGGCGCGCTGGGCGTGGTCATTTTCAGCGGCTCCATGCCCGCCACGCGCGCGGCGCTGGCCGGGTTCGATCCGCTCTTCCTCACCGTGGCGCGGGCCGCGCTGGCGGGGCTGCTGGCGCTTGTCTTGCTCATCACCTTCCGCCAGCCGCGACCGGTGCGAGATGATTTTGTGTCCCTCGCTGTCGTGGCGTTTGGCGTGGTGCTGGGTTTCCCGCTACTCAGTGCCCTGGCCCTGCGGCACATCAACGCCGCGCAGTCGCAGATTTTCCTGGGGCTCCTGCCCCTGGCCACGGCGATGTTCGGCTTGCTGCGTGGCGGGGAACGGCCGCGCCGTGGGTTCTGGGTCTTCGCCGGACTGGGCAGCGCCTGCGTCATCGGCGTGGCGTTGCGCCATGGCGCGGATCTGTCCCAGGAAGGCGTGGGGTTGATGCTGGCCGCGATCCTCGTGTGCGGGCTGGGCTATGCGGAGGGCGCAAAACTCTCGCGGAAGCTGGGGGGCTGGCAGGTAATCTCATGGGCACTGGTGCTCGCCCTGCCGGTGATGCTCACCCTGTGCTGGCTGAACGCCCCCGCCACGCTGGCGCATGTGCCGGGCGGTGCCTGGGCAGGGCTCGCCTATGTCGCAGTCTTCAGCATGCTCGTCGGGTTCGTGTTCTGGTACCGGGGGCTGGCTTTGGGCGGCATCGCGGCCGTGGGACAACTCCAACTTCTGCAACCGGCACTCGGCCTCGCCGCCTCCGCCCTGGTGCTGCATGAGACCGTACCGCCTGTCATGGCCGTCGCCACTGTCGCCATCGTCCTTTGCGTCGCGGGGGCGAAGCGGTTCGTGTGACGCAAAGACATATGCCAAGACGACGACGCCAAGCGCGGCGCCACTTGGCTGGCGCAGCAGCTCGAAACGGTGCTGTCCGTGCTGGATGTGGCACCGTTCGAACAGCCGGCGGATGAAGCCTATGGCGCCATCAGGACGCAACTGGAATTGGCCGGCACACCTATCGGCGGAAACGAGCTGCTGATCGGTTCCCACCGATGGCCTCGTTTCGTCGCAGGTCGCCCGGTGGGATCGTCCGCGTCCTCGCAGAAAATGACGCCGAGACGCTGCCTGCTGGTAAAGAAGGCACAGGCACCCCCCCAGTCACGGGGATGGTCGGAATACCAGAATCGCGGCCTGTGGCCTGAACCAGCCCGCGCGGGCCGCGACGAAGAAACGGCCGAGTGCCGGCACAAAGAGCGAGGTTCGCGCCCCATCGGAGGTTTGCACGCGCCCGATCGAACGAAATCCCTGTGCACCCTTTGCGAAAACATCGATCGAACCATCACCGCAACTGACGTAGACTCGATGGCGCTTGTTGTCGAAGAAGAGATCATCAGCATCACCGCAAGTGCCGAGCTTCTGGATGACCGTACCGGTCGCCGGATCGAGGAAGAGGATCGTAGCAGGAAAGCGGAAGACCACGGCGAGAGGGCCGGTTGGGCCAGCCAACGCCATCGGAAAATTCGCCTCCGGCCAATAGAAATGCCAAGTTGAGATCTGCGCGAGCGAGTTGAGGTCGACAAGCGCGATCTGGTGGGCCTCCGGCACGTTTACGAATGCATGACGCGAGCTCGGGTCGATCTGAAAGCTCTCCGGGTGGCCAGGCAACTTAATATCGTCAAGCTTCGCTTGACGGACTGCATCGATGATGGCCAGTCCACCGTCACCATATCCAACGAACAGATAGTTCGTCCCAGGCTCCATCCGGATGTTGTCGGCGTCGTTACCAAGGTCGATGCGTGAAAGTGGCAATAGATCGGACCCTCGGAAAAAGCGCACCGAACCGTCTCCCCCGTCTGCGACGACGATCAAGTCGTGATCAGGGACATAGGCAATCCCCTGCGGCTCTTTCAGTCCGCTGATTCGCCCCTCGATCTTGCCGGATTTAAGATCTACGACGTCGACGCTCCCATCGCCGACCTCGGCGACGAACAACCGCTGAGTGCTGACGTCGACAGCCATGTGATCGATGCGGCCCGCGACATTTGGGAGGGGAATTGTCCGTTCGAGGACCAAAGGCGCATCTGCCTTGGCAGCATAAGTGGGCGTGGCAGTCAGGCCCATAACAACGACGAACAGGAATGCCGCGTCTCGTCCCAGCACGCGCTCATTTCGTGACGAGCGGTTAGCCATGGGATTCACCATGCCGCGCTCCGATCGATGACCAGACGCTCGCGGACAACCCATTTCATGGACAGTTCCTCCTACTGACAGACAGGCTGAAGGAAAAAGTTTCAGCGTCCCCCTCCCCGCCTTAGGCACAATACAAGGTCATTTTCTATGATACAACCGTTGCAAATAGATAAAATTTTGATACATTATGACTATGATCCTCGAAGAATCGCCGCCGGCGCAATGGCTGCTCCTCATCCATCAGTTGCCGACCAAACCGGCTTATTTCCGGGTGAAGATCTGGCGGCGGTTGCAAGGGATCGGCGCCGTCGCCGTAAAGAGCACCGTTTACGCGCTACCGGCGTCGGCCGAGACGCAAGAGGATTTTGCGTGGCTTCTCAAGGAGATCGTTGCGGGGGGCGGTGAAGCGATGGTGTGCGAGGCCCGGCTGATCGACGGCTTGTCAGACGACCAGGCACGGGCGCTCTTCGACACGGCGCGGGACCTGGATTACGAGGCCGTCACCAAGGAAGCGCGTGTTATCGCTGCCAAGCTCGACACGGCGAGTGCCCAGGAAGACGGCTCCGACGCGCGCACGCAGGTCCGGCGCTTGCGAAAACGGCTCGCGGACATTGTCATGATCGACTTTTTTGGCGCCACCGGCCGCCTCACGGCGGAGAGCCTGATCGCGACGCTTGAGGCCAGGATCGCGAAGGATCACGAGATGAGCAAAGGCCATGGGCAAACCGCGCAACAAGCGATCCCGAACCTAAGAGATCGCATCTGGGTCACGCGTAAGGGGGTGCACATCGATCGCATTGCTTGCACCTGGCTTATCCGCCGCTTTATCGATCCGAATGCGGTCATCCGCTTCGAAGCGGGCAAAGATTACGTCCCCAAGGACGGCGAACTGCGTTTCGACATGTTCGAGGGCGAGTTCACGCATGAAGGGGATCGCTGCAGCTTTGAAGTTCTGTTGTCGCGAGCCGGCCTGTCGGATCCTGCACTCCAGGCGATAGGCGAGATTATCCATGACATTGACCTGAAAGACGGCAAGTTCGGCCGCGAGGAAGCGACCGGCATCGCTCATCTCATCGCCGGCATCGCGATGGCCAACCAGGACGACGCGCAGCGGATCGCACAGGGCACCCCTGTTTTTGACAACCTTTATCAGTATTTCTGTAAGAAACGCAGATGATATGGCCGAATATCTGATGGACTACAGAGCACACACATTAGACCATGACCTACAGACGGACGAAGCCAATGCAGTCCCATCTGTGCCTCCGCTGCCCACTCTTGGCGAGGCCACCCGCGTCTGGATAAAGATCGGTTGCTTGTCTTTCGGCGGGCCTGCCGGCCAGATTGCGCTGCTGCACAGGGAGGTCGTTGACGTTCGCCGATGGGTCAGTGACCGACGCTTCCTGCAAGCCTTGAACTTCTGCCACTTGTTGCCCGGCCCCGAAGCACAGCAGCTTGCGATTTATCTCGGCTGGCTCATGCATGGACCGATCGGCGGTTTCAGCGCTGGTCTATGGTTCGTCATCCCCGGGGCCATCGTCATGCTGGTGCTGTCGATGATCTATGCAACGTTTGGCGCGGTGCCGGTGATCGTTGCCCTATTCTACGGCCTCAAGAGCGCCGTTCTCGTGCTGGTCGTCGAGGCCGTGTTACGCATCGGGCGCCGCGCGCTGAAAGGCGGCGTTGCCTGGACGCTCGCCGGCATCTCATTCGCCGCATTGTTTCTGTTCAACGTCCCGTTTCCAATCGTCGTCCTCGCGGCTGGCCTGATCGGCCTGTCGGCGCCGGGCTACTTTGCGGGCGGGACGCACGGCAAGGCAAAGGATGGACCGCCCGCGCTGCTTGATGCTGTGCTCGCTGCTGATCCGGGCCGTGCCGAACGCTTCGCACGCGGTGCACGGATTGCCGGGCTGGCGTCTGCTGCATTGTGGCTGATGCCTGTGGGATTGCTGCTACCGGTCGGTGGCGTCTACGCCGATATCGCGTGGTTCTTCTCGAAGATGGCCGTCGTGACGTTCGGTGGGGCTTACGCGGTTCTGGCCTATGTCGCCCAGGAGGCCGTCAGAAACTATCACTGGCTGAGCGCGCCGGAGATGCTGAGCGGGCTGGGCCTTGCCGAGACGACACCCGGCCCACTGATTCTTGTCTTACAGTTCGTCGGGTTTCTCGCCGGCTACCGGGCGCCCGATAGCCTTTCAGGCATCCCTGGCGGCGTCGCCGCATCGATACTCACACTCTGGGTTACCTTTTTGCCTTGCTTCACATTCGTCTTTTTGGGCGCGCCTCTCCTCGAGCGGCTCCAGGGGAACCGCAAGCTATCGGGGGCCTTGTCGGCGGTTACCGCGGCGGTAGTCGGCGTGGTGGCCAACCTGGCTGTATGGTTTGCACTGCACGTCCTGTTCCGTACGACGATGCCCGTGCGGGAGCTCGGGATGTCGTTCGACGCGCCCGTATTCGGCAGCCTCAATCCCTGGGCGTTTGCCCTCGCCATCGTCGCGGGCATGTCTCTGCTCCGCCTTAAGCTTGGCGTAATGCCAACGCTCGCGATCTGCTCGGCGGCCAGTACCGCGCTCTATTTCGTGGGGCGGGGCGTCTGATGCGCACGCAGCGCGATGACGAAAGACCAAGATATGAAATCGAAAGAGGGCAAGAGACGATGACGATCCCAAAGCCTAAAGTGGCTGTCGTCTGGCGCGGCGACCGCGAGGCCCGGCGTATGGCGACGCCCAAGAACAATCGTTACCATCGCGTGTTCGAGGAACTCGCGGCGCTGGGCATTCATGCCGAGCCGGCGGTGTTCGACGAGGCATTCGCCGACGAGGTCCGCGAGCAACTCCTGGCCGTGGACGGTGTGCTGGTTTGGTCAATCCGTTACAGGATGGCAAGACACGTGCGGTGCTCGACACGCTGCTGCGCGACGTCGCGGCGCGCGGACCGTGGGTCAGCGCGCATCCGGATGTCATACTCAAAATGGGTACGAAAGAAGTCCTGCATCGGACGAGGCATCTTGGATGGGGCACCGATACGCACATCTACCGCACCGTCCGAGCCTTCCGAGAGGAATTCCCGGACCAGTTGCGAGTCGCCGGTCCGCGCGTCTTGAAGCAAAATCGCGGCAATGCCGGCCAGGGTGTCTGGAAGGTGGAAAAAACCAACGCTGCTCACGATGATACCACCATGGTGCGGGTACTCCATGCGGAACGCGGCAGCGTACCTCAGGACCTGTCGCTATCCGAGTTCATGGCACGGTGTGAGGTCTATTTTACGCCGGGTGGCTGCATCGTCGACCAACCCTTCCAGAGCCGCCTGCCCGACGGCATGATCCGCTGTTACATGGGCGGCGACCGCGTCATCGGCTTCGGCCATCAGTTCATCAAGGCACTGATCCCACCACCTCCGGAAGGGCCGGACGCCGAGGCAGCGCAGCCTGGTCCACGCATCATGCACCCTGCTTCGGCCGCGCCTTTTCAGGCGTTGCGAAAGAACATGGAGACCGAATGGACTCCCCAAATGACGGAGCTACTCGGCATTAGCGTTGGAGCGCTGCCGATTATCTGGGATGCCGATTTTCTCTATGGTCCGCGGACACCATCGGGTGAAGACACCTATGTGCTTTGCGAGATCAATGTCAGCTCGGTCTTCGCCATTCCTGAGCAAGCTCCGGCTGAGATCGCACGATTAGTAGGAGCGCGCTTGTAGGGCGGCAA
The DNA here is from genome assembly GCF_035535915.1 of Acidocella sp. Taxonomy (GTDB): domain Bacteria; phylum Pseudomonadota; class Alphaproteobacteria; order Acetobacterales; family Acetobacteraceae; genus Acidocella. The sequence continues at coordinate 13,224 of NZ_DATLPB010000024.1, forward strand.
GGCGTAATGGCGTTCGCTTTGGGCGGTCGAGCGGTTCCTCGCGCGCGCCGGCGTAACGCCGCAGCAGCGCGCACAGCGGTTCGGGTGCGGTGCTCATGGTGCATGGGCTCAAAATGCAAAGAACCCAGCCCTGGCCGGGCTGGGTTCTGATTGACGGGATGCTCACGCGCGCATCCATCCGGCGTGGATGGATGGCTCGCTTCATGCATCCATCGTGAACCGGTTAAAGCGCGGCGTTCACGATCGCCTTAGCCACGCCCTCGGCATCGGTCAGGAACGGAAGATGGTCGTGGTGGGCCACAGCTTCGGGGGCATCGTCATCGCCGACGCCGCCGAAGAGGTGCCGGAGAAGATCAAGCCCCTGGTCTTTGTCGCGGCTTACCTGCCGAAGGACGGTGACTCGCTGGTGTCGATGGCCCAGCAGGACCCCGACGCCAAGATCGGCCCGCACCTGCAAATCGAGAAGGACAAGGGCATTGCCGTCGTCGATTACTCGGCTCGCGCGGACCTGTTCGCTAATGGCGCTCCCGAGGCTCTGCGAGCGGCGATCCCCAACCTGATCCTCGACGAGCCCCTGCCCCCCCTGGCGACGCCGGTGCACGTGACCGCTGACCGCTTCGGCCGTGTGAACAAGGTCTATGTACACACTGCGATGGACCAGGTTATCAGCCCGGCTTTCCAGGCCAAGATGATTGCCAACACCCCGGTGCGCAGCGAGTACACCCTCCAGACGGGCCACACGCCGTTCCTGACCGACCCGGACGGCTTGGCAAAAGCGATCGAGGCCGCTGCAAAATAAACGGTTCACGATCGATCCAAAAAGCGAAGGCGGGGTCACGAGGTCGCGCCGCCTTCGCCATCAAATGCTGCAGCCCCGATCGCGGCGGAGCTCCCTAAAGCCGACTTCCCGCGCATCTTCCTGCAGACCACCATCAATGTTCAGCAAACCTGAGGACAAGACCATGACGAGCCAAATTGAGAACAAGCCCTTCAATGGCGTCCGCACCGAAGTCATAACATCGGTCGGCTTCGAAGAGGTGTTGGGCGCCCGGTGGGAAGCGTCTACCGGAAATCCCGGCTATGTACCCGCAGTTCCGGCGCGTCCATCTCACCCACTGCATCCAGCGCCACGGAGAGATCACGCAATGTGCGGACAACCAGATGCACCACCTCGCCTTCGCGCTGCACACGCCCGCGTGCGGCAAGCAGCCGCGAGGTGATGATGGTGCGGCGATGCGCCTCGAACACATCCGGCCAGACGACGAGATTGGCGATGCCGGTCTCGTCTTCCAGTGTGACGAACAGCACGCCCTCAGCGGAGCCAGGGCGCTGGCGGACCAGGATGAGGCCGGCCACTTCCAGGAAGGCACCATCCTTGGCGCGGTGCACATCCCCGCAGCTGGCAATGCCCTCCCGGCACAATTTGCCGCGCAGGAAGGACACGGGATGGGCGCGAAGGGAGAGCCCCGCACTGGCGTAATCCGCCAACACCTCGCCCCCAGCGGAGAGCGGAGGCAAGGGCATGCCCGGCTCATTGGTTTGCGCCTGGGCGAACAGCGGCAAGGGCACGTCGTTCAGCCCCCGCAAGGCCCAAAGCGCCTGGCGCCTCTGCAAGCCGAGGGACGGGCCGAACGCATCGGCTTCGGCCAGATGCAGCAAGGCTTCCACCGGCATGCCTGCCCGGCGCCAGGCGTTTTCCGGCGAGCTGAACGGCGTCTCGCCTCGGGCCGCGAGCAGCGCGGCGGCATGGGCATTGGCGAGGCCCTTGACCATGCGCAGGCCAAGCCGCACGGCGAAGCGCTCTCCTGCCTTCTCCAGCGTGCAATCCCAGCGCGAGGCATTGAGGCAGACCGGCCGTACCTCCACGCCATGATCGCGCGCGTCGCGGACAATTTGCGCCGGGGCGTAGAAACCCATCGGCTGGGAATTCAGCAAGGCGGCGCAGAAGATTTCTGGATGGTGGCATTTCAGCCAGGACGAGGCATAGGCCAACAGGGCGAAGCTGGCGGCATGGGATTCGGGGAAGCCGTAACTGCCAAAGCCTTCAAGCTGGGCGAAGGTGCGCTCGGCGAATTCTTGCGCATAACCGTTGGCGATCATGCCGCCGACCAGCTTGTCGCGGAAGTTGCCGATCGTGCCTGTATTCTTGAAGGTCGCCATGGCGCGGCGCAGTGCATCCGCCTCGTTGGCCGAGAACCCGCCGGCCACCATCGCCACCTGCATGGCCTGCTCCTGGAACAGCGGCACGCCCAGCGTCTTCTTCAGCACCTTCTCCAGCGCCGGGGAGGGATATTCCACCTTCTCCTTGCCTTCGCGCCGCCGCAGATAAGGATGCACCATGTCACCCTGGATCGGCCCCGGGCGGACGATGGCGACCTCGATGACCAGATCGTAGAAGGTTTTCGGTTTCAGACGCGGCAGCATGGACATCTGTGCCCGGCTCTCGATCTGGAACACGCCGATCGTGTCGGCGTGCCGGATCATTTCGTAAGTCGCCTGATCCTCTGTGGGAATATCGGCAAGGCCGAGACGCAGCCCCTTGGATTCCGCCAGCATGTCCAGGCTGCGCTTGAGGCAGGAGAGCATGCCCAGTGCCAGGCAATCCACTTTCATGAAGCCAAGCGCGTTGATATCATCCTTGTCCCATTCGATCACCTGCCGGTTCTCCATGGCGGCGGGCTCGATCGGCACCAGCTCGTCCAGCCTGTCGCGTGTCAGCACGAAGCCGCCGGGATGCTGGGAGAGATGGCGGGGGGTGCCGATGAGTTGACGGGCCAGTTCCAGCGCCAGGCGCAACCGGCGATCTCCCGCGTTGAAGCCAAGTTCGGCTGCCTGGGCTTCGTCCACGGCGGTGCGCGACCAATGCGAAACCTGGCTGTTCAGCGCGGCGACCACATCCTCCGTCAGCCCCAGCGCCTTGCCGGCATCGCGCAGCGCGCCGCGCGCGCGGTAGCGCGTGACCACGGCGCAGAGCGCGGCGCGGTCACGGCCGTAATGGTCGAACACCCATTGCAACACCGTCTCGCGCCGCTCATGCTCGAAATCCACATCGATATCCGGCGGCTCGCGGCGCTCTTCAGAGATGAAGCGCTCGAAAAGCAGGTTGGAGCGCACAGGATCGATGGCGGTGATGCCGAGCACGTAGCAGACGGCGCTGTTGGCCGCCGAGCCGCGCCCCTGGCAAAGAATACCCTGACTGCGCGCGTAGCGAACGATGGAATGAACGGTGAGAAAATAGGCCGCGTAGCCCATGCGCCCTATCAGGCCGAGTTCGTGGCGCAGCATGGCGGTCACATCCGCCGGCACGCCGTCGGGGAAACGTGCCGCCGCGCCCTCCCAAGTGAGTTCCTCCAACCTTTGCTGCGGGTTGGGGCTCTCCTCCGGGTACTGGTAACAGAGCTCGTCGAGCGAGAAACGGCAGCGCTCCAGGATCTCTTGCGTACGGGCCAGCGCCTCCGGATAACGGGCAAACAGGCGCCGCATTTCCATGGGCGGTTTCAGGTAACGGTCGGCATGGCGCTCGCGGCGGAATCCGGCCTCGTCGATGGTGCAGCCTTCGCGGATGCAGGTCACGACATCCTGCAGGATGCGCCGCTCCGAAGCGTGGAAGAGAACGTCATTGGTGACGATCGTGGGCACACCAGCCTCCACTGCCGATGTGGAAATCCGGTGCAGGCGCAACGCGTCGCCAGGGCGGCGGCGCAGCGTGAGGGCAAGATAGGCGCGGCCGGGAAAGAATGCTGCTATCTGCTCGAGATTATGGCGGCAGGCGTCATCCGCTTCATCCGGCACCAGCACGGCGAGCATGCCCTCGGCATGGGTGGCCATATCGGCCCAGCCCAGCACGCATTGCCCCTTGCCGCCGCGCGCCTTGCCCACGGAGAGCAGGCGGCAGAGTCTGGCGTAGGCAGCGCGATCCGTCGGGTACAGAAGCAGCACGGCCCCTTCCGCAACATCCACGCGCGCGCCCACCACCAGCCGCACGCCATGCGCCTTTGCCGCCACATGCGCCTGCACGATGCCCGCCAGCGAGCCGTGATCCACGATGCCCAGAGCGGAGATCCCCAGCCGTGCGGCTTCTTCGAAGAGTTCCTCCGGCGCGCTGGCGCCACGCAGGAAGGAGAAATGCGTGGTCACCTGCAGTTCGGCATAATTCATGCGAAAAACCCGTGCAGAAACCAGGCCTGGCTGCCGGTGGCCGTATTCTCTCCGTCGCCGGCGCGGAAAATCCAGAATCGCGCGCCAGTCTCGTCTTCCACCTGGAAATAATCGCGCACGGCGAAAAGCTCAGCATCGCGCTTCCACCATTCGCCGAAAATGCGCTCCGGCCCATCGGCCCGCGCCACGCGGCGGCGCACACCGCGCCAGATGAAGCTAATCGGCGGGTGGTCCGGCAGCAGGGCCATTGTGGCAATGGGTTCGGGGGGCGACAGCAGCCGGGCCGGGCGCGGCCAGGACGGCCAGGCCTTGCCGGCGAGCGGGGCCAGAGGCGGGATGCGCCGCAGGCTGCGCTCCGGCACATCACTCTCCACCGGCGCCATGCGGTAGAGATTATGCGCGCCGACGCGGCTGGCGAGCGTGTCGATGAGCGGCGCCAAATCCGGCGCGGCATGCTGCTCCAAGGCGGCGGTCTGGTGCAAGGTGAAGGGTTCCGTCCAGCTTGCCCGCAGCACCAGGCGCTCAATGCCAAAGCCTGGATCGATCTCTTCCAGCCGCTCGCGCAGGAGCCGGGCCAGGCGCGGCGCATCCTGCCTTGGCGCCGCCAGCCCCAGGCGCAAAGCCAACACCGCATGATCGACGCGATGGAAGAATAGATCCAGCCGCCGTGCGCCTGCGGCCTGGGTGGCAAGGGTGGCACACAATGCCTCCACAAGCTGGCCCGTATGGTTGGCCAGAGCCTCCGGCGCGGTGAGCGGTTCGGGAAAATCCCGCGCGGCTTCCGGCACGTTCGGCGGCGCGACGGCCGCCACCGGCTCCGCCACACGGCCAAAGGCCTGGTCCAGTCGGAGCTGCAATTCCGGCCCAAAGCGGCGGGTGAGCGGGGCACGCGGGGCATCGGCCAGGTCACCAATGCGACGCAGGCCGAGCTTGTGCAGACCATCCATAATTTTCTGCGGCAGACGCAGCGCAGCCACGGGCAAGGAAAGCAGAACGGGCCCGCTGTTCCCTGGCCGGGTTAGCCATGTGGGATTGGCGGCGAAGCGGGCCAAAGCGTGCGCCGCACCTCTATTGTCGGCCAGCGCGGCCCGGGCGGTGATGCCGCGCCGCGCCAGCCTGGTGCACAGGTCCGCAACCAATGCCTCCTCGCCCCCCCAGAGATGCGCAGCACCGGTCACATCCAGCACCAGCCCGTCCGGCTGATCGGGCGCGGCCAGGGGGGTGTAGCGCAGCGCCCAGAGCGCCAGCTTGGCCAAGCCTTCCTCATCGCCGGCCGGATCGGCCGGGCGCACAGCCAGCCCCGGCGCCAGGATTTGCGCCTGGGCCATCGCCATGCCGGGCTGCACGCCTGCACGCCGCACCGCCGCATTCACGGCGGTGACGATGCGCCGCCGCCCGTCATGTCCGGCCAGGACCAGCTTCTGATCAGGCCCGGCGTCGCCGGGCGCCAAACGCTCGATCGGCCAATCCGGCAGGAAGACCGAGATGACCCTGCTCATCACATGCCTCCAGGATGACGTCCGCGGTTCCACCGCCCCGGCAGCGCAGCAACTCCACGCGCCAGCGAGGCAGGCCTATGCCTGGCACCGGCAACGACACCGACGGCGCGGCACTGATCCGCCAGCGCGTGGCTGCGGCGTTTGGCTGGCTGAACCCAGCCGCATCCCCTGCCCGCCGCCAACGGCGCAGCACAATGCCCAGGCCTCCGCCTTCCTCCGCCGCCAATTGCAGGCGCCGCGATTGCACCATGGACAGGCGCGAAAGCTCCACCACCACCCCGGCGAGGCTGGCATGGCGCAACCCTTCCTCGCAGCTGGCCAGGCGCGCTGCTTCCTCCCGCACTTCGGCATAGATGACCCGGTCCGGCGCCAGCCCCGCCTGGGCCGGGCCTGGCGCAAAAAAATCTGGCCGCGCCAGGCACCACAGCACGGGGCCGGAGAGCCGGGCCAAGATCCCGGCCACAAAAAGCGTGGCAGCAGCATCGTCCGCCGCTCCCTCCCCTCCCGCCACATCATGCACCGCCCCCAGCGCCAAACCGCCGGCCAGTTTTTCGTCCAGCGCCGCCACGCTGAAAGGAAGCAAACCCGCATGCTTGCGCCTGCCGGCTTCCAGGCGGCGGACAGCCTCACGCAGGACGGCAAGATTGGGCGATGGCAGCACGGCCAGACGACTCTCGCAGGGACAAAAGTTCTCTTTTTGTTCTCGCTCCGCCCAAGAGACGAGTCAAGGGACTTGTCGCCGCCTCATGCGGGCATCTTTGGACTTTCCCAGCCGACAGCGAGGGCGGCTCCGCAATCCTCTGCATGGTCGTTGACCAGCCCCATCGCTTGCATGAAGGCGTGCATGGGTCGGTCCTGATCACGGAGATGGCCAGGGAAGCTGCCGCTCATGACCGGGCATCACTAACGAAGTCTGCATGGCGTGCAACGAGACGGCAGAAAATTCCCAGGCATGACGCCGGTTGCGGTCGAGAGGCCATTTCAGTATTCGGTCCTCAACGACTTCAAGCGAGGAAATTGACGCATGACCAAAGGAATACCGGCACAGCGGTGGCGCTACATCATTCCCATGGCGGTGGTGATGTACATTCTGGCTTACGTCGATCGCATCAATGTGGCGATGATCTTGCCGTATATTGACAAAAGCTTCGGCCTCACCGCCGCCGACTCAGGCTTTGCCGCCGGGATCTTTTTTGTCGGCTATATGCTCCTACAGGTGGCAGGCGGCTACCTCGCCAGCCGTTGGAGCGCGCGCAAGGTAATCGCGATCCTCATGGTTCTGTGGGGCATCACGGCCGTGCTCACCGGCTTCGTTGAAAACCGTACCCAGCTCTACATCGCCCGCTTCCTGCTCGGCGTGTTCGAAGGGGGCGTCTGGCCGTCGATCCTGGTGCTGCTCGCCACTTGGTTCCCTCAGCACGAGCGGGCTCGCGCCAATGGCTTGTGGATCACCTGCCTGCCGATTTCCGCCGTGCTGATGGCGCCGCTCACCGGCTGGCTACTCAGCTTCCTCACCTGGCGCACCGTGTTTATCATCCAAGGCCTGCCGCCACTGATCTGGGTGTTCGTGTGGTGGTTCTTCATCGCCGACAAGCCGAGCCAAGCAAAATGGATTTCGCCGGAGGAGCGGGCCTATATCGAGCAGCGTCTCGCCATCGAGAACGCGGCCAAGGGTCCGTCCGCCGGGTTCCTGGCAGCGATTTCCGACCGCACGGTGCTGGCGTTGGCAATGGCCTGCTTCTTCTGGATGGCGGGGTTCTATGGCTTCACCATGTGGGTGCCGGCGGTGGTGAAGAGCTTCAGCCATGGCGGCGGTTCGCTGGAAGTCGGGCTGATCAGCGCAATTCCCTTCGCCTGCGCGCTGGTCGGCATGGTGGTCAACGCCGCCTGGTCGGACCGCGCGATGAAGCGCCAGCCTTTCATCGCCATCCCTGTGATCATCGGCGCCTGCGGACTGATCGCCGGGCAGATGGTGCATACGCCGGGGCTGCAGCTGTTCTTCCTGATTGTCGCCGCGGTTGGCGTCTATTGCCCGTATGGACCGTTCTGGGCGGTGCCGAGCGCGATCCTGCGTTCGGAAATTTCCGGCGCGGCGATGGGCTTCATCAATATGGGCAATCTCGGCGGCTTTCTTGGCCCGTTCGCGGTGGGCTATGTGCGAAGTGAGACGGGCAGCGGCTTTGCCGGGTTTTTCCTGCTCAGCGTGTTTCTGTTCATTGTCGCCGGGGTGGCGATGATGCTCGGCAGTGACCGCCGCGCCGCCAAGGTGCGGGCTGCGGAAGCCAAGCCGGCCAGCATGCTGGCACAACCCGGCGACTGACCTGAGGCCACCCGGTTCCAGGCCCATCTCTTTGCAGCTCTCAAATCGTAGGCCGGTTCGGGCGCCAGACATGAACGTACTTGTCTGGAGCCCGAACCTGGCCCACCCGCAAAACGCCGACAAATCCGATCGCGCCAAAATGGCGACTTAAAAAGGGCCTCCCCTCGCCGAGAAGTGAGCTTCGGCTCATGTCTCCTCGCGTCTTGGCGTCGCTTCGACCTGCGCTCTGATCTTCTCCGCATCCGCGGGCGTCGCCGGATTGTAGACCGGCATGCTGAGATCTGTCCGGCCGTCGACTGAAAACACCGAATATTCGCAGGCGAGCGGGCCGAGCACCGGGTGGCGTGTGCTTGATGGCTTCGCCGTGGACACCGCCAAAGTCGTTGTCGCGCCACATCGTCCTGAATTCGGGGCTGAGTAGCCACGTCAGGGCTACCCTTGTTAGAATTTGTCCACACATATACTGAGATTACGACAATTCCCTGGCCTAACTGGGTGGAGCTGGTTACAATGTCGGCACACGTGATTCGCTACGGTCGTTCTGCTCTGATGAGGGCGGTGCGCTTTTTGCGCGCGCGTCGGGCTGGTGTGGCGGTTATTATCACCCTCTCCGCGCCGATGCTGCTTGGCATTACAGCCTTGTCGGTCGATGTCGGCTACTGGTATCAGAACCAGACGGCGCTGCAATCGGCCGCCGATGCCGCGGCCCTAGCCGCGGCGATGAATGATGCGCGGCTGGACCAGACGAGTGACGCCACCAAGGCATCCGCCGCGCTGCCTTACGCGCAGGCCGCCGCCGATAACGCGACCAATTCGCAGTTCGGCTTTGTCGCGGGTGCGGCGGGAACCGCTCTGACCTTGAACACCAATATCGGCAGCCCCAGCACCACCGGCAATGTCACCGCCACAACGACGACCTATACCGCGACGGCCAAATCCCCGCGCCCCGGGTTTTTCTCGCCCGTCTATGGGTTTCTGTCAGGCTCGCAATATGCGAGCGCCACTGCATCCTATATTTCCAAGACCACCTCCACCGCCGGCGGCTGCCTGGTGGCTTTGGGAACCAGCGGCACCGATATTTCCGCCAGCGGCGGTGCCACCATCACCGCAACCGGTTGCGGCATCGTCTCGGATTCAACGACTGCCTGTTCTGGTTCCGGAAAGAGTGTGACCGGATCTATCGCGCTCAACCCGTCCGGCAAAATCGTCGCGCCGAGCATCAGCATGGCAAGCGGCGCGCCCGATGTTTGCGGCGATGGCGCCGGCGGCTCAAGCGTCTCCCCCCCTGCCGGAACCGCAAGTGTCGCCTATAGCTCCAGCGCTGAAAGCGACCCTTATGCGAACCTCCGGAATGCGGGACTGCCTGAATGGCCAAGCATGCCAACGGCGCCTGCGTTGTCGAGCACGTTCAATTCAACCACGAACTCGCCCTGCGGCCTGACCAGTGCTTCGAATACCCAGGCGATCATTCTCGCGCCTTGCAACTATCCCAACGGCATATCTTATGGCGGGGGTGACAGCCTGGAGCTCACCGCCGGCGACCATAGCCAGGCCACCGACAATGTCTACGCCGTTGCGAACGGCATCGATTTCACCAGCGGCTTGACCGGTGGCGGAAAAATCGATGATTATCTCGCCACCAACCAGACTTCCCTGGTGCCGGTCACGGTGTATGCCACCGGCAAGACAAGCACGAAACAGGGTGTCACCTCCGTTAGCGGCTTCGCCCTTTCGTTCGAAGATCCAACCGAGAGCGTACTCCCGCTGAGCACGGGCACGTCGTCATCCTTGCCTGGCGGCATCTTCTACCTCAATGGCGGCATGCAGAGTGACGGCTCCAACACCGCCCTCAGCATCGGCCAGGGCACCTTCCTGACCAGCGCCAATACCGGTGGCGGAACCGCGGGTGCCTCCAGCGGCGATGGCGCCATGTATCTCCAAGAGGGGACGACAACCTTCGCAGGCGGCACGTTTTATTTCGACGGCGGCCTGAACATCTCCGGCAGCGCCCAGGTCACCTTCGGCCCTGGCATCTATTATTTCCGCAATGGCGATTTTACCGATACCGGGAGCGGGGCGCTCACCGCTAACGGCGCCACCTTCGTGTTCGAGAACGGCTCATCGTTCCAATGGACCGGCGGCGGCAAGCTGAACCTCTCCGCGCCGGTGCCCAACAGCGCCACGGCCCCCACCAACTGCGTATTGCCATTCTCCTCCGCCGGCACCACAGGGCCTGCCTACCCGCTATCCAACCACATGCTGAACAACACAGCGGTAACGCCGGACGCCACGGGCGCGGTGACGGCAGGCACGGTCAATGCCACGAATTCCACCACCACCGGCATCCCCGCGAACCCATTTCCCTGGGATGGCACGCAGGGCCAGGGTATTTGCGGCGTGCTGATCTACCAGGTGAGCCCGAACGGCGATGCGATTACGGCCGGCGCAACCGACTATCTCACCGGGATCATCTACACGCCGCTCGCCAGCCTTACGATTTCTGGCGGAACCAGCACCTCCATCCAGGCCTCGACCGCATCCGGCGCTTCGGGCACGCTTGCTCTGGTCGCGCAAAGCATCAATCTCAGCGGCAGCGGCAGCCTCGCAATCTCCGCGGGTTCGGCAGGCGGATCGCAAATCGGCCTCTCCAGCAAAACCACAACCCAGGTCCTGCTCACCCAATGAAGCGGCCCGGTTTTCCAGAAAAGAGTGCCGGGCGGCACCTGACGCGGCGCTTCGCCGCGTCGCGACAGGCCAATGCGACCGTTGAATTCGCGCTTTGCGGCCTGGCGCTGACGGCGTTTCTGCTCGGCATCGTCAATCTGGGGCTGCTCGGGTTCACCATCGGCGCGCTCCAGCACGCGGTGGAGCAGGCGGCGCGCACCGCAGCGGTGAGCGCCGCCGGCGGGGCGTGCCCAACGCTGCCCACGATTAAAGGCTATTTCAATACCGACGCCGCGCCGGCGATCCCGGCGAATGGCGCCACCCTGGCCTTCAGCACATACAGCAACGGTTCGGTCTCTGCGGTTTCCGGTCCCTGGGTCGATAACGGGACCAGCAGCTTGCCTGGAACTTATATTGCCCTCACCGCGTCCTACAACTGGAAGCCGATCGGCTTTGCCTCGTTCGTCAACATCCCCCTGACGATCAAAACCGTCGCCTTCGCCATGGGGTCGCCCACATGCTGAAGCCATTCTTCCGACGTCGCGGCCGCAGGGCCGGTGTGGCAGTTGAGTTCGCCCTGCTCTCAACCTTCTTTCTGCTGCCGCTGTTCGGCGGTAGCGCGGACATGGTGGAATATATTTCCGCCAAGGCACAGCTCAACACCGCCCTGCAGGCGCTGTATTACTACGCCTTGACCACGCCGCCGGCCGCAGCCACGTCAGGCGATCCGGAGGGGGTGGTGGCGCTGATGAGCAGCGCACCGCATCCCCTCACGCTGAACAGCTACAGCCTCAGCTATAGCTGCATCAGTAACGCTGCCACGACGGTGACCTATACCGCCACCACCGCCGCGACGGGCTGCCCGACGGGGAATACGGAACGAATCACCGCAGCCTATTCCGTATCCACCACCGTGCATTTCGTCGTCCCGGTGCCGTTCGCGTCGACCAACCCTCTGACGCTCACCGACACTGGGGTGGTGCAGATCCAGTAAGCCCCGGCATTCGGGTTGTCTGGCCCGCACGGGCCGAGGCCGCTTGGCCAGCGCGCTGGCGGGACTCCAGGATACGTTTGTTCGGCCGGCCGTCGATATCCAGCTCGCACATGGTCGGCGACGTCGGCACAGCACCGTGCCGTGGTGCCTTGGACCACGACCTCTATCTCATGGTCACTCATGATGACGCTCCTGCAATACACTGAGAACACGCCCGCTGGCGGCTCGGTCGGCGAAATACGCATCCGCCGCGCAATCGATCGCCCCGCCGAACGCGGCGGTTGCGGCGTTGATCGCGTTGCCCAACCCCGGCACGATCAGCTTCCCCCCATCAGCGTCCCGAGGGATTGTCTTTTCGGGACAGATGCGCGACCGTTACGGAAGCCAGCGCGTTTCCCACATGCCAACGATATAAAAACGTCCAGAAAGCAGGGTAACCAGATGAAACTACGCCGTTATTTCAGCGCCGCCGTCGCGCTGTCCGTGTGCTTCGGTGCCGCCCTCTCCCCCGCCCGGGCCGCGTGCCCGTCAGGCGGCATCTACACGCCGGCGGAGGCTAGCGCGGGCATGGCGGATTACAACGCGCATTGCGCCTCGTGCCATAATGCGGATTTGTCGGGCAATTCCGGGCCGGCGCTCGCGGGGCCTAAATTCGTGTCGTATCTGACCTTCACCAAAATCACGCCCACGCAGCTGCAGGCCTTCATCACGGCACAGATGCCCGCCGATGCGCCGGGCAGCCTGACGGCGACGCAATATAACGACATTTTCGCCTATCTGCTGTCCTTCAACCATTACCCCGCCGGCAAGGACCCGCTCAGCCCCGCCGGGCTGAGCTGTTTGCAGCTTCTGCCCTATCCGGGGAGCAAATAACCGCGCCGGACGGGTTGCACGCCTGAGTCGAACAAAAAGAAATATCATCGAGGGAACCATGCAAAAATTAAAATCGCAGACGACGCGCACAGCCGGGCTGGCCTTTCTGGCGGGCACGGCGCTGGCCATGAGCCTGGGCATCGCGAACCTGGGCATCGCGCAGGCGGCGGAGCCGCCGGCATCGCTCGGCGCCGAGACCGGCGGCGCCAAGGCCGGCCCGGCGACCGCGGCGATCACCGGGACGGTCGACGTCACCGACGACATGACCGCGAACGCGGCGAAAACCGGCGCCAACTGGCTGGCGACCGGCCAGGGTTATGCCAACCAGCGTTTCTCGCCGCTGACCGCGATCAACGACCGGAATGTCAGCCGCCTCGTGCCGGTCGCCATCGCGCAGACAGGCTACACGGCGAGCTTCGAGACCACCCCGATCGTGGTGAACGGCACCATGTTCATCACCACGCCGACGGTCAACGGCAAACAGGCTGTCATCGCCATGAATGCCGCGACCGGCGAGACGATCTGGACATACACCTACACCAACGGGCTCACGCAGATCTGCTGCGGCCCGGTGAATCGCGGTGTCACCGTGTCGGGCGGCCAGGTGTATTTTCTCACGCTCGACAATAACCTGATCGACCTGGACGCCAGGACCGGCCAGCAAGTCTGGAAGACCAACGTTGCCGATGCGCAGGCCGGTTATTCGGAGACGATGGCCCCCCAGGTTTACGGCAACCAGGTGATCATCGGCAGCGCCGGCGGCGAATGGCCGCTGCGCGGCTTCATCGCCTCCTACGATGCCAAGAGCGGCCAGCAGACCTGGCGCTGGAACACGACCGACAGCCAGACAAGCTGGCAGGGCGATTCCTGGAAAACCGGCGGCGGCACGGTGTGGACGACCCCGGCAATCGATCCCAAGCTCGGCCTGGTGATCTTCTCCACCGGCAACCCGAACCCCGATCTCGACGGTTCCAAGCGCGCCGGGGATAATCTCTATACCGATTCCATCGTCGCCTTGCATCTCAAGGACGGCTCGCTCGCCTGGTACTACCAGGAAGTGAAGCACGATGTGTGGGACTATGACGCCGTCAGCAATGTCGTGCTGTTCAACGCGATGGAGAACGGCAAGATGGTGCCGGCCGCCGGCGAGGCCGGCAAAACCGCTTTCTTCTACATCGTCAACCGCGAAACCGGAAAACTGATCCGCCGCTCCGAACCGTTCGACCTGCAGAAGAACATGTTCGCACAGCCGACCAAGGAAGGCGTGCAGAGCCTGCCCGGCGCCAATGGCGGCGCCGAATGGTCGCCGCCCGCCTACTCGCCGCTCACCCATGACGTGTACGTGATGGGCATGAACCAGTTGATGACCTTTACCACCGACAACGCGGCCGGCGATATTCCCGGTCAGATCCGGCTCGGCAGCACCTTCAAAAACGTTCCGCACGGCCTGCAGAACGGCACGCTTACGGCGATCGACGTGAATACCGGCAAGATCGTCTGGAACCAGACCGTGCCGCAGCCCACCATGGGCGGCGCGCTGGTGACGGCGGGCAATCTGGCATTCATGGGCGAAGGCAATGGCTGGTTTGACGCGTTCAACGCCAAGACCGGCCAAAAACTATGGCATTTTTTCCTCGGTGCCGGGGTGAATGCGCCGCCGGTGGCGTACCGGGTGAATGGCCGGGAATATATCGCCGTGGCGGCGGGCGGGAATTTTCAAATGACCTACCCCCTGGGTGATGCCGTCGCGATTTTCGCTCTGCCGGCGCAGGCCCATTAGAACCTTCTTCAAAGCGACGAAGTCTCTCGGCGCGACTGGCCGGCCAGCCAGTCGCAAGCCTCCCGGCCGCAGAGGCCGCGCTTTCCGTTGGCATCCGGAAACGATCGGCCCTATAAAAAGGTCCGACGCGTCGACGGAGGCAAACGGTGAATTCCCCAGCCTGTTCAACGACCGGAAAGATCGCGGCGGCGGCCGTGGTTTGGCTGGCCATATTTGGTGCGCCCGCCTTCGCGGCACCGCCCGATGTCGCAAGCTGCTCAAGCTGCCACGGCGCTGACGGCATGGGCAATATGAGCGCCGGCTTCCCGGCCCTCGCCGGTCTGCCGGCGCCCTATCTCGAGGCGCAGCTTGCTAACTTCCGGACCGGCATGCGCGCCAACCCGATCATGGGCGGCATTGCCGCGCATCTCACCACGGCGCAAATCCTGTCGATCTCCGCCTATTACGCCGCGCTTCCGGTTCCGCAAAAGCCGGAGCCCGCGCCGCTGCCGCACGGGCCGGGCGCCGCGCTCGCCTTGGACGGCGACTGGAACCACACCCCAGCCGGCGTGCCACCCTGCGGGTCATGCCATGGGCCGTTCGGGCTTGGCGTGGGAGAGACATTCCCGCGCCTCGCCGGCCAGCCGCAAGCCTATATCGCGGCCCAACTTGCCGACTGGCAGACGGGCCGCCGCAAGGGTGGGCCGCTCGGGCTGATGGGCCATGTCGGCGGCAAGCTGACCGCCGCGCAGATCGACGCGGTCGCCGCCTATTACGCGGCGCTTTCACCGAACCCGCCGCGCCTGCCGAAGCCCGGCGCCTCGGAGTGACGGCGGTGCGGCCGCTTTCGTACCTCGCAATTTTCGCTGCACTCGGCGTGTTCTGTGCGTTGGCCTCTTCCGGCCGCGCCCAGGAAAAGCCGGATGCACAGAAGCTCCCCTTTACCCCGCCGCCCATGACCGCCATGCCAGGTGGGGCGTTCGGCGACGCGGTGAAGCACGGCGAGAACATCTTCCGTCACACCACCATCTACGCGAGCAGCGCGATCGGCAACAAACTCAACTGCAGCAACTGCCATCTCGGCGGCGGCACGTTGGCGAATTCGGGCCCTTTGTGGGCGGCCTATACCGCCTATCCCGCCTATCGGGCCAAGAACCAGGAGGTCAACGACTACGTGATGCGCCTGCAGGACTGCTTCCGCTTCAGCGAGAACGGCAAAATGCTGCCGGCGGACAGCCCGATCATCGTCGCTGTCGAAGCCTATTCCTACTGGCTCGCGACCGGCGCGCCCACCGGTGCGGCGTTGGCGGGCCGCGGCTATCCGAAACTGCCGGCACCTCCCGCACCGCCCGACTATGCGCGCGGCGCAGCCGTCTTCAAGACCCAATGCGCTCTGTGCCACGGCGCTGACGGCGCGGGGCAGTACACGCGCGGCGAAACGGTGTTCCCTGCGCTCTGGGGCAAGGAATCCTACAATTGGGGCGCCGGCATGAGCAACCTGAACGTCCTCGCCGCGTTCGCCAAGGCGAACATGCCGCTCGGCGGTGTCGGCATGCTCTCGGTGCAGCAGGCGTGGGATGTCGCGCAATACATCGACAGCCATGAGCGTCCGCAGGATCCCCGCTTCACCGGCTCGACTGCTGAGACGCGGCGGGAATTCCATGACACCAAATTCTCGATGTACGGCGCGACCGTGAACGGCATCGTGCTCGGCGCACCGCACCCGTGAGTTCACCGGGGTCCGCACCGGAAACCTGACCCGCGCCCGATCCCGCCGGCATAGCGCGTCAGCAGCACACCGCGCGTTTCCGTAGCTGTGTTCATTTTTTCAGGGCTCAAAATGCAAAAAACCCAGCCCTGAACGGGCTGGGTTCTGATTGACCGGATGCTCATTGCCTGAGCGATCGCATCAAATGCTTCGGAAGGTGCGGCCTGTTACGCCGGAGAGTGGCGAACAGCTACCCTGATCCGCTTAACTGACGAATCTGCCCTTCTCCTTAGCTTCGGAAAGGAAACGGAGCAGAAGATGATTGAACGCCACCGTACTGTCCATGCTGGAAATATGTCCGGCTCCCGGGATCACTTCGAACGTCGCACCCGGCACCAATTCCGCCGTACGTCGGGACAAGTCGGACGGAATCAGTTTGTCTTCGGTGCCGCTGACAACCAGAGTTGGTATCCGCAGTTTCGGAAGCGTTCCCGCAACATCAAATTTTGCCATCCCTCGTGCAACGTTGGCAAGTGAACGACCTGTGACGCGCGACAGCACGAGACGCCACAACTCCAGCGCCGCTTCTCCTGCAGGGCTAGAGCGGAAGCTTTCATTCACCAGAATAGGATAGGTCTTTTCAAGACGGGCAAGAGGGCCGCCTTGCCCCTCAAATTCCGCGATCCACCCCTCAACGGCTGGGCGCATTCCGGTGTTTTCGGCGCGGGAATTAGCGACCAGCATCGCGGAAATCCGATCAGGATGATCGACGGCAATTTGCTGCGCAATCATGCCACCGAGTGACAGACCGCAGACCGGAATACGGTCAATCTCCAATGTATCAAGCAGCGCCACCATATCGGTTGCCAGTTCGGATACCGTGGTCTCTTGCTCCGCCACGTCGGACAGGCCGTGTCCAGCGAGATCCGGCATCAATACCTGGAAGCCTGAATACGCCAGAGCGACGGCCTGCGGCGTCCAGACCAGGCCGTAATTCGTAAAACCATGGACGAGCAGCACTGGCGGGCCGTCACCGAGAGCTTCAAAATGCAGCTTTAAGCCACGGGACGTATAGTAGGGCATCATCTTAATCCTATTTGCCTAGCTCAGCACTAATTTGCTCAAGCGATTTGCCGCGGGTTTCGGTGCCAAGGATTATCATCGCCAAGCTTCCGACCAAAAGCGCCGTGGCCATAGCCGCAAAGAAAAGATAGGCGCCGGCACGCGCTGTAAGCAGGCTGCCAAGCAGAACAGGGGCCACGATGCCTCCGATACGTTGCCAGCCTGCAGCCCAACCTGTGCCAGCACCACGAAAGCGGGTGGGATAGATCTCGCTCGTATATGTAAAGAGTGGTCCCCCGGCGCCACCGGCTCCAAAAAAGGCAGTAATCGCTCCCAGCATTACGATTGTCGTGCCGCTATGTGCGAGCCCCCAGGCCAACATGAGCAAACCGCCGAGCAGAAAGAAGATCGCCAAGGTCGGACGGCGCCCGATCCGATCCAGCAGCAAGCCAGCGCCGATATTCCCGAGCGCGCCAGCGCCTGTAATCGCAGCTGTGAACAGAAAGCTGCGCACGACCGGAAAGCCCATACGAACAAACACGGAGGGCAGCCAGACAGCGAGGCCCACGAACACGGCACCGCCGCAAAATTGCATGATCCAAACGCTGAGCGTAGCTTTCAGATAGCCGCCCCGCAGTAGATCCCTGAGCCTGGCATTCGTAGCCGCCTTGGGCATCTCCATTGCGGTGATGGTCTCCGGAGCCACAGTGCTCAGGCGTCGCGCAATATCCTCTGCTTCTGCCAAGCGACCACGCGCGATCAGGAACCGAACAGATTCGGGCAAGCGGAGAAACACAAGCGCCAGAATGAACGCCGGTATGGCCCCAGCGACGAACATACCCCGCCACGTGAAATGTGGGACAATGTAAATGGCCACGAGGGCAGCGACAAAGCTAGCGCCCTGCCAGAAAAAAACGCTGGAGGCTAGAAGAAGCCCCCGCCGCCGCTCCGGCATAAATTCCGACAGGTAGGTAAACACCAGCGGAACTTCGGCCCCGAGACCGAAGCCCTCAATCATACGAATGATCAGCAGCGATTTATAGCTCCAAGTAAATGCCGCCAATAGACTGGTCATTCCGTAGAATATCACAGAGAAAATCAGGCATCGCTTACGGCCAATGAGGTCTGCCAACGTCCCGATGACGACCGATCCCACAAGCATTCCAATGAACACGCTTGAGGCGAGGTAGCCGATTGCAACAGGCGCCAGTTTGAATTGGTGCGCGATACCCGGTAGCACCAAACCGATCATGTTAATGTCAAAGCCATCAAAAATGTGGCCGAGCACAATCAGAAAATACAAGGCAAAGTGCCGTCTCGTCAGCTCTGACTGATCCAACGCTCCGGTGATCTGCTGGGGCAGCAATCGGGACGGCAGCCGTGATAAACTAACCAAGACAAACCTCTAACTGTAATACGATCGGATAGAAAAAAGGCTGCACGTCTTCGTTGTATATCTGGCCATGCTTTCGGTACAAGGTGCATTTTTGATCTAATTAACGTGACGTTTCGAGGGTACGACCGATCGTCACGAGCCGGGGAGCGAACACCCCTCCAGCGGGTCAATTACACCCAACGGAGCCCTCGATGATGCGGTGTCGCCTTCGCGTCCGGCTACCTCACCCCTGGCACTTGGCGGGCTTGCCGCAGCGGAATCTGCCGTTACGGGAGGCTGCTCCCAGATGTGGCCCACTTGCTCAGCCGAAGCGGTACGCGTAGTAGCCCCGCAACATGATGGCTAAATCTCATGTGGTTGTCGGCGTCGCGGCGTGGATTGCCGCGGCACCTTGGCTGCACCTCTCCCCCGTTGACCCGATCTATCTTGCCCTGACCGCGGCCGGGTCACTCCTGCCGGACATAGACCACCCCAACTCCTGGGTCGGCCGGCGATCTCGTCCGATCTCGACAGCCATCGCCGCGGCCCTCGGCCACCGCGGCTTCACGCACTCAGCCGTCGCGGTGGCGGGCTTGGTGGCGCTGCTGTCGCACGCGGGATACCGGCAAGGAGCGGTGTCCGCCCTGGCCGTTGGTTACCTGTCCCACCTTGCAGCGGACATGCTGACACCGCGGGGGCTGAGGCTGGCATGGCCGCTGCGCGGAAGCTGGGGATTACCGCTATGTCGTACCGGCTCTTCCATGGAGACGATCATCGTCATTGCCCTGGTTTTCGAGATCGCCTGGCGTTTTCTTCCGCACGGCACCAACAAGATCGCCACACTCCTCTAGCCTGTACGGTATGTGGGCAGCCATCGGCAGGACGTGTCACATCGCAAGGACAACGCACCACGCCCTGTACGTGGTGTCGCTGCCCATCACGGGCAGGGCAAGCACACCGCCCTGCCCGCCTCTCGCTAGAAACCGATCGGCATCGACACCGACACGAAAGCCGCAATGCCGGGGAGAACATAATACAGGTCCTGCGTGGCGCCCTTGGGCCCGACGGTGCTGGGGCTGTAGATGATCTGCTGCTGGTTGGTGATATTGTCGAGGTTCAGCTTCACCGTGATCTGCTTGATGTGCGGATTGACATGATTGAACGTGTAGCCTGCCGACAGGTTCACCACACTATACGGATCGTACCAGGCGCCGGGGGCACGCTTATTGCTCGGCTTCGCGCCGCCGTTCAGCACGCCGTTGCTGTCATACTCGCCGCCCGTCAACTGATCGATGATCGAGGCATAGACGCCGTTCTTGTCGTAGATGATGCCGGCATTGCCGGTGAATTGCGGTGCTTGGGCGACATAGTTATTGGTGGCGGTGTAGTTCGCCTTGTTCAACCCGCCATTGGCGAACAGGCTGACGCCACTATCGAACGTATAGGTGGCCTCGCCTTCGACGCCCTTATAGATGGCACCGCCGGCGTTGTAGTACACTTGGTTGATGCCGGAACCGGTACTCGCGAGATAGTTCATGAAGTGAATCAGATACACGTCGGCGCCTAGGGCCAGATGCTGGCTCTGATAGGCAAGACCGGTCTGGTAGTTCCAAGTCTCCTCCGGCGCATAGGAGGACTTGCCCGGCTCGTCGACATAGAAGGTGTTCAGGTTCGGTGCGAGCAGGCCTTCGGCGACCTGCGCATAGGTTGAAAAGTTCGGCGAGAAATTATACTTCGCCTCGAACGAGGGCAGGAACTTGCCCCAGTTATGCTGAAAGCCGATCTGCTGTTCGGTTCCCTGGTTCACCTGCGCGTTCAGCTGGCGGCGGAAGAAGGCGTATTTCACGCCGCCGGTCAGCGTCAGATTCTGGATCGGCTGCCAGTCGAGCTGCATGTAAGGCTGGAACGTGTAGAGGTGGTTGTCCTGCAGATGGTCGATCTGGCCATGATTGTTGTTCGCCGCCGCCAGAGAGGGCGAACCAAAAGCGTCGGCGCTAACGTCGTAGTTCGGCGCGTTGCCGTTGGACAGATCGTTCTCGGCGGTGAAGCGCGTGTCGGTCTGTTCATCGAACCAGGCGCCGAGCTTGATATCACCCCAATTGAAATCCTTCTGCAGGCGCTGGATGGTGCCGACCGAGCGATAGTTCATGAAGAAGGTTTCGCCCGGTACGCCCGCAGTGGTCGTGCCATGCGGGGTGAGCATCACCAGATACGTGCTGCCCGGATTGTTGACGGTGTCGCCGTTATTATCTGCGTGGTAATAAGCATAGGTATAGACCTTGCCGTCATATTCCCACCCATCGGCAAGATGCGAGGCGACATCGATATATTCCATGTCGGTGGTAATTTTGTCGTAGTTGTAGCGCCAGAAATTCTGCGAATTCGGATTGTTGTTCAGATTATAATTATGGCCGAATTCCGCCATCTCGCCGAGCGTCGCGCCATAGACAGGATTCTGATAAATCTTGTTGTAATCGGCAAAGAAGGTAACGGCGGTGCTGTTGCCGACCGGCACGACCACCTTGCCGAAAAAGTTGGTGCGGTCCTGATGGGTGAAGCTCAACGCACCATTGGAATTGTCATTCTCAATGTTGAACACCGCCGACGTGCCGTTGGCCGCCTGGATCGCGCCGGTATCAATGCGTAGACCTTCGACGCCGGTGTCATAGCTGCCATAGGAGCCATAGGGCGTCAGCGTCGTCGTCGCCGCCGGGTTGATCGTGCGAATCGACACAGTGCCGCCGAACGTGGCGTAACCGACCGTCTCCGCCGTGCCTGGACCGCGATCGACGATCAGCTGGCCGATCTCGTCATTGGTGAAGAACGAGGTGGTGTGCTGGGTGAAGGAGTTGGAGTCGCCGATGGGAATACCGTCGAAGGTAACGTTGTACTGACCGTTCTGGAGGCCGCGGATGACCAGGTTGGTTTCGCTCAGGCCAGGCCCGTTCGGGCTTTTAACGCTCACCGACGGCGTGAGGCGCGCGATGTCTGCATAGCTCGAAGTGCTGGTCAGCAGGTTCTGAATGGTGTGCTGGCTGACCACCGAGGTCGGCTGCGTCGAATTCAGCGGCGTCAGCGACGGCGCATTGTACGGGGCGGTGCCGGGCGTGGTGGCGAGGTCGGCGGCGCTGCCCGTGCCGGTCGACAGCACGGCGCCGAGATCGAGATTGGACGGGGTGGTGAACCCTCCGGAACCGGTTGCGCCGACCGCGGGTTGGCTCTGCGGCGCCACGCTCTGCGCCCGCGCGGCAGGGGTGAGAGCAGCGAGGCCGACGCTTGCGGCGAGGCCGACATGCAAAGCACGAGCAGCACAAAAACTCTGCAAGACAACTTTTAATTTTACGTTACTAAATCGAATCATTCAGTTAGCCCTTTTGCAGATCAAAACGAAGTGCCAAGGGCTACTACTCGAGTTTATTGTGAAGATGAGTTACACAATTTTGATGATTTCATGGCGTTTGCATTGAGTTGCGAATGCCTCTCATGAACAACACAAATCCCAAAAGACACGCCTATCTTCTTAAAAAAAAGTTATGTCACGTTTAAAATCCGTTTTGTCATGTCTGCAGCTTATGGTCTTATCGACAGACACCTCAATTCATAACGAATGAAGAATTAATTTTTGAAACCCGTTCAAAAAGATCGGCCATAACCAGAGGGCTTGCGTATTCACACGCCGGGCAAGAATAGTCTAAGGACACTTCCAGGCTATCAAAAGGATGGAACGGCCATGGATCAAAGCACTCGTAGAATTGCACGGATCGCCGGCGACGATTCTGCCACTCGGTCCGACGACCGTTATGGCTACGGTGACATCTCGCTGCATTGGCTGACAGCGCTCCTGGTTGTGACGCAGTTTTCCCTTGCCGAAATCTGGGGTTTCCTCCCGAGCCATAGCGCTTCGGTCCACTTCATGCAGTTCGTGCACGTGTCGCTTGGCATGTCTCTTGCGGCTATACTCGTGGTGAGGCTGATATGGCGGGTCGGTTTCGGCCGGCGGCTGCCGCATGTCGGCCCCCGGCTGATGGTGCTCGTCGCCAACATCACGCATTATCTGCTCTATGGGCTGCTGATCCTCGTCGTCTCCGCCGGGTTCGGAAAGATCTGGGGTCGCGGACATGACGCAAACTTCTTCGGGTTATTCTCGATCGCTTCGCCGTTCGGAGTCAGCGCCGCGTGGCGCCCCGTGTTCAACACGGTACACGTGTGGGGAGCTTGGGCAATGATCTGCCTCGCGGCCGCGCATGCCGCCGCGGCGCTGTTCCATCATTACGGCCTCAAGGATGGCGTGCTGCGACGAATGCTGCCGCTGCGCCATCCGCGAAATCCCCGTCCCTCCTGATCCCCGCGCCCCACAGACGCAGCGGGGGCGACCCGGGATCAAATCCGTCGCGTAGCAGGTCACGGGCCGGCCGCCGTCAGTCGCGCACCACCATGTCGCACCGCCGCCTGGCGGCCGGAACAAGCCTGGCCGCAGCGGCGCCAACCGTGGCCTCGGTGCCACGCTTTAAGGCAGCCACAACATCACTAACGTGCGGGCGTGCAAAAGAATGGCACCAAGCCGCGAGAGATGACGTTTCTTCCATGAGGCTTTGACGAGACACCGCACTGCGCGGTGCCGTCTCCGCTTGTTGAGTCCCCCCTATCCGAGGCCGGCCGAGAGGACGACATTCTTCTCACGCAACCCTGCCACCTGCGCCATCGGGTCCTCGCGCTCTAGGCAAACCATGTTTCGATATGTTTGTAGAAACATATCGTCATGAGCAACAGCAGGGCCGCATGGGCGCCCTTCTATAGGATTGATAAATTGATCGATAATTCCTCAGAATTTTGTGAGGTTCGTAACGTTTGCCGCGACCTTCTGGGCGGCGCCTCTCTGGGAGTCCTGTTCCTGTTCGCGCCGACGGCGCATGCGCAACAGAGTGTCATCAACCTGCCGCCGATTAACGTGACTGCATCAGGGGCAAGCACCGCGCGGGGCGGCTACGCCACCAGAGCGAACTATCATCGCGCGACGGCCAGCATGGGACCGCTCGGCATCAGGCCAATCCTGAAGACGCCGCAATCGGTGACCATCATACCGCAGGACCTTCTGGTTAACACCCAAGTGCGCACGGTTAACGATGCGCTTAGCTATCTGCCTTCCGTGGAGATCCGCGACCAGCAGGGCTACGAGGTTTCCCGCCCGCAAGCGCTCGGGTTTCAAAGCAGTATCGCGCAGAACACCCGGCTCGACGGGTTGAACATCGTCGGCACAACCGCCATTCCCACGGAAAATCTTTCCGGCATCGAGGTTCTCAACGGCCTTGGCGGCGCGCTCTACGGCCCCTCCTCTCCGTCCGGCGTGTTCAATTACATGCTGGCGCAGCCCACGCAGCAACCGTTGGTGCGCATCATCGAGGGCTTCCAGTCGAGCGGCATCTTTACCGAACAAGGCGATTTCGCCGGCACCACGGCGGACGGCAAGATCGGCTATCGCTTGAATGTCGTGCAGGGCAACGGCGAAAGCTACGCGCCGGGAAGCAACATCGATCGCACGCTTGGCAGCGTCTTGTTCGACTTTCATCCCACCGACAACACCACCATCGAGACCTATTACAGCCATTACGCCACCGATGCCACGGGACTTCCCGGCAGCGTCGTCTATGATGGCGCCAGCACAGGAAGCGGCAAGAACACGATCCTGCCGCCGGCCATGAACCCGGCCAAGTCCGGACTGGCGCAGCCCGGCGCCGGACCTGATCTCGTCACCGATACCGGCCTCGTGAAAATAACCCATCAGATCAACCAGAACTGGAGCTTCGAGGCCGGTGGGCTCTATCAGAATGCCGTGCGCAATCTCTATGGCATCACCAACACCTTCACGAACAATTCCGGCGACTACACGGTGACGAAGAATTTCACCGCCGTGTCGGATTTCAAGATCGGCAGCAATGAAGCCTATCTGAACGGCCGCGTGTCTCTTTTTGGCATGGAGAACGATCTCAGCTTCGGCACCAACGGCTTCCTGCTCGGGGAATACTCACCGCGCAATGCCAGCTTTGCCTATGAGCTTGGCACGGCCAGTCTCGCCGATCCGGTGCTCGTTCCCGTCGCCCAGTCCCTTACCGCCGGACAAACCGGCGGACAGTACGAATCCGCCGCGCTGAGCGAGCAGTCGATCATCGCCGCCGACGAGATGCATCTGAACGATCAATGGGCGGTTCAGGCGGTTCTGAATACCTCCTTCCTCAGCTCCAAGAGCTGGTCGTCGACCGGCAAACAGACCAGCGCGAATACCGTCAATGGCGCGCTCAGCCCGACGGTCAGCGTGATCTACACACCCACGCCGGTGCTCACCGCTTATGCGACCTGGGCCCAGGCCATCGAGCAGAGCGACGAGGCGCCGAGCACCGCGGCCAACGCCAACGCCTATCTCGCCCCCTATCACGACACCGAAGTCGAGATCGGCGCGAAATACGCCCTCACGCCGTCGCTGCTGCTGACCGTGGACGGGTTCCGCATGACCCGCCCCTACGCCAATACCCTCGCTGACAATGTGTTCCAAGTGATCGGCGAACAGCGCAATTACGGCATCGAGACGTTCGCCCAGGGCGATGTGACCCCGGCGCTCAGCGTGTTCGGCGGCGTGACCTATATCGACGCGCAGCTGATGAATACCGGCGTGGCCTCAACCGATGACAAGCTCGTGGTCGGCGTGCCGCATGTCAAAACCGATATCGCGGTCGATTATCACCCCGCCCTCCTGGACGGCTTCGCCCTCACCGGCGCGGTGCATTACGAGGGCGCGCGGGCGGCCACCAACACCAACAATTCCTTCGCCCCCGCTTACACCACGCTGGACCTCGGCGCGCGCTATACCACGACCTTCCTGAAACATCACATGACAGCGCGCTTCCAGGTGCTGAACGTCACGGACACGTTCTATTACGTCTCGATCGCTGACGGCACCATCGTCGGCAGCCCCGGGGCCAACACCGCCTATCTCGGCGCGCCGCGGACATTTTTGGCGAGCCTTGAATTTGATTATTAGCTCATAATCAATGAAGCTTCTGCTCCGGAAACGGAGCAGAAGCTTCAAAAAAGAACACCAGCCTCCAGCAGCGAAGTTGCCTGGTTACGGCACGCGGCTGACTCGCCGTAACCAGCTGAGCCGGGTGTGCCGATACGGGTCAGGTGCATCACACCAAGGTCACCGCGCACGAACAAATGCTGGCGCTGCCATGTTGGGGCAATCGAGATCCCGACGCCTTGTGAGCCTGCGTTGAGGAACCACGTATCAGGTCCATGACTGGAGAAATACGCCACCCAAGCGCCCAATGAGTATGGCGACGTGCCAAAGTGATAATCGGCGAACAAGACAGCACCAAAATTGCCAGAGAACTTGGTCATGGCGGCGGAGCCAGGGGTGACAAGCGATTGATCCGGCCGCGTGTACACGTATTGGATTTCCGGGACCAGATTGAGGTTTCCGACCGAATCGTTATAGAAGCCGCCAAGAACGGTGGAGTTGGCCAGATTCACCGCCCCCGGAATACTGCCGATGGCAGTTTGACTGAACGGCAGACTGGCCGATCCATAGAAATGGGCGTTAAGCCCGGTTCGTCCGACATTTGTCGCGCCGTAGATCGTCACGGCATTGTCGTTATTGATCGTGTAAGTCGTCGACGCTTGAAGATAGTTCCAGACTCCGGTGTCAAAGCCATCACCAAAGTTCACAGTGGTGGAGATCGGCCCAAACGTATAAGTGGCTTCCACACTTCTGCTCGGCCCATTTTGGACGGCGAAAATCTCGTCGTAGAACACGTTGCTGTTATTCCAGTCCAAGCCTGCCGTGTAACCCTCGAGCGTATCGAGCTGGCCGATGGAGATTTTGAAATTTGGCGTGGGTGCGAGCGTGATGGAACCGAGATAGAGAGGGCCGGTTGCATATGTCTGTACTGAGGTCTGGCTGGGCGCGGTGCCCAGTACAAAGGTCCCGGTTGAACCTAATTGAACGTCGAATTGGACCAACCCGTCAGGCTTTTGCAGCTCGATAATGCCGTTGGCGAGTTCCATCCCCGTTGCCTTGTTGGTCCCAAGCAATCCGGCGTCACCTGTGCCGGAGAGGGCATAACCGTACCATCCAGCCCTCCGCTCAATTGCAACGGTCCGAAAGGGCCAGCGTTGATCTCGATGGGCGAAGGGGCATTGAGGGCGCAGGCGGGGAGGATCACGCCCATGACGCCCGCGATCCCCAACGCAATGCGCATCAGCGCGCTTCGATTGCCGATGCGGTTCGTCATGTCAGGCCTTTTCTCGTTAAGATTCCGGGGCTGTTCGCGCACCCTCTCCATGCCGTTCAGCGTCAGCTTCTAACGCTTGCAGGGCCTCGGAACAGGTGTGTCTCCGTCGCCAGGCCATCGCTGCGCCCTACACGGCAGCGCAGCACATCGGCCCTCCGGATCAACGGAGGGCGCGAATCTTCGGCGGCCTTGACGGTACCGGGGGTCGCAGCTTCAAACGAGCCGTTATGATCAGACCGCAATGTCCTGATAGCGGAATTCCGTCATCATACCGGTCATCATGTGATACAGGTTGTGGCAATGGAACGCCCACCTTCCCGGGTTATCGGCGTCAAAGGCGAACCGCACGCTGCCCATATTCGGGGTAACAATCACCGTATCTCGAACGGCACCATTGATGGGCTGGCCATTCACGGCAATCACCTGGAAGGTATGACCGTGGAGATGAATGGGGTGCGCCATCATCGATTGGTTGACGAGTTCGATCTCGACGCGTTGACCCTTGGTCAACATCAGCGGCGCGATGTTCGGCCAATACTGGCCGTTCAGCGACCATTTGTAAGGGGTCATGCTCCCCGCCAGGACAATCTGGTGAACGATGTCAGGCTTACGCGCCATGAGAGGTTGGGTCGCCGAAAGCCGAGTCTCGAGGGAATTATCGACAGGCCGCGCCTGATCGAGGCCCGTCTCCGCAAGGCGCATGACCTGCGCGCCTTGGGTCGCCAGCACGATTCCCGTGCGACGGTTCGAACCTTCCAACTGGGCCAGGATCGGGAAAGCACCGGGGCCGGGCAGATCAAGCAGTATGTCCAGCCGCTGGGCCATCGAGATGGGGAACACCGAGCCGCTGACCGGATGGACTTCATGGCCGTCCACCGCCACCACACGGCCGGTCAATGCCCCCAGATTGAGCCAGAATTGGCTGGATGACGCGCCGTTGATCACCCGCAGCCGCAGGCGCCCGCGGCGCTCCACCCGCACCAACTCGGGATCGGCAAGGGTGCGATCATTGGCAAGGAAGGCGTCGTAGTCGATATCGTTTAAATCCATCCCCGCGCGGCCCGACATCCCGGCCATTCCGCCGGCACTCATCCCGCCCATCTGCATCGAGCCCATGCCCTGCATGGAGCCTTGCATCATCATGCCCGGCATACCTTGCATCGAGCCCGGCATCATACCCGCCATATTGTCGGAAGAGGGTGCAGGCGCGCTGACATTCTCGGTGAGATGCTCCATCGCGTAGGCCGCGGACACGGGTTGTCCCGTCAGGTGAGCCAGCAATTCCTCCGGCGCGGTGAAGCTGAAATCGTGAAGCATCAGGACGACTTCCTGACGGTCTTCACGCATGGCCTCCGCGGTGTGGACGATCAAGGGCGCCGTCATCAGGCGCTGCTCCTGCAACCCTTCATGCGAGTGCATCCAGTAGGTGCCGGCGATGGGGGCAAAGTCATATGTCAGCGTTGAGCCCGGAAGGACTCTGGGGACCTGCGACCACGGAAAACCATCCTGCCTCCACGGCGGAAGTTGGCCATGCCAGTGAATGATCGTGCGGTCCGAGATCTGATTGGCGAGCGTGACGTGAAAGCGCTCGCCGGGTGCGAGCGTCAAGCCAGGCTGTCCCGTCTCGTTCGTCAGGCCGTAGACTTTCGCGGCGCGGCCGTTCACGTCAAGGATTCGCGTTCCCGCCGTGAGCCGGCGCGTACCGGGCGCTGCGGCAAGCTGCGCTGTCGCGCGAACTGGAAGAAGCGGCAGGGCGCCCATAGCGGCGCCGGCAGCCAGCAAGGATCGACGGGAAAGATGAGGCATGGCAATGATCCCAACAGAAATGCTCGCAGGTCCGAGCCCTGTTGGGCGGTAATCATTCCTACAATGGGAATGTCAAAGGCGCATAATAAAAATATCCATGACACATAAAGCGGATCGTACAAACCAATCGATTTTAACGATGGTTTTTCTCTGACTAAGCCCTTCCGGACTCTACACGGTGTTGAACAGCGCCATGAACCCGAAATCCATCTGCGACGGCATGTCGTCGGAATGGCAAAGACATATAAAAAGGCGCCTGCTTTTCAAGCGACCATTTTCTACGCCAGAAATTCACAAAGAGAGTGATGGCAACAAGAAAAATTTCGACGAACAACAAAGCGTTCAACGGTTATCGTCGTCATCTCTTAGCCGCGCTGTGGCAGCTCAATGCTCACGTCCCGTTCGATCCGCGCTGCCAGCCTATCCAGAACTTCATTGGTCAGCGCCACAATATCCAGGTCTGTCTTCACCGGACCGGTGAGGGCAAAGGCGGTGC
The DNA here is from genome assembly GCF_035535915.1 of Acidocella sp. Taxonomy (GTDB): domain Bacteria; phylum Pseudomonadota; class Alphaproteobacteria; order Acetobacterales; family Acetobacteraceae; genus Acidocella. The sequence continues at coordinate 42,223 of NZ_DATLPB010000024.1, forward strand.
GGTCATGCAGCTCCAGGCGCCGTTCATCGCGGGGCACGATCGTCCAATCCGCGGCGAGCGAAGCCGTGCCGTCCCCGCTCACATCCAGCCGGCTGATATTGATGAACAGACGGTAGCGCGCCGGGCTCACCAGCGGCTGGTCAGTGATGAAGAGGTCAGGCCGTGCGGCAGCGAGGCGGGCGGTGATGAGGTCGGTGGCGCCAATCGAAAGCCGGCTCGCCCAGCGGGCATGGAAGCTGCGGTTAATCTGGCTGCCCTCGCGCAGCACGATGTCCTGCGTGTCGAGGTAATCGGGCAGCACGATGCGCCACACCTCCAGGCTCGCCGGCGTCTGCGCGGGGCCGGTATCCACCGGAACGGCGGGCGCATCGAGCGTATAGACCTTGAGCGGCGGCGCGGCGCAGGCGGCGAGGCAAGCGGTCATGCCGAATGCGAGGGCGAGGTACCGCGGCCCGCGGCGGAGGCTGGGCGTTTGTCTCACGGTTGGCGTCCCATCAACAGAAGTTGTGGCTCGCGTTCAATCTCGCTCGCGAAGCCGCGCATGGAGGCTGCGGCGGCGGCAAGGTCACGGAGGGTCGCGTCGATATCGGCGCGCTGGTCGGACCGGGCCGCGGTGAAGTTGCGCAGTTCGGTCACCATCTGCTGCGTCTGGACAACGGCGGTATTGGTGCTGAGCAGCAGCTTGTGGAGGTCGGCACCGCGCCCATTCAACTGCGTGGTGGCGGCGTTTGCCATCGTGTTAAAGGCGGAGAGCGTGGTCGTCAGCTGGGTCTGCAGCGTCTCGAGCGTTTTGGTCGCCGTGTCCACCAGCACGCGTGACTGGTTGGAGGTCTGCTGTGCGCTCGCGATCAAGGCCGGCGTGTCCTCGTCCAGCTTGTCGGCCAGGATGCGAATGCTCTCAAGCGACCTGTTGATATTATTGGCCATTTCCTGCAGCGGCAGCTGCTCCAGCGTCTGCTGCGTCCTTTGCATGATGGATTGGCGGACGGGGATTTCGGGATATTTCGAAAGCCCCGGGTGCAGCACGGCCGGCGTGCTCGGGTCGAAACTGAGTTCGATGGCTGCCTGCCCGGTCACCAGGCTTTGAATATTCACCTCCGCCCGCAAGCCGCGGCGAACGAATTCGTTCACGCCGATGATTTCCCTCTTGTCGGTGCTGTGCACGCGCCGCGGGTCCAGCACCAGCGTCACCGGGATATAGGCGGTGAAGGTACGCCGGTCGAAGGTGAGTTCAATATCGCTCACCGAGCCCACCGGCACGCCGCGGAACGTCACCGGCGCACCGATGGAAAGGCCGGAGGCCGAACCCTGGAGCACCACGACCGCGCGCACGACCCTGCTGAACGGGTTGATCTGGCCGAACAGGATGATGGCGCCGAGCGCCAGGATAATCCCGCCCAAGACGAAGGCGCCAACGACGGTTTGCCTGTTTCCCATGTCCTGTGTCTCCGGTCAGGCGGTGTTGGAGGGGAGGCGTTGCATGAAGGCGCGTACCTGCGGGTCGTCGCAATGGTCCCGCATAGAGCGCGGTGAGCCATGGGCGATCGGGGTTTTGGTGACGTTATCGAGGTAAATGCCGTCATCGGCAATGGCGAAGAGGCTCGGCAATTCGTGGCTGACGATGATGATGGTGGCCCCCAGCCCGTCGCGCAGATTGAGGATGAGCTCGTCGAGCCGCGCCGAGGTGATGGGATCGAGCCCGGCGGAAGGTTCGTCGAAGAACAGGATATCCGGGTCGAGCGCCAGCGCGCGCGCCAGCCCCGCGCGCTTGCGCATGCCGCCGGAAAGCTCCGAGGGGTACTGGTCGATCGCCTGCAGCATGCCCACGAGACCGAGCTTGAGTTCCACCTGCGCGCGGATGGAGGTCGCATCCAACCGCGTATTCATCTGCATCGGCAAGGCGACATTCTCGCCGACCGTCATGGAACTCCAGAGCGCGCCGCTCTGGAACAGAACGCCAAAGCGCAGCGCCATCATCGCGCGCCGTGTGTCATTCGCGGCCCAGTAATCTTCGCTTTCCAGGTGGTATTGTCCGGCGACGGGCCGCAAAAGGCCGATCATGCTGCGCAGAACGGTGCTTTTGCCACACCCCGATCCGCCCATGACGGCGAAGACGCTCCCCCGCCGTACGTCCATGGAGACGTTTTTCTGGATGATTTTCGGCCCATAGGCGAGGGTGACGCCATCGAGTGTGAGAAGCGGCGCTGGATGTGACGCCGGCGCTGCCACCGCCATGTCAAATGCCGATGGCATTGGCGATCACCGCAAAGAGTGAATCGATCGCAATCACGCCGACCACGCCAGCCACCACGGCGCGGGTCGCGGCGATGCCGACATCGGCCGCGCTCCGCCCGGCCTTGAGGCCGATGCGGCAGCTGATCAACCCGATGAAGACGGCAAAGACAATCGCCTTGATGAAGCCGAATATGAACTGGTTGAAGGGCACCGCGCCCAGCGTCTGAGTCACATAGCCCGCGAGCGTCACATGCAGCATGGCGACCGCGACGACGCACCCGCCAAGCATGCTGACAAGACAAGCATAGAGATAGAGAAGCGGCATGGTGATGACGAGGGCGAGCACGGAGGGCAGAATGAGGTAGCTTGAGATCGGAATGCCGGTCACCGTCAGCGCGTCGATCTCCTCATTGCCGAGCATGGTGGCGATGCGCGCCGCATAGGCGCCGCCCGTGCGCCCGGCCATGATGATGGCCGTCATCACGGCAGCCATTTCCCGCACCATGGCAATGCCGACGAGATCGGCGACATAAACACCGGCCGCGAATTTCTCGAGCTGAACGGCGCCGACGAAGGCGAGGATGGCGCCGAGCAGGAAGTTGACGATGCTGACGATGAGCAGCGAGTCGGGACCGGCATCGCGTATATTGGTGAGCAGATCCACCGGGCGCATGCGGCTTCGCCCCAGCACCGCCCGCGCGCCGTTCCAGGTGGTGGTGGCGGTGAGTTCGGTGAGGATTCCAACCTCGGTGAGGCTGTCGAGCGTCCAGCTGCCCAGGGCGGCAAGCGGATTGAACCAGCGGCGGCGCCGCGGCTTCTGGGCAACCCGTGCGGGGGGCAGGAGGCCGAGCAGCTTGTTGGCGGAAGGCGGCAGGTTCGCACCGTCGAAGGCGATGCCGGCGCCCTCCGCCGCCTGCCGCACCTCCCACAGGAAGGTGACGAGCGCGCTGTTCCAACGGCCAAGCGGCGCCGTATCGAACACGAGCGGCGCCGCCGGCCGCGCCGCCTGCAGCCCGTTCACGGGAAAGCGAGGCAGGCTACCGCGCTGCGCGGTCCAATCACCGGAGAGGGTAAGCCGGTTCAGCCCCTCCGCAGCCTCTAAGCGCCAATGCGGGGAACCATCACTTGCTGCATCCATGATCCGATCATATCGTTGCACGACCGACACGCAACCCAGAAAGGCGGATTCGCCACGCTTGTTTGAGGCTGGCGGGCAGTTGCCCGGTTGCGGGACATTTTCTGCCGGCCCTGCCGCCTCCGCGGGCCTACCCTGGACATTGATGTCGTCTGCATGGCGGGCAGGCCGAGCAGCATCGCGGGCATCGGCGCGCCATGGGTCCATGGGCTCCAAATGCAAAGAACCCAGCCCTGGACGGGCTGGGTTCTGATCGATGGGATGCGTCTTGCCTGAGCGCATCACATGCGTCTGAAGGGGCCGTCCGTTACGCCAGAGGCGCTCTGGTTGCCGATAATCCAGGCTGCAGGCTGGCCCGGAGGACGAGCCTGCGCCTCATCGTCAGTGACCGAGATGCTGGTCCATGAACGCGCCTTCTTCCGTGAAGGCCTGCCGGTCTTCAGGAATGCGGTCGTCAATGGAGAACTGGGCATGGGACATGCCCTCGAACACCAGCAAGCTGGCCGGCACGCCGGATTGCAGCAGTTTCTGATGCGTGCGGACCGTGTTGCTCAGCATCAGGTCGCGCGTGCCCGTGGCCATGATGGTCGGCGGGAACCCGTGGAAGTCTCCAAGCAAGGGCGAGATCATCGGGTCCGCCATGTCATGCCCGTGGGCGTAGAAACGGGCTGCGGCATCGCATTGCTCGTCAGGCGCCACCAGGACGTTGTCGACCAGCGCGTTGGTCCGCGAGGAATCGCCCTCATCCACCATATCCGCCATCGGGGTGTTCACGGCGATGGCAGCCGGCATCGGCAGATGCTCCTGCTTAATCCGCAGCATCATCTCCAGCGTGAGCGCGCCACCGGCGGACCGGCCGAACACGCCGAGATCTTTCGGATTCGTTGTCTTCAGCTCGGCCTTGTAGACCGTCATCGCGTCGTCGAGCGCCGCGGGGAAATAGGCCGTGGGCGGCATCCGGTAGTCGACGGAGATGACCCGGATATGGCTTATGCCCGCCATCAGCAACGCCTCGGGCAAGGCGGCCTCGCCCCCGCTCAGCACGTAGCAACCGCCATGCACGTGAATCAGCAGGCGCTTGGCGTTGCGTGCCGGGATGGTCTCTGGCGTGAGGCGATAGACCTTCACGCCGTCGATCGTGGCCGGCTCGATCTTGACGTGCAGCCGCTGTGCCATTGGCCCGACCTGGGCGGCGACGCCGGCCGCGAGCGTGTCCGAAAGCTGCTTCCAGCCCTGGGGCGTGGTCGGCGGCGTGTTCCAGCCGCTGCTCAGCGGCCTGGCGATCACGGCCTGCAGCTGCGGGCTAACATCGCCAGGAACGGGGATGGTTTTCGCGGGCACGTCGCGTGGCGCCAGCGTCGTCTGGGCCATCGCGGCGGGGGCAAGCAGCATGAAAGCCGCCGCCGCGAATGCGCGGGCCGAATCTCGTTTGTGCATCAAAGTCTCTCTGTCTGTCTTGGTCCACTCACCCTACCGTGTAACAGTACGTGAGCTGCTGGTTACAATAGCGCCTATCGATTGATAAATAACTCTGATTGCAGGAGATGGCTGTTATGCGGCCCGCCGGTGCGAGGCTGTCACCGTCATTCGTTCCGACAAAAGAAAATCCACAGAGTTGGGGATAACCTTGTGGATTTGCCATGTATTCGGCTGCACACGCCGCCATCCGCCTATACCGGCGTCAGTTTTGCTGCCCAGGACGAAACGCCGGCGATGTGGGTGACGGCGATGCCCGAGGCCCGAGCATCGCATCACCATCTGAAGTCCCGGCCGAGCGGTCTCGGAGACTTTCAGGTCGCGGCCACCGTGGCCCTGGCGAGCAGCTACGGAGATTTCGCGGCGACGTAATCGGGCAGCTTGACTTTGAAGATCGTCCACGGTCCGGACCGCGGCAAATGGTTCTTGAACACGATCTCCCATAAGTGCGAGTCCGCGATATAGAGATAGCCGCCGCTGATCGCGAAACCGTCCGCCCAAGAGAGGCGTCCTTTGTCGCGCACGAAGAGCTTTGATGTCAGCTTACCCGTTGCCGGATCGAGCCTGAGCGCAACGACGCTGGCATGCTCAAGATCACCGCCATAGAGCGTCCCATGCTGGTCCATGATCAACCCGCCGGTCAGTTCGGCCGCGCCGAGATACTGCACCTTCTGCGCCAGTTCGGCTGGGGTCAGGCTGGCATCAATCAATGCCGCAGTCGGGACACGCCAATAATTATGGTCGGTCAGCGGCCGGTAATAGACCCAGGCTGCGTCGGGCGAAAGCGCAATGCCATCGGCATGGATGGCGACCGGCTTGCCGTCCCTCCCCTCGGCCGGCTGGCCCCGGATCATCAGATGCTGGTGCGGATCGGCATAGGTCGAACGATCCCCCACCAGCACCTGGCGCGATGCCCCGGTCTGCAGGTTCAAGACCACCAGGCCACCCTTATTGGCGATGTTGGTGAGATAAGCGTAGCCATGCACCAAATCGATGCGAACATCGTTCAATGAGTCCGACGGTGCGACCACGCCCTGGAACCCGTAGCTGCGAATCACCTGGTTGTCGCTCAGATCGAACTCGACGAGTTTCGGCGGAATCGGCTGACCGACGCTGAGCACCGCGCGCCCTGAATCCAGGACCCAGAGATGATCGGCCTTATCGACCCACATGGCCTGCGGGACGGCCCACTCATGTTCGGGATCGTTGCCCGCCACATTCCAGCTCTGGTTCGGATACGGCGTGACCGCGCCGGTATGGACATTGACCTCCACCAGCTTGTTACCGCTCTTCGCCGCGGGGGCGCTCGCAAAGACGCGCCCTTCATGCGACACGCCGATGCCGACCAGTGCGAAGTGATCGAAGGACTTTACGGCAATCAGCGACGGTCCGAATTTCGGCGGCAACGCGGCCGCCGCCATGGAGGGCGCACCCGCTGCAAATGCCAGCAATAACGCTGACGCGACGAAGCTGATCTTCTTGAAGCTTACCTTCTTCATGTTTCCTCGTTTCATTTTTTATATTTGGTAGCGATGCTGCCATAACGTCTCAGGCTTGGCCAGTAAAGATTGGACACAGGCGCCCTTCACCGCCCTGCGGATCGTTCAGACGCGCCAGCGGTACGGCACGGTCCGCGACCGTTCGACCGGACCCGCCAGGCCGTGCCCGTCGGCGCCGGTATCAGCGAGCACGCCCCGGAGCGGCAACGCGGTCCCGCGCCCCTGGCACGCCGCTCGGTTCCCATCCACCGGCGCTTCGGCTAAGCTCCTGCTATGGCCGATGCAGCTGAGACGGACCCCAATCCAGCCCGCGCCCATCACGATCTGGGCGGGATCGCGAAATATATGTGCGAGGCGGTCGATACCGAGCCGCACGAACTCACCGAGTTCGACCGCGAGGTGGATGCGCTCCGCCAGATCCTCGGGCTGAAGCGCGTGATGAGTGTCGACGAGCTGCGCCGTGGCATCGAGGCGATCCCGGAGGCCGAGTACCACGCGCGCAGCTATTACCAGCGCTGGATTCGCTCGATCGCCGATAACCTGCTGCGCAAGGGCGTGATCACCGCCGCCGAGCTCAAAGCGGCCCTCGCCAATAGCAGGATGTGCCCATGAGCGCCCTCGCCCCCGGCCAAATTGTGCGCGTGCGTGACGACTGGCCGGAGGCGCGCGGGCCCGTGCATATCCGCACGCCGCATTATCTGCGCGGCCGTATTGGCACGATCCGCGATGTCCTCGGCCGCTTCGCGAACCCCGAGGATCTCGCTTTCGCGCGACCGGCGCCGAGCCTCACGCTCTACCACGTTGCCTTCGACCCGGCCTCGCTCTGGGGCGACGCCACGGCCGGCGACGAGATCCTCGTCGAGCTTTACGAATCCTGGCTGGAGGAAGCATGAGCCTGTCGGAAACGGAACTGCTCCACGCGCCCGCGGAAGCGCTCCTCGTCGCCATCCGCGACCTTCTGGAGGCCAAGGGCATCGTCTCCACGGCCGAGATCGCCGAGCGCATCGCCATCACCGATGCCGCAAGCCCCAGGATCGGCGCCGCCATCATCGCCCGCGCCTGGACCGATCCGGAATACCGCGCGCGCCTGCTGGCGAACGGCAGCGCGGCGGCCGAGGAAATGGGGGCTTCGATGCGCGGCGCACCGCCCCTCGGCGTGCTCGAAAACACCGAAACTGTGCATCATCTTGTCGTCTGCACGCTGTGCAGCTGCTATCCCCGCGCGGTGCTCGGCTACCCGCCCTTCTGGTTCAAGTCGGCGGGCTATCGCGCCCGCGCCGTGCGCGATCCGCGCGGCGTGCTCGCGGAATGGAACACGACGCTGCCGGACGGCGTTTCGATCCATATCGTCGATTCGACAGCCGACTACCGCTGGATGGTGTTGCCGCGCCGTCCCCTCGGCACCGAAGACTGGAGCGCGGACCGGCTCGCAGCCATCGTGCGCGAAGGCGACATGATCGGCGTCACCGTGCCGTCGATCTGAGCGCCGGCCACGAACAAATTCTCCCCAAGGGTCGGACGTTCGAATCCCCTCGGGCGCGCCACGGCATTCCGTGAAAATCAAAACATAAACAGGCCGGTCGGCTGCGACGGGCCTTGACGTGACCCGTGGCGTTGGCGGCGGCTCAAGCTGCGACGTCCCGCCCTTGACCTATATCAATGAAAAACGCCCCGAATCATCGCTCGGTCTTCGCGAAAGACCGTGCGGCCGAGCGACGATGCCGACCATTCCCATATCAAACGATACAGGAAACGAACGGGGAGAGACGGATGCCGGAGGATACAGACGAGCACGTAGGCGCAAGTGGCTGATCGCAAACAAATCCCGAACCTTTCCTTGCTGGCCCTGGCCGCCGGTGGCCTGGGCGCAGGTTTATGCGCGCGCTGGCTCGGCCGGGAGGACTGGGCCACAGGACTGATGCTGGCCGGGGCTGTCCCGGTACTCGCGGCCGTCCTGCTCGCCAGCGCGGCCAGCCTGTGGCGGCGAGAGGTGGGTCTCGACATCATTGCGCTGCTTTCGATCGGGGGCGCCCTTGCACTCGGCGAATATGTCACCGCCGGTGTGATCGCCGTCATGCTCTCGGGCGGCCGCGCGCTTGAGGATTTCGCCGCAGCGCGGGCGCGGCGCGAGATGTCGGCCCTGCTCGCGCGTGTCCCGCGCACCGCCAGCCGCTATGAGGACGGCCGGATCATCGCCGTTCCCCTCGACTCTGTCGCCGCCGGAGACCGCCTGCTGGTACGGGCCGGGGACGCCGTGCCCGTGGACGGGATCGTGCGGGACAAGGCCGCGGTCCTGGACGAGTCAGCGCTGACCGGCGAGCCCATTCCGGTCACGCACGAGGCAGGCGCGGCGGTGCGCAGCGGTGCGGTGAACGCGGGCGCGCCCTTCGACATGGTCGCCACGGCGGATGCTGCGGACAGCACATTTGCCGGCATCGTCCGGCTCGTTCGACAGGCGCAGGAGGCGAAGGCGCCGTCCGCCCGGCTCGCGGACCGGGCCGCCTTCCTGTTTACCCCGCTCACGCTCGCCCTCGCCGGGGGCGCCTGGGCCTGGAGCGGTGATCCCGTGCGTGGCCTCGCCGTCATGGTGGTTGCCACGCCATGCCCGCTGATCCTGGGCGTGCCGGTGGCCATCGTCGCCGGCCTGTCGCGCTGTGCCGGGCGCGGCGTGCTGGTGAAGGGTGGCGGCGCGCTGGAAGCGCTGGCACGGGTGCGCACGCTGTTCCTCGACAAGACCGGCACGCTCACCGCCGGACGTGCCCGGGTTGCCGCCATCCAGCCGACGCCGGGCACGACGGGCGACGAAGTTCTGCGCCTCGCGGCCAGCCTGGACCAAGCCTCACTGCACACCATCGCCCAAGCCGTGGTCGCCGCCGCCCGGACACGCGGCCTCGTTCTGGACTTGCCGACGGCTGTGGAGGAAGAACCCGGCGCGGGTGTGAGCGGCACGATCGGCGGGCGCCGCGTCTCGGTCGGAAGTCACGCCTACGTGGCCGCGCGGGCCGCGCCCACCGAATGGAGCGGGCGCTTCCTGCGCCGTATGGGCTATGAGGGCGCAACGGGTGCCTTCGTGGCGGCGGACGGCGCGATGCTCGGCGCCATCCTTCTCGCCGACGAGATCCGCCCTGACGCATCCAGGGCGCTGCGTCTGCTGCGCCAGGCCGGCATCACCCGCATCGTCATGCTCACCGGCGACCGGCGCGACGTTGCCGAGGCCATCGGCGCGGTACTCGGCGTGGACGAGGTCCGGGCGGAACAGCAGCCACAGGACAAGCTCTCCGCCATTGCCGCGGCGCGCACGGTTCCGGGGGAGACCTGCGCGATGGTGGGGGACGGGGTGAACGACGCGCCCGCCCTCGCGGCGGCCGATGTCGGCATCGCCATGGGCGCGCGTGGATCCGGCGCCTCATCGGAAGCCGCCGACGTGGTGCTGCTCGTCGACCGGCTGGACCGGCTGGCCGAGGCGCTCGCCGTCGCGCGCGGGGCGCGGCGCATCGCCCTCGAAACCGTGGCGGTCGGCATGGGCCTGTCCTTCCTGGCCATGGTGGCCGCCGCGCTGGGCTTCCTGCCGCCCGTGGCCGGGGCGCTGCTGCAGGAGGTGATCGACGTCGCCGCGATCACGAACGCTCTACGCGTGCTGCATGTACGCATCCCGGGGCGACCACGGGTCGCGCTCCCGGTCGCGGAGGTGGCGCGGCTCGACGCGGAGCACGAACGCCTCGTCGGGCCAATCGCGCGCCTGCGGGCGGTTGCCGACGAGCTCGCAACGGCGCCGCCCCGGCAGGCAGCCGCCGCCCTGGCCGAGGTTGAACAACTCGTCCGGGAACGGTTGCTGCGGCACGAAACGGAGGATGACACGCAGCTATATCCGACCATCGAGCGCGCGCTGGGCGGCGGCGACCCGATCGCCGCCATGCACCGAACCCACCGCGAGGTGCAGCAGCTCGGCGGCCTGCTGACACGCATGACCGCCGACCTGCCCGCCGAAGGGCCCAGCCCGGCCGAGGCAAACGATTTTCGGCGCGTGCTCTACGGGCTCGATGCCATATTACGGCTGCACTTTGCGCAAGAAAATGAGCTCTACCATAGCCTGGCCGACACCGAGCACACCAAACACGCGCAATAGCCCTGGAAAGCGTCCGAGCGTGCGACGTCCTCTGTTCTGCAAGGTTTCGCGCAGACCAACCGTCAAGCGCGTCCTACGCGCCCGATCAGCATCGGGAACAGGGCGAAGGCCACTTGCCCGGCGAGCCCCAAGAGGCCGGAAGCACTGCGCCAGGCTGCAAGTTGATCCTGAAAGGTTCTGCCGAACCCAAACAAGCCAAGCGCGGTCTCCACAACCAGCAGCAAGAGGAAACCGACACCTCCCATCATCAGGCGGTCGGTTGCCTTGGGCGTCACACGAAACCACCGGATCAGCGCCGCCGCAGCGACCCACGAGACCACGAGCATGACAGGCAATTCGAGCGCCACGGCTGTCAGCGCGCCGGTGCGCGGCATGACCCAGAATACGCGCACGGCGCCCAGCAAAAAACCCGCCGCGAATACGATCATGAAGTCGGCGAGACCCGCCAAGGCAGCCCGAGCACGCGGATGATCGGACACACACAATGCGCATTTCAGCATGCTCATCTCCTCTCCTCAGCGGGAAAATCATCCGAACGCCGTTAGGACTGCAATGGCCCATGCGACAGCAATCGGCGCCACGATTCCCGGCGCGATGCGCAATGCAAAGGCGCGGGACCCGGCGCCGATCGCCAGGGCTATTTTTGCCGCGGCGTTGCTCGTCATCGCGGCAAGGATCGGCAGGACGGCATCTTGCGGTGTCATTTTCGCCGAGGTGACCAGGGAGGCGATCGAGATCGCGGGCGAATGTGTATCGACAAAGCCTGCGACGATCGTTCCGACCATCACGCCGGCCTCCCCAAGCCTGTATCTCAACGCCGCCGAGACAAACAACATGACGGCCATCATCGCGGCGAGCCCAAGGGCGGTTCCCACGCTAAAAGCCCGCCCAGGTTCGGCGCCGGAGATCGCGTCCGGGGTGACCGCGCGCAGCGCAAAGCCGAGTCCATAGAGCGCTGCCCCGATGGCGCCTGCCGCCAGTGCCGGCGCCATCAGCAAGAGAGTTGAACGGGAGATGGCCGCGAGCAGGACAGCCAGTTGGATGAAGGTCGCGACGGTCGAGAAAGCCGCCGCGGCAACGGCCGCCCTCATGCTCGCCGGATCCCGCGCCGCGCGCCCGGCCATCGACCCGATCGTTGCCGTGCTGGACACGAAACCTGACGCAAGGCCGGCGATCGGCAACCCGAAGCGAACGCCAAGCACCCGTGTTGCGGCATGCCCGCATGCGCCGATCGCCATGATCAGGATGACCAGAAACCAGATGCTGTGAGGATTGAACGCCTGAAGGGGGCCCAAATAGCGATCGGGCAGTTGCGGCCAGATGATCAGTGTCGCGACCGCGAAGACAAGACCGTCTGTGACCTCAGCGCCGGTCAGGATCTGTGTGACAAAACCATGCAGTGGCACCTTCGCGGCGAAAATGACGGCAACCGCGGCGCCAAGCCCTGCAGCGAGGCTTGTATCCGACATCGCCAGGCCGCCGAGCAGCGGCGTGACAAGCAGGCCGATCTCGGTCGTGAGACCAGGGTCATCGCCGCGATTCCGAGCGTACGACAAAGCTGTGAGACTCATCACCCCAGCTTCTGCGAGTGCGAGAAAAGCTTCGCCGCCGAGACGCATCGCAACCGCACCCAACAGCGATGCCAGGGTGAAAGTCCGTATTCCTGCCGGGCGGCGACCTGGGCCGATCCCCTTGGAACGTTCGCGCTCAAGGCCAATGAGAAGCCCGATGCCGATTGAAACGCCAAATCCAAACCACGGGGCTGAAATCATGGCTTGGCTTTTGATCTGCGGCCTCCGACCGAGGCACCGATGCTCCATGCGGCGAACAGTCCGACGAGGCGGCGCATCTGCAGCAGCCACGGTGTCAACGGCGGCGATCCTGCGGCAGCTCGTTCGGGCCATCCTGGCGCCTCCGGCTCCTGGACATTAGTTTGCATCGGCTGGCCGCTTCATGTTTTCCGCGGCCTTCCCCAGGATGCCGTTGACGTAGAGCAGTTCCACCACCACCAGTAGGAACAAGGTGAGCGGCGCGGTCAGCAAGACGGCGGACAAACCGAAAAGCATGCTGAACGCGACTGTGGACAGCAAGGAGAGCACCGGCGGCAGGGATGTCGCCTCGGCCTGTACCATGGGGGTGATGAAATTGCCTTCAATGAAATGCACGCCAGCATACATGGCGATGACCCCAAGAGCGTAGAACGGCCCTTGGGTAAGGGCGACGAGCGTGGCGGGAACCACGGCTAACACGGCGCCGAAATAGGGGATGAACGTCAGCAGCCCGCCGACCAGTCCGAGCGCGAACGGCGCCTCGATGCCCAGCGCCCAAAGACCGAGGCCCGAGAGCGTGCCAATCGTGAGCATCACCACGAACTGCCCGAGCAGCCAGTGCAGCAACACCTCGCCGGTCCGGTCCAACACCCGGCCCGCAACGGCGAGGTGGGCCGGCGGCACCAGCCGCAGGCACAGGCGGCGGTAGAGACGCGGCTGGGCCGCGAGATAGATGGCGACCAGAAAGGTCAGAACGGCATAACCGAAAGTACGCGCAACGGCCTGCATCCCGAGCGCCACCGCCCGACCGGCCGTGCTGGTGAGTTCAGCGGGCGCGATCCCGCGCGCCTGCGTCAAGACATAGGGACCATAAGGCTGCGCCTCCAGCCAAGTGAGCGCAATGTGCAGGCCGCGCGGAACTTGCCGGACAAGCTCGTCAAACTGTCCGGCGGCGACAGCGCCAAAAAATGTAAGAGACGCTATCAGCGCCGCCACGAACAACAGCACGACCAGAACGAGCCCGGCCGCCGTGCCAATCCTCGCACGACGCCCCACTGATTCAGCGGCCCGGCGCAACCCGATCGCGATCAGCGCCGCCCCGAAAAATAGAATACCGAGATCAACCAGCCGCCAGGCCGCCAAAGCCAACGCCAGCACGAGGACGGTTATCAGCAGCTTTTTGGTGAAGCGTGCCAAGCCGGTATCGCCTGTCTGCTCCGTTGCAGGATTTGCTGGCGTCGTATCCACGGTTCTGCGGCCTCGCCGATACAGTTCATGTCTCTATGATCCGACCCGACCATTCTTACCTTGACCTAGCGCAAGAGACGGTCGGGGTGGAGGCGCGATATTCCCGGCGCCAAGCCGATGATCGCAGTTTTGATTGCGCCACCTCGGAAATGCAGATATCATTTCTTCTACGTTCCGTTCCAACCTAAACGGTCTCGCCGAACGGAAGGAAGCCTTGGTGTGGTAAGCATTTTACCTTCGTCCAGGGAGAGAGTCCGATGACCCACAATCCATTGCTGCTTACGCGTCTAAAGCGTCAGGCCGCCCGGCTGGCTCCGGCGTTGGCCGTTTCGCTTCCCCTCGCCGCTTGCGCCGAGCTGCCGACAGGCCCGACAGTCGCCGCCGTTCCCGGCGCCAACATGTCGTCGCAAGAGTTTCAGTCGGCTGATGTGGTGTGCCGCAATCATGCTCAATACAGCTTCAGGCTGCAAGCTGCGCCTCACGTGTCGGCGACCAACTACACGGCGGGGGGCGGCACCGCGCTCGTTGCCGCCGGCTACACGCCCCAACAGCAATACAATGTCGCTTACGCCCAATGCATGAATGCAAGGGGCGCCACGATCAACACCGCCGTCACGGCCCGCTATCCGAACTTTCCCAACTATCCGTACTATCCGTATTCGTATGAGATCTATCCCTGGACGACCAGGGTGGTCTGTTACTGATTCGGCCACGCTTTTCGTGAAAGTCGAAGCGGCTCTGCGGGCCGCCCGGCGGTTCGCGCACGAGGCGGGGGCCGCCGTGCCATTGGCTTCGATGAGTGATGACCATCCGGGAGATCCCGGCTCCCGGAGCTTGTCCTTTACTAACGCAATGTTATGTAGCGTGGCGCCACGTTCATGATCCATGCAAAAACCCCGGCCCTCACGGGCCGGGGTTTGGGATGCTCACATCACCAATGCGGTTCTGGGGATGCACGGCACGACATGCTGTCGCGCGCTGTCAGTGCCCCAGATGCCGGTTGAGGAAAGCAGCCAGTTCCGTGAAGGCCTGGCGGTCTTCGGGGATCTGGTCATTGATGGTGAACTGGAAATGGGACATGCCCTCGAACACCAGGAGGTTGGCCGGCACCCCGGACTGAAGCAGTTTCTGCTCGGTGCGGACCGTGTTGCTCAGCAGCAGATCCCGCGTGCCGGTGAGCAGGATGGTCGGCGGAAACCCGTGGAAATCGCCATTGAGCGGCGAGATCATCGGGTCGGCCATGTCATGTCCGTGAGCGTAGAACAGGGCCGCGGATTCACAGAAGCCGCTCGGCGACACCAGAACATTGTCGACCAGGGCATTGGTGCGGGAGGAATCGCCCCAATCCACGGCATCCGCCATCGGGGTGTTCACGTCGATGGCGCCCGGCATCGGCAGATGCTCCTGCTTCGCGCGCAGCATCATCTCCAAGGTGAGCGCGCCGCCGGCGGAACCGCCAAACACGCCGATATCCTGCGGCTTTTCCATCTTCAGCGCGGCCTTGTAGACCGTCATTGCATCATCGAGCGCGGCCGGAAAATAGGCGGTGGGCGGCATCCGGTAGTCGACGGAAATAACCGGGATGTGGCTGAAACCGGCCATCAGCACGGCCTCCGGCAGCGCGGCCTCGCCGGGGTTGAGCACGTAGCAGCCGCCATGGACATGGATCAGCAGGCGCTTGGCGTCACGCGCCGGGATGGTTTCCGGCGTGACGCGATAGACGTGCACGCCGTCGATCGTGCCCTGCGTGATCTTGACGTGCAGCCGCTTCGCCATCGGCTCAACCACGGCCACGGCCGCTTCGGCCTCGGAGTTCGCCATCTGCTGCCACCCTTGGGGGGTCGTCGGCGGCGTGTTCCAGCCGCTGCGCAGCGGATGCGCGATAACGGCCTGTAGCTGCGGGCTGACATCGCCGGGCACCGGAATCGTCTTCGCGGGCACGTCGCGCGGCGCCAGGGTCGTCTGCTGCGCCAGGGCGGCGGGGGCAAGCAGCATGAACGCCGCCGCGGCGAAGGCGCGGGCTGCATCTCGTTTGTGCATCAAAGTCTCTCTTTATCTGTCTCGGTCCAATTTACTCACAGCGCTATGTATCATCGAGGGATCATCTCACGCCGCGCGTAGCGATAACATCAATCGATTGATAAACAACGCCGATCCGCGGTGATGGCAGTTATGCGCGCGACCCACTTGAGCCGCCGGGGGGATGCGCGGCGCATTTCCCGGCCGTCGCCGCTTTCCCGGGGGATATGGAGATGAACGGCGTACCGGCTATGGTCCGCCACTTTGCCATGGAATTTCGCGGCGATGTCCATCCGACGCCGAGCCCGGCCTTTTCGCGCCCTGGAGCAACGGAATATGCCGAGATGAACGCATCGGCCAAAGACCTTCCGGCCATGGCTTCTGCACAAAGGCTTATGGCGGGTGGCCTTAAGGCTTATGGCGGCTGGCCACAGGCTTATGCCGCAATACGCAGATGCCATAGATCTGGCCGCTTAAATCGCTCTACTACCGGCCATGCGGATTGCCATTTTGGGTGACTCTTTCGATGGGCGCGCCACGTCTGTCTATTTTCGCCGAGGTGCCCCGAACATATGCTTCCTGCCAAATTCATTGGTCAAAGGGAGCAAGACGTCGTGCACAGCCTCGCCGAGGCCGGCCGCGATGCCGCGTGTGCACGGCGCGTGGCTCATCGGCATGTTGCCGCGCGCCCCTTGGTACCCCAACATCACAGGGATGTGCCCCTCGACGAGCGTCACGATGCATGAGCGGCCTCCGCGCTGCGGGCCAAATCCTGCTGACGTAACCTTTGAATTACTGGAACTCCACAAATGATTTTCCCGAAATATGTTTCATTATTCCTGCCGCTCGCGCTTCTCGCTTGCTCGCCGGCCCCCACCAAATCCCTCGTCGTCTCCGCCGACCCGCATCTCGGCGTTTACTTTGTTGATGGTTCCGTCAATAACAAACCCGTGACATTCCTCGTGGACACGGGGGCGACAATGCTCAACCTGCCGATCTCTTCCGCGAAATCAATGGGCATCACCATTCCTAAATCTTACCAATTGGCAACCCTCTCCGACGGCTCAGCGATCCAAACATATTCCGTCGACATCAAAAAGCTGAAAGTCGGAGACTGCACGTTGGACAACGTGCCGGCGACCTTTACGGACACATCATCGCCTTACGCGTTGTTCGGTGAGAGCGTGATCAAGAAGGTTTCGCTTGTCGTTGCCAATGAACAGATGAAAATTTCGTGTAAAGGATAAAAATTATCGGGCGATCTCGACTGGGAGCGCGGTCCGTTCGAGCACCGGCGCCACGGCGCTCTCATCGATGCGGAACTGACGGATCAGGCGGGCCAATTTCTCAGCCTCGCCTTCCAAACTATGGCTGGCAGCACTCGATTGCTCGACCATTGCCGCGTTCTGCTGTGTCACCTGGTCCATCTGGTTGACCGCGATGTTGACCTCGTTCAGCCCGGTCGCCTGTTCCTGCGCCGAGGCGGCGATGTCGGCCACCAGGCCGTTCAGCCGCGCCACCTGCGCGACGATCCGTTCCAGCGCCCGGCCGGTCTCGCCCACCAGCCTCACGCCGGCATCGACCTGCTGGCCGGAGGTGGAGATCAGCGCCTTGATCTCTTTCGCGGCATCGGCGCAACGCTGTGCCAGCGCCCGCACCTCGGCCGCGACCACGGCGAAACCGCGCCCTGCATCGCCGGCGCGCGCGGCCTCCACCCCGGCATTGAGCGCCAGCAGATTGGTCTGGAAGGCGATCTCGTCGATCAGCCCAATGATGTTGCCGATCTGCCGGGACGAGGTCTCGATGCCGTTCATCGCGGCCACCGTGTCTCGCACCACGGCGCCGGACCGTTCAGCGTCCGCTTCCGCGGCCGCGACGGTGTTGCGGGCTTCATTGGTGTTGTCCGCGGTGCGGCGCACCGTCGCGGTGATCTCATCGAGCGCCGCCGCCGTCTCTTCCAGGCTCGCCGCCTGCTGCTCGGTGCGCCGCGACAGATCATCCGAGGCCTGGGTGATCTCGTCAGCGCCTGACCTGACCCCCTGCGCCACGGCAGAGATCGCTTGCATGGTGTCCTGCAGGGTCGAGATCGTGGTGTTGAAATCCGCTCGCAGCCTCTCGTAATCGGCAGCCAGCGCCTCGGTCAGCCGATAGGCGAGATCTCCGGACGCCAGATGCTCCAGCCCCGTGGTGAGCGCTGCGACGGCCAGCTTCTGCTGGCGTGTCGCCTTCTGGCGTTCGGCATCGAGACGCCGCCTGGCATCATCGGCGACCTGGCGCTGTGCGGTCGCCTGCGCCGCGGCGTCGGCCTGCTCCTGGATGATCCGTCGCAGCGCCTCGACCGCGGCGCCGATGGCCGCCAGCCCGCGCGCCCGGCGCGCGCGCGCCGGCTCGGCCTCCACCATGGCTGAGGCCTTGCGGATCCCGGCGAATAGCAGGCCGATCACCACCCCGTCAGCGCTGATCGGCTCGTAGAGCGCCAGATAGGCCTCGCCGAAAATCTCCGTCTGGCCGCGATAGCTCAGCCCCTGGCGCAGCACACGCTCATAGGCCGGCCCCGGCGCCAGCCTGGTGCCGAGGGCGCGCGACCCGTCGGCGTTCTGCACATTCGTCGCGATCCGCTGATCGCCCAGGAAAATCGTCGCGGCGCCGCCGAATTTTGTCTTCACCGCATCGACCAGCGTGCAATCCCCATTCACCCGGTGCGTGCCGAACCATAAGGCGCCGTCCTCGAGCCGCGGCTCCCCCAACCCCTCCAGCGACATCCGCAGCATATCGAGATTCTGCTCGAGCCCGTTCTGGGCGACCATGTCGCGCCCCTGCCGCGCCGCTGCCGCCACGGCATCTTCCGCCTGCCGGCGCAACCGCTCCACACGCACCGAGATGCGCCATGTCCACACGGCGAGCAGCACTGCAACCAGAATCGCCCCAATTCCCGCCAGCATCGCAACCATGATCCCCCCGCGCGTATTGGCGCGCCGCTACACCTCAGTCAGCGCAAACGTCATGTCGTTAATTTTGCACACGCGACTATGCGGGGCATCGGGACTCAGGGCAAGTTCGCGGTGCCGGCGCGCACGTTGCCGCGCCAGTCTTCAGGTTTCCTGGGCCGCAGCGTGCCGAGCCGCCGGGCGAAGAAGCAACAAGGCGACAAACGAGGCGGCCGTCAGCCCGCCGGAGAGCAGCAGCGCGGACCACGGACCATCGCGGTCCAGGATGAGGCCGAACACCAGCGGCGCCGCCCCCTGCAAGACCCGCGCGGGCGCGGCGAGGAGCCCGGTCCTGAGCCCGTATCCCGCCGCCCCGAACAATGCGAGCGGCAGCGTGCCGCGGGCGATCGTCAGCAGCCCGTTGCCCGCGCCGTGCAGCAGCACGAACGGGATGGCCGCCATTGGCCCGAGGAGCGCGAGGCACACCGCGCCCGTGGGGTGCAGCATTGTGGCGAGCCGCGCCGAGAGCATCGGCGAGGCGTTCCGCAACAGGCTGAACTCCACCAGCCGTGCCGCCACCTGCGCCGGGCCCACCAGCGACGCCGCAAACACCGCTTCCGCCGGCGCCAGGCCCAGCGCCTGGAGCAGGCGCGGCAGATGGGCGGCGAGCGCCGTCGACACGAACCAGGTGGCCCCGAACACGCTGGCCAGCACGACCATCGTCCACGGCACCTTGCCCGTGTCGTCTGCCGCCGCGGCCGGCGGCGGGGCTGCCTTGGCCCGCGGCACCAGCAGCCGGTTGGCGGGCAGCCCAAGCCCGAGATGCAGCAGAGCCCAGCCGAGGCACGCGCCGCGCCAGCCGAACGCGTGGATCAGCGCCGCGCTCAGCGGCCAGCCCACCGTGCTCGCGAACCCCGCAAACAGGGTGATGCCGATGATCGCGCGCCGCGCCTCCGCGCCATAAATTCCGGCCGCCGTGGCGAACGCCGCCTCGTAAAGCCCGAACCCCATGCCGATGCCGATCACCGCCCAGCCCAAAGCGAGCCCGGCGAGGTTGGCGGCCAAGGCGAGCAGAACCAGCCCGGCGGCGAAGATGAGATTGGTCGCGGCCAGCACATCCCGCCCGCCATGCCGGTCGATCATCCGCCCGGCGAGCGGCCCGAGCAGGCCGGAGAGCAGCAGCGCGGCGGAGAAGATGCCGAAAAACCAGGTGCGCGAAATGTGCAGGGTCGCCGCGACCGGATCGGCAAACACCGCCGGCAGGTAATAGGTCGACCCCCAGGCGAGCGTCTGGGTGATGCCGAGCGTGGAGACGACGACGAGCCGGCTCCGCGATCCTGCGTCGCTCATGCGCGCTCGCACCAGCCGCGCGCCGCCCTCACGCCCCCTCGCCACTCTGCGGGTTGGCCAGCAGGTCCAGCACCGTTTCGGAGGGGCGGCATAGCTTCACACCCCGGTCGGTCACCACGATGGGGCGGTTGATGAGGATCGGATGCGCCATCATCGCATCGATCAGCGCCGCGTCGGTCAGCGCCGGATTGTCCAGACCCAGCTCATGATAGGGCGTGCCCTTCTCCCTGAGGAGCGCGCGCACCGGCACGCCCATGCGGGCAATCAGGTCGACCAGTTCGACGCGGCTGGGCGGCGTCTTCAGATACTCGATGATCCGCGGCTCTTCGCCGCTGTTGCGGATCATCGCCAGGACGTTGCGGGGGTGCCGCAGGCGGGGTTGTGATAGATGGTGACTGGCATTGCGAACTCCTCAAACCGTCAGATGTTGCCGAGCGCGGCCGGTGGGCAGGTTTCCGGTCGTCCCTGGCAGCAATCGCGCATCAGGAAGGCGATCAGACCCGACAATGCCTCATAGGCGGCGCTGTAGCGGATCGAGCGCCCTTCCCGCCGGGACTGAATCAGGCCCGCATGTTCCAGATGTGTGAGATGAAACGACAGGCGGGACGAACTGGCCCCGAGTTCATCGCCGATCGACCCGGCCGGCATTCCCCCCGGCCCGGCCATGACCAGCAGGCGCACGATCCGCAGGCGCGTTTCCTGTGACAAGGCGGAGAGCGCGGTCAGGGCTTGCGGTTCATCCATGACGATTCAATATCTCAAGAGACATTGAAATGAAAGAGGCCTGCCATCGGCCTGGCAAGTATCGCTCAGCCAGTTCCCGGCAACCCGGCGGGCCGCAATGCTCTTACAATGCGCCGAGCGCGCGTATCGCGGCCAGGCCCGCGGCGACCCCGAGCAGGCATAGCGCGACGAAGCGGTAATGCGCATCCGGGCTGGATTGGAACATCCGGCCGCCGAGCGCCGATCCGGCCATGGCCACCGGGAACCCGATCAGCGCCCCCGCGACGCTGCGCGGGCCGATCAGACCAAGGGCCGTCATCGGCGCCAGCGCGATCACCGAAGTGGCGAGAAAATACACGATCATCGAGGCCCGGGCCACGGCCGTACCCGCCGGGCTCATCAGGAAATAGGCGATCACCGGGGGGCCCGGCAGACCGGCCAGCCCGTTGAACAGGCCCGACAGCAGACCGAAGGGCAAAACGTGCCGGCCGGCGCCCGATTTCAAGCGAAAGCCACCTGCCAGCACAAGCACCGCGCCGAACACGATGACGGCGATGGCGATGCGCACGGGCGCCGCCGGCAGCCGCGCCAGCGCCCAGGCCCCGAGCGGGGTGGCGATGACCGCGCCGATCGCCAGCGTGCGCACGTCCGGCCAGTGGCAGATCTGCAGCGCCCCGCGCAGCCCGCTGAGGCTGATCAACAATTGCAGCAACAGCACGATCGGTATTGCCTGGGCGGGCGGCATGATCAGGCTCAGCAGCGGCACCGCCGCGATGCTTAAGCCAAATCCGGTGAAGCCGCGGATCAGCCCAGAGGCAAACACCATGGAGAGGCCGAGGGCGATCTGGAATGTCAGGGACATGGCACCGCTCGACCGGGCATCGCCGGGTCGGGCCAGGCGCCGCGGCGCCGAGGCCGTGCGTGCGACCGCGCTCCCGCGCCGGGTGGGGAATCTGACCTACAAAGCATCGATCAGTTCAGGCAAATAAAGGGCGCAGGCGCATCGCGCCAATATTCGCACTCCTGCAGCCGCTCCGCAACCCGGCATCCGGCCGCGGCCTGACGAAACGCGATTTCCTAACGCGGAGTCACCGCCAACGGGCGGTTGAGGCTTACGGCGAGATCGGACATCACAAATATATAATACGTTATATCATATACAAATCAGTGATATTGTGAATCATACGATGTCCCAAATGGACTCGTCATCGTCTCGCCGATTAAAGGTTTTTTGGATGGCCCTTCGTAGAAACCTGTTGCCCGCTGCAACCATCGTCTCAGCATTTTCCGGCGGATTGCCCGCAACCGCGCAAACGGCACCGCAAAGCTCCTCAGCGCCGACCAATCTCTGGACGCGCAGCAATCTACTCGGCGATGTCGGCGGCCTGCGGACGATCTTGGGCAATTACGGCATCACGCTCGGGCTGACGGACAGCGAAAACCTGCTCGGCAACCTCACCGGCGGCGTCAAGCAGGGCAGCACGATGCAGGGTGTCACCACCGCCACTCTGGATGTGGATCTGGGCAAGGCGGTCGGGCTGCAGGGCGGCGCTTTCCATGCCAGCGCGCTGCAGATTCACGGGCAACCGCTGAGCCCAGCTTACCTGGACGATCTGCAGACCGCCAACGGCAACGAGGCCGAGAACACCACCCGGCTCTGGGAACTCTGGTACGACCAGCAATTTTTCAAAAATTCATTCGATGTCAAAATCGGCCAACAGAGCATCGACAACGAATTCCTGATCAGCACCGGTTCCAGCCTGTTCGTGAACACGGCGGCCGGCTGGCCGCTGCTCCCCTCCAGCGATCTCTATGGCGGCGGCCCAGCCTATCCGCTGTCCTCGCTGGGCGTGCGCCTGCGCGGCACGCCCGCCAACAACGTGACGGTCCTGGCCGGCGTGTTCGACGACAATCCCGGCGGCGGCGCGTTCGAAGATGACGCCCAGAAATTGGACGTCAGCGGCACGCGGTTCAACCTGAACACTGGCGCGCTGTTCATCGCCGAAGTGCAATATGCGACCAAACTGCGCGGGCTGCCCGGCACCTACAAGCTCGGCGGCTGGTACGACACCGGCTTCTTCCCGGATCAATTGCTCGGCACCGACGGGCTGCCGCTCTCGGCCCCGGACAGCAACGGCAACCCGATCATGCATAAAGGCAATTACAGCCTCTATGGCGTGGTGGATCAGACGGTGTGGCAATCGGCCGCCGATACCTCGCGCACCCTCAACGTCTTCGCCAGGATCATGGGCGCGCCCACCAACCAGAATCTGATCAATTTCGCCTTCAACGGCGGCGTGACGGTAACGGCCCCCCTGCCCGGCCGCGACAACGACCAGGCCGGCATCGATTTCGGGCTGGGCCAGGTGAGCAGCCGCGCCGCGTCACTGGACCGCGCCGCGGGAATGCCGCCGCGCGGGACCGAAGAACTGATCGAACTGACCTACCAGGCGCAGATTACGCCGTGGCTGCAAGTCCAGCCGGACGTGCAGTATATCGTCAATCCCGGCGCCGGCATCCCCAATCCCGACAATCCGGCGGAAAACCTGCATAACGAGCTGGTCGCCGGCGTGCGAACGGTTATTGCGTTCTAAGCGGATACGAGCCGCCGCGCCTGGTTCGGCATATCCGGCCAGGCGCGACGCCCCCACGGCCGCTTACGGCTTGTAGACGAGCAAGCGTACGGAACCGGGCACGAACACGAAATGCGGCGCCCCGCTCGCGGCCGGCCAGGTTGCATGCTCGACCGTCGCGGTGACCATGAACACGCGGCCCGTCGCCGGGTCGACGGCCATGGTGCGCGCGCCCTTCTCCGTCGGCACATCGCCAAGCGCCACGCCGCGATCGGCGACGATGCCGAGCGTGCCGTCGCCATCCGAACTCAGGGCGATGTCACGCACCGGATCGAAACCCGCCGTATCGGTGCCGCGACCGATGCGCACCAGCCCGATCTGCCGCCCGCTGGCGATCGACACCACCGCCATATGGCCCGCCGGGCAGGAGACGAAGAGCTTCTTGTGCGAGGGATCCATCGTCAACCCATGCGGATCGTTGCAGCCGGTCAGCTTCCAGTCGGCGAGGACACGCGGCGTCCTGGTATCGACGACCGCGATTTCGTTGCGGTCCGAAATATTGACATACATCTTGCCGGCGCCGTCCACCGCCGCGCCCTCGGGCGAACCGCCGAGCGGCAGCGTCGCCGTCAACCGGTCGGTCATCGGGTCGATGAAGCCGGCCGAGGCGGAATCCCCGCCCAGCACGACCACCCGGCCGGATGCCGCATCATATGTCATGCCATCGGCATCGCCGACCGCCGGAATGGTCGCGAGCGGTGCCAAACTCTTGTCGTCATACACGATCACGGTGCCGGTCTTGCCGGAATCAGCGAAGATCTTGCCAAGCTGCGGCATCGGCACGGTGCCATGGGCGCCGTCGATGCCCCCGAGCGTGCCGATCACCTTGTCCTGCCTGGCGTCGATCACTGTCACACCCGTGCCATGGGCGACATAGACGCGCTGATCGACCGGGTCGAACGCGACGTAATCCCATTTGTCCGGACCGCCGAGCGGAATGCTCGCCTGCAGGGTATAATGGGGGATCTGGGCGGCCGGCGGCGCCGCAACCGCAGCACC
The DNA here is from genome assembly GCF_035535915.1 of Acidocella sp. Taxonomy (GTDB): domain Bacteria; phylum Pseudomonadota; class Alphaproteobacteria; order Acetobacterales; family Acetobacteraceae; genus Acidocella. Next base: position 66,362 of record NZ_DATLPB010000024.1, read on the forward strand.
CGCGCCGAGCAGCCAAACGGCGCATCCCGCGCGCAACATTCCAGTCCTCAATGTCATCGTCATTCCACTTTCATTTGGTTGAATGTTAGTATGCCTGCCGAAACAATCAGCCTTGCATCGTCACGCGCGTTCTCTCGCCCGGTGTTACGAGCCAGGAGAGCAGCACCGGCAGGGCCAGGAGCACGAGCGGAAACTGCACCAGCAGTCCGGCGATGATCGCCACCGCGAGCGGCTGCTGCATCCCCGCCCCCTGGCCGAGATCGAGCGCCAGCGGCAGCAAAGTGAGGATCGCCGCCAGCGTGGTCATGGCGATCGGCCGCAGCCGGTTGGCGCTGGCGGTGAGCAAGGCCTCGCGCCGCGCCATGTGCGTCGACAAATGCTGGAACTCCGAGACATAGAAAATCGCCATCTCGGTCGCGATGCCGACGATCATCACCATGCCCATCAGCGCCGTGATGTTGAGCTCAAGGCCGGTGACATAGAGCCCGGTGAACACAGCGGTGGTGGAGAGCAGCGAGGTACTCATGATCGCGAGCGCCCAGGCGAAACGCTCATACAACACGAGCAGCAGCACGAACTCCGCGAGCAGGGCCGCGGCGAAAACCCGCGCCAGCCCGGCAAAGGCGATCTGCTGCTGCTGGTACAGCCCGCCCAGCGTGTAGGTCACGCCCGGCCCCAACACGCCGGGCCTGGCCAGCGCCGCCTTCACGTCGGCAATGCCGGCGCCAAGCCCGCGCCCGGTGAGCCGCGCCGTCACGTCCACAATCTGCTGCAAATTCTCCCGCGTGATCTCCGGCTGGCCAGAGATCGTGCTGAAGCTGGCGATGGCCCCGAGCGGCACCAGCGCGCCGGAGGGCGTGGCGATCGGCAGCATCTTCAGATCGTCGCTGTTAAGCCGCGCCGCGCCCGCAAGCCGCACGCGCACGCCGATCAGCTGCTCCGCCGTGGCAAACTGCGTCGCCACGGTGCCGGCCATCTCGGTCTGCAGCATCGCCGCAACGCGCGCCGGATCCAACCCCAGAGCGGCCGCGCGCACCGGGTCCAGCCTGATATCGATGGCATCGCCCGCCGGGATGATTCCGTTATCCACCGAATCGACCCCCTTGATCGCGCGGATCGCCGCGGCGACGCGCAGCGCCGCCGGCCCCAGCGCGGTCGGATCGGAAGCGGCGAGCTTGATCTCGATCGGCTGCGGCACGCCAGTGAGGTCGCCGATCTCATCGCCGATCAACTGGTGCGGATCGATGGTCACGCCGGGCACATGCGCCGCGATCGCATCGCTGATGCGGCCCATCACGGTATCGACGCCTTCCCGCCGCGCCAACGGCACCAGGCGGATGAGGAAATCCCCCTTGTTGGATTCGGCGATGTCGCCGCCGAACCCGGCGCCGGCGCGCACCGAATAGCTGGCGACCGCGGGATCTCGCTGCAATATGGCTTCGATCTCGCGCACCTCGTGCTCGGTTTCCGTGAGCGATGTGCCGGGTGCGGTGAGGTAGTCGATCACGAAGCCGCCTTCATCGAGATTGGGGATGAAGCCGGTCTGGACATTGCGATAGGAGAACAGGCCGACGGCGATCAGCACGGCGGCGGCGATGCCGAGCAGGAAGGGCCGGCGGAACAGCCCGGCCAACAACCGCCCATGCAGGCGCGAGAGCGCATCGTCGCGGCGCGCACCGGGGTCTTGCCAGCTTTTGAAATCGATGATGCTGCCAGCCAGCAGCGGCACGGCGAGTGCGGTGAGCGCCCAGGAGGCGATCAGCGTCGCGGCCATGGTGAGCGACAGCGCCTTGAAAAACACGCCAGTGACGCCTGAGAGAAAGCCAAGAGGCGCGAACACGATCAGCGTCGCGGCGGAAGAGCCGGTGAGCGGGCGGAAAAATTCGGCGCCCGCGTTCAGCACCCAAAGCCGCCCCTCCTGCTGCTCGCCGCCTTCACTCCGGCGCGCGATATGTTCGATCATCACGATCACGTCGTCGATAACGAGCCCGACCGAGGCGGCGAGCCCGCCCAGCGTCATGATGTTGAAGCTCATGCCGAGCAGGGAAAGCACCAGCATGGCGGCGGCGAGCGAGGCGGGAACGATGGTGACGGCGAGCAGCGTGATGCGCCAGTTGCGCAGGAACAGCAGCAACACGATCGCGGCGAGCACGATGCCGGCGAGGATCGCGTCGCGCACCGAACCGGCGGCGGCGAGCACCAGCGTGCTTTGGTCGTACCATTTGCTCAAGGCCACGCCGGGCGGGAATTGCGGCGCGAAACCTGCCAGCGCCTGGCCCACCTGGCGTGCGATCGTCACCATGTCGCTGCCCGGCTGCTGATAGAGCAGCAATGTCACGGCGCGCTTGCCGTTGGCGTCCACGTTGAGGAATTGCGGCACCACGCCCATGCGGATTGTGGCGACATCGTCCAGGCGCACCACGCCGGTGGGGCCGGCGCGGATCACGGTCTGCCGCACATCGCCCAGGCCGCGCAGCGCGTTGGCGGCCATCAGCAGATAAAGCTGCTCATGATCCTCCACCCTGCCCACCGATTGCAGCGTGTCGGCAGCGGCGAGCGCGTTGACGAGATCGTCGAGCGTCAGATGAAAGGCCGCCAGGCGCCGCGGATCGGCATCCACCTCCACCTCGCCGGTATCTCCGCCCTGCACCTGCACGCGCGCAATGCCCGGCACGCCGGAGAGCAGCGGCACCAGCCGGTAGGTCGCGAAATTCTGCAGCGCCACCTGGCTCACGCTGGGTGAGGTCAACGCGTAGGCCATGAAGGGGAAGACAGTCGGCGTCATGCGCAGAACGGTGTAATTCGCGCCGCGCGGCAGATCGGGGAGGATCTGCGCGATCGCCGCGTTCACGCCGAGCGTCGCGCTCGTCATGTCCGTGCCCCAGGCGAAATCGACCGTGACCTGCGCCGAACCGCGCGAGGTGGTGGAGAGCACATCCACCACGCCGGGCACGGCGCGCACCGCCTGCTCGATCGGCCGCGTCGTCTGCAGCACCATCTGCGCCGCCGGCTGGCTGCCGGCGTCGATGTTGATGCGCACGCGCGGAAAGGAGGTCTCCGGGTACAGCCCGATCGGCAGCGACAAGGCGGCGGCAATGCCGGCCAGCGCCAGCGCCGTGGCGAGGGTGAGAACCGAGCGGCGGTGCCGGTCCAGCCAGGCGGTGACGCTCAAGGCTTATGCCCCTGCACGGAGGCTTCCATGCCGTCCTCAAGCTGGTAGGCGCCGGTGGTGACGAGCGGCAACGCGGCGTCGAGATCGGGGGCGAGCACGCTCGTCGCCCCATCGGCTTCCAGCACCCGCACCGGTTCGCGGTGCGCGATGCCGCGCGCGTCGAGCTGAAAGACATAATCGCCCTGCGCGTCCTCCAGCACCGCGTCGCGCGGCACCGGATCGCCGGTGACGCTGCCGGCGGTGATCGTCAGCGCCACGGGCTCGCCCAGCGGCACGGCACCTTGCGGCGCCAGCGTGACGTCCACGAGGCCGGTTTGCGGGTCGAGCATGGCGGCGCGCTGCGTGACGATGGCGCGCAGTCTGGTCCCGGTATTGAGCGCCGTGAGCATGGCCGCATCGCCGGGCTGAATCTGCCGCGCCGCCGCTTCCGGCAGGCCCGCCACCGCCACCAGGCCGTTCGGCGCCGCCAGCCCGAACAAGGGCGCCCCGGCCGGGCTGGCGCCGCCCGGCATGGCCGTCACGGTTGTGACGATGCCGGCGAAGGGCGCCGTCACTGTCCGGCTCACGCCCGTCCCCAGCGCACGCAAGGCGGCCAAGCCGGAAGCGGCGTCGTTGTCCGCCTGCACGGAAGCCGCGAGATCGGCGGCGGTCGCCAGGTGCGTGGCGAGCAGCGCCGCCACATGCGCGCGCGCCGCCTGCGCGGCCTGCATGGCATCCTCGGCCTTGCGCAGATCCGCCACCGATTGCGGGTCCGGCGCGATGTGCGCCAGAATCTGCCCCGCCGCCACCGCCTGGCCGGGCCGGACCTGCACCGAAACCACGATCCCCGGCGCGGCGAGCGTGATGGTTGCCGCCGCCGGCCCGGCGACGATGCTGCCGAAGGCCCGAACATGCACCGGCACGGTGCGCCGCACGAGCTGGATGGTGTCGATTTCGGCCACCGGGGCGGGGCTGTCGTCCGCCGGCGCGGGGCCGGGCCGCAGCGCGAAAAATGCGAGGAGGCCGGCCAGCAACAGGGCGCCGGCAGCGAGCAACTTCTTCATGAGGCGGAATCCTTGGGCGCCGGGCCGAGCGGCGGCAGGCCGAGCCCGAGCAATGTGGCAAGCGAGATTTCCTCGGTCTGTAGCTGACCGCGCAGGCTGATTTCCGTCCGCGCGCGGTCGCCGGCGGCACTTTGCAGGCCGGCGAAGGCCAGGGCGGTGATCTGGCCTTCGTCGAACGACCGGCGCGCCGCCGTGGCGGCGGCCGCGGCGCGGGTCGCCGCCACGGCGGCTGCACCGGCCTGGGTTTGCAGCAGGGCGATGCTGGCGCTGAGCGCCCGCGCGCCGCCGACCGCGCCCGCCAGGCTTGCCTGGTATTGCGCGGCAAGCTCGGCCCGGCTGGCCGACGCCACGGCGGTCACGCCTCGGTTGCGGTTGAACAGCGGCAAGGTCAGCGTGACTTGCGGCCCGGCCGAGTAGACGCCTGACGTGTCGCGCCCGCCGGAAGCCCCCAGGCTGATCGGCAGGAACTGGCCGAGGATGGACGCGCGCAGCCTTGCGTCCGCCTGGGCGTAGCCGTAACGCAGCGCGATCAGATCCGGCCGGCGCTGCGCGAGCGTGGCGATGGCGGGCGCGATGACCGCCGGGGCCAGCGGCGCCGGCACGGGCGGGGCAAGCGGCACATCCGTGCCGGGCACAAGCCCGAGCAGCGCGTCGAGCTGGTCACGATCCCCGGCCATTTTCTGCGCTTCCGTGTCGAGCGATGCCTGCACCGTGGCCAACGCCGCCTGGGCGAGCGCGCCATCCGCCAGGGTCTGGTTGGATTGCGCGATCTGCCGGCGGACCGCCGCGTCCACTGGCTCGAGCGCGGCCGCGTCCTGGCGCAGGCTGGCGATCGTCGCCCGATCGGTCGCCAGCGCCACGTCGAGCTGCTCCGCCTGCGCGACGACCTGCCATTCCTGCCACAGAATGCCGGCATCGATTTGCGCCAATCCGGCCCGCGCCGCCTGCCGCGCCGCCTTATAGGTGACCAGCGCGCCGACATCCTCCATGAACCCGGCCGAGAGGGAGGACATCGAGGCGGGGCCACCGAGCAGGGCCGCGAAGCCGCCGCTGATGGAGGGGTCCGGCGGCAGGCCCGCGTTCAGCAATTCGGCAGCAGCGACGTCGTGCCGGGCGCGCGCGGCGGCCAGGTCCGGGTCGTTGAGCACCGCCAGCGCCGCCACATCCGCCAAAGAGAGCGGGCCGGCCACGGAGAGGACACGTCCATCCGGCAGCACATGGGCCAAGGCGCCCGGCCGGTCCTGCAGCGGCGGCGCCGTGACAAGCGGCGCGGGACGGTAGGAAGCGCAGGCGGCCAGCGCGCAGCATGCCAGAAGCCACGGTGTGGCGCTTAGCAGATTCAACCTCATGCCCGGCGGCTTGCCCGAATGAAGTTGACCGGAACGCTTCGCCAACTTTGCCGAATTTTAATCTTGGCCAGTGCTGAACGCCGCCCTAGAGCCGGATGATTATAGAGCGGATCACTAGCTCTATGGCCGCACCGCCGAGATGGGCTAACCAGAACCCATGCGCATCCTGTTGATCGAAGATGACCTCAAGGCGGCGACCCATCTGTGCGACGGGCTGGCACCGGAGGGGCATGACGTGACGGTCGCGCCGGATGGACGGGAGGGGCTGCTGATGGCGGCCGCCGGCGGGTTCGACATCTTGATCATCGACCGGATGCTGCCGCATCTGGACGGGCTCGCCGTGCTGCGGACGCTGCGCGGCGCGAACATCCATACGCCGGCTTTGTTCCTCACGGCGCTGGACAGTTTGGGCGACCGGCTCGAGGGCCTGCGCGCCGGCGGCGACGATTATCTGGTGAAGCCGTTTGCGCTCGAAGAACTCGCCGCGCGCGTGGTGGCGCTCGCCCGCCGCAACGCGCTGCCGCCGCAAACCACGCGGCTGCGGATCGCCGATCTCGAACTCGACCGGCTGAGCCGCACGGTCTGGCGCGCGGGCCGCAAAATCGAACTAAAACCCCGGGAATATGAGCTGCTCGAATATCTCATGCTGCGCCAAGGCCAGGTGGTGACCCGCATCATGCTGCTGGAAGATGTCTGGGGCTTCCGCTTCGTGCCGCAGACCGCCATCGTCGAGGCGCATATCAGCCGGCTGCGCGGCAAGATCGACCATGGTTTCGCGCCCGAGCTCATCCACACCTATCGCGGCGCGGGGTACAAGATCGATGTGGCTTGAAGGCCCGGCCCGGCCGCTGCTGCGCACCGCCGGCTTCCGCCTGGCGTTGCGCAGCCTCGCCCTCTCGCTCGGCGGCGCCGCTTTGGTGTTCGTCATCATCCATCACGCGGCGGAGTCGATCTGGCGCGAACAGATCGACGCCACCGTGGGCGGCGCACTCACCGACATTCTCTCCGACATTCAGCGCAACCAGCAGGGCCTGGCGCAGAACGTGCGGGACACGATGGCCGAAGGGGGCGGCCTGTTCTATGCCGATATCGGACCGGACGGCACGTTGCAGGCCGGCAATTTCAGCGCGCCGCCTGCCGTTCTGGCGCGCTGGACCGGCGCGCGCACCTTTCGCCGCCGCGAGGGGCTGATGCTGCCGCCGCGGGTTAAGGCGGTGCGCGGCATCGCTCACCGCTTTACCGACGGCGACACTTTGCTCATCGCCGAAAATGCGGACCCGCTGCTGGCCACGAACGCGCTGATCGCGCGGTCTTTCGTTGCCGTGTTCGGCACCATTCTGGCGCTCGGGCTGCTCAGCGGCTACCTCGCCGCCCGCACGGAATCGCGCCGCGTCGACGCCATCGCCACCACGCTGCGCGAGATCATGAATGGCGATCTGTCCCGCCGGGTGCCGGTCGGCCCGGCCGGCGACGAGTTCGACCGGCTCGCCGCAGGGCTGAACGCCATGTTGCAGCGCCTGCAGGAACTCATGGAAAATCTCCGCCAGGTCACCGCCGACATCGCGCACGACCTGCGCTCGCCACTGGCCCGCCTGCGCGAGCATCTGGAGCTGTCGCGCCGCCGCTTCACCGGGCCCGGCCTGCCGCAGATGTTCGACGAGGCGCTGGCGCAGATCGACCAGGCCCTGGACATCTTCGCCGCCATGCTGCGCATCGCTGAAGTGGAGGCCGGCACACGACGCAGCCATTTCGCGCCGGTTTCCTTATCAGACCTTCTCGAGGCGCTGGCGGAGACCTACGAACCCGCCTTCGCGACAGCCGGTATCGCTTTGACGGCGGACATCCAGGCCGGGCTCACGCTGCGCGGCGACAAGGATCTGCTCCAGCAGATGATCGCCAACCTCCTCGACAATGTCATGCTGCATGCCGCGGGAGCCAGCTTCGCCACCATCCGCGCGACGCGGACGGGCCAGCGGATCAGCCTCGAAATCGCCGATGACGGACCCGGCATCCCGCCCGAGCAAAGCACGCGGGTCTTTCAGCGTTTCGTCCGGCTCGACGCGGCCCGCCGACACCCCGGCTACGGGCTCGGCCTGTCGCTCGCCGCGGCGATCGCCGCGTTGCACGGCGGCGGCATCGCGCTGCGGGAAAACCGTCCGGGGCTCACGGCTGTTATTTTTATAGACGTTTCGTTAGAGAGTTAAGCCGCCCATCCCGGCGCCGGATCAATATCTCGTACGGCGTTCGCGCGATCACGGTTCGGGATGAACAGCCGATGGCTTGGGTGCGGGCCTCGCTGCCAGCTCAGCGCGTTTTTTGAAACCATAACGACCGCGCGTCCCGGATCTGGCGCCGGCTGCAACCCTGCCCCGCCGCCGGCATCGCTTCCCCGCGCGCCGCCGTCCCGGCAATAGCCTCGTTAATTTTCCTCGTGGGGTCGTTAATGAATCGTTCTTCCTGTCTCCGGCCCGTGGCCGGCGCATTGTTTGCCTTGCTTGCCACCGCGGGCGCGGCGTTCGCGCAATCACCGCCTGAAGTGACCACGGCCGACGGCGCGGTCGCCGGCCTTCGCGTCGGCGGCGTCAGCGAGTTCCGGGGCATTCCCTATGCGCTGCCGCCCGTGGGCGAGCTGCGCTGGCAGCCGCCGGTCGCGGCGAAGCCCTGGGCGGGCGTACGCCAGGCCACCGCATTCGGCCCGGCCTGCGCGCAGATCACCACGCTCGGCGCCTTCGCCGGCCCGCCGACCGCAAACGAGGATTGCCTCACCCTCAACGTCTTCACCCCCACGCAGAAGGCCGGCGCCAAGCTGCCCGTGCTGGTGTGGATCCATGGCGGCGGCAATATGGACGGCTCCAGCGCCGGCTATGACGGCAGCCGCCTCGCCGCCCGGGGCCACGCCGTGGTCGTCTCGATCAATTACCGCCTCGGCCTGTTCGGCTTTCTCGCCGATCCCGCGCTCGACGCCGAAGGCCATCCGTTCGGCAATTACGGTCTGCTCGACCAGCAGCTGGCGCTGCGCTGGGTAAAGCAGAACATCGCCGCCTTCGGCGGCGACCCCGCCAACGTCACCCTCGGCGGCCAGTCCGCCGGCTCGATCGATACCGAAGCCAACGTCGCCTCGCCGCTCGCCGCCGGCCTGTTCCAGCGCGCGATTTTCGAGAGCGTGGTGCTCGACGGCACCCCGCTCCCCGCAGCCGAGAAGACCGGCGCCGATTTCACGAAAGCCGCCGGCTGCGGCCGTGGCGCATCGCCCGCCGTCGCCGCGTGCCTGCGCCAGCTGCCCGCAAACCGCATCCTGCAGCTTGAAGGCACCGAATCCACGCAGGGCCCGTATATCGACATCCTGATTGCGGACGGCCGGATCGTCCCCGCCGGCGGCCTCTTCGCAGCGTTCCGCAACGGCGACTTCACGCACATGCCGATCATGAGCGGCACCGTGCATGACGAATATAATTTCCTCGCCGCGATCGCGGAATATTTCTCCGGCCCGCCGCGCCACCCGGTCACCGCCGCGCAATACCGTAACTTCGTCACCACCAGCTTCCCGCCCGCCACGGCGAAGCGCGTGTTCGCGGAGTACCCGCTCGCGCTTTATCGCACGCCGCAGCTCGCCTGGAACGCGGCCGGCACCGACAGCCTCGTGTGCCCGCAGCTCGCACTCAACCGCTCGCTCGCCGCACAAGTGCCGGTCTACGGCTACGAATTCGACGACACCACCGCGCCCTTCTTCTTTCCGCGCATGCCCGGCTTCGTGCCCCTCGCCTACCACACCGCCGACATCCAATATCTGTTCCCCCTCTGGCACGGCGGCCCCAAGGGCCAACCCCACGCTTTGAACGCGCAACAGCAACAGCTCTCTAACGCCCTCATCGCCGCGTGGACCAACTTCGCCCGCACCGGCAACCCCAACGGCCTCGGCGCCCCCAACTGGCCGGCCTTCACACCGGCCCCCGGCAAGCCCGGCCTCTATCTCGACGAAAAACTTCCCGCCTCGACCACAATGACGGACAGCACCTTCGCCGCCGAGCATCATTGCGAGTTCTGGGCGGGGGTACCTGGCTAAGCTAAGGAAGCGCTACTTTTTGTGAACAAAAAGTAGCAAAAAAACTTTGTTATGCTGGGCCATGGGCGTTGGCGCTGACACAGGCTAAGGCCCAGCGTAACAAAAGTTTTTGCGCCGCATTTTTCAAAAAGCGGCTACTTGCTGCCTTCCTTCTTCCGGCCGACGGAACGCCGTCCGCGCGCGCTCCACCTCTTCGCGAATCATGCAATCCTCCGCATGGTCGTTGACCAGCCCCATGGCCTGCATGAGGGCATACATCGTAGTGGGGCCGACAAACGCCCAGCCACGTTTTTTGAGCGCCTTGGACAGAGCGATGGCGGCCGGAGGGACGGTCTGCGGTTTCGCCGGCTCTCCGGCGCTGGGCTCAAAGCTCCAAACGAAGGCGGCCAGAGAGCCGGCCTCGGCAATCAGGTCCCGCGCCCGCCGCGCGTTATTGATTGTGGCCTCGATCTTGCCGCGGTGGCGCACAATGCCGCTATCCTGCAGCAGGCGCGCGACATCCGCTTCATCGAAGCGCGCCACTTCATCGAAGTCGAATCCCTTGAATGCCGCACGGAAATTCTCGCGCTTGGTCAGGATCGTGCGCCAGCTCAAACCTGCCTGGAAGCCTTCCAGACACAGTTTTTCAAACAGCCGCCGGTCGTTATCGACCGGAAACCCCCACTCGGTGTCGTGGTAGTGTAGATAGTCCGGCGTTCCGACGCACCAGCGGCAACGTAACTTGCCGTCCGGACCTGGCGTTGTTGTCTGGGTCATTCGTCCTCGTTCGCAAGGCAGAAAGTTAAGTAAAGGAAGCACTACTTTTTGTGAACAAAAAGTAGCAAAAAAACTTTGTTAACTTTGGGCTGTGGGCTGTGTCGGGGACAACGCCCATGGCCCAGCATAAACAAAAATTTTTGCGCCGCTTTTTTTAAAAAGCGGCTACTTTCTTACTTGCTGCCGTAATCAAAGACCTGCCCTTCGATCGGCATCCGGTCGGTCTGCTGGGTCGGTGGCATCGACACGATTCTGACCTCGGCCCCGCTCTCATAGGCGTTGTCCGCCTGATTGGCTGTTCCGCCGACTGTGCCTTCCAGGAGCTGGCGGTCGAAGACGAAGGGCAGGCCGGTCGCATCCAGCACGGAGAGGCTGTCCATCACCTGGAAATGCAGATGCGGCGCGGTCGAGCTGCCGGTGTTGCCGACCGTGCCGATTTCCTCCCCTCGCGTGAGCGCGGCGCCGACGACGATGCCGCGCGGAATGCTGTTGGTGCCAAGATGGGCGTAGAGCACGTAGCGGCCCTGGCCGATATCCTCGACGATATGGTTGCCGGCCGCGTTCTGCGCGGTGATGCCCTTCACCTCGCCCGGAATTTGTTCCGGCATGCCGTCGACCTTTTCAACGACCACGCCGTTAGCGACCGCGAGGACCGGAGCGCCGAAAAACGGCCAGGATTTAAGGTCCTTGACCGGGCCGGTGCAGCATCCGCCCGTGGCGGTGAGCTGAATGAAGTCGATGGCGAATTGCTCGGGCACCCGGATGCGGCCGTTGATCGGCAAGGTCGCGCCGCGGTGCGGGCTGATCACCTGGCAGCAGCCATTGCCGTCCCACCAGCGCGGCCCGACCAGCGGCGGGGAAATGACCACCGGAGATGAGCAGCCGACCGGGATCGGCTCGGTGCGCTCCTCGACGGGCGGCTTGCCGCCCGGCAGGCGCACGACGAATTGCTCCGAGAGGAAGGCTGGAACCGCCTGCATCGTTCTCACGCGCACATCGAAGAAGGCGATGCCCGCCGCGCCGCCCGCAAGCTGCCGCGCATCGGGGCTGCGCACAGGATCGATCCCGTTCGATGACGGCGCGAACGGGCGCACCATGCCGGTGACATCGTTACCGTCCATGTCCACCACACGGCTCTCGCCGACCTCGGCAAAATCATGCAGCGGATCCACCGGGCGGATCCCCATAAAAGCGGCGGTGCCACGGTCGAGATTGGTCACCTGGGCCGCGAAAGCGAGGTGGATGAAACCGTCAGTGCCCGGCACCGGAATCAGGCTCGGCTGCAAAACTTGCAAGGTGACAGGCGTGAGTTCAAGCGGCATCGGCGCCACGCCCGGCGGCGGAAAGGATCGGCAGGTCTGCGCCTCGGCCGGAACGGCGACGACGAACGCCACGCACAAGGCGGCGAGCCACGAACGCAAGATCCACATGGCGTTTCTTCCCGTTTGGAATGTTCCGCCATTTAGCGCCGTACGTTATAAATAGGCAACGAACTTCCTCGAACAGCAAGGAAGCAAGCGCTACTTTTTGTGAACAAAAAGTAGCAAAAAAACTTTATGACTCTGGGCCATGGGCATTGGCCCAGACACAGCCCACAGCCCAGCATAGTAAAAGTTTTTGCGGCGCTTTTTTCAAAAAGCGCCTACTTCCTTCTGTCCGAGCAAAAAAGCCAGCGCATCTTCGCAAGCCTGCTCGACCTTGAATGAAAGCAATTCATCGCCGCGTGTCCGCCCGAGATTGATCGCGGCGATCGGCTTTCCCGCGCGCGCGGCCGCCTGGACGAAGCGGAAGCCGGAATAAACCATGAGGGACGAGCCCACGATCAGCATTGCGTCGGATTGCGCGAGATGCCGCGTTGCGGCGTCCACCCGTTCGCGCGGCACGTTCTCGCCGTAGAACACCACATCCGGCTTGAGCACCTCGCCACAATGCGGGCAAGGCGGGACGATGAAGGACGCGAAGTCGGCCATTGCGAGATCGGCGTCGCCGTCCGGCGCGTCGGCCGCCTCCAGGCCGGCCCATGACGGATTGCGCCGTTCGAGCTCGCCCTGGAGCGCGGCGCGCGGCATCAGCCGCTCGCACCCCATGCAGCGGACCTGGTCGAGCCTTCCGTGGAGGTCGATCACGCGGGCGCTGCCGGCGGTCTGATGCAGCCGGTCGACATTCTGGGTCAGCAACATTTCGCTCCCCCCGCGCGCCTCCAGGCAGGCGAGCGCGCGATGGGCGCCGTTCGGCTGGGCGCGGCCAAAGCGCCGCCACCCGACCATGCTGCGCGCCCAGTAACGCCGGCGCGCCACCGGGTCGCCCATGAACGCCTGATAGGTCATCGGCTGCGCGCGCTTCCACTGGCCATCGGCATCGCGATAGTCGGGCAGCCCCGAATTCGTGCTGCAGCCCGCGCCGGTCAGCACGAAGAGGCGCCGGTGACGGTCGATAAAATCCTGCAATAAGCCGGGCCGCATCATGAAGGCAGCTTAACAAAGCCGCTTCCGGGAGCAAGCCGCCTCACGCAGGCGAACCGCGTTTCTCGCCGCTCCGCCTGACCCGGGTGTCGAGCCGGTCATCTTCAATGCCGGCCGGCTCCAGATGAGCGGTCACCTCCACGGTGCCGGGCAGCAGCGCCGCCACGGCGCGCTCCGCCACATCGCCGATCTCGTGCCCGCGATCCACGGTCAGGTCGCCGTCGACTTCCAGGTGGAACTCCACAAAGGTCCGGTCCCCGGCATAGCGCGTCCGCAGATCGTGAACGTCCCGCACGCCGGCGCAGCCCAGCACGGCGGCCCGGATGCGTTGCCGGTCCGGCACCGGCAATTCCCGGTCCAGCAGCTGGGTCAAGACCTGCTGCGAAATCCCATAGGCGTTCCAGATCATGTAGACGGAAATCGCCAGCGCGAACGCCGGGTCCGCGCGCGTCCAGCCGGTCAGCTTCGTCACGCCCAACGCGAAAAGCGCCGCGCCGTTCACCGCGACATCCGTGAGGTAATGGGCGCGATCGGCGGCGATCGCCGTGGAGCCGGTGCGCCTGACCACCCAGGTCTGCATCACCACCAGGCCGGCCGCCGCGATCAGGCTGACGACGATGACCCACAGGCCGAGATCGATGGACGTGATCAATTCAGGAGAAATGAGGCGATCGACGGACTGGAAAACCAGGGTCAAGGCCGCGCCCGCCAGAAACACCGCCTGGGTGAACCCCGCCACCGCTTCGCCTTTCCCGTGGCCGAAACGATGATCGCGATCGGGCGGCCGCTCCGCGTAGCGGACACCGAAATAGGTCACGAAACTGGCCCCGGTATCCACCAGCGCATCGACCGCCGACGTCAGGAGGACCACAGACCCGGTCACCACCCAGGCAGCGAGCTTCAAGGCGACGAGCGTCACGGCCACCACAAGGCTCGTCCGGCTCGCGAACCTGCGCAGTCCGAAATTGGGGGTCTCATGTTCGTGCATGCGCGTTGCCCTGGCAGGAAGAAGCCGCTTTTTGAAAAAAGCGGCACCAAAAACTTTTGTTTACACTGGGCCATGGGCGTTGTCGGCGATAACGCCCATGGCCCAGCATAAATCAAAGTTTTTTTGCTACTTTTTGTTCACAAAAAGTAGCCCTTGCTTTCGCTTTTCTTGCCTCACGCCTCGAACAATGCCCGGCCGATATACCCGCCCTTCGCCGCCCCCGGCGGGCAGGCGAAAATGCCGCTCCCGACGGACGTCGTAAACTGGTTGAGCGCATCGATCCTGGACATCGGCTCGAAGATCCGGATGAAGCCGGTGCGGGGATCTTTCTGGTAACAGATGAACAGCAGCCCGGCATCATATTCCATGGCCTGCTTCCAGGGAGGCCAGCGCTCGGCGACGAAGCTGGCGCCGTCGCTATAGGAGTAGGCGCGGCGCAGGATCTGGGCGCCACCATTCACGGCCGGCGCGCCGAGCCGCGCATGGGCATTGGCGGGAATGACCGGGTTGCCGTCGGCATCGGTGGCGTCGAGGTCGAGCGGCGCGAACTCGTCCTTCTGGCCGAGCGGCGCGCCGGAATATTTGTGCCGGCCGAACACCTGCTCCTGGAAGCCGAGCCGCACCTGGTCCCAGTGCTGCAGCGCGATACGGATGCGCCGCGCCACCATATAACTGCCGCCCTGCATCCAGGCCGGCCCTTCGGGGCCGACCCACACAACGGCCGCCATCGCCTTCGGATCGGCGACCTTCGGGTTCATCGTCCCGTCCTTGAATCCCATCAGGTTGCGCGGCGTGCCCCCGTTCACGGGCGCCGCGCAATAGCCGGTCTGGGTCCATTTGAGCGAGACGGTGTTGCCGGCGATTCGGGCGAGCTGGCGCACGGCATGGAAGGCCACTTGCGGGTCGTCGGCGCAGGCCTGAACCATGATCGCGCCGCCGGTCTTTTCCGCCTCGAGCTGGTCGCCGGGGAAGATCGGCAAATCGACCAGGGCGGCCGGGCGGCGCGCCGCCAGGCCGTAACGGTCCTTGCCCTGATAGGTGAAGAGGTCCGGGCCGAAGCCGAAGGTCAATGTCAGCCGTGCCGGATCGAGCCCGACCGCATCGCCGCTATCGGGCGCCGGCACCGCGGGGTCGTCGTCGAGCCGCTCCACCGGCAAGCCGGCCTGCAGCCGGGCCGCAGCCGCGGTCCAGGCCCGCATCATGCCGATCACATCGTCACGCCGGTCGGTCGCGAGATCGAACACCGCGAAATAGATGTTGGTCTGTTGCGCGTGCGGCGTCGCGATCCCGCCCTGATGCGGCGCGAAAAACGGTTCCGCATTGGCGTGCGCCATGGAAGGCGCGCCGAGCGCGGCGATCGCTCCCGCGGCGACGCCGGCCCCCCCGAGAAAACCGCGCCGCGACGTCATCGCGCGCACACGGACATGTTCACGCCGTCCTTCCCGTCATAGCCACACCGCATCCCATGCGTCTCCTTATCAATCCGCAAATGCATGTCAGGCGCATTCGCGTGGCAAAATATTTTCCACTCCCGGAATTTCGTCCTGCGCCGGAGCCGGCGCGGCGCATTCCCCCGGCAGCGGGTAGGCAACCACCGCGCCTTGCACGGCGACACCGATGGCCTCGCCCGGTGCCGGCAAATCGTTGCTGAACAGCCGCGCGGAGATCGTCGTGTCCGCCGCGCCGGCGAGCGCGATTTCCGCCACCGCGTCGTGGCCGTAGAAGGTCACGCCCAGCACCTCGCCGCGCGCGCAGCCTTCGGTGTCCGGCGGCAACAGCCGGATCTGCTCGGGCCGCACCATGATTTCGACCGGCCCCTCGCCCGGGCCGGCGCCGATGGGGAGCGCGCCGAGCCCGCAGCGCGCGACATGGCCAGCGGCGGTGCCGGGAACCAGAACCGCCTCGCCGATGAAGCGCGCGAGCTCGGCATCGACCGGGCGGCGGTAAAGCTCCATCGGCGTCGCCACCTGAACGAGCCGGCCGCGCCGCAACACCGCGACCTTGCTGCCCATCGACAGCGCCTCGCTCTGGTCGTGCGTGACGAGAATTCCTGTCGCGCCGACCGCGCGCAGCGCCTCGGCCACGGCGCGGCGCGTGTCGCCGCGCAGCGCGGCGTCGAGCGCCGAAAACGGTTCGTCGAGCAGAACCAGCTTCGGCTCGGGCGCCAGGGCCCGCGCGAGGGCGACGCGCTGCTGCTCGCCACCGGAAAGAAGGTGCGGCTGAAATTGCGCGTAGCGCTGCGGCAACCCGACGAGGTCGAGCAAGGCCGCCACGCGCCCGGCGCTGCGCTGCGCCTTGGACGCGACGCCGAACAGGATATTGTCCGCGACCGACAGATGCGGGAACAGCGCGCCTTCCTGCATCACATAGCCGACGCCACGGCGCTCAGGCGCCACATGCAGGCCGGGCGCCGCAACAACCTGGCCGCCGATCGCGATGCGGCCGCGATCCAGCCGCTCGAATCCCGCGATCAGGCGCAGCAAGGTCGTTTTGCCGCTGCCCGACGCGCCAAGGACGGCGACGAGGCTGCCGGCGGCGACGTCGAGATCGACCCCCTCGAGAACGGGGACATCGCGAAAGGATTTGCACAGGTTTTCGATCTGCAGCGTTGCCATCTCACCCTTCCTGCCGCGCCAGCAGCGGCGCGGCGCCGAAGCGCTGCACGAACAGCCAACTGGCGGCCATCGAAATCAGCGTCATGATCGCGGCATAGGGGGCCGCCGCCGCGAAGGCCAGGGTCGACCCGTTGGCCCAGAGTTCGGTCGCCAGCGTGTCGGTGCCTATCGGCGCGAGCAGCAGCGTGCTGGTGAGCTCGGTGGCAATCGCGATGAAGACGAGCGCCGCGGCGGCGCCGAGGCCGGGGGCGGCGAGCGGCCAGGTGATCCGCCGCAGCACCGCGAACCGGGTGAGGCCCAGGCTGCGCCCCGCCTCCTCCAGCCGCTGCTCCGCCTGCACCAGGGCGCTCCGGATGCCGACCAGCGCGAGCGGGACGAACAGGATCGCATAGGCCACCAGCAGCAGCGCGTAGCTTTGATAAAGGATCGGCACGGTCCCGATCACCACCGACACGAGGGCGAGCGCGAGGACGATGCCCGGCAGGCCCTGGGCAAGAAAGCCGACCCGCTCCAGGCCGGCCGTGAGCCAGCCGCGATGGCGCGTGGCGAGCGTGGCCAGCGGCAGCGCGAGCAGCATGGTCAGCGCCGTCCCGGCGATTCCGAGCCCGACCGAGTTCAGCGTGGCGTCGATGATCCGGGCCGGCGCGACCTCGGCCGGCGTGATCGCCGCAGAGCCGCGTTGCGTCAGCCAATACAGGATCATGCCGAGCGGCACGCCGAGCGTGGCCGCGTTCAAGCCGACGAGCAACGCCACACAAAATGGCTTCGCACGGCCCAGCTCGTAGCGGAGTGCTGCGCGCTTCGTGCCGCGCCCGATGCGGGCATAATGCCGCCGCCCGCGCAGGATGAAATCCGCGGCGAGGCAGGCGAGGCAGAGCACGAGCAGGACGAGGCCGAGGGAGGCCGTCTCGGGGCCGGAAAATCCGGTCCGGTACGCCGCGTAGATTTCCGTGGTGAAGGTGCGGAAACGCAGCAGCGCGAAGGCGCCGAACTCGGTGAGCGTGTTGAGCGCCACCAGCAGCAGGCCGCCCATCAGGGCCGGGCGCAATTGCGGCAGCACCACGCGGCGAAAACAGGCAAAGGGGGAGAGGCCGAGCGTGCGCGCGCTTTCCTCCAACGCCGGATCCATGCCGCGCAGTGAGGCCGCGACCGGCAGATAGACCAGCGGGAAATAGGCCGAGGCGACCACCAGCAGCGCGCCGCCAAAACCCTCGAAATGCGGGCTCATCGAGAGCCAGGCATAGCTCGTCACGAACGGCGGCACCGCGAGCGGGCAGGCCGCGAGGGCCGCGAAAACCCGGCGCCCGGGCAGGTCCGTCCGTTCGACGAGCCAGGCGACGCCGACGCCGAGAAGCGCGCAGCTTGCCATGGTCGATTCGATCAGCCCGGCGGTGTTGCCGAGCAGCGCCCCCACGAGCGGCCGCGCCAGTTCGCGCAGGAAGGGTCCGATGCCTTCCGCCGTCGCCTGGGCCAGTGTCGCGCCGATCGGCAGCAGGACGAGCAGCGGGGCCACGCACGCCGCCGCGACCAGGAGGCCTTGCATCGCGGGGAAGCGGCGCGATGGCTTCAGATCTCCATGGGGGGCGGCGGCCTGCGACATCAGATCAATCCTGCCTCGCGCAGCAGCATGGCGGCCTCATGATCGTCGCCGAGCGCGGCCGGGCCGATGGCGGGCGGCGAAAGCTGGTCCAGCGGCTTCAGCGCGGAGTTCGCCGCGATCCCCGGCACCAGGGGATATTCGAAATCGACGCTGGATTGCGCCAGCATGGTCTGGGCCTCGCCGGTCGCCAGGAAGGCCAGGAATTTCTGGGCGCCTTCGGGGTTTTTGGACGATTTCAGCACGGCGGCGCCCGAGACGTTCACCAGCGCGCCGACATCGTGATTGCCGAAATGATACACGGCGCTATGGGTGCCGTTGGGGCCAAGCTCGGTCGTGAGCCGTTCCCAGTAATAGGAATTGATCACGCCGGCCGGCACCGAGCCGCGATTCACCGCGGCCACCACGCCCTCGTCATCATCATAGATCGCGGCATTCGCCTTCAGCCCCTGCAGCCAGGCGAGCGCGGCCGCCTTGCCCTTCAGCCTGACCACCGCGCTCACCAGCGGCAGGAAATCCGCATCCGCCGGCGCGATCGCGATTTTGCCCTTCCAGGCAGGCTGCGCGAGGTCCAGCAGCGAGGCGGGCAGCGCCCCGGCGCTGATCAAATTCGTATTGTAGGCCAGCACGTTTTCACGGGCGAGCAGGCCGATCCAGTGCCCGTCCGGCGCGCTGTCGGAAGCCGGCACGCGGGCGAGCGTGGCGGGGGCGACCGGCGCCAGCAGCTTGTGCTCATCGAGCAGCACGAGCTCGGGCGAATTCTCGGTGAAAAACACGTCGGCCGGCGAATGCGAACCTTCGGCGAGCAACTGGCTTGCAAGCTCCGGCCCTTCCCCCTCATGCACGCGCACGGCAATGCCGGTTTCCTTGGTGAATTGCGCCGTCAGCATGTCGACGACCTGTTCGTGCTGCGCGCTGTAGAGCGTGATCGAGTCCGCCGCCGCGGGACGCGGCCCGAAGGCGAACCATGAGGCGGCGACCGCCACCGAAGCACCGAACCAAACGCGTCCAGGACGACTACCTGCCATCTCCCGCCACTCCTTCCCATACCTCACCTTAGATGCAAATAAGAATTATTCGCATCATTATGCCTTCGTGAGATACAGGACCGCGTTAGTCCGGTCAATGGGGAAGCCGAAGAAGCCGAAATGGCTGGGCCGTGGGCTTTGTCAGTAACAACGCCCACGCCCTCCGGGGCTATTCCAACGGTGCTACGCACCGCCGGAACCTTCAGCCCCTCCGCCCAGCATAAAAGAAGTTTTTGGTGCCGCTTTTTTCAAAAAGCGGCCACTTTCTGCCTTCCTAGTTGGCCGTCACAAGCTTTGCCTCCGGCAGCGCGGCGGTCTGGGCGCGGTCGCGCACCAGCACCAGCAGCAGGCCGGAAACCACCAACGCGGCGCCGAGCAGGAACAGGCCCGAGGCAAAATCCCCCGTGGCCTGGCGCACGAAGCCGAGCACGTAAGGGCCGAGGAAATCCCCGACCACGCCGATGCCATTGGCGATGCCGATGACCGTAGCGACCACGCGGGTGGGAACCAGATCGCCGGGAATCGCATAGATCATCGGCTGTGCCCCGTAGAGCAAGGAACCGGCGACGATCAGCAGGCCGAGATTGGCGGCCAGGCTGTTGCCGGCATAGGAATGCGCGGCGATGACGAAGACCACGCCGGACAAGCCGATCGGCACCGCGGCGAACAGGCGGCGGCTGTGGAATTTGTCCGAGCCCCAGGCCAGGAACAGCATGACGAACACCGCCACCAGGAAGGGCAAGGAGGCCAGCCAGCCGACCGTGACCGCGCTCAGGCTCTTATCCTGGTGCAGGATGCTGGGCAGCCAGATGATGAACCCGACAAAGCTGAAATTCCACAGGAACAGCGCCAGCGTGTAGATCAGCACCGGCACGCGGAACATCTGCTGCCACAAACGCGGCGCCGCCTCGTCCAGATGCGGTGCATTTTCCTTTCGGTCCGCCTCGAGTTTGGCCTGCAGGTCGCGCCGCTCGCCCTCGGTGAGCCATTTCGCCTCACGCGGCGTCGCGGCGACGCCCCAGATCCAGACCAGCGACCAGATGATCGGCAAGATGCCTTCGGCGATGAACAGAATCCGCCAGGAGGAAAGATGCAGGATATAGCCGGCAATCGGCCCGCTCACCATCGCCGCCACGGGAAAAGAGAGGAACCAGAGCCCGTTGGCGCGGCCGCGCTCGCGCACCGTGAACCAGTTGCACACGATCAGCAGGAACGTGACCATCAGCCCGCCTTCAAACAGGCCGAGCAGGCAGCGCACGATGATGAGCTCCGCCGGGGTTTGAATGAACCCCTGCGCCACTTCGGAAAGACCCCAGAGGATCATCAGCGTCGCCACCATCGGCTTACCGTAGCCACGGTCGGCGATCATGCCGCCGAGCGGCTGCGAGGCGGCGTAGAACAGGAACAGCACGCCGGAGGCGAAGCCAAGTTGCGTGGCGGTGAGATGCAGCTCCTTCGCCATGGTGGGAATGGCGAAGGAGATGTTCGTGCGGTCCATGAAAGCGACCATGTAAGTCACCATCATGATCGGGATCATGCGGGTCCAGCGTTTCGACATTTTTTGACGTTTCCTCGGAGTTTTGTGGCTTGTACTACACGGTGCCGACCGGCGTGACGGGCGAGCCGATCGCGCCGGGCAGGCGCAGCGGCGGGGCGGTCAGGAAAAAGCGATAACGGCCATTCGCGCGCAGCCAGTCGGCAAGGTCGGAAAGCAGCCACATTTCGCCCAGCGGCACGCCGAGCTTGAACAGGCAATGCGCATGCAGCGGCAACGCCGAGCATTGATGGTCATGGCTCTCGCCGGGCGGCAGCGCCTCGACTGCGGCATTGTCCGAAATCAGCGCGGCGAGGCCGGTATCGGTGATCCAATCGAGAAGCTTCCGGTCGCGGCCATCCAAAGCCGCACAACTGTCCAGCCCCTGCTGCGTCGGGTGCTTGTTCATGCCCAGCAACACCCGGTCATAGCCGGTACGCAGGCACACCAGGTCGCCCGTCGTCACCTCAACCTTATCGGCTTCGAGGATGCGCATCAGCGTGTCGTAGCCGACTCGGGTGAAATCGCGGCCGAGATGGGCCTCGAGGTCGATCATCACGCCACGGCCCTGCACGCAGGTCGCCGCCATGGTCTCGATGCCAAGGCGATAAGCCCCGGTCTGCTCGACATGGGTCGGCACGACCTCCTGGCCTTCATAGCGCACCGGGCCGACCACATGCTCGTGCGCGCGGAACCCATTGTAATAGACCTGCTCGGGCACGCCATCGCCATCGGCGTCGAACAACTGGCCGACATGCGCCAGACTGTCCCATTGCGTGGAATATTGCAGGTGCAGCAGCACCGCGTCGTCATTCATCACGTCGGTCAGCTGCGGGTCGCCGCGCTGCATCAGGTAATTCATGTTCGGCAGGCCGCTGCGATAGGTCGGGCGCAGTTGCGGCGGGTAGCGGCGCGGGTTCAGCGCGTTGTCGCCGGGAAAATCCAGCGGCAGGCTGAGGCAGAAAGCACGCGCCTCCTTCACCTCGGCAATGCCCTCGCGGATTTTCTGCGGGGTGAGCAGATTGAGCCGGCCGACCTGATCGTCAGGACCGAAATCGCCCCAGGTCGAGCCTTCGGGACGCCGCT
The DNA here is from genome assembly GCF_035535915.1 of Acidocella sp. Lineage (GTDB taxonomy): Bacteria > Pseudomonadota > Alphaproteobacteria > Acetobacterales > Acetobacteraceae > Acidocella. The sequence goes on from NZ_DATLPB010000024.1 coordinate 88,055, forward strand.
TCCAGCGCGGGTTAGACATTCTTTCCGTTACCTCCGTTCGTTCTCCCCCCGTCCGGGAGGATTTCCGCGAACCTATCCGATGCAGGTGAAGAAAGTAAGCGCTACTTTTTGTGAACAAAAAGTAGCAAAAAAACTTTGTTATGCTGGGCGGAGGGGCTGAAGGTTCCGGCGGTGCGTAGCACCGTTGGAATAGCCCCGGAGGGCATGGGCTGTGTCGGCGACAATGCCCATGGCCCAGAGTCGATAAAAGTTTTTGCGGCGCTTTTTTTCAAAAAGCGCCCACTTTCTTTCGCATTGCAGGATCAGCCGATCTGTGTAGTCTGGCCGCCTGAAACGAAGGGCTGGACGATGCTTGAAAGATTGACCCCCACCGAAGCCGCCGCAGTGCGCCTGGCCGCGCGGGCCGGGCAACATGACGGCCAAACCAGCGGCGCGGCGCCCGGCTTCGTGCAGGCCAACATCGCCATCCTGCCGGCCGAGCAGGCCAAGCTCTTCGCCGAATTCTGCGCGCTGAACGCCCAGGCCTGCCCGGTGCTGGCAATGAGCGAGCCGGGCGATCCGTCCTTGCCGGCGCTCGGCCAGGGCATCGACATTCGCCACGACCTGCCGCGCTACCGCGTCTACCGCGACGGCGTGTTCACCGATGAACCGACGGACGTGGCCCATCTCTGGCGCGACGATCTGGTGACGTTCGCCATCGGCTGCTCCTTTACCTTCGAGCACGCGCTGATGGAGGAAGGGCTGGAGATGCGCCATGTCCGCCTCGGCCGCAATGTGGCGATGTACCGCACCTCGATCCAAACGAAAGCCGTTGGCCCGTTCGGTGGCCCGATGGTGGTCTCGATGCGGCCGTTCTCCGCGGATAACGCGGACCGCGCGGCAAAAATCTCCGGCCGTTTCGTGCAGATGCATGGCGCGCCGGTGCATGCGGGCGATCCGGCCGCGATCGGCATTTCCGATCTTTCCCGCCCCGATTACGGCGACGCGGTGCCGGTGGAACCCGGCGAAGTACCGCTGTTCTGGGCCTGCGGCGTGACCAGCCAGGCGGCGCTCCAGCACGCGAAGCTGCCCTTCTTCCTGGCGCATGCGCCAGGCTGCATGCTGGTGACGGATCTGCCGCACCGGGCTTACGACGAAGCCGCCGGGTGAAGGCAGGAAGGAAACAAAAAGGAAGGCTACTTTTTGTGAACAAAAAGTAGCAAAAAAACTTTGTTATGCTGGGCCATGGGCGTTGGCAGCGACACAGCCTCAGGCCCAGCGTAAACAAAAGTTTTTGGTGCCGCTTTTTTCAAAAAGCGGCTTCTTTTTTCTTACGTCAGCAGCCGGATCGGCGCGCCATCCAGAAACGCCAGCACGTTTTCGATGCCCTGGCTGTAGAACGAGCGGAACGCCTCGATGGCGCCATAGCCCAGATGCGGCGTCAGCACCGTGTTCGGCAGATGCCGCAGCGGATGGTCCGCCGGCAACGGCTCACGGTCGTAGACGTCGAGCGCTGCGACCAGCCGTCCCGCGCGCAGTTCCGCGATCAAAGCCGCCTCGTCGACCAGGGGGGCGCGCGAGGTGTTGATCAGGATCGCGCCGGTCTTCATCAGCCCTAGTTCACGCGCGCCGATCATGCCCTTGGTGGTCGGCGCGAGCACGATATGCAGGCTTACGACATCGGCCTGCGCGAGCAATTCGTCACGCGGCACGAAGCGCGCGCCGGCGGCAGCGGCGCGTTCCGCGGTCAGGTTCGGGCTCCACGCCAGCACGTTCATGTTCAAAGCCGCCGCATAGCGCGCCATCAGGCTGCCGAGCCGGCCGAGCCCGATCAGCCCGAGCGTCTTGCCCGCGAGCTGGGTGCCCGCGGGCACGCCGGCCTGGAAGCCGCCGGCCCGGATCGCGGCATCCGCCGCCGGAATGGCGCGCGCCGCCGCCAGCATCAGCCCCAGCGTCAACTCGGCGGTGGCCTCGCCATTGCCGCCATCCAGGCTGTAAGAGGTCACGACCTGGCGTTTGGCCAGCGCCGCGAAATCGATCGCGCCCGCACGCTTGCCGGTCATCGCGAAAAATTTGAGCTTCGGCAGCCGCGCGATCAGCGATTCCGGAAACGGCGTGCGTTCGCGCATCGGCATCAGAATGTCGAAATCCGCCAGTTGCGCCGCGGCGTCATCTTCGCTGGCGAAGGCCTCGTGGAAAAACACCACTTCCGCACGGGCGCGCAAGGCGGACCAATCGGCCGCCGATTCGGCAACGCCCTGCCAATCATCAAGAACCGCGACGCGCATGATCAACTTCCTTTCCCAACACCCGGCGACCGAAACCGTGCGCGGCCGCATCTTGTGTTCCTGCCCTACCATTGCCGCCGCGCGCTCAACAAGCCGGCACGCCTGCCTCAACCGAGGTCGCGGCCGTTCAATTTCCATGCGACCGCGTAGCGAATGAGGTCCTTGATATCCTCAAGGCCGAGCTTTGCCTTCAGCATCGAGCAGTTATTGGCGATCGTCTTGTAACTGACGCCGATGCTCCCAGCGATCTCCCCGACGCTTCTGCCCTCGGCGAGAAGACGAATCACGTCGATGTCGCGCGGCGTCAGTTCGGCGCCGTGGTCTTTCATGTTCTGGGCGCGCTGGACCATCGCCCGGCAGATCGAGGCTTCGATATAACGTTTCCCGGCGCCGGCATGGTCGACCGCCGTCAGCAACTCTTCCGGCGCGGCACTTTTTGTGACGTAGCCGGTGGCGCCCATTTCGATGGCCCGGTCGACATAGGCGATGTCGGCATACATCGTGACGATCAGGATACGGGCATCCTGGGCCTCGAGCCGAAGCCTTTTGAGCAAGGCGAAGCCGCTGACATCAGGCATGTCGAGGTCCAGAATGATGATTTCGGGGCGCATCTCCCGCGCCAACCGCAGCGCCTCCTGGCCGGTGGTCGCGTAATGCACCGTGGCTTCAGGGCGCTCGGAGAAGAGCCGGGCGAATCCGGAACGGACCACCGCGTGATCGTCGACGACGAGGATCTTCATGCCGCATCAGCCCGATGGTTGCCGGCCGGCGCGCCAAGCGGCATCACGGCGTGCACGGTCCAGGCGGATGCCGCAGCATCATGAAAGGCCGTAAACCGCCCGCCGCAGGCCTCCACCCGGTCGCGCATGTTGCGCAGGCCAAATCCGCGCTCCTTTGCGGGGGACTGGATGAGACCGTCATTTCTTACGACGATCCCCACTTCGTCCGCGGCGCTCCCCGTCAGCGTGATCGAAAGATAGGAGAGTTCGGCGTGCTGGACGGCGTTGCTGATGGATTCGGTGATGACACGGCACGCGGCGTCGAGAATGGGCGGCGACAGCCGGGACGGGGCCTGGACGGCGTCCAGCTGAAAGGCGATGTCCGGGTAACGCGCCTGCCAATGCGCCAACGATGTCTCGGCGGCCTCGGCAAGCGAGAACTCAGAGTCGCGGCGCGGCTGAAGCCGGTTCAGAATGTCCCGCAGACTCGCCTGGATCTGGCTGAGATGTTCGATAACGCCCGACGCGGTCTCGCGAAGCTCCTTTCGGGACTCAAGGAACGGATGGCGTGCGAGTGACGCGAGATCAATTTTCGCCAGGAAAAGCAGCGGCCCGATATCATCATGGAGGTCGCGTGCAAGATCGGCGCGTTCTTCGGCCTGGATGCGCGCCATTTGCGCTTCGAGACGCGCAGCCTGTGCCGCGCGCGCGGCGAGCTCCTCAACAAGGCGGTTGAACGTCGCGGTCAGCGCGCGCAATTCAAGCGGCCCCTGCTCCGCGACCAGCGCCTCTTTCTCCCCGGCGCGCAGCCCGGCCATGCCGGCCGCCAGCCCCGACAACGGGGACAGGATCCAACCGGCGGTCCGCCAGATCAGGAAAATCGCCGGCACCAGGAACAGAAGCACGAAGAGGCCGTCATTGGTGATGTTCGCCCAGACCTCAGAGCTTTCATTCAAGGCAGTCGCGCGCAGCACCAAAGTCGGGTGGCCCTGCCCCCGAAGCGGGAAAGAGACCGGCGCCAGGGCGGGATTCAAGAGCCGGACGAGCCAGGCCGGCGCCGGCGCCTTCGCCCGGTACGGAACCGACCGCGCCAGGATGCGGCCATCGGCCGCGGCAAGCAACGCCTCGACATTGCGTGAGCCGTTGAAGATCCGCACCAGCCGATCCACTCCCCCCGGCTCACCACCCGACTCGTCGATCAAAGCCAGATTGCTGGCGACCGAAGCCTGAGAGACGATCAACGCGGTGCTGAGCTCGGTGCGAACCTGGCGCCGGCCGTTCAAAACCACGGATCCGGCGCTGAGTGCGATCGCCGCCAGCATCACGGCCATGATAGACAGGATCAATCGCGCCCGAAGCGACATTTTTTATCCTCCCGAAAGCGCAGCCTCCTAAGCGGCCACGCCCCATCTAACAGGAAAAACTGCCCAGGGTCGCGCCCGAGAGCAAGGGCGAAATGGCTCCCGCCGGCGGATCAGGAAAAACTCCCGGCGATTTCGGGAAAACCTCCCGATACGAAAGGCCTATGAGCTGATATGACTTCCCCGGTGAACCGAAGAATGTTCACGTAAGGGGAGATGAGAATTAAATGACGCGGGAACATGCAGGCCGGTATGGGCGCGGGCTCCTGATTCTGGCCGTTACCGTGACGGCGGGCGCCACCGGGCTCCCCGCCTGGGGGCAAACGGCCGGCCAACCGACCCCGACGGGCACGACCACTGGCACGGCCACACCAGCGCCCCCGGCATCTGCAGGCAGCTACACGACGCCCGAGGTCACGATCTCGACGTCGCCCATCCGGAGTTCGGGGGTCAACATCGCGAAATGGCCGCATCCGGTGCAGGTTTTCACGTCGAAAGATTTGCGCGTGAACGGCACCGCCTCTCTGACCGACACCCTGAATCTGACGGCGGCCGGCGTGAACGCCGTCAACAGCCAGGCGAATCCCTACCAGCCGTCGATCATGTACCATGGCTTCCAGGCCTCGCCGATTCAGGGGACGCCGCAGGGCTTGAGCGTCTATGTCAACGGCGTCCGCTTCAATCAGCCCTTCGGCGATGTCGTGATCTGGAGCCTGCTGCCCGATGAGGCGATTGCCTCAACCACCCTGGAAGACGGCAACCCTGTGTTCGGGCTGAATGCGTTGGGCGGCGCGCTCAATGTCCAGATGAAGGACGGCTTTAATTATCACGGCGGCGAGCTGGAGGTTTCCGGCGGCTCCTTCGACAAGATCACCGGCAATCTCGAATATGGCAAGCAGGCCGGTGACGTCGCCGCCTATGTCGATCTCGGCGAGACCCACGAAGGCGGGTGGCGCGACCTGCAATCGTCCGACATTCAGAATTTCTATGGAGATTTCGGCTGGCGCAACGACCATGCGTCGCTGCACCTCAACCTGACGCTGGCCAATTCGGTGCTCGATGGCCCCGGCACGGTCCCGGTGCAGATCCTCAGTGTCGACCGCTCAGCGCAATTCACCGGCCCCAACCAGATCGCCGACAAATATCTGAAGCTGGGCACATCCTTTAACGACCAGTTAACAGCAGACACCTCACTGCAGGTCGTGGCCTATTATCAATATCTGCTGGAGCGCCTGACCAACGGCAACGGCCCGTTCGATCTGCCCTGCGGCCCTGGCCCGAATGAGGCGTTTCTATGCCAGGGCGGCCCCGGCAATCCCGTGAGCACAACCACCGGCGGGGCGCCGATTCCTAATTTTCTGCCAACGCCCAATGAAGCCGGCTTCTTTCCCTACGCCCAGCTCGATTTGAGCACGACCAACACCAACGGCTATGGCGGCTCGGTCCAGCTCACTAACACCGCACCGGTTTTTGGCCTCCACAACAATCTTGTCGGCGGGGTGAGCTATGATGGCGGGTTCACCAAGTACGATGCCGGCGCCTTTGATGGCGGGATTACCGATAACCGCGTCTTTTTCACGCCGCCGGGCATTCCCAATCCCGGTTTCCTGGTGGACGAGCCTGGCACCGTGCCGGCCGACATCGTCATCCGCAACGCCTATTACGGCGCCTATCTGACCGACACGCTCAACCTCACGGACAGGCTGGCGCTGACCATGGGCGGCCGGCTCAACATCGCCGACCTCGTCCTGCATGACCAGAACCCGCCGGACCCGAATTCGCCCCCCGGCGGCCTGAATGGCGGGCATTACTACATGCATGCCAACCCAACCATCGGCGCGACCTACAATGTGATGCCCGCCATGACGTTGTATGGCAGCTATTCGGAAGCCAACGCCGCGCCGACACCGGCGGAACTTTCCTGCGCCAGCCCCGAGGATTCCTGCGATCTGGCGAATTTCATTTCCGGCGACCCCGACCTCAAGCAGATTGTGGTGCGGACCTTCGAAGCGGGGTTTCGCGGCGCCATCCCGGGCCCGGCCGATGCAATCTTCAGCTACAACGTCGATTACTATCACTCTGTCGCCAATGATGACATCGAGTTTCTGCAATCGCCGTTCAATCCGATCGGCATGGGCTTTTTCAGCAATGTCGGGAACGTGCTGCGGCAGGGCGCCGATTTCCAGACCCGGCTCGATGCCGACCGGTGGAACGCCTATCTTACCTACTCCCTGACGGAGGCGACCTTTCAAAGCCCCTTCATCGAACAATCCAACAGTCCGGCGGCGGACGCCAACGGCAACATCGCCATCATGCCCGGCGACCATCTGCCCGGCATTCCACAAAATCTCGTTAAATTCGGCGCCGGTTACAAGGTCACGCCAAAATGGACCCTCGGGTTCAACGCGTACGCGCAGACCTCGAGCTTTTTGTTCGGCGACGAATCGAACCAGACCAAGCCCCTGCCCGGCTATTTCGTGCTGAATTTGACAACCACGTACCAGGTGACGCCGAAGCTGCAATTCTTCGGAGAAATCGATAACGTCACCGACACGACCTACTACAATTACGGGACTTTCTCACCGACCGGCGGCGTCTTCGTGGCGCAAGCCCCGAATTTCGACAATCCACGCAGCTACAGCATCGCCGCGCCCGTCGGCGTTTTCGCCGGGCTGCGGCTGAAACTATAGTTTAGTAAGGCTACTTTTTGTGAACAAAAAGTAGCAAAAAAACTTTGTTATGCTGGGTCATGGGCGTTGGCGCCGACACAGCCTCAGGCCCAGCATAACAAAAATTTTTGCGCCGCTTTTTTTTAAAAGCGGCCGCTTACTTTCCCTTACTCATAATGCCCGATCGCATCGCCGGCATTCACAAACGCCCCCGGCTGGGCCACCAGCCGGATGGTGCCGGCGCGGGCGGCGGTGACCTGCACTTCCATTTTCATCGCCTCCATCACCGCCAGCAGGTCGCCGGCCTGGACCTCGGCCTTGTCCTCGATTTTCCAAACCTGGATGCTGCCTGCGATGGGCGCGCGGATGGCGGCGTCATCAACGCCCGCCGCCGGGGCCGTGTCAGGCTGCGGCGCGTGCGACATGCCCGCGAGAAAGCTGCGCGGCAGGCCGATCTGATGGCGCTTGCCGTCGATTTCTATCGGCAGGCGCACGAGTTCCGGCGTTTCCACCGGCTCGGGCCGCGCCGCGGGCGCCAAATCAGCCCGGAAATCCGTCTCGATCCAGCGCGTGTGAACGGCAATGCCGCCCTCCCCGATGAAATCCGGATGCTCCAGCACGGCCTTGTGGAAGGGCAGCACCGTCGCCAGCCCTTCGATCCTGAACTCGCTTAAGGCCCGGCGCGCGCGCTTCAGCGCCTCCTCACGGGTGCTGCCGGTGACGATCAGCTTGGCGATGAGCGAATCATACTGGCCGGGAATGACCGACCCGGCGACCACGCCGCTATCCAGCCGCACGCCGGGCCCCGAAGGCGGCTCGAACAGCACGACCCGACCGGGCGTGGGCAGGAAGCCCTGGGCCGGATCCTCGGCATTGATGCGGAATTCGAACGCGTGACCGCGGCTCAGATTCGTTTCGGAAATCGACAGCGCCTTGCCTTCGGCAACGCGGAACTGCTCGATGACCAGATCCACGCCCGTGGTTTCCTCGGTAACCGGATGCTCGACCTGCAGCCGCGTGTTCACCTCGAGGAAGGAGATCGTGCCATCCTGCCCGAGCAGGAATTCCACCGTGCCGGCGCTCGAATATCCCGCCGCCGCGCAAATTTTCTTGGCGGACTCTTCAATAATCCGGCGCTGCTCATCGGTGATGAAGGGCGCCGGCGCCTCTTCCACCAACTTCTGGTTGCGGCGCTGCAGCGAGCAATCGCGCGTGCCCAGCACCACCACCTTGCCATGCTTGTCGGCGATGATTTGCGCCTCGATATGCCGTGGCCGGTCCAGGAACCGCTCCAGGAAACATTCGCCGCGCCCGAACGCCGTTACCGCCTCGCGCACCGCCGATTCGTAAAGTTCCTTGACCTCGCCAAGCGCGCGGGCAACCTTCATGCCCCTGCCGCCGCCGCCATAAGCCGCCTTGATGGCCATGGGCAGGCCATGCTGCTTGGCGAAGGCCAACGCTTCCTCGCCGGACGCCACCGGCCCATTGCTGCCGGCCACCAGCGGCGCCCCGACCGACTGCGCGATCCGCCGCGCCGAAACCTTGTCGCCCAGCGCGTCGATTACATCCGCATCCGGGCCGATCCAGATCAGCCCGGCATCGGCGACGGCGCGGGCGAATTCCGCGCGCTCGGAGAGAAAACCGTAGCCGGGATGCACCGCATCCACCTGCGCGCGGCGCGCCACCTCCAGCAGCTTGCCGATGTCGAGATAGGTCTCCGCCGGCTTCACACCGGACAAGGCATAGGCCTCGTCCGCGAGCGCCACGAACGGCGCCTCGGCGTCCGGATCCGCATAAACGGCGACCGACCGCACGCCGTAATCCCGGCAGGCCCGGATGATGCGGACGGCAATTTCCCCGCGATTTGCGATCAGGATTTTCTTCATGGGTATTCCTAAAGACATAGGCGTTTCGATGGAATTGATAGAAAGAAAGTGGCCGCTTTTTAAAAAAAGCGGCGCAAAAAATTTTTGGTTACGCTGGGCCGGTGGCAGTGAAACCAGCACGGCCCAAAGTTAACAAAGTTTTTTTGCTACTTTTTGTTCACAAAAAGTAGCTCTTCCTTTGCTTGGCCTGATTTCCGCGAACGGCGCCACGGACCTGAAGCGGATTTTCGCGCCCACCGGAATCTGCCCCGCCAGGTCCAGATGATACTCGGCGACAGCGCCGATGACCGGATAACCGCCGGTGAGCGGATGGTCCGCCAGGAACAGCAGGGGCTTGCCGTTCGGCGGCACCTCGACCGCGCCGGTCACCGTGCCTTCGCTGGGCAGCTCATCGGAGCGGCTGCGTTCCAGAACCCCGTCGCCATCCAACCGGATGCCGACACGGTTGGATTGCGGCGTCACCACCCAATCGGTACCGGTCAGCGTTTCCACAGCCTGCGCCGTAAACCAGTCCGGGCGCGGCCCCAGGATGAGGTCGAGCGTGACGATTTCCCCCGCTTTGGGAAACGCGAAGGCCGGGATTTCTTCGAGCGCGACGCTGGCGGAAACCGTTTTGGCGTCATTGACGGTGAGCGCGCTGCCCGCCTGCACCGGCGCGGGACCGACCATCGCCAGCGTATCGGTGGCGGCGCTGCCGAGAATTTTCGCCACCTTGAAGCCGCCGCGCACCGCCAGATAGGAACGCACCCCGCTGGCCGGCGCGGCGAAGCTCACCTCGTCGCCGGCCTCCAGCGCCAAAGGCGTGCCGGTCTGCGCCGTGAAAATTTTGCCTTGCGCGGTGCGGATCGTGATGCCGCACGGTGCGCCGGCAACGCCGATCACCGCGCGCCCGCTGCTGCGGAAGGAGAAGCCACCGCCCATCAGTTCCAGGCAGGGCTCGCTTTCGTCATTGCCAGCCATCCGGTTGGCCGCCTTGAAAGCGCCGCGATCCAGCGCGCCGGAAGCTGACACGCCCTGCCCGGTCTGGCCGAAGCGCCCGAGATCCTGGAACAAGGCCGGCAGCGGCGCGGCGGTGACGGAGAATTGAACTTCATCGTCCCCGGCCGCTGTGGCGGGCGGCGCGTCCGTGCTTGCCGTTGGCGCGGAGACGGAAATCTGCGTTTTGACCGTGGCGAGATCGATGAACCGCACGCGGTAGCCCGGCTGGAAATAAGCCGGAGGATTGCGGGCGATGTCCCACATCTTCACCGGCGTGGTGCCGATCAATTGCCAGCCGCCCGGGCTGGCTTGCGGATAGACGCCGGTGAAATGCCCCGCCAAAGCCACAGTGCCAGCGGGAATGCGCAAGCGCGGCGATTTGCGGCGCGGCACGTGCAGCGCCGGATCGCCGCCGACGAGATAGCCGAAGCCGGGCGCAAAGCCGCAAAACGCCACCTTGTATTCGCCCGCCGCATGGCGCCGGATCACGTCTTCGACGCTCAGACCGGTGAGTTCGGCAACTTCCGCGAGATCCTCGCCCTGATAATCGACCGGCACCTCGACGATCCTGTCATCCTGGCGGACCGGCGCCACCAGATCCAGCTGCGAGAGGCTTGCCGCCAGCGCCTCGGCGCTGGTCGTTTCAGCGGCAAAGCCGATCATCAAAGTCCGCGCCGCCGGCACCATCTCCCGGATGCCGGGCAAGGGATTCGCCTGCAAGGCGGCCAGCAACGCCAGCGTCTCGTCGAGATCGTTCAACTCGACCAGAAAGCTCGTCAAATTCAAAGGCAGAAAGCGCATGAAAAGAAAACTTTGCTTACGCGGCCGCCGGCAGGAAGGATTTCACCGCGACCCCATTGCTCTCGAACACGCGCCGGATGGTTTGCGCCATCGTCACCGCGCCGGGGCTGTCGCCATGCACGCAGATCGATTCGGCTTCGATGCGGATTTCCGTACCGTCGACCGCCGCCACCGTGCCGGTGCGCACGAAGTTGAGCATCCGCGCGGCCACGAAATCCGCATCGTGCAACACGGCATTGGGCTCCCGGCGGGAGACAAGCAGCCCCTCCGGCGTGTAGCCACGGTCGGCGAACACCTCAGCCACCACCTTCAACCCTTCCCCCCGGGCAAGCTGCAGAATCGGCGTGCCGGCCAGCCCCATCAGCACCAGATCGGGATCGACCAGCTTGATCGCCTCGATCACTGCGCGGCCCTGGCGTTCATTCTTGGCGATATGGTTGTACAGCGCGCCATGCGGCTTCACATAGCGCACGGCAGTGCCCGCCGCCCGGGCGATGCCTTGCAGCGCGCCGATCTGATAGATCACGTCGCCGATCAGTTCTTCGCTCGTCACATCCATGTCGCGCCGGCCGAAGCCGACGCGGTCTGGATAGGACACATGCGCGCCGATCGCGACGCCGCGCGCCGCGGCATCGCGCACCGATTTCAGCAGCCCCGCCGGATCGCCCGCATGAAAGCCGCAGGCGATGTTGGCGCTGGAAACCACGCCGAGCAGCGTGGAATCATCACCCATTTTCCAGGCGCCATAGCTTTCGCCAAGGTCACTGTTCAGATCTACGTTAACCATGCGCCTGGTCTCCCTTACATGCTCAAGAACGCGAAAATCGGCCCGATGGATTTATACGCCATATACCAGGTCACCAGGCAGACTAGCACCCCCGCCACCAGCAGCCAGCGCGGATAGCGGTACCCACCCATGAGATGCTTGCACGCGTAAGCGGCATACAGGAAGATCGACAGGCCGATCGGCAACACCAGCCCGTTAAGGCCGCCGACGAACACCAGCATGGCCGCGGGCGTGGTCTTCAAAAGGATAAAGCAGACCAATGAAAAGGCGATGAAGCCGACCGTTGCGATGTTGCGGTTGCGCTCGGTCATGCCCTTCTTGAACGCGGTCAGGAAGGAGACGGAGGTGTAACCCGCGCCGATGATGCTGGTCATGGCCGAGGCCAGGAACACCGCCCCGAACAGGCGGTAACCGATGGCGCCGGTCGAAGCGAGGAAGGCCTGGCCGGCAGGATTCGCCGCCTTGCCGGAAATGTGGATCACCGTGCCGGCGGCAACCACGCCGAGAACGGCAAGGAAGAGGATGTAACGCATCACGCCGGTGACGAGAATGCCGGTGAGAGCGGCGCGATTCGCCGCCGCCAGATTCTCCGGCCCGACCGCGCCCTTATCCAACAGGCGATGCGCGCCGGCATAGGTGATATAGCCGCCGACCGTGCCGCCGACGATGGTGGTGATGGTTGCGAAATCGATATGACTCGGCGCGAAGGTCTGGTGGAACGCCGCGCCGACCGGGGGCGCCGCCGCAATGCAGGCATAGACGACCAGGATCAGCTTGACGATGCCCGCGCCCAGCACCACGCGGTCCATGGCGATGCCGGCGCGCTTGGAGATGAAGATGCCGATGGCGACCAGCGCCGCGAGGGCGCCGCCGATTTTCGGATCGGTACCCAGCAACGCGTTCAGGCCCAGCCCCGCGCCGGCAATGTTGCCGATATTGAAGAACAGGCCGCCAACGATCACCAGTACCGCGAGCAGGTAGCCCGAACCGGGGATCGCGGCATTGGCGATATCCGAGGCGCGCATCTTGGTGATCGTGACGACGCGCCAGATATTGAGCTGCACGACGAAATCGATGACCACCGAGGCCAAAATCGCGAAGGCGAAGGCCGCGCCGAGCTTGGCCGTGAACGTCGCGGTCTGCGTGATGAAGCCAGGCCCGACAGCGGCCATGGCCATGATCATGATTGCCGCGAGAAAATCCTTGCGCCGCGCCGCCCGGGGCATCATGCCCGCCGTCGCCGTAATGGTTGTTGCCTGCTCCACCTAATCCCTCCGCTTTATGGCTGCCGCCCCACATTCACGACGACTGACGCCAATTGCGGCACAAATACGTCCCCGTCAATCTTGTTGAACAATAAGATTCAACTCTTCCTACAATAAAGCCAAATTCATAACCAACATTTGGTCAATTATTAGCCGCACGCTGCTTTTTCAGCGCTTTTTCTGCCGAATCCGGCGGCCCACCCCGCCCACCGCCCTGCATCCCGGCCCGTCACCAGGGATAGCCGCTGGCGCGGGCTTCAGATAAGGAACGCCCCCAGGCCCCGTCAAAATGGCCGCACCCGGCAGGACAAACGAAGAGAAATGCACCAAGCCCCAGCGCTTCCGCTCCCCCAAAAATTGGCTGATACGCTGAGAAACTGCCTGATCGACGGAGACTTCAAGCCAGGACAACGCCTCTCGGAGCAGGCGCTTTGCACGCAACTCGGCGTCTCGCGCAACACGCTGCGCGAAGCCTTCCGGCTGCTGACCAAGGAAGGCTTGCTGGAACACAAGGCCAATCGCGGCGTGTTCGTTACGACGCCGACCATTTCTTCGGTGATCGATATCTACCGCGTGCGGCGGATGATCGAACACCGCGCTCTGGCCCAATCATATCCGAAACACCCGGCAACGGCCCGCATGCATGAAGCCGTCGATCACGCGAAGGCAGCCCGCGAGCAGCAGGACTGGCACGCGGTCGGCAGCGCCAACATGCTGTTCCACGCGGCGATCGTGGCGCTGGCCGACAGCACGCGCCTCAGCGAATTCTACGCCCAGGTGGCGGCGGAGCTGCGCCTGAGCTTCTTCCTGCTCGACAACCCCGAACTGCTGCACGCGCCTTATGTCGACATGAATGCCGGTATCCTCGCCTTGCTCGAGCAAGGCCGCCCGCAAGAGGCCGCCGCGGCGCTGGATGCTTACCTCCAGCAGTCCGAACGCACCGTGCTCGCCGCCTTGGCCAGGCGGGAAGACAAGGAGGAAGGAAAAAGCAAAAGACTACTTTTTGTGAACAAAAAGTAGCAAAAAAACTTTATTTACTCTGGGCCATGGGCGTTGTCGGCGACACAGCCCATGGCCCAGCATAACAAAAAGCTTTTGCGCCGCTTTTTTCAAAAAGCGGCTGCTTTCCGGCCGCGCAACCGCCCCGGCCGCACGCCGAACTGGCGCAGGAACGCGCGGCTGAAAGCGGCCTCTGATTGATAGCCGACAGCGTCGGCGATTTGGCCGACGGACTCATGGCCGGCGAGCAGAAGCTGGCGCGCCAGGCCGAGGCGCAGCCCCATCAGGAAGGTCAGTGGGGGCACGCCGGCGGTTTTGCGGAAGGCCCGCACCAATGTCGCGCGCGACGCGGCGGCGATGTCCGCCAGCGCGTCGAGCGACCAGTCGCGCGCCGGATCGCGCAACATGGCGAGCGCCGCCGGCGCCGTCATTCCATGGGCCAGCAGCGCCAGGAGCCCCGCGGGCGGCGGATGGTCCTCGAGATGGCGCCGCAGCATCATGACGAACATGGCGCGGGCCAGATCGGCGGCAATGGAGGCTGCCCCCGGCCGGGCGCCGTCCAGCTCATCTCGAATCGACGCCATAAGGGCAACGAACCGCTCGGCCAACGCTTCCTGGCCGGCACGCAGGACGATCACGTCCGGCAGAGCGGCAATCACCAGATTATCCGGCGCCACCTCAAAATGCAGGCTTCCACAGATCAGCTCGGCGCCGATGCCGACGCCCACGCTGGTCTTGATGCGGATGGCATTGCTGTAAGTAACGCTGACCGGCGGGCCGCCGGCCGGCCCCGCGTTCGGCGCGCGCAGCACATGCCGGTCTCCATGCGGCAAGAGCAGCACATCGCCGGCTTGCAGCGTCAGGACGTCGCGGTGCGAGCGCTCCAGCACGCATTGCCCCTGGGTGACGATATGGAAATGGGCCCCGCCATGCATCTGGTCGTGCGGCGACCGCCAATCGCCGCCGAAACGGCAGAAATCCTCGAGCTCCGGGCGGACATGCAGCAACGGCGCCAGACCGCTCAACATATCCCCATCCCGTGGCGCGACCGCTGTCACGGCGTTCCGCTTTGATCCGCGCGGCCATGTCTTCGCGCCGCGCCGGCATTCGCGGAAGGGGGCGGAAAGCCTAGTGTTGGGGACGCTTCAAACACAAGGATGTCGGTCATGCACATGATGGATTGGAACATTTATCGTCAACAGGTCGTAGCCGGTGTCGGCGGCGTCGCCAAATTGGCGCCCGACACGGTTAAAGCCTATGCCGCCCTCTCCGGCGCCGGAGTAAAGACCGGCCATCTCGATGCCAAGACCCGAGAGCTGATCGCGCTGGCGGTGGCCATCTCCTTGCGTTGCGACGGTTGTATTGCGGTTCATACCGAAGCCGCCCGGAAGCTCGGCGCCTCCAAGGAAGAGATCGCCGAGGCGCTGGGGACCGCCATCGCTGTGAATGCAGGCGCGGCCTTGGTCTATACCACCCGCGCCATGGACGCGTTCGACGCGGCCCTTGAGAACGCTTAAGGTAGCGGTCCGATCATGAGCCACGGCGGCCCGTTGCCGGCCCGTATGGTCGCGTGTTGGGGCACTGCGCTTCGCCCCAACATGTTGGCCTGCTTATGGATGGCGCTATTGCTTGGCGCCCTGGCAAGGCTCGATCACGCCGACGGCGGGGTTTTTCTGATCCCGCCCTTCGCCGCGACGTTGGCGATCCTGGCCTATCTGCCGGAGGTCTCGATTGCCCAGCCGCTCGCCGTCGTGTGCGGCTCGGTGGCCGGCGCGGCGATCGGCACCGTGGCCAGCCTGGTCCTCGGCTTCGGTCCCGGCGTGGCGATGCTGGCGGCACTGAGCGCGGCGATCCTTCTTCCGCTGCTGCGAATCGTCCACCCGCCCGGCATCGCCTTGGCGATGTGTCCGGCCCTGCTGCATGCCGGCCTGTTATTTGCCATTGATGTCGTCTTGCCTTTCACGCTTGCCGCGGTGATTTCCGCCGCCGCCATGAGCCGGGTGGTGCCCGGCTGGGCACGATATCCAAGGCCGCTGCGCGCCGAAACCCGCTGAGCCGGGCGGCAGGCCTGGAGCGGCCCGGCGCAAAGCGGTAGAAGGATCGCCATGTCCCCCCTCATCCATCTCTCCCGTTATGGGTATGGCTACCACTCCGGCTTCAGCGCAGGCTATCATCCGGCCTATTCCGCGCATTACGGCTATGGTTACGCGCACGCGTTCAGCGGCGGGTGGCTCACGCATATCATCGTCTCCTCGATCGTCCATGGGCTGATCTATTCGGTGATCTTCCGCCTGCTCGGCCACCTCTCGCTCGGCGAAGCCATCGTGCTGGTCGCGGTCGTCATCGCGGTGCTGTACAGCCTCAGCCGGAGCAACGCCCGGCGCTGGTAACGCCACCTCGGCGCCCTTGCGTTTACGGCGGCTCCCAGCCAGAACCT
The DNA here is from genome assembly GCF_035535915.1 of Acidocella sp. GTDB lineage: Bacteria > Pseudomonadota > Alphaproteobacteria > Acetobacterales > Acetobacteraceae > Acidocella. The sequence continues at coordinate 104,224 of NZ_DATLPB010000024.1, forward strand.
GCGGATATGGAGCGCCGCCCCCGCCTTAGCCGGATCGACCACTATATTTTCAGCCAACTCCTGGTGGCGCTGCTCCTGGTCACCACCGGGCTGGTCGCCCTGATCTGGCTCACCCAGTCCCTGCGCTTCATCCAGATCATCGTCAGCCATGGGCTTTCGCCGTTCGTTTTCCTGCGGCTGACCATGCTGCTCGTGCCCAGTTTTGTCGCCACCATCCTGCCGATCACGTGCTTCATCGTCGTACTGTTCGTCTATACGCGGCTGGCCGGCGACCGCGAGCTGACGGTGATGCGCGCCGCCGGCATGTCGGACGTCACCCTCGCCCGGCCGGCCCTGCTGATCGCCACCGGAACCATGCTGTTCTGCTATCTGCTGAATCTCGTGCTGGTGCCGGCTTCGCTCACCGCCTTCCGCGCTTACGAATTCGAGATCCGCAACCAGATCGCCGCCTTCCTGCTGCAGCCAGGCGTGTTCACGCCGGTGGCGGCCAATGTCACGGTCTATGTGCAGGCGCGCAACCCGGATGACAGCCTGCGCGGCATCCTGATCGAGGACGGCCGCGATCCGCGGAATCCGGCCACCATTCTGGCGCAGAGCGGGCAATTGGCGGTCACCCCGCAAGGGCCGGAAGTGCTGCTCCAGCACGGGTCGCGCGAGGAGGTGGACCCGCGGACCGGCCGCCTCGATGTTCTCGATTTCCACACCTACACCGTCTCCCTGGCCCAGGCGTCCCAGGGCTACACGCCGGAACTGACGGATTCCGCCGAGGCCCCGCTCCGGCAATTGCTGCACCCGCCCCGCACCATCACCGGACCGGACCGCGCCAAATGGGTGGTGGAGGCACATCGGCGCCTGACCGCGCCGCTGGCGGTGATCAGCTTCACGCTGATCGGCCTGTTCGCCGCGCTGCGGGGGATGTTCCGCCGCCATGGCGGGATCGTGCGCCCGGTCTCCGCCGTCCTGGCCGTGACTTTGCTCGTCGCGCTGGGGCTTGGCGTGAACAACCTCGCGGCACGCAACCTCGCTTTGCTGCCGCTGATCTGGGCGACCGCGGTGGCGCCGGGCCTGGTCGCGGCCATTCTCCTGTTTTCGCGTCAGACCGTGCGCTCATGACCATCCCGCTCACGCTCGCCTGCTATATCGGCCGTCAGTTCGCCTTCGCGGTGCTGGCCATGCTCGCCGCCTTGTCGGCGCTGGTGTCGCTGTTCGACTTCCTCGAATTGCTGCGCGAATCCGCGACCGCGCCGCATGCGGGTTTCAGCATCGTCGTCGAGATCGAATTTTTCCGCGTGCCATGGATCATGCTGCAGATCCTGCCCTTCGCGGTCCTGCTCGGCGGCATTTTCGCCTTCTGGCGGCTGTCGCGCTCGTCGGAACTGGTGGTGGCGCGCGCCGCGGGCATTTCCGCCTGGCAGTTCCTGGCCATGCCGGTGTTGCTGGCCACACTGCTCGGGGTCTTCGGCACCGGCGCGATCAGCCCGCTCTCCGCCGTCATGTTCGGCCGCGCCGAGAGCCTCTACAACGCCTATCTTCAGGCTGGCGGCGGTCCGCTCTCGCTCAATGGCGGTCAGCTCTGGGTGCGCCAGGCCGATTCCGGCCTGACGCCGAATGGCGTCGCGATTCTCCACGCCGACAACGTGACATTGCACAAAAACGTGCTGAACGCCGATCATGTCAGCGTGCTGCGGCTCAACCAGCAGACCATGCTGCTGCAGCGGCTCGAGGCCGCGCACGCCACCCTCAATGCCGGCACCTGGGACTTCGCCAATGTCGACATATTGAAGCCCGATGCGATGCCGCAGCCTTTGCCGGCGCTGCGCTTTCCCACCGACCTGACCGTGAGCCGCGTGCAGGAGAGTTTTGCCTCTCCCAACGCGTTGTCCTTCTGGGCCCTGCCCGGCTTCATCGCGCTGCTGAAGCGCTCCGGCTTCTCGGCCACCCAGCATGAGCTGGCCTTCCAGGCTTTGGCGGCCCTGCCTTTGCTCTGCGCGACCATGGCGCTGGTGGCCGCCGGGTTTTCCATGCGCCCGTCGCGGCGCGGCGGCGCCACGCGCATGCTCGCCAGCGGCGTCGGCTGCGGCTTCGCGCTGTTCATGGTGTCCGAGGTGGCCAACCAGTTCGGCACGTCCGGGGCGATCCCGGTGGTGCTTGCCGCCTGGGCGCCGGCCGCCGCCGGATTATGCCTGGCGCTTGCCTTGTTGCTGCATCTGGAAGATGGCTGACCTATGAACCGCACCAGGACCTTCCTGCTTGGCCTCGCCACCACCACCTGCCTCGTCGGCCCGGCTCATGCCCAGCTCTCCCTCCTGGGACCGTCGGCCCATGTGGACAACCGCGCGCCGGTGAGTTTCACGGCCGACAAGATCACCTACGACCATTCCGGGAACATCGTCACCGCCACGGGCCATGTGCGGGCGGTGCAAAGTGGCCAGACCCTGTATGCCGACAAGGTGGTGCTGAACCGCACCACCAATGTCGCGGTCGCCACCGGCCACGTGATTCTCGTGCAGCCCGACGGCAACACCGTGTTCGCCGACCAGGCGACGCTGAGCCAGGGCATGAAGGATGCGGTGATGCAAGGCGTCTCCGCCCGGCTGGCGATGAATGCGCGGCTCATCGCCAACGGCGCCCGGCGCTATAATGGCCAGATCGACCAGCTGGCCAAAGTCGTCTATTCCGCCTGCGATTTGTGCAAGACCAATCCCACCGCGCCGCCGCTCTGGCAGCTCGTTGCCAGCGGCGTCACCCGCGACCTTCAGCACAAGATGATCGAGTTCCACGACGCGCGGATGGAATTCAACGGCTTCCCGGTTTTCTACTTCCCCTATCTGACCGAGCCCGACCCCTCGGTGCGGCGCCAGACCGGGCTGCTGATCCCGGATATCGGCGTAAACTCCCGCCTCGGTACGTTCGTGGAAATTCCTTACTATTTCACGCTCGGTCCCTCCGCCGACATCACGCTGGAGCCGGTCTTCGCCACGAAAGAAGGGCCGGCTCTGCGCTTCGATTACCGCCAGGCCTTCAATTTCGGCCAGCTGACGGCCACCGGTTCGGTCGGCCGTTTGGGCAGCACCTACGGCTACTCGCTGTTCTCCACCGGCACATTCGATCTGAATCAGGATTGGCGCGCCGGCTTCAATATCCAGCGCGCCTCGAACGCCAATTATCTTGACGCCTACAGCCTCTATCCGGTCTATGCCTTCCTCACCAGCAACGTGTATCTGGAAGGCTTCACCTCCTCCTCCTATGCGCGGCTGGACGCCGACACGTATCAAGGCCTGGTCACTTCCATCAACAACAGCAACTTGCCGGTGGTGATGCCGCATGGCGAGTATGATTTCCTTTCCGACCAGGATGCACTCGGCGGCCAATATTCGGTGCATGCCGACATGTTCAACGTGACCCGCAATGTCGGCACGGATACGCGGCGCATCTCCGCCATCCCCGGCTATTCGGTGCCGTTCAGCCTCCCCGGCGGCGTTGTCGGCACCGCGCGGGTGGAGCTCGTCACCGCCGCCTACGACGCCAGCCACCTCTTCGAGCAGCCGAATTTCAGCAACCTCAACAACGCCGAGACCGCCCGCGCCCAGCCTTACGGCGCGGTTTTCATGCGCTTGCCGCTGATCCGCCAGGCCGGGCGGTGGGGCAACCAACTGATCGAGCCGGAAGTGCAGTTCGTGGCGTCGCCGAATATCGGCACGTCACAAAATAACCGCATCCCCAACGAGGACAGCCTCGACCTCGAATTCTCCGACGCCAACCTGTTCTCCCTCAACCGCTATCCCGGCATCGACCGGCTGGAAGGCGGTTCGCGCGTGGATTACGCGATGCACGCCGCCTGGTACCTGCCGAACGGCGCGACACTGGACGGGCTGCTCGGGCAATCCTACCGTTTCCACAAGGACAACGACTATCTCCCCGACTCCGGCCTGACCGACAATGTCTCCGACATTGTCGGTCGTTTCATCGTCGCCCCTACGCCATATTTCAACCTGACCTACCGTACCCGCCTCAGCCATGACGATCTGGGCGCGCGCATGATCGATGCCACCGCCAATGCCGGCACGCATCTGCTCAATGGCTCCATTGGGTATTTCTACGAAAACACCAACCCTTATGTGCTCTACAACACGCCGGGCAATGGTGGACCGCCGCTGACCCCGCCACCCGCGTATTTCATACCGCGACACGAAATCACCGCCAGCGTCGCCACGAATGTCGGCAAGTGGTCGTTCAGCACCGGTGTCGCGCGCAACCTGCAAACCGGCACGTTCGATGATGCAAGTTTCAATCTCGGCTGGCAGAACGATTGCTTCGGCATCAATCTGCTCTACTACCAATACTTCACCTCCTACTTCTCTCAGGGGGGGAATGGCGGCACCACCGCCATCGTCCAGTTCACCTTCAAAACCCTCGGAACCTTCGGAATGAACGCCTTATGAAGCAGATGCAGATCCTGTGCGCCGCCCTGGCGCTCACCGCGTTCGGCGCCGCACCGGCCATGGCCCAGAAGGCGATGCCGGGCACGTCACCCGGCGCCGGGAGCCCCTACGACGCCAGCATCGCCGCTGTGGTCAACGGCCAGGTGATCACCAATCAGGACGTCACCAACCGCGCCGCCCTGCTCGCGGTCTCCATCGGCATTACGCCCTCGGCCGAGGTACTGGCCCGGCTGCGGCCGCAAGTCACGTCGCAGTTGATCGACCAGACGCTGGAACTGCAGGAGATCGAGCAACGCAACGTGACGGTGTCGGATACGGATGTCGAAGCGGCCATCGCGCATATCGAGCAGACCAACGGCCTGCCGCCCGGCGGGCTGCACGCGCGCCTCACCGCCGCCGGCATCCCGTTCAGCACGCTGGTCGCGCAACTGCGCACCGAACTCGGCTGGCAGACCGTGCTGCATCAGATTCTCGGGCCCGGCCTGGAACCGACCCAAGGCGACATGGATGCGGAAAAAGCCGCGTTGAAGGCCGAACTTGGCAGCACCCAGTACCATATCTCGGAAATCTTCGTACCGGTGACCAATCCGGCGAACGATTCCAACGCCCGCAACTTCGCCAACACCGTGATCAGTCAGCTGCGTGCCGGCGCCGCCTTCCCCATCGTCGCCGCGCAGTTCAGCCAGGCACCGTCGGCGCTGCAGGGCGGTGACCTCGGCTTCGTACAGCTCAGCCAACTCGACCCCGCCGTGGCCTCGCTCGTCACGACGATGCCGATCGGCGCCATCAGCAACCCGGTGCGCGTGCCGGGCGGCTACGATATCGTGCAGTTGCACGACACCCATAAAGTCGGCGCCGAACAGCAGAACATGTTGTCGGTCCGCCAGGCGTTCGCCCGCTTCCCCACCCCAATCACCGACGGCCAGGTCGGGCCCGCCCAGACTGCCGTCATCGAGAAGCTGGTGCACAGTGCCAGCGCCGCGCACTCCTGCGCCGATATCGCCGCGCTCAACACCTCGCTCGGCAATGCTCGCCCCGGCGATCCGGGCCCGGTGAACCTCGCCACCGTCACCCCGCCGGCATTCCAGATGCTGCTCTCCCAATTGCCGATCGGCCAGGCGAGCCGGCCTCTGGTCGAAAGCGACGGCGCCTCGGTGGTGATGGTTTGCAACCGTACCACCGAGGCCGAGCAGCTGCCGCCGGATCGGGTGATCAGCAACATCATCGTCGAACGCCGCGTGGAGCTGGAATCGCAGCAGTTGCGGGATGAATTGCGGCACCGCTCGATCATCACGCAGAGCTAGGTATTCGGTGCCGGCCAAGGGGCCTTGCCCCTTGGGACCCCACTGCGGCCGAAAGGCCCCAGACCCCAAAATTAGAGCAATATGCGTCTGGCTGAAATCCGGAAAACTCCGCCTAAACGCCTGAAATTCCTAAAAAATCGCCAGAACATTCATCGTTTCAGTGCTTTAGCGAAGCATTGATAAAATTTTAGAAACTCTTAACTTACGGCAACCAATAATTTTTAACGTCTTCACCTAAAGGTTGCCAGTGATGAAGTCCTCTTTTCCAGTCCTTGCGCTCATGATTGCGGGAAGCACACTCTGGCTTTCCCCTGCAAGAGCTCAAGAAACGAACATGAGCAATTCGGATGCCTCAACCGAAGCAACATTGAATGTCATTGATGCCACTCAAACCGTCATTGGCGACAAGAAAATTTGCCTTGTAAAAGTAACAAGCAACAAAAATAGCTTAGTGCAAGATGTGGATAAGCTCCGAACGCTGGGCATTTTGAACAGCAGTTTCAGTGATGACTATTTTGAAAATAATCCGGGAGTTCTAATCACGGTGATGGCTTTTCAAAGCGCCGCCGCAGCGACCGACGGATTTTTCGGCGCCCACCAAACAGCACAGTCTTGCAAATTTGAACAATATCTCGGTTACACGGATGATTATGGCAACGATCAGAGCCAGCTTCTGTTCTCGTACAAATTTACTCGAGCGATATATACCAAAATTAATTGGGACAAGTTTAACGCCGCCAATATCTCGGCGGTCAGCTTGGACTTCTCGCTGACGCCAGCGATGAAAGCGATCGTCCAGTTGGCAAGCCAGTCGAACGGCAACGATTAATTCAATGCATCTTAAGCCTTCTTCGGAAGCCAATAGGCCCGAAAAGAGGTATTTCAACCGGCTTCTTCCAGTGCCGCTTCCGCCGTCAGCCAGTCCTGCTCCGCGGCCTCGGTCTCGCGCTTGATCGCGGCGAGCCGTTTGTTGATGTAAGCAAGGTCCTTGGTCTTGGCTTGGGTGTACATGCCGGGATCGGCAAGCTGCTTCTCAAGCAGCGCGGCCTCGGCCGCCAGCTTCGCCAGCTTCTGTTCCGCCGCCTTCACCGCCTGGCGCAGCGGCGCCATTTTGCTCCGCGCCTCGGCGCGTGCCGCCTTGCCGTTATTGTTGCTGTCACTGCGCTCGGCCTTGCGGGAATTGTCACGGCTGCCGCCGCCATTGCTGGCGCTGCCTTCCGTCACGCTCGAGGCATAGGCCGCGAGGTCGCCTTCCAGCGCCGTCACTTTGCCGCCCGCCACCAGCAGCAGCCGGTCCGCCACCAGATCGACCAGATACGGGTCGTGGGAGATCAGCACCACCGCGCCTTCGAATTCCGCCAGCGCCTTCACGAGCGCGTCGCGCGCGTCGATGTCCAGATGGTTGGTCGGCTCGTCGAGGATCAGCAGATGCGGCGCGTCGCGCGTCGCCAGCGCCAGCAGGAGCCGCGCCTTCTCGCCGCCGGACATGGCGCCCACTTTGGTGTTCACCCGGTCCGCATCCAGCCCGAACCGCGCCGCCTGCGCCCGCACCTGCGGCGGTGTGGCTTTCGGCAGCGCGCGGGAGAGATGGTCGTAGGGCGTGTCGTCCATCACCAGATCATCTTCCTGGTGCTGGGCAAAATAGCCGACGCGCAGATTGCCGGTGCGGAATTCCCGCCCGCGCAGCGCCGCCAACCGACCGGCCAGCAGCTTGGCCAGAGTCGATTTGCCGTTGCCGTTGGTGCCAAGCAGCGCGATGCGGTCTTCCATGTCCAGCCGCAGCGACACGCCGGTGAGGATCGGCTTGCCGTCATAGCCGATATCCACGCCGTCCAGGCTCAGCATCGGCGGCGCCACGGGCTCGGCGGAGGGGAAGGAGAAATGCGTCGCCTTGTCCTCCACCACCGCCTCGATCTGCGGCATCCGCTCCAGCGCCTTGATCCGGCTCTGCGCCTGCCTAGCCTTGGAGGCCTTGGCGCGGAAACGGTCAACGAATTTCTGCATATGCGCGCGCTGCTCCGCGGCTTTTTCCGCCGCCCGGCCTTGCTGCAACGCCCGCTCCGTCTTGATGCGGACGAACTCCGCGAAACCGCCGGGGGTGAGGGTGAGCCGGCCGCCGTCGAGATGCACGATCGCCTCCACCGCGCGGTCGAGCAACTGGCGGTCATGGCTCACGAGCAGCACCGCGCCGGGAAATTTCTGTAAATAATTTTCCAGCCAAAGCGTCGCTTCGAGATCGAGATGGTTGGTCGGCTCGTCGAGGAGCAGCAGGTCGGGCTCCGAGAACAGCACGGCGGCAAGCGCCACGCGCATACGCCAGCCGCCGGAAAAGCTGCTCATCGGCCGGCTTTGCCACTCGCTCGAGAAACCCAGGCCGGAAAGGATCGCGGCGGCGCGGGACGGCGCGGCCTCGGCGCCGATCGTCAGCAGCCGGTCATGGATTTCCGCCAGCCGCTCCGGCGCCACCTCCGGGTCTTCCAGCGCCGCCAGCAAAGCGGTGCGCTCGGCGTCCGCGGCCAGAACCACCTCCAGCGGCGTGATCGAACCGGCCGGCGCCTCCTGCGCCACATAGCCCATCCGCACCCGGTTGCCTAAGCGGATCGTGCCGCCATCGGGCTGCAATTCCCCGCCGATCAGCTTCAACAACGTGGACTTGCCCGCGCCGTTGCGGCCGATCAGGCCGATCCGCCGGCCGGGATCGACCATCAAACTGGCCTGATTCAGCAAAGAACGGCCGGCAATGCTGTAGGAGAGATTATCGAGGATCAAAACGCTCATGCGCCGATCCTTAGAGCAAACGGGCAAGGAAAACGAAGGGGAAGGCTATTTTTTGTGAACAAAAAGTAGCAAAAAAACTTTATGACTCTGGGCCATGGGCTGTGTCAGCGCCAACACCCACGGCCCAGCATAACAAAAGTTTTTGCGCCGCTTTTTTCAAAAAGCGGCTGCTTTCCTCTCTTTGCGCCGCCGCACCCTTGCCCGCCCCGGCGCGTCCCGCTATTGCCCGCGCAGTTTCACGACTGATTTCACAAAAAGCGAGACAATCATGGCCATTGAACGCACCCTCTCCATCATCAAGCCCGACGCCACGCGCCGCAACCTCACAGGCAAGATCAACGCCAAGTTCGAAGAGGCCGGGCTGACCATCGTCGCCGCGCGCCGCGTGCAGTTGAGCCGGGCCCAGGCCGAGGCGTTCTACGCCGTGCACGCCGCCCGCCCCTTCTTCAAGGACCTGGTCGAGTTCATGATCTCCGGCCCGGTCGTCGCGCAGGTGCTGCAGGGCGAGAACGCCGTGCTGAAGAACCGCGACATCATGGGCGCCACCGACCCGAAGAAGGCCGCCGCCGGCACCATCCGCGCCGAATTCGCTGAATCGATCGAAGCCAACTCCGTGCACGGCTCCGACGCCCCGGAAGCCGCGGTGCAGGAAATCGCGTTCTTCTTCGCCGGCATCGACATCGTCGGTTAAGGAAGAAAGCAGGCGCTTTTTGAAAAAAGCGCCGCAAAAACTTTTGTTTACGCTGGGCGGAGGGGCTGAAGGTTCCGGCGGTGCGTAGCACCGTTGGAATAGCCCCGGAGGGCATGGGCTGCGTCGGCGACAACGCCTATGGCCCAGCATAACAAAGTTTTTTTGCTACTTTTTGTTCACAAAAAGTAGCGCTCCCTTCCTTAATTCTTCCGCTTTTCCTTGTTCGTCTGCCGCGCCCGGCCGATAGCCAGGTTTTCAGGCGGAACATCCTCGGTAATCACCGAGCCGGCGGCGATCAGCGCGCCGTCTCCCACGTTCACCGGCGCCACCAGGGCGGTATTCGACCCGACGAACGCTTTCGCGCCGATGATGGTGCGGTGTTTGTGCTTGCCATCGTAATTGCAGGTGATGGTGCCGGCGCCGATATTCGTGCCCGGTCCGATCTCGGCATCGCCGATATAGGTGAGATGGTTGGCCTTGGCCCCCGCCCCCAGCTTCGCGGCCTTGATTTCCACGAAATTGCCGACATGCGCCTGCGGCCCGATCTCCGCGCCCGGCCGCAGCCGCGCATAGGGCCCGAGCACCGCGCCCTCGCCGACCACGCAATCCTCAAGATGCGAGAACGCCTTGATCTCCACGCCCGCGGCGATTTTCACGCCCGGCCCGAACACCACGTAAGGGCCGATGCTCACATCAGGCCCCAACTCGGTGTCAGCCGAGAAGAACACGGTGTCAGGGGCGAGCATGGCCACGCCGGCCTCCAGCGCGGCACGGCGCAGGCGCCGTTGCAGCGCGGCCTCGGCGTCCGCCAGCTCGGCGCGCGAATTCACGCCCATGCATTCCTCATAAGGCGCGTCATAGGCCGCCACCTTCACGCCCTCGGCGCGGGCGATGGCGACGATGTCGGTGAGGTAGAACTCACCTTTGGCATTGTCCGGCCGCACCGCGCCCAGCCAGCGGCGCATGTCGTCGGCCGCCGCGATCAGCCCACCGGCATTGCACAAAGTGATGGCGCGTTCTTCCGGCGTGGCGTCGGCATATTCGACGATGCGCGACACATAACCCTCTTCCGTCACCAGCCTGCCGTATTTGCCCGGCTCGGGCGGCGTCATCGCCAGCAGCACCAGCCCGGCATCGCCGGCCCGCAGGCGCTGCACCAGAGCGCGCATGGTCTCCGGCGAGACCAGCGGGTTGTCGGCGTAGAACACCGCCACCACCCCCTCGCCAAATTTCTGCTCGGCCTGCAGCGCGGCATGGGCTGTACCCAGGCGTACGGCCTGCACGACAGTCTCGTGCGGCGCGGCGATGGCTTCCAGCGCCTCCATGCCCGGCCCCACGACCACCACGCTGCGGTCGAACACCTGCGTGGTCGCCGCCAGAAGATGGCCCAGCATCGGCCTCCCGGCCAGCCTGTGCGCGGCTTTCGGCAACGCGGATTTCATCCGCGTGCCGAGCCCCGCCGCAATGATGACAGCGGTATTCTGCATCAGCCCTTCGTGAAGAATGGCGTCGGAGCCAGAATGGAGTTTTCCTGCTCGGTGAAGGCGCCGAGCTCCTTGGCCTTGGCCATGAACGCCTTCCAGGCCGGATCCTGCGCCATGGCCGAGCGGCGCGCCTCACGGTCGGCCTGGCTCTCATACTGCCAAAGATGCACCACCTGGTGCAGCTTGCCCTCGACGCTGGTGTACCAGCCGATGCAATTGCCGAGATATTTCTTCTGGAGCGGCCAGGCTTCCTTCTCATACAGCGCGACCCAATCGGCCATCATGCCGGGGCGGAAGCTGTAGGTGCGCATGTCAACGATCATGAAAGTCTCCTTGGTGGTGGTTGTTTAGGCCGTTATTGCGCTAGGCCTGCTTCAGATCGATCAGGCTGCGCCGGATTTTCCGGCTGCGGTTGATCTTGTCTTCGATGTAGCCGGTGTCGCCCCAGCGCACCGCGCGCGCCATGGCCTGCGCATCCTCGGAGAAGCGCGCGAGCATCTCCAGCAGCGCCTCCTTGTTGTTAAGGAAAATGTCACGCCACATCACCGGGTCGGACGCGGCGATGCGGGTGAAATCGCGGAAGCCGGAGGCGGCGAATTGCAGCACCTCCTGCTTGGTCTCGTCGGCCAGATCGTCCGCCGTGCCGCAAATGGTGAAGGCCAGCAGATGCGGCAGATGGCTGACGATCGCCAGCACCCGGTCGTGATGCGGCGCGTCCATCCGCGCGGTGCGCGCGCCAAGCCCGTGCCACAACGCCTCGATCTTCAGCACCGAAGCCTCGTCGGTGGTGGCGGCCGGGGTGAGCAGGCACCAGCGGCCCTGGAACAAATCCGCCATGCCGGCATCGGGGCCGGAAAATTCCGTCCCGGCGATGGGATGCGCCGGCACGAAGGCAACATCTGGCGGCACCAAAGGCGCGACATCGCGCATCACCGATTGCTTGGTGGAGCCGACATCGGACAGGATCGTGCCCGGCCGCAGCGCCGGAGCGATGGCGGCGGCGACCGATGCCAGCGTGCCGACCGGCGTGCAGAGGATCACCCCGTCAGCCTGCGCCACCGCCCGCGCCGGATCGCTCTCATATTCATCGCCGAGGCCCAGCTCGGCGGCGCGGGCCAGCGCCTGCGGGCTGGCATCGCAAATCACGATCTGCCGCGCGAGGCCATATTCTTTCGCGCCGCGGGCGATGGAGCTGCCGATCAAACCGATGCCGATCAACGCCAGGCGCTGGAAAACCGGTTCAGCCATGAACAAACGCGCTCAACCGCTCGGCCACGAGGTTGCACTCCTCATCGGTGCCGATGGTGATGCGCAGGCATGAGGGCAAGCCGTAGGATTTCACATGGCGTACAATGATGCCGATCTCCCGCAGGAACCTGTCGGCTGCCGCGGCACGCTCGGTGCTGCCGAATTCCACGAGCAGAAAATTCGCCTCGGACGGATAGACCTTGAGCCCGGCCTGGGACAGCCGCGCGGCCAAACGCCGCTTCGCCTGGGTGTTGTGCGCGCGGCTCGTCTCCAGCCAGGCCGGATCGGCTAGCACGGCCATCGCCGCCGCCGCCGTGGTGGAGCTGACATTGAACGGCGGACGCATGCGGTTCAGCACGTCGATGATGGCAGGCGGCGCATAGGCCCAGCCGAGCCGCGCCCCGCCCAGGCCGAAGATCTTCGAAAAGGTGCGGGTCATCACGGTGTTTTCGCCGGCATCGACCAGCCTCACGCCGGGGTCGAAATCCTCGCGGTCGACATATTCGCAATACGCGGCGTCGATCACCAGCAGCACATCCTCCGGCAATCCGGCGCGCAGGCGCTGCATCTCGCTTTCCGTCAGGATCGTGCCGGCGGGGTTGCTCGGGTTGGTGACGAACACCATTCGCGTCGCCGGCGTAACCAGCGCCAGGAGCGCATCGACATCGACCGTGAGATCCGTCTCCGGCGCCTTGAGCACGGTGCAGCCGGTCAGCTTGCCGGCGATCTCGTACATCAGGAAGCCATGCGCGCTCATGATCAGCTCGGCGCCGGGCCCGCCATAGGCCTGGACCAGCAGCACCAGCAATTCGTCGGAGCCGTTGCCGCAGATGATCTGCGCCGGGTTGAGGCCAAACGCTTCGCCGATCGCGGCGCGCAGTTTGGCACTGCCGCCATCCGGATAGCGGTGCATGGTCAGCGCCTCTTCGGCGATCGCCTTGAGCGAGACCGGCGCCGGGCCGAACGCGCCTTCATTGGAAGAAAGTTTGATGACTTTATCGAAGCCGGGCAGCTTCGACTCTCCGCCGACATAGGAAGCGACCGAATAGATTTCCGGACGCGGCCGCGGCGCGCTCACGCCAAATCGTCCAGCGGCGCGGCGTAGCCGCCGATCACCACGGCCGGTGTCTCCAGCCCGGCGATCGCCGCCAGCCGCAGGTCGTCATCCTCGACCAGCCCCTCGACCTCCACCAGCGCGCGCAGGCGCGATTCGTGCGGCGCGCGGCGCACCCACACCGCCCCCGGCGCGAACCCGGCTTGGCTGAACAAGGAGCCGATCCGCGTGCGCGAGGTATCGGCCGCGAATTCGCAAACGATCAGGCCGCGGTCATCGCCACTCGGGTCCGGGCGGACCGCCGCAACCACATAAGCCTCGCCGAGCGGCGCACCTTCGAATCGCCGGCTCAGGAACGGCAATTTGGCGATCACGAACAAACGATGCACGCCGGTGCCGGTGAGCAGCGGCCACCAGCCGCCCGGCTCGTCATCCTCGGAGGGCGGCGGCAGCACGGCGAGCTGCGCGGCCTCGCGCAGATCTGCCAGCGTCTGCGCCGGGTTATGGTGGCTCCGGCTGGGCGTGTAAGGGCCGAAATGCTCGCGCGCCAGGGCCAGACGGTCATCGCCGTCGCACACCGCCACCACCTGGCCGCCCTCGATGATCAAAGCGGCCCCGAACATCTCCCGCCAAAAACGGATGATCGCCTGCCGGGGCAGCGCGCCCTCGTGCCGCTCCAGCAGCCGGCGCAGAATGATCGCCTCGCGGCCGGGGCGGATCTTCGTGCCGGTTTTGCCGCCGTCACGCGCCACGCTCTCCACGACCTTGGCGCGGCGCATCAGCAGGTCGTGAATCTGGTTGTCGATTGCATCCAATTCTGCCCGCAACCGGCTCAACGCGTCCGGGGCGGGGGCAGAGGTCGGTGCGGGGATGGAGGCAGGGGTCAAGGGAACATTCATCGCGGGGTTTGATAACCCAGTTTCCGCACAACCGCCAAGCAGGGCGCTCCGATTATCCCATGCCAGCGCCAAATGGCCATGAGCATGGCTGGTCTCTCCTCGCAGGCCCCGCCACGGATTGCATCACCCACGGCTCCGGCGCATATCGGCCTTCAATGGACCAGAGTGCCGCCCAAACCGAGCCGCAGCACGACAGCGTCACCTTCCCTGAAGGCCTGACGCTCGATTGCGGCCGCCAGTTGCAAACCCTGACCGTCGCCTATCGCTGCTATGGCACGTTGAACGCGACGCGCCGCAACGCGATCCTGATCTGCCATGCCCTCACGGGCGACCAGTATGTCGCCGAACGGAATCCGGTGACCGGCAAGCCTGGCTGGTGGGAGCGTGTGGTCGGTCCGGGGCGGCCGGTCGACACGGACAAATTCTTCGTCATCTGCGCCAATGTGCTGGGTGGCTGCATGGGCAGCACCGGCCCAAGCAGCCCGCACGACGACAACCCGGCCGAGCCCTGGGGCAAGGATTTCCCGCCGGTGACCATCCACGACATGGTGCGGGCGCAAAAGCGCCTCATCGACCATCTCGGCATCGAAAAATTATTCGCCGTGGTCGGCGGCTCGATGGGCGGCATGCAGGCGCTCTCCTGGGCGGCGCAATACCCGGATGCGGTGTTCGCCGCCGTGCCGGTGGCGACCGCGCCTTATCATTCCGCGCAGAACATCGCCTTCCATGAAATCGGCCGCCAGGCGATCGCCGGCGACCCCAATTTCCATGCCGGCCGCTATTGGGCCCATGGCGTGACGCCGGAGCGCGGCCTGGCGGTGGCGCGCATGACCGCGCACATCACCTATGTTTCAGAAGCCGCCCTCACCCGCAAATTCGGCCGCAAGCTGCAGGATGCGGCGGAGCTTTCCTCCCTCGGCGACCGTTTCGAAGTGGAAAGCTACCTGCAATATCAGGGCTCCAGCTTCGTCCGCCGCTTCGATGCGAATTCCTATCTCACCATCACCCGCGCCATGGATCTGTTCGACCTCGCCGCCGATCATGGCGGCGTGCTGGCCAACGCCTTCGCCGGCAGCAAAACCCGCTTTCTGCTGGTCTCCTTCAGTTCGGACTGGCTGTTCCCCACCGCACAATCCCGCCTCATGGCGCGCGCGCTCAACCATGTCGCCGCCAATGTCTCCTTCCTGGAAGTCATCTCCGACAAGGGCCATGACGCGTTCCTGCTCGACGAGCCGGATTTTCACCGCAGCCTGGGCGGTTTCCTCACCGGCTGCGCGGAGCATGCCGGCCTGAAATGAGCGGGAACAAGAAAATGCGCGTCGACCTGGCACTGATCGCCGGCATGATCGCGCCGAAAACACGGGTGCTGGACATTGGTTGCTCCGACGGCGCGTTGATCGAACATCTGTTCCGCACCAAGCAATGCGACGCGCGCGGGCTGGACCTCGACATGGGCGCGGTGACCCAGGCGGTGACGCGCGGCCTGCCGGCGATGCAGGGCGACGCCGACACCGACCTCACCGCCTATCCGGACAACGCCTTCGACTATGTGGTGCTGTCCCGCACCCTGCAGGCGGTGGAACAGCCGCGCGAAGTGCTGCGCCAGATGCTGCGCATCGGCACGCACGCCATCGTCAGCTTTCCGAATTTCGGCCACTGGACCCTGCGCATGCAATTGCTGCTGACCGGCCGCGCGCCGATGACCTCGACCTGGAACCGCCCCTGGTACGAGACCCCGAACATCCACCCCTGCTCGATCAGCGATTTCTTCGCGCTGTGCGAAACCGACGGCTACAAGGTCGAGGAATGGCTGGCCGTGGACGAGGCCGGAGCGCTCACCCCGTGGCGGCGCTCGCAAATGCTGGCCAACCTGTTCGGCGGACAGGGGTTGTTTCTACTGCGCAAGGCGTGAGCACAGACAACGGAAAGTAAGCGCTACTTTTTGTTAGTTCAGCCCGTGCCGTTTCAATGCCACAGGCCCAGCATAACAAAAATTTTTGCGCCGCTTTTTTTAAAAAACGGCTGCTTTCTTTCTAAGCTCCGACCCGCGACACGGAAGGGCGCTGCGTCGCCGCGCCGAGGCCTTTGCCGTGGACGCGGTTGATCAGGATCAGCTTGATCAGTTCCAGCTGATGCATGATGCGCCGGGTGAGATTGTTGAAATAATTCACGAAATACACGGCGATGATGGCGATCAGCAGGCCGGCGCCGGTGGAGACCAGCGCGTCGGCGATGCCGCCGGTGACCTTGGTCGCGCCGCCATTCACCGACAGCACATTGAACGCCTGGACCATGCCGATGATGGTGCCGAACAGGCCGAGCAGCGGGGCGATGGTGACCGCGGTGTCGAGCACCCAGAGCAGACGGCTGATCTTCGGCGTTGCCGCCATGATCTCCTCCTCGAGATGCATCTCCATCGCCTCGGCGGTCTCGCCGCGCGAGACGATCGCCGTGGCGACCAGACGGCCTTGCAGCGTGTTAGCCGTATCGTCGGCGATCGCCTGCAGGCCGGCAATGTTCTGATAGGCCACCCGGCGCAGGCGGTTATGAATGTCGTGGCCCTCGCGCAGGATCTTTTTCAGCAGATAGAACCGCTCGATGGCCACCGCGAGGGTAATGACCAGCAACAGCGGCATGACCGCGAGCAGCCCCCCGGTGAGAACGACCAGCCTGCCGAATTCCTGCATAAAGCTCACCTCCTGACGTCATAAGGCTGCGACTGAGGCGCCGCCTCGATCAGTGAAGCCGTATAAATGGCTGATGGGAATGTAGAACAGCGCGGCGCTCTGTGCGAGGCCCTCCGGCAATCATTGGCCACCGCCCGCCTGGATTCTGATCGGCACCAGAAACGCATGCGCCTGGTCCGGCATATCATGGTTGAACGGCGGCAATTGCGCGTCTCTCGCATGTTCCAAAGCTGTCGAGTCGATGACCGGCACGCCGCTCGATTTGTCCACGCGGGCGGAAAGGATCTTGCCGCTGGGCGCCACGACAATCTCGATCACCGCTGTGCCGGAAAGGCCCATCTCCGCCAGGGCGTCGGGCACGTTCTGGTTGGCCTGGATGATCTGATAAATCTGCTGGCCATAGACCGGAATGCCGCTGGTCGGCGCCGCGGGCGGCGTGGGGGCCGCCGGCGGCGCCGCCGGCGGAGGCTGATAAACCGGGTGCGGCGGCGCAACCGGCGAGGGCCGATGCAGCGGATGGGGCGCCGGCTTGGCACGCCGGACCGGCGGCGATGGTGGCGGCGGTGGCAACCGCTCGGTCGCCGCCGGAATATGGCTCGGTACCGGCGGCGGCTTCGGAATCACCGCCGGCACAGGTTTCGGCGGCGGCAAGGGCAGCGGCGGCACGATCGGCGCCGGCACGGGCTTGGGCGGCTGCACGGGTTTCGGCGGCGCGGGAGGGGCCGGTTTCGGCAGTTGCGCCAGCGTCACGTGGATCACCTGGATCGGCGGCGACGCGGGCTTGGGGCGGACGGACGTAAAAAGCCACACGCCGCAGGCGGTGATCGCGATGACCAGGAAAATGGCGATGAGCAAAGCCCGTGGCAGCCCTAACTCGCGCGGCTCCCAGGAACGAAATTCTGTTTCGGCGGGCATCGACGGCAAATCTCTGCTCCTTCGGCGCGGACGTCACCGACGCCGTCAAATCAGGTCAGGCGGGCGCGGCGTCGGGCTGCCTGGCGCGCCACGCCAACGTGCCAGGGCGCTGGCAATGCGGGCAAACCGGCGCCCAGTCGGCGCAGCGGGTGTGACACGCCTCGCACACCCAGGCAGACTCGCTGCCGGCCTGCGCCGGCTTGCCGTCAAGCCGCGCCAGGATATCGGCGGCGCGGCCGTCATCGCCCTGGGCGGCGAGCGCCGCTTCCGCATGGCGGCGCGCCTCGCCGGTCAGGCGCGCCGCCAAGGCGGTTTCGCCCAGGATCAGCTCGCTCTCGGGATGGCCGGGGCGTGCCGCCGCCAGCTCCGAGGCGGCCTGGGCGCGTTCCAGAGATGTCGCCAGCGGTTCCAGGTAGGAAGCGGCGATCAGCTTGTGCGGCGCCACCTTCCAGCCCGCGAGCAAGGCTTTTTTCGCGGCGCGCGGTTTGCCCGCCTGGCGCAGCGCGCTGGCATAGGCGACCACGGCCGGCGCCAGGCCGGGGGCCGCTTTCACCGCTTTTTTCGCATAGGCCAAAGCATGTTGCGGCGTGAGGCTGGCGCGCGCGGCGGCGACGGCAAAGGCGGCAATTTCCGCCGGATCGCGGGTCAGGCCCAGCGCCACCGGCCAATCCTGCCGGCGCACCGCCAGTTCCTTTTTCTGCTCCTGCAGCCAGGCGCTGCCCGGGTAAGCGCGCTCGGCCGCCAGCACATGGTCGCCTGCCGCCTCATGGTCCTGGACCGCGAGACTGTGGCGCAACAGGCCGCGATGGCCAAGAAACCCCATATCCTTGTCCTGGGCCAGCCGCCGGAACGCCTCCTGCGCCTGGTCGTGCAACCCGGCGAGGCGCGCGGTTTCCGCCGTCAGCAGCAGCACCAGCGGGGTGTCGCCCAGGCATTTGCGCGCCCGCCCGGCTTCAGCCCGGGCCGCGGCGACGTCACCGGCCGCCAGCGCGACCAGGCCGCGCTGCGTGGCCATTTCCCCCAGCCTCTGCCGCCGCCCGCCGCGCCAGGCCACCACCCCGCCCGGGGCGCGGCGGATGCCACCCAGCACGCGGAGCAGCGCGGTTAACAGCAAGGCGACCACGAACAAAATCAGCAGCGCCGCCGGGACCGAGGTTTCGATCCGGTAGGGGCCGGAAACGGCCGTGACATTGCCCGGCAGGCCACCGATCCACCAGGCCAGGACCAGCAGAACCGCCGCGATGATGATGAAGCGAACCGCGCGCCACATGGGTCAGGCCTGCCGCGCCATAGACGCCAGCGCGGCGCGCGCCGCCACCAGCGCCCGCGCCTGGGTCAGCCAGTCGCCCATCGCCGCCTGCGTGGTGGCGCTGAGCTGGTTCAACGCCGCTACCGCGCCGGCAAGGTCGCCCACATCGAGCAGCGTGCGGGCCTGGGCGACCGAAGCGGCGGCGGGCGCGCCGATCAGCACATGCGAGCCGGCGCTGACGGTGATGAAATTCTCCAGCCGCGCCCGCACCCTCGCCCAGACGCCGCCTTTCGTGTCGCCGGCAATGCTCGCCGCCTCCGCGGCGCGCGCGGCGGCGGGGAAGCCAAGCCGCAGCGATGCTTCCGTCGGCGGCGGCTGGGAGGCGAAAATGCTCAAGGCGGGCGGGGCGCCGGCAATGGGCCCAAGCGGCTGGCCGGCATCGAGCGCCATGCGCGCCGCCGCCAGCTGGGTCAGCAGCGTGATGCGCCTTGTGAGCTTGGTGAGGTCCACATTGTTGCTCTGCAGCGTGGTCAAGGCGCCGTGGTCGGTGGCCATCTGGCTCTGCACCGCGTTCAACTGCGCCGCCACATCGGCCAGCTTCACGGAAAGATCCGCCTGGGTGGCGATGCTGCCCGAGCCCGGCTGCGTCCGGATCGCCAGCGCGCGCAAATCGGCAACCTGCGTCTGCAGCACCGCAAGCTGCGTGGCGTTCGCCGCCTCCGCCTGGAGCCGCACCCATAAATAGCCTTCCCCGCCGGCAACCAGGAGAATCAATACGAGCAGCAGATAGGGCCAGCGCGAACGGCGCGCGGGGCGCGGCTTTGGCGCCGACACCGGCACCAAAGCTGCGGCCGGGACTGGCTCGGGAGAGGAAATCGTCTCGTTGTCGCTCATCACAATAACGCCATAAGGTCTGCTTCCGTGGGGGCTACAGCGACACGAATTGCCGCCCAGGGCAAGCCATCAAGCCCCGAAGCGACCGCCGGGCTGAGCGCGTAGGCCGTGACCGACGCGGTGTTGCACGGCCGCAGCCGGACGAAGGCACGGGCGGTTTCCGCCGAATAGAACAAGGCCGCGGGAATTTTCATCGCCGCCAGATCGGCTTCGATCGCCGGCGGCAAAAGGCGCAGCGGCCGCGCCGCGTAGACTTTCCGGCGCAGCACCGCGATTCCCGCCGCGTGCAATTGCCGGGCCAGGGCCATCCCCTGCCGCTCGCCGGCCGCCAGCAGATGCGTGCCGGGCAGGCGCCGCGCACAGACCAGGCGGAACAGATCCTGCGCATCGCCGGCAGCACTTTCCACACGGGAGAATCCCGCGGCGCGGGCGCGGTTCGCCGTGGCATCCCCGACGCAGAACATCGGCACGTCGCGCCATCTTTCCGGCAAGGCCGGAATCGCCTGGGCGCTGGTGATGATCAGCGCGCCGGCATGGTCCGGCAGGCGCGCGGGCAGCGACACGATCTCCAGGCAGGGTGCGAGCGCCGGCTCGTGCCCCATCGCCGCCAGCCGGCGGGCCGTGGCGCTCGCCCCCGGCTCGGGCCTGGTGACGAGGATTTTCACGGGGCGAAGATATCGTCCGGGCTGTCGGCCTTCAAAGACAGGCCCAGTTCCTGGCCCAGGATTTCGGCATCGGCGACGCTTCCGGTGGCGCTGCGCCGCAGCAGGAAACTGCCGTCGGCGCGGGCGACGAGCCCGGTGAGATGCAGGCGGTCATCATCCAGCAGCCGCGCGTACCCGCCGATCGGCGTCCGGCAGGAACCGTCCAGCGCGCCGAGCAGCGCACGCTCGGCGGTCGCCACCGCCTTCGCTTCGGGGTCCTCAATGGCGGCGAGCAGTTCGCGGAGTTCCACATCGTCGCTGCGCACGGTGATGCCGACAATGCCCTGGCAAGCGGACGGCACCATCTGTTCCGTGCTCAGCACCACGCTGGCTTTGTCGCCCAGGCCCAGGCGCCGCAGCCCGGCATAGGCGAGCAGCGTGGCGTCCAGCTCGCCCGCTTCGATCTTGGCCAGGCGGGTGCCGACATTGCCGCGCAGGAGCGCGAATTCCAGGTCGGGCCGCGCGTGCTTGAGCTGCGCCTGGCGGCGCACCGAGGCAGAGCCGATTCTGGCCCCCTTCTTCAGCACGGCGAACGGGTCGGCGGGGTCGGCGGGCGCGTGTCCCGGCGGCAGCACCAGAACGTCGCGCGCATCCTCGCGCTTGAGCGTGCAGGCGAGCGTGATGCCCGGCGGCAGCACGGTCTCGAGGTCCTTGAGGCTGTGCACGGCGAAATCGATCCGCCCCGCCGCCAGCGATTCGTGGATCTCCTTGGCGAACAGCCCTTTGCCGCCGATCTCGGCGAGCGCACGGTTCTGCACCGCATCGCCGGTGGTGACGATGATATGCTCCTCGAACACCGGCGGCATGTCGCGCAGCACCGGGCAAAATCTTTCGAGCAGACCAAGGAATGTGGCGGTCTGGGCGCGGGCGAGCGGCGAGCCGCGGGTGCCGACTTTCAGAGGCAACGGGCGGTGATGCGGCTTGATCGGGGGTGTTACAGTGCTCACAGGCATGCTCTAGAGCGAGCGACATGGAAAGAAAAGCAGCGCTGATTACAAGGCCGGTATTGGGCATCGAGAGTTCGTGCGACGAAACCGCCGCCGCGGTGCTGGCGCCGGACGGCGAGATCCTCGCCGAGCTGGTCCTGAGCCAGATCGCCGAACATGCCGTGTACGGCGGCGTTGTGCCGGAGATCGCGGCGCGCGCGCATCTTTCCGCCTTGCCGTCTCTGGTGCGGGAGGTGCTGCGCCGGGCCGGGCTCGGCTTCTCCGATCTTGCCGCCATCGCCGCCACGGCCGGGCCGGGGCTGATCGGCGGCCTGCTGGTGGGAACCGGCTATGCGCGCGGCGCCGCCATCGCCGCCGGCCTGCCCTATCTCGCCATCAACCATCTGGAAGCGCACGCGCTGACCGCCCGACTGCCGGGTTTGAGCGAACGCCAGCCGGAATTTCCCTATCTGCTGCTGCTGCTCTCCGGCGGGCATTGCCAGTGCGTGGCGGTGGAAGGCGTGGGCCGCCACCGCCTGCTCGGCGCGACACTGGATGACGCCGTGGGCGAAGCGTTCGACAAGACCGCCAAGCTGCTCGGCCTGCCTTATCCCGGCGGCCCGGCGCTGGAAGCCATCGCACGCGCCGGCGATCCGGCGCGTTATCCCCTGCCCCGGCCCCTGCTGCACCGGCCCGGGTGCGATTTTTCCTTCTCCGGCCTCAAAACCGCCGTGGCGCAGCTGGTCGCCGCACAGCCCCCCGGCCCGCTGCCGCAGAAGCTGGCCGCGGACATCGCCGCCAGCTTCCAGGCGGCGGTGACGGACATGCTCGCCGACCGGCTGGAACATGCTTTGGCGTTGCTGCCCGCGGCGAACACCATCATCGTCGCCGGCGGTGTCGCCGCCAATGACGCCATCCGCACCCGGCTCGGCGAGATCGCCGCACGGCGGGGCAAAACCCTCATCGCGCCGCCGCTGCGTTTATGCACCGACAATGCCGTGATGGTCGCCTGGGCCGGCATCGAGCGCCTGCGCGCCGGACTGGTGGACGAGATTTCCGCCCCCTGCCGGCCGCGCTGGCCGCTGGAGGCGCTGTGAACTACCGCCACGCCTTCCATGCCGGCAATTTCGCCGATGTGGTGAAGCACGCGCTCCTGCTGGAGCTGCTGCGCGCGATGCAGCGCAAGGACAAACCCTTCCTGGTGCTCGATACCCATGCCGGCATCGGGCGCTACGATCTCTCCTCCGGCCCCGCCGAAAAGACCGGGGAATGGCGCGACGGCATCGGCAAGCTCCTGACCGCACGGCCGGAACCGCTCGCGGATTATCTGGCCCTGGTGGAAAAACTCGGCCTGTATCCGGGCTCGCCTGCCATCATTGCCGCTTTGCTGCGCCCCGGCGACCGGCTGATCGCCTGCGAGCTGCATCCCGAGGACGCCGCCACGCTGAAACAGAATTTCCGCGGCGCCCTTGGCGTGGCCGTGCATGAGCGCGACGGCTACGAGGCGCTGCGGGCCTTCCTGCCGCCGCCCGAGCGGCGCGGCCTGATCCTGATCGACCCGCCTTTCGAGCGCCCGGACGAATTCGCGGCGCTGGAAAAATCCTTATGCGGGGCCTATGAGAAATTCCGCACCGGGGTGTTCGCGGTCTGGTATCCGGTTAAGCACCGCGCGCCCGTGCGGGAATTTTTCGAGCGCCTGAAAACCTCGAATTTGCGCGACGTCGTGGCCGCGGAATTTTTGCGCCGCCCCGCAATCGACCCGACGCGGCTGAACGGATGCGGCCTGCTGGTGGTGAATCCGCCCTATGGCTTCGTGCCCGCCGCGGAAACGATGCTGCAAGCGGTGCAGGATGTGCTCGGCGAGCCGGGCGCGAGCAGCTTGGTGGAAAGGCTGATCAATGAATAATAAAGGCGGGACAATCGGAGTGATCGGCGCGGGCGCCTGGGGCACCGCGCTGGCGGTGCTGCACGCGCGGGCCGGGCGCGAGGTGACGCTGTGGGCGCGCGATGCAAGACGCGCCTCCACCATGCTGATCTCGCGCCGCAACGACCGGCTGCCCGGCGTGGTCCTGCCCGACCGGCTGCGGATCAGCCAGCGCATCCCCGATGCCGATATTTTTCTCCTCACGGTGCCGATGCAGCATCTGCGCGCCACCCTGGCGCTGCTGCCGGCGAACGACGCCCCCGTGGTGCTGTGCTGCAAGGGGCTGGAGACCGGCACCGCCCTGTTGCCGCCGGAGATCGTCCAGAACCGACCCACGGCGATGCTGACCGGGCCGAATTTCGCCCACGAGATCGCCGCCCTTCTGCCCGCCGCCACGGTGCTGGCAACACCGGATGCCGATCTGCGCGCGCGGCTGACGGCGGCACTGAAGACCGACACGCTGCGCCTCTATGGCAGCGCCGACATCATGGGCGCGGCGCTGGGCGGGGCGGCGAAAAACGTCATCGCCATCGCCGCCGGGGTGGTGATCGGCGCCGGACTCGGCGAGAATGCCCGCGCCGCGCTCATCACCCGCGGCCTTGCCGAAATCGCCCGGCTCGCCGCCGCCCTGGGCGGGCGGGCGGAAACCGTTTCCGGCCTGTCCGGCCTCGGCGACCTGCTGCTCACCTGCACCGGCATCAGCAGCCGTAATTATTCGCTCGGCCTGGCGCTCGGCCAAGGCGAGAAGCTGGCCGACATTCTCGGCCGCCGCTCGAACGTGACCGAAGGCGTCGCCACCGCCCCCGCCCTTGTGGCGCGCGCCGCCACCCTGGGCGTGGATATGCCGCTCACCTGCGCGGTCACGAAATTGCTGGCGGAAGAGCGGAACGTCGCCCAGACGATGGCGGCGCTGATGGGGCGCGAACTGCGCGACGAATAAAAGGAAGTAAGCGCTACTTTTTGTGAACAAAAAGTAGCAAAAAAACTTTGTTATGCGGGGCCTTGGGCTTTGTCGCCGACACAGCCTCTGACCCAGCGTAAAAGAAGTTTTTGCGCCGCTTTTTTCAAAAAGCGGCTGCTTTCTTTTTACCTGCCTTCTAAATATCGTTTCATGAAAAAAACGATATTTCTGGTCTGCGCAGCGCTGCTGCTGACTTTGGCCGCGTATCTGCGCACGCCGGAATATGACGAGGCCTATTCGCTGTTTCTTACCGCCGGCCATGCCCGCCCGGCCTGGCCGGCGGGCATTTTCACGGCCGGGTCGGTGCGGTGGGCCTTCACCGGCCAAGCCGGGTTCGCCGCCATTGCCGCGAACCTGAAAAGCCTGGATGTGCATCCGCCGCTCTATTTCTGGGCGCTGGAATTATGGCGGCGCTGGGCCGGCCCCTCCTGGTTCGCGGCGCGGATGTTGTCGGTGGCGTTTTCGGTCGCTTCCCTGGCCCTGGTCGGGCGAATCGCGGCGCTGACGGCGCGGCCCGTTTTGCCTGCCATGGCGCTGACCTTGCTCAGCTACGGCTTCGCCTACACCGGAATCCTCGCCCGCAATTTCGCCCTGGCGCAATGTTTGGCGCTGTTGGGCGTGGCGCTGCTGCTCTCTGCCGCGCAGCGCCAGCACCGCACCCGCGCTCTGCTGGGCGGGCTGGCCCTGGGGGCGGCGAGCTTCACCCATTACCTCGCCTCGTTCATCGGCGTCGCCATGCTGCTTTGGCTGGCGCTGCGCCGCGACCGGCGTCTGGTGCTGCCGCAGGCCGCCGCCGGATTCGGGCTGTTTTTGCTTTGCGATCTGCCGTTTTTCCTCGCGCAACGCGCCGCCCGGCCCGGGCAGTTCGCCCCTTTCTCCTGGCCCCACGCGCTGCGCCTGCTGGTCCGGGACTTGGGGGCCGCCTTGTTCGGCGCACTGCCGCTTTATGCCGGCGCGGCCGGCCCCCTCGTCGCGCTGTTTTTGCTCCTGCTCTTCGCGGCCTGCGTCATGGCCGCGTGGAGACAGCGATCCGGCCCGCTCCTGCTCCTCGCCGTGGCGCCGCCGGCCGGGCTGCTGCTGCTCGGGCTGGTCTTTGGCAACACGCCGATCGAACTCCGCTATCTGGCCTTTTCGCTGCCCTTCCTCGCGCTGTTCCTGGCGCCGCTGCGGGGCCGTTTCCTCGCGCCCCTGCTGGCCGCGCAAAGCCTGGCCGTGGCCGGCCTGATGGCCGCGCCCGCGACCATGCAGCCCCAGGCGTTCGCCGCGCGCCTGGCCGCGCAGCAGCCGGGCGCGCTGGCGCTGGTGCCCTTCGGCAATGACGGGGTGGGCGTGCCCGGCCCGTTCATCGCCGCCGCCCCTGGCCGTCAACGGATCGAGATTTTACACGGTCCGCCGCCCGAACTCGGAGCGGAAAAGAAAATCGTGCTCGTCACGCCGGATGCCGACGCCGCCAGCCGCGCCATTGCCAGCGCAGCGCTGGCAATGCTGCGGAAAAATCCTTGCTTTGTGGAACAGGCGGCGACGCGCGCCGCCGCGCTATTTGCGGATCGCTGTGCGGACCAGCACCGCCAGGGCGATGATCATCTGTCCGCCATTGATCCAGACTGAGACCCGGTGCCCCGCATTGAACCCGGCGGTGTCGCCGGCCACGCGCAACGCATCCAGATGCGGGATGAACCACAGCCAGAGCCACAAAGTCACCACCAGAATCAGCAGCAACGCCAATACCGGCCCGACATCCCGCCGCAGCCAGTAGCCGATCAGCCCGACCAGAGCGGCGATGATCATGTAGCCATAATAGAAAGGAAAAGCGGTGCGGATGAACGGCCCGGCGATGTCCAGCGGTAGATGCGTGAACACCAGCGGGGCCATCACCGCGCCGAAAAACAACATCCCGCCAACCAGCGCGGCTAGGCCCAGGCTGGCGAGGATGTTGCCGGTTTGGCTCATCAGTAGCGGTACAGCTCGTGCTTGAACGGGCCGCTCTGCGACAGGCCGAGATACTCGGCCTGCTTGGTCGACAGCTTGGTCAGCGTGGCGCCGACCTTGGCGAGGTGCAGGGCAGCGACCTTCTCGTCGAGATGGCGCGGCAGCACGTAGACCTTGCGCTCATACTTGCCTTCCGGCGCGGTCCATAGCTCGATCTGCGCCAGAACCTGGTTGGTGAAGCTGGCCGACATCACGAAGCTCGGATGGCCGGTGGCGTTGCCGAGATTCACCAAGCGGCCCTCGGAGAGCACGATCAGGCGCTTGCCGTCGGGGAAGATGACCTCATCCACCTGCGGCTTCACGTTATCCCACTGGTAGTTGCGCAGGGACTCGATCTGAATTTCCGAGTCGAAATGCCCGATATTGCAGACGATGGCGCGGTGCTTCATCGCCCGCATATGGTCGATGGTGATGACGTCGACATTGCCGGTGGCCGTCACGAAGATGTCGCCACGCTTGGCGCCTTCTTCCATGGTCACGACCTCATAGCCTTCCATCGCCGCCTGCAGCGCGCAGATCGGGTCGATTTCGGTGACCAGCACGCGGCAGCCGGCATTGCGCAGGCTGGCGGCCGAGCCCTTGCCGACATCGCCGAAGCCGGCGACCACGGCGACCTTGCCGGACATCATCACGTCGGTGCCGCGGCGGATGCCGTCCACCAGGCTCTCGCGGCAGCCATACAGATTGTCGAACTTCGACTTGGTGACGGAATCGTTCACGTTGATCGCGGGAACCAGCAGGGTTCCGGCCTTCGCCATTTCCCAGAGCCGGTGCACGCCGGTCGTGGTCTCCTCGGAAATGCCGCGAATGTTCTTCAGCATCTCGGGATATTTCTCGTGCATCAGCTTGGTGACGTCGCCGCCGTCATCGAGGATCATGTTCGGGGTCCAGCCATCCGGACCGCGCAGGGTCTGCTCGATGCACCACCAGAATTCTTCTTCCGACATGCCCTTCCAGGCGAACACCGGCACGCCGGCCGCGGCGACCGCGGCGGCCGCCTGGTCCTGCGTCGAGAAAATGTTGCAGGAGGACCAGCGCACCGAAGCACCGAGCGCGGTCAAGGTCTCGATCAGCACCGCGGTCTGGATGGTCATGTGCAGGGAGCCGACGATACGCGCCCCGGCCAGCGGCTTGCTCTTGCCGAACTCGGCGCGCAGCGCCATCAGGCCCGGCATCTCGTCCTGGGCCATCTCGATCTCCTTGCGGCCCCATGCGGCCAAAGAGATGTCCTTGACCCTAAAATCCTGACTCATACCAATTCCTTTGCGGTGAATGCTGCCGTTCCCTTATTCGTTTGTCCGGTTTCTGCCAACTGTCAGGCGCCGGGCGGTGCCGAAGTGGCGCCATAGACGGGCGCGATCAGCAACAGTACCGACCCATCCTTGAAATGCAATGCGAATGGAATTTTCTGGCCCACCTTCAGCTTCGGCTGCATGCACATCAGATGGTAACCGCCCGCGGCGAAAGCGACGCTGCCATGCGCCGGCACAATGATGTCGGACACCATGCTCATGCTGGACGTGCCGCTCTCCTCCTGGCTCTGGTGCAGCATCAGGGACCCGCAATCGGGCGAGCTGGCGCCGGTCAGAATCGCCGTGCCGCTGCCGGTGTTCTGCAGCACCATATAGCCGGCGGCGGGCAGGTTCGGCAGCAAATAGCGGAACCAGGGATCGTGCGCATGCACGTCCGGCAGCGGCGGCTGGCCGACGGGCGAGGCAGCGTCGGCGAGGGAAGCCGCCGGCAACGCGGCCAGCATGACAGCCAAAACCAGATGACGAAGCTGGCGCATGATGCCCCTTTCACGATCGATGCGCCTTACCATAGCCTCCGCGCCGGCCCTGGCCAAACCCCCGCGCCGCGCCCGATTGCTGCGGTGCAGCTTGAACCGCGCGCGCACCCGGCGCAGAAACGGACCATGGAACACCCACGCTATGCCGACGCGGCGCGCGCCACGCGTCACATGTTCATCCGCGACCTGGTGCTGAACGCTTCGATCGGCGTGCACGCGCATGAACACGCTGCACCGCAACGCGTGCGCATCAATGTCGATCTGGCCGTCGCTGAGGAAGATCCGCGTTTGTCGCGCCCGGCGGTCGGCCAGGACGAGCTCAGCCGCGTGGTGGATTATGAAACGATCGTCAACCGCGTGCGCTTCATCGTTGCCGCCGGGCATGTCCAACTGGTGGAAACTCTGGCGGAACGGCTTTGCGAGGCCTGCCTGGCCGATCCACGCGTTCACACGGCCCGCGTGCGTGTGGAAAAGCTCGATATTTTCGCCGACGCCGCTGCCGCTGGCGTCGAAGTGGAACGCCGGAACCGGCAGTTGTCCACGCCCTAATTCCGCAACATATCAAGGCGTTTCCAGACGAAAGTATGACATTTAGATTACGGGAGTGTTACATTATTGTCGAGTAAAAACAATGGTTTAACTGGCAGTAACCGTAAATTTCCCCAGCCTATGCGTTTTGGCAGAATCCTGAAGAACAGCTTGGCAACGTCGCCCTGTCCACATAGTTATCCACAAGCGTCACATGACTGATTCCAAAGCTGAGTCCGGGCTGACGGGCGTCGACATTATCGAGCGGGCACTGACAACCATGCCGGGAAATCCCGGCGTGTACCGGATGCTCGATCCAAAAGGCGACGCGCTCTATGTCGGCAAGGCGCGCAATCTCAAAAAACGCGTGACCTCCTACACGCAGCTGGCGCGCCTGCCGGAACGGCTGCGCCGCATGGTGGCGGATACCGCCGCCATGGAGATCGTCACCACCCATACCGAGGCCGAGGCGCTGCTGCTCGAGGCCAATCTGATCAAGCGGCTGAAGCCGCGCTTCAACATTCTGCTGCGGGACGACAAATCCTATCCCTGGCTGATGCTGACGGAGGATCACCCGTTTCCGCAGATCGCCAAGCATCGCGGTGCGCAGACCCGCCAGGGCAGCTACTGGGGACCGTTCGCCTCGGCCTGGGCCGTCAGCCAGACGGTGCAGGCCTTGCAGCGCGTGTTCCTGCTCCGCACCTGCGCCGACACGGTGTTCGCCAACCGCACCCGGCCTTGCCTGCTCTATCAAATCAAGCGCTGCTCCGCCCCCTGCGTCGGCCGGATTTCCGAGGCCGACTATAAGCAGCTGGTCGACCAGGCGAAGGCTTTCCTGTCGGGAAAATCCGGCGCCGTACAGAAAGACCTCGCCGCCGCCATGGAGGCAGCGTCTCAAAATTTGGAATTCGAGCGTGCCGCTTCGATCCGCGATCGCATCCGCGGGCTCAGCCATGTCCAGGGCAGCGACGTCATCAACCCGGCCAGCCTGACCGACGCCGATGTCATCGCCTTGCACCAGGAGGCGGGGCAAAGCTGCGTGCAGGTGTTCTTCATTCGCGGCGGGCGCAATAACGGCAACCGCAGTTTCTATCCGGCCCAGGCCAAGGGCGACGAGGCCGGCGCGGTGATGGCCGCCTTCATCGCCCAGTTCTATGACGACAAGCCGCCGCCGGCGCTGATCCTGCTGAATCACGAGCCCGACGAAATGGCGCTGCTCGGCGAGGCGCTCTCGCTGAAGGCCGAGCGCAAGGTCACGCTGCTGGTGCCGCAACGGGGCGAGAAGCACGACGTGGTGCGCCACGCCGAAACCAACGCGCGCGAGGCGCTGGAGCGCAAGCTGGCGGAGAGCGCCGGCCAGGGCAAGCTGCTCGCCGCCGTGGCCGAATTGTTCGGCCTGCCCGAAACGCCAACGCGGATCGAGACCTACGACAACTCGCATATCATGGGCACGTCCGCCTATGGCGTGATGGTGGTGGCGGGGCCGGAGGGGTTCGACAAATCCGCCTACCGCAAATTCGGCATCAAATCCGTGCTCACCCCGGGCGACGATTTCGCGATGATGCGCGAAGTGCTGCAGCGCCGCTTCGGCCGGGCGCTGGCGGAAAACCCCGACCGCGACGATGCGAACTGGCCGGACCTGGTGCTGATCGACGGCGGCGCCGGGCAGCTTTCCGCCACGCAGGCGGTCATGGAGGAACTCGGCGTCGCCGACATCCCGCTGGTGGCCATCGCCAAGGGGCCCGACCGCGATGCCGGGCGGGAATGGTTCCACACGCCCGGCCGCGAGCCGTTCCAGCTCCCGCCGCGCGACCCGGTATTGTATTTCCTACAGCGCCTGCGCGACGAGGCGCACCGCTTCGCCATCACCACGCACCGCCATGCGCGCAGCAAAAAGCTGACGACTTCGGAACTGGACGATGTGCCCGGCATCGGCGCCGCGCGCAAAAAGGCGCTGCTGATGCATTTCGGCTCGGCGCGCGGCGTGAAAGGCGCGGGGCTGAAGGATTTGGAAGCGGTCGACGGCATCAACCGCGCCACCGCCCGCGCGGTCTATGCGCACTTCCATCCGGGCGTGCGGATGGAAGAATAAAAATCAGAAAGAAAGCGCTTCTTTTTGTGAACAAAAAGAAGCAAAAAAACTTTATTTATGCTGGGTCATGGGGCTTTGTCGGCGACAACGCCCCATGACCCAGCATAACCAAAAGTTTTTGCGCCGCTTTTTTCAAAAAG
>NZ_DATLPB010000025.1:0-18145 GCF_035535915.1 Acidocella sp.
CGCGCGCGCCGCTTCCACCCCGGCATTGAGCGCCAGCAAATTGGTCTGGAAGGCGATCTCGTCGATCACGCCGATGATGTTGGCGATCTGCTTGGACGAGGTCTCGATGCCGTCCATCGCCCCCACCGTCTGGCGCACCACTTCGCCGGACCGCTCGGCGTCGGTCTTCGAGGTCGAGACCAGGTCGCGCGCCTCGTTCGCCACCTCGGCGGTGCGCCGTACCGTCGCGGTGATCTCATCGAGTGCCGCCGCCGTCTCTTCCAGGCTCGCCGCCTGCTGTTCGGTGCGCCGCGACAGATCGTCCGACGCCTGGGTGATCTCCTCGGCGCCCGACCGCACGCCTTGCGTGTTGGTGGCGATGGCCTGCATCGTCACCTGCAGCTTCTCCATCGCGGCATTGAAATCGCCGCGCAGCTTTTCGTAATCGGCCGAGAATGCTTCCGTCAAACGGAACAGCAAATCGCCGCTGGAAAGCTTCTCCAGACCCGTGGCGACGGAATGCACGACGAATTCCTGCTGTTTTGCCGCCGCCGCGCGTGCCGCCTCGTTGGCCGCGCGCTCCGTATCCATTTGCGCGGCGGCCGCCTTGGCGTCTTCCTCCAGGCGCAGTTTCTCGAGGCCCGCATCTTTGAACACTTGCACGGCCCGGGCCATGCCGCCGATCTCGTCCTTGCGGTCGTTGCCGATCACCTTGGCGTGCAGGTCGCCGGTGGCGAGCCTGTTCATCGTCCCTTGCAGTCCACGGACGGGGGCGATGACCCAGGCGCGGATGGCGAAGAAGGCACCGATCATCACGGCGGCGATGCCGCCGACGATGGTGTAAAGCGTAATGGCGATGGCGTCGTTGGTGGTGGATTTCAGCGCGGCGACATCAGCCGCTTCCTGACTCCGGAGGCGGTTGATGATCGGCTGAATGGCGCCGGTCGCGGCAATGAACTGCGGCGTGCATTCGGTAGCGCTCAGCTCTTGTAGTGACGGTGCGTTAGGGGCGTTGGCAGCGGCTGACGCGGCGAACTCGCTGGGGTTGGTGCAAGGGCCTGCCGCGAGTTGAAGAAATTGCGATTTCACGGACTGGATGGCGTCAGCCTCCGCCGGGTCATCCTTGGCGCCGAGATCCATGAACTCGGTAAAACGCGCGGCGTCTGTCTTCACGCCCGCGAGAGCTTTCTGGATGACGGCCTGGTTTTTTGAGGCCATCGCCATGGTGGCGTTTTCACGTACGAACTGAATGTCCATGTTGCTGCGAATCAGCTGCAGCAGCGCATCCGTCGGGCCGGCACGCATGGCGAGATAGCCCGTGTTGAGGGACCGCATCTGCGTTGTGGAATAGAGGGCGACGGCGATGGAAAACACGCCGAATACGGCGAGAATGGCGCCAAATTTCCCAAGGATCGGAATGTTCTTCATAGCCTCATGTCCCTGTCGTAAAAATGATTCGGTATCCGCGGCCATGACCTGGCTGGGGAAGCAGCGTGGCGGGAGACACGATTCTCGTGCCTCCCGGGAAACGCCTATGCGTGAGTGAAATTGAAACCCATGCTGTATTCGTAGAACGGCAGGGCATTAAGTGCCGCGCGCTCGGCGCCGCCCGGATTGCGGGCAACCCGGCTGTGCAGATCGAGCAGCATGGTCTCGCGCGTGTTGCCGTTGAAGCGCGGCCAATGCGGCAAGGTCGCGTTGTTCGGATTGCCGGTGTGCGCGAAGCTTGCCCAGGTTGTCATCATCCGGCGCGTCAGCGGCGCGAGAGCGGCGCCAGTGCCGAGCAGCCCCGGGGCGGTCGCTGTCGTGCCGAACACGAACGGCACTTCCGACGTGTGCGGCGAATGCAGCCGGCCGCCGAGCACAGGCGTGTGCCAATCGAACAGATAAGCATAGACCGGCGCATTGGCGCGGGCGGCCTGGCGCGCGGCGATTTCCGTGGTGTTGCGGCGGAAGATGTAATCGGTGGTGACCTGTGCCAGCAGGTCGAAGGGTGACGCGCCGGGGAGATCGGTTTGGTACGCTTCCATCACCTGCCCGGCGCGCGCCGGGTCGATACGCAGGAAGCGGCTGAGGCGGTTTTGCACGTCCGGCGCCGTGATCGCGAAATTGGCCGGATTGGAAGCGAGGAACAGGGTGGTTTCGGTCGCGGCATTGCCGATCAGCAGCGGGATATCCAGGCCGGGGCTGGCGGCATCGGGATCGAACGGGTTGCGGGTGAAGGAACGTTGGTCGAGGACTGGCCGGAACGAATCGGGCACCTTTTTCATCGCGGCCAGCAATTGCGCCATCGGCAGTTTTTGCAAGGTCGCCCCATCGGCGCGGGGCAGGCCGAGCGCTGCAGCGAGTTGCGCCGCCTGGCGCGCGGCCTCGTCCGGGCCGTCCAGGCGCAGGCCGCCGGAGATGCTTTGCGCGATCGCTTTGTGGAACAGCCCTTTCGCCGCCGGCATCTCCATCAATGTGATCACTTTGGACGAACCGCCCGATTGACCGAAAATCGTCACATTGTTCGGATCGCCGCCGAAAGCTTGCGCATTGTCGCGGACCCAGCGCAAAGCGGCCACCATGTCGAGCACGCCGGCATTGCCGGCATCGGCGAAGCGTTCGTCGCTGCCGCTCAAATCCAGATAGCCGAGCACGTTCAGCCGGTGATTGATGGTGACCACCACCACATCGCCATGGGCGGCGAGCGCGCTGCCGTCGAAGCCGGGAGCCGTGCCCGAGCAAGTGACCCAGCCGCCGCCATGCAGCCACACCATGACCGGGCGCAACTTCCGCGCCTTCAGTTCCGGCGTCCAGACATTGAGGAACAGGCAGTCTTCGCTCATGGGCTGCAACGGCGAATACCAGTCGTTCAGTGGTGAGAGCTTTTCCGGGTGCTGCGGCGCGGAGTTTCCGAACGTATCGGCATCGCGAATGCCGGCCCAGGGCGTGACCGGAGCAGGCGGTAGAAAGCGGTTCGCGCCCCCTGTCGAGGCGGCATAGGGGATACCCTTGAAGCTGATGCTGGCGCCGTTTCGCACGCCGCGCAGCTTGCCGCAGGTGGTTTCCACCACCGGAGCGGCGGGCATGGCGAAGGCGTTGTGAAGGCCTAAAAGACCGGCGCCGCCAAGCGCCGCGGCACCTTGAAGCAGACGGCGGCGTCCTGGCCGCGCGCCGGCTGCGCTGGCCGGGTCAAGGATCGCATCATGTTGTTCCGACATAAGATCTTCACTCCAATAACAAAGGCTTTCCCCGCACCCTGGACGACACGGTCCGGTGTTTTCCGGCGCGAAAGACGCAGATCCTTGTGGCGGGGGAGGTGGCGTATCCGGCAGGCTCGCGCGTGGCGGACTCCGGGACGAACACGAAACGCCGAGACATAAGCGTTGCCTGACGGCAATTTTGCGTCGGATGAATGGGGGTACCGAATAGGGGTTAGTTACAAGTTACAAGATACGTGAGCGATGCAACGAGGATAGCAACACATCAATGATTATTCAACCTTTGATTGTGTTTTTGTCGCCGTCACCTGGGTTCGGGGCGGCTGATCCGGGTGTCGGCCCCTTGTCAGCCGAGCCATAAGCATTGTTAGCCAGATGCGGGGCACCAGGGTTATGTCAAATGTGGTTCGCCCAGTTGAGCGCTTCCACCTGCAGTTGGTTGAACTGGTCGGCACGCAGCTGTGGGAACTGCGGCAACAAGGCCAGGAGTTCCGTGCCGTCGGCGGCCTCGCTGGCCATCACCAACTGCAGCAGGCTGCCGAGCTGCCCGCTGCGGCGCATGATGGCGCTTTGCAGGCTTTCCTCGAGGTTGATGAGGGCGAGCAAGTCCGCCATGGATTGCTGAAACACGACGTCGATCAGGCTGAGCATGCCGACCATGAAGGCGCGGTCGCGCAGCGCCGACCGGTCGAGCGCATCGGCTAGCCCTTCCATCAGGCGGGCGCGGACGATGGCGGTTTGCAGCACCGGATCCGCCGTCATGGCGACATCGTTCTGCTGAGCGAACAACATGATCTGAACCAGGCGGCTCAGCTGCAGCCGGCCGAGCATGAAAATGGCTTCGCGCAGGGTGGAGATTTTTTTCTTCATGCCGAACGCTGCGGCGTTGACCATTTTGAGCAGGCGCAGCGTCAGGCTCGGCGCTTGCTTCAAGGCGTGTTCGAGCTCTTCGACCTCGGCGTCGGCGACGATCAGGCTGAGCAGCCTGAGCAATGCCAAGGATGAGGGCGGCACCGTCCGCCCGGTCAGGATCACTGGTTTGGCGAAGAAATAGCCCTGGAACAGGTCGCAGCCGAGCTCCCGGCAAAACTCGTACTGCTCCAACGTTTCGACTTTTTCCGCTAACAGGGTCACGCCGTGGGGCCGCAGGTCGCGTACCAGGTCGGCGATCTGCTCCTGGCTCAACGCCATCATGTCGAGCTTGACCAGGTTGACCAGCGGCAGAATCGCCTGTTGCTCGGGCGAGAGCCCCACGACATCGTCGAGCGCCAGCGCATAGCCGGCTTCGCGCAATTGCTGGCACCGCGCCAGCACGTCCGGCGTCAAGGTGACGCTTTCCAGGATTTCCAGGACGACCCGGTCCGGGGGCAGCGCTTCGATGAGGTCGCTCATCAGCAGCGATGTGGGGAGATTGATGAAACCCTGCTTGTCGCCCAGGGCCAGGGGCATGCCCAGATCCGAAAAGGTATGTTGAATGACGGTGGCGCTGGCGCCGATGTCGTCGAGCACCGTCGCAGCATTGGCCATGCTGCTGCGGAACAGCAATTCGTAGGCGACCAGTTCACGATTGCGCCCGACAATGGGCTGTCGTCCAAGAAAATATTGAGTGTCGGTCATGGGTCGTTTCGGGAGGAGCCAAAGGGCGTTTTGGGAGGAGGGGCGAGCGGCGGTGCCGTGGGCGCAGATGGAGCCACCAGTTTCAACAATCGACGGGCGATATGGTGATGCCGGCCGGTTTGTGGTGTTTGGGCGGCTTCTCGGTCATATTGGTCTGGATCAAAGTTCCAGGCGCCTTTATCATTAGATTTCCGGTAATACAGATTACCGTACAGGGATGGTCGCACGCTCGGGAAGACGGCCGGCGGCCAAGCCGGCGTGCGCCAACCACGAATTGAGAGTCTCATAGCCCGAGAACGGTCAAGTTGTGAAGCGGAATTCCGGCTCTATTTTTTCGACCCTAGGTTGAGTAGCCTGACGTCAGAGCCATCTGTGCTAACAGGTAATAAAATGTTTCTCGGAACCAGGCTGGAGGAGCCGACCGTACGCCGTGCTGCACGCAGATTCGTTCAAATTCGTGAGCGGCTTCAAGATCGCGCTTCCGCCCCTCTGGCTGGCGGTTGTGCTGCCGCTGGCTTATTTTACATCCGCCGCGCTCTCCATTGGGGCCTTCGGCGCCGACACGCCGGTCTGGGTTTCCAACGGATTTGCCGTGGCGGCCTTGCTGCGCAACAAACGTTCAACCTGGCTGGTTCTGCTCGCGTTGGTGATGGCTGCCAGCTGTGGCGCCAATGCCGTTGCGACACAAATGACCTCCATGACCGGGATCATCCTCGGCCTTGTGAACATCGCTGAAATCTGGCTCGTGGTTGCCCTGTCGGGTGCCGACCAGAATGTCTGGCAGCACTTCAGATTCATTCTGGTATGCCTGTCGGTGCCGGTGTTGTGCGCGGTCGGAGGCGCCGGCTGGCTCGCCCTTATGTACGGCGCCCCTTTTCTCAGCGGATGGGTGACGTGGTATCTCTCCGACGTCGGCGGCCTGCTGATCGTGGTGCCGTTGCTGCTGAGTTGGAGCGAGCCCGCATTATGGACAGACCATTTCGGCCGGCAGGCGGGGCAGGCCTTGCTTCTCGCCGCTTTGGTCGCCTTGGTGGGTTATTTGGTTTGCGAACGGCAGTTGGTGGGGTTGTATCTGGTCTTCCCCTTTCTGCTGCTCGCCACCTTCAAGGGCCGGCTGCTCGGCGCGACGACGGCTGCGGCCGCTTTGTCCGCGGTCGTGGTCTGGGGCACCATGCTCGGGCATGGGGGGATCGCACGGCATGCGGGTCCGGATGCGGTCGTGAAAGTGCAGCTGCTGCAGGTTTTCATCACGTCGGTGCTGCTCACGACCCTGCCGGTGGCCAGGTTTCTGGAACAGCGAGAGAAACTCATGGGGCAGTTGCGGGAGGCCATAGAGACCGCCCAGGAAGCGGCGCGCGCCAAATCGGAGTTCATGGCGGTCATGAGTCACGAAATCCGTACCCCCATGACCGGTGTCCTGGGCATGGCGGATCTGCTTCTGGAGGCTGACCTGCCGACCAGGGAGCACGAATATGCGGCCGGCATTCATAGGTCGGGCCGGCATCTCCTGGCGCTGCTCAATGACATTCTCGACTTCTCCAGGGGCGAGGCGAAAAAGCTGAAGCTCGAAACGATCGATTTCGACCTGACCGAAATCATCGAGCAGGTGCGCTCTCTGCTGGCGCCGCAGGCGGCCGAAGGCGGGCTGGAGCTGCGGTTTGACGGTGATTTCGCATCCCCTTTCATGCTCCGCGGGGACCCGACCCGGCTCCAGCAGGTGCTGGTCAATCTGGTCGGCAACGGGTTGAAATTCACGCCGCGCGGCGGCGTCACGGTGACGATCGGCCGGCGTAAGGCCGGCGACGGGCGCGAGCGGTTTCGCTTCGACGTGCGCGACACGGGGATCGGCATCCCGGTGGAGCAGCAGCGGAACCTGTTCACGGCCTTCACCCAGATGGATGCCTCGACGGTCCGGCGTTATGGCGGCAGCGGGCTCGGCCTGGCGATTTCCAAGACGCTGGTCGAAGCGATGGACGGTGAGATCGGGGTTGAAAGCCGGCCGGACATGGGCAGCCTTTTCTGGTTCGAGGTCCCGCTGGAGCGGGGCAGCCTCCCGTCGCCGCCAGCCGCCCCGCGCGTGCCCGAGCCGAGCCCGCCGCGCCGGGTGCTGCTGGTGGAGGATGTCGAGCTGAACCGGGTGCTCATCGCCGATAAGCTCCGCTCATACGGCCATGAGGTCGTGACCGCCGAGAACGGCCAGGAGGCCGTCGCCTTGGCCGCGCGGGAGCGGTTCGACGTGGTGCTGATGGATGTGCGGATGCCGGGAATGGATGGGGTGGAGGCAACACGCCAGATCCGGACGCTGCCGCCGCCGGCCGGCGCGGTGCCGGTGCTGGCGTTGAGCGCCAATGTCCTGCCCGAGGAGCAGGCACGCTATCTCGCGGCCGGCATGAACGGAACCCTCACCAAACCGATCGACTGGCCGCAATTATGCACGGCCCTGGCGAAGCTGAAGGCATCGTAAAGTAAGTAAGCGGCCGCTTTTTGAAAAAAGCGGCGCAAAAACTTTTGTTTACGCTGGGCCTGAGGCGCTGAAACGGCACGGGCCCAAAGTAAATAAAGTTTTTTTGCTACTTTTTGTTCACAAAAAGTAGCGCTTTCTTTCCTTCCGCCTTGACGGCCTTGATACAGATCAAGGTTGCCGTGTTGTTCAAGTTCTAGAGAGGTCCCGTAGCATCTGAACAGGACCAGGAACGACGCGATGATAAGTTCAACGGTTGTCGAACTCTCACGGCTGCAATTCGCGCTCACCGCGCTGTATCATTTCCTGTTCGTGCCGTTGACGCTTGGCATGACCCTGATGCTCGCTGCGATGGAGACGGTCTACGTGATCTCCGGCAAGCAGATCTACAAGGACATGACGCTCTTCTGGGGCAAGCTGTTCGCCATCAATTTCGCGATCGGCGTCGCTACCGGCCTGACGATGGAATTCGAGTTCGGCACCAACTGGTCGATGTACTCGCATTTCATGGGCGACGTGTTCGGCACGCCGCTGGCGATCGAAGGTCTGATGGCCTTCTTCATGGAAAGCACCTTCATCGGCCTGATGTTTTTTGGCTGGGACCGCTTAAGCAAGCCGGCGCATCTCGCGGTCACGTATCTCGTAGCGCTCGCCTCCAATCTTTCGGCCTTGTGGATCCTGATCGCCAATGGCTTCATGCAGGATCCGGTCGGGGCGAAGTTCAATCCCGACACGATGCGCCTGGAATTCACCGACATCGGCGCGCTGATTTTCAGCGATGATGCGCAGGCGAAGTTCGTGCACACCTCCATCGCCGGCTTCGTGACGGCGGCGATGTTCGTGATGGGCATCAGCGCGTTCTATCTGCTCCACCAGCGTCATCGCGAATTCGCACTGCGTTCGTTCCGCATGGCGGCGTTGTTCGGGGTGATCTCGTCGCTTGCGGTCATTACGCTCGGCGACGCGCTGGGCCGTCTCGATGATCTCGTGCAGCCGACCAAGCTCGCGGCGATTGAGGATACCTGGCACACCACCAAGCCGGCGGAGGCGTGGAAGGTCATTGCTATTCCGGACCAGAATGCGCAGAAGGACATTTTCTCCATCGGCATACCCTATGTGCTGACGCCGCTGGTGACGCATTCGCTAAGCACGCCGATCCCCGGCATTTTCGAGCTCGAGGACCAGGCCAAGCAGAAAGCCGTGAACGGCATGAAAGCGGTCATCGCGCTGCAGGATTATGCCACGACCAAGAGCCCCGCCGCGCTCGCGACCTTCCGCCAGTATGAAGGCGATATGGGCTATGGCTTCCTGGCCCAGCGCTATGCCCCGGACCAGGACCTGACCAAGATCACCCCGGCGACGCTGCCGGGCGTGCTGGATAAGACGGCCCGCGCCGCGATCCCCAACGTGTTCGTCGAATTCTGGGCGTTCCGGC
The DNA here is from genome assembly GCF_035535915.1 of Acidocella sp. GTDB lineage: Bacteria > Pseudomonadota > Alphaproteobacteria > Acetobacterales > Acetobacteraceae > Acidocella. The sequence goes on from NZ_DATLPB010000025.1 coordinate 8,696, forward strand.
TGATGGTGGGCCTGGGCCTGCTCTTCGTCCTGGTGTTCGCCTTTGCCGCCTATTACAGCCTGAAGAACCAGCTGGAAGAGAATCGCTGGGTGCTGAAGGCGGCGCTGTGGGCGATCCCGCTGCCGGTGCTGGCCTGTGAATATGGCTGGATCACCGCCGAGAACGGGCGCCAGCCCTGGAGCGTGTTCGGCATGCTGCCGACTTTCATGTCCGCCTCTTCGCATTCGGTCGGCTACATGGTGTTTTCGCTGGCGGGATTCGTGCTGCTCTACAGCCTGTTCATCGCGGTCGAGCTTTATCTGATGTTCAGGTTCGCCCGCCTGGGCCCCACGCCGCACGGCGAAACGCCGGAGCCGGCGCAAGAATCCACGTCAGCGCCGCGCCATGTGTTCGGTGAACCGGGCTACGCCGCCAAGTCGTGGAAATGAGCTGAGCGGAGAAGGAACCCCGTCATGGAACTCTATGTTGTCTTGAAACTGATCTGGGCCCTGCTGCTCGGCATCCTGCTCATCGGCCTCGGCGTGATGGTGGGCATGGATATGGGGGTGGGCACGTTGCTGCGCTTCGTCGGCAAGACCGACGGCGAGCGGCGGGTGGCGCTGAACATCATCGGCCCGCATTGGGACGGGAACCAGGTGTGGTTCATCCTCGGCGGCGGCGCGATCTTCGCCGCCTTCCCAACCCTGTACGCGACCTCGTTCTCGATTTTTTACATCGTGATGATCCTGCTGCTGTTCAGCATGATCATGCGGCCGGTGGCGTTCGAATATCGCTCGAAGGTCGACGCGACGCATTGGCGGCAGAGCTGGGACTGGGTGTTCCTCATCTCCGGCGCGCTGCCGATGATCATTTACGGCGCGGCCATGGGCAATGTGCTGCAGGGGGTGGGGTTCCATTTCGATTGGGACGGGCAGTACCAGCAGGATGAATCATTCATCTGGTATCTGCTCAACCCCTTCGCGATCTTATGCGGCCTGCTTTCGCTGGCGCTGTCGATCTTTCAGGGCGGGGCGATGCTGATGATTCGCGGCGAAGAGCCGATCTATGGGCGGGCCCGGCGCATCGCCACGGTTGCCGGCCTGGTCGCGGCCCTGCTGTTCGTCATCGGCGGCGTCTGGGTGCGGAGCATCAAAGGCTTCGCCTATACGGCGTTGGTCAATCCCGCCATGGAAGCGACGCCGCTCGGCGGCCCGGCCGTGGCCATGCAAAGCGGCGCCTGGATGAATAATTTCCATGCGATGCCGGCGCTGTGGCTGTTGCCGCTGCTGGGCGTGGTGGGCATGGTGCTGGGCGCGCTGGCGCTGGCCGCGCGCAAACCGATCCTCGGCTGGTGGCTGGGCGCGATTGCCTGGATCGGCACGATCGGCACGACCGGCGCCGCCATGTTCCCCTTCCTCATGCCTTCCAGCACTGCGCCGAGCCAGGGCCTGACGATCTGGAACGCGTCCAGCAGCCAGTACACGCTCGGTTGGATGCTGGTCTTCGCCGTGATCTTCGTGCCCATCATCCTTTGCTACACCGCCTGGGCGTTCCGCGTGATGTCCGGAAAGGTGCGGGTGGGTGCCGTTGACAACGACCACTCATACTAGGCGATGGCCAACCGTCTTCAAGGAATCATTGCAATGACTCAGTTGATCAAATTTGCAGCCCTGGCCTTTATCCTTGCCTTTTGCATCATGCTCGCGGTGGTCACCGGCGACTATGCCCCCTGGTATTTCGCCTGGCTGGTCGGCACGATGATGATCATCCTGATCGCCGTGGCGGGCGCGGTGCTGTTCGAAACCCAGGAGGCCGCGCAGGCCCCGCGCGACGCCTCAAAATCCTGAGCGGGAGCACAGATAATGTCCGATATGCTCGAAAGCTTCATTCTCGTCGTGCCGCTGATTTACTTGCTGTTTTACATCATCGCGTGGCTGTACACGCGTAGGAAATATCCGTGAGGAAGGGCAAGGAAAGGCAAGGAAAGGCAAGGAAAGCGCTACTTTTTGTGAACAAAAAGTAGCAAAAAAACTTTATTTACTCTGGGCTATGGGCGTTGTCAGCGACAACGCCCATAGCCCAGCATAATAAAAATTTTTGCGCCGCTTTTTTTAAAAAGCGGCTACTTCCTTAACCTTCTTTCTTCGTTTCAAGCAGCTTCACCAGAGCATAAAGCGTGCGGTTCACCGGCACGGGAATGTTCAGTTCGCGCCCCTTCCGAACGATGTAGCCGTTCAGATAATCGATCTCGCTGGGTTTTTGCCGTGCGAGATCCTGTGCGGTTGAGGAGCGCTGCGCGGCCATCGTCACCGGGACCTGGGCGACCATGCCCCATGTGTCTCCCGGCACGGACACGCCCAGGGCGGTGGCGATCGAGAGGCATTCCTGAACGGCATCATGCAACACGCCGTCGATTTCCGGGCCTTGCGCCAATGTGCTGTAGGGCATCTGGGTGATCGCCGAAAGGGCGTTATAAGCGCAGTTCAGGATGAACTTGGCCCAGAGCGCGCCCGCGGCATTCTCTGAAATTTCCGTGGAAATTCCAGCTTCGTTGAACAGGTCGGCGATTTCCGGGCTGCGCGCCGAGGCGGCGATGACCAGATTTCCGCCGCCGCGATAGCGGACATGGTTGGGGGCTGCCATATCCGTGCCGACATAAACCACGGTGGCGATGACGGTCTGGGGCAGAAGAAGCTGCAGCCGCTCGGTGTTTTCCACGCCATTTTGAAAACTCAAAACCAGGGCGTCGGGCCGCAGGAAGGGCGCGATGGCCTTGGCGGCGGCCTCCGTATCGCTCGATTTCACGGAAAAAACGACGACGTCCGACGATGAAACCGCGCTGGGCTCGGAGGATGCCTGCACGGCCAGGCGTGTCACGCTGCCGCCTTTTTCGACCAGCAGGCCATGCTCGCGCAAGGCGGCCACCTGGGCGGGCCGGCCGATGAACGTCACATCATGCTTGGCCTGGGCCAGCATGGCGCCATAGTAACTGCCGACGGCCCCGGCCCCCATTACCGAAATTTTCATCCCACCACCCTCTGCTGTTGGATCGAGTGCAAACATGGCACGGGCGTGATCGGGGTCAAGAAAGAAGCCGCTTTTTAAAAAAAGCGGCGCAAAAACTTTTGTTTATGCTGGGCCATGGGCGTTGTCGCCGACGCAGCCCATGGCCCAGCATAACAAAGTTTTTTTGCTACTTTTTGTTCACAAAAAGTAGCGCTTCCTTTCTTGCGTTAATCCGCCGGGCCGGACTGTACCACTGCCTTGGGCGGCGGCGCGGTGGGGACGGGCACGCCCAGAAGCGGGTCCAATTGTGGTTGCAACGCCTTCAGGAGTTGCGCGGCCATCGCGCTGGTGAAGCTGAAGCCGGCGGCGTGCGGGCCGGGAACATAGGCGGTGACGGTGCCGAAATACTGGTTGCCGAGGAAGAAGACGAAGGTGGCGGTACGGTCCACCACCCGCTCCCCGCGCAGCGCGCCGCCGGGACCGTAAATATGAAAGCGATTATCGCCGCTGCCGGTCTTGCCGCCGATCTGCATCGGCTTGCCGTCGGCCAGATGATAAGATCCCGCCAGCAGCTTGGCGGTGCCGTTCTGGACCACGCCCATCAGAGCCTGCCGCTCGATGTCCGCGACCGCCGGGTCGAGCACGGGCTTGGGGTCCGGTTTGCTGGTGAAATCGGTCTGGTAGGGTGTGCCGTCGGCGAAATTGAGGCGGTCGAAATCGACGGTCGGCTGTCTCACGCCGCCATTCAGGATGATGCCCATCAGGGTGGCGAGCGCATCCGGGCGGTCGCCCGAGGCGCCGAGCGTGGTGCCCAGCGAGGGCACGAGATGGTCGAACGGATAGCCCTGGCGGCGCCAATCCTGCCAGATGCGCGCGAACGCATCTTGCTCGATGATGGTCTGGATACGGACATTCTGCTGGAAGGTTTTGCCGCGCCGGAACAGCCAGGTGTAGGATTGGTCGATGGCCTGCGGGCTCGCCGCGGCGATTTCGTTCCAGCCGGCATTTGGATGAGTCTGCAGATAGGCGGTGAGCCAGATTCGGAGCGGATGCAGGCCGGCAACATAGGCTTCGTCATTGAGCGAGAATTTGTTGCCGGCGAATTGCTGGTAGAGTTTCGTGAGCCGGTCGGGGGCGACTTCAGCAAAAGATTGTCGCGGCATGTGTTGGCGCAGGAAGTCGGTCATGGAAGCTTCGCTCGCCTGCGGAAAAATCGCGAGATAGAGCACCGCCAGATGGCTGGCCATCGGGCTGGTGTGGGTGGTCAGCCGGTCGAGCGCCTGAAGCGGCGTGAGGCCGCGGTCCTCGTCGTAGAAATGATAGAGGTAGTGGAGCCCCTCGGTGTGGATGAAGCGTTCCAGATAAGGCAGGCGCGCAGGGTCGTCGGGGTGGGAGAGCAGGTATTTCTCGTCGATGCCGGCGGCGGCGATTTCATAATCGCGGATATCGCGCATCAGCCGGATGAAGGCGCAGTTGATCGAATTCTCAAAGGCGAATTCGACGGTGGGAACCGTGCTGTCCTCCCAGGGCTCGAAATTGCCGAAACTATTGTCGCCACCGCCGGTAAAGAAGGTGACCGGGGACGCTGAATAGGTGCGCTGCATCGCGGCTTCGAGCATCGGCCGCAGGCTGCGGTCCTTGGCGGTGGCGAGATAGGTGGCGGCCCAGCGCGTGAGCGCGTCCGGCGCCGTCGTGCCGAGATGCGCAAGATCCGCGGTACTGAGCGGGGCGAGGCTCCGATTCAGAGATGTTATGATGTCGAGATAGGTGGTTAGCGTGCGCAGCTTGGAGGTCGAGCCGAGCTGGAGCATGGCGCCGGAATTGATGTCGAACGGCGCATCGAGGCTGTCGGCATGGATGCGCACGTAATTGGCGTCGGCGCCGCGTTCATAGAGCACAAAACTCCAATTGATGAGGGCCGGCTTGGGGGTGGCGCCGGCCAGCATATATTTGCCGACCAAACCCAAAGACTGGTCGTAAGCGGGGTCGCTCAGGCGCGTGAGGACGGCGATGACGCGCTGCTGCGCCGCCTCGTCGAGGCTGGTCCGGGCCGTGAGGTCGAAGCGGTCGAGGCTCCAGGTGTTCGGCACGTGCAACAAAGAGAGCAGCTCGGCCTGCATCCACCCGGTCGCCTTGTTATCGACGAAAGAGACCGGGGCGGGCGGCGGCATGTCGTCGCGGAAGGGCAGGCGGCTGGCCAGGGTGGCATCGCGCAGCGCCGGCGAGATGATGCCGGCGCGGCCGAGCTGGCGCACATAATAATCTGTCAGCGCCTCGAGCGCGGCGCGGTTCTGCAGCAGGTAATAGGCCGGCCGCCGTCCCGCGAGCAGCAGACTCAGCATCTCGCGATAGGCCTGGCCCTGGGCGGCCAATGTCGCCGGATCGGTGGCCGGCGACATCAGGAGGTTGCCGGCGGCGCTGAAATCCGCGCCGTACCAGATCCACATCGCTTCGGGCAGGCCGATGACCTCGCCGTAACCGGGATAGGAGGCGAGCGGCGTGGAATTCAGATAGGTCACGAGGATGTTTTTGCGGGCCGGCAGCGTGTCGGGGCCGCCTTGGTAGGCGGCGGCGGCGGCGGTGACCATCTGGCGCATTTTTTCGCCGATGCTGTCGGTCCGGCCGCCGGGGGAGTCGCGGAATTTCACGATCTGGGTGGCGAGCGTACTGGCGCCGCCGCGCTGCCAGCGGTGGTTGATCGTGCCGGCGATGCGGGCGCCGGCGGCCAGCATGAAACGGCTCCATTCGACCGCCGGATCGCGTTTCGGTTCGGTGGTTTCGAGCAGGTCGCGGTCTTCGATGAACATCAGGCTGTTCGCCACCACCGGCGGAACTTCGCTGAACTGCTGATAGAAACGCTGCGGATAGCGCGCGCTGAACAAGGTGACGCCGCTGCGGTCGAACATCTGCAGTCCGGTCTGCTGCTTTGGCGTGTACAGCGTGTAGCCGCCATGGTCCACGAACCAGTCGAGGCGCGGCGACCAGCGCGCCTGCTGGCTGATTTGCAATTGATGCGCCGTCAGCGAGGTGATGATGGTCGGTAGATCGGCGTAGCCGAGGCGGACATCGTAAGGGCCGGGGCCCGGAAAGCGGATCGACGGGCTCGGCCCCGGCGCCAGATTGTAGGAGATCTGGCGGTCAAGGCGGGTGAAGTAGTGGGCTTGGAGATAGGAGGTGCGGGCCTCGGTGGCGAGGCCCCAGCCCAACAGACCCAGTACGACCAGCCAGCAAAGCCAGTAAAGTCTTCGGACCATACCGCGGAAAATCCGGTTCAGCCTGCCGGAGATTGTCCTCGCTTTGTCCTTATTGGCTGCCCGGCTGTCATCGAGATCTCTCCTCGACGCCGCCTCTGTCATCGCTGCTGCCCTCTCCTGTCCGTGGCCTTTACACTTTGGCTGGGCCTCGGCTGACAGGTTTCGCGTCAGCCCGGTCTGACGCGTTTTGCGGTCGGATCATCGTCAACCCAGCATCTTGCGGCCAGCCGTCATTATATACGAAGCGTGCGGGGACCGGGTGCGCTTTCTAAGCAAACATTAAGAAAAACCGATGATGTTTGTGTGATGAGGCGGTTTTGCCACGGCGCGACGTGTGGCGTTCGGGCGGCCCGAAAATCTTGGAGGCGAGGAAATGCAAAACGCCGCGCGGTTTGCCGCGCGGCGTTTCCTACAGCGAATGGAACGTTAGATTTAGACGCTTTCCAGCGCTTCGCGGCCGATGCTTGCACGGCCGTGGGAAGGTTGGGCGGAAGCGCTCATCCAACGGCGGCGCATCGGCTTGAGGACGAAGGCCGCCAGCAGGGCCGTCACGAAATTTGCCGCGATGACCAGTTCAAACACCGGCATCCAGGATCCGGTTTCCTTGTGCAGCAGGGCCGCGAGCGGGCCGCCCAGGACCGACGCCACGCCAAAGGCGATGTAAAGGAAGCCGTAATTGGCGGTGGCGTGCTTCATGCCGAACGTGTCGGTCAACGTCGAAGGGAACAAGGAGAAAATCTCGCCCCAGCCGAAGAAGACCACGCCGGACATCAGCACGAACGCGGTCGGATCGCCGCGCGTGCACAACCAGATGGCGATGGCCACGCCCTCGGTGGCGAAGGCGAGCAGCATGGTGTTTTCGCGGCCGATCCGGTCCGACACCCAGCCGAAGAACGGGCGGGTCAGGCCGTTGGTGATGCGGTCGATCGAGAGCGCCAGCGGCAGCGCCGGCAGGCCGAACACCAGCGCGTCAGCCAGGCCCCAATCCCGGGAGAAGGCGCCGAACTGGGAAATGACCATCAGGCCCGAGCTCGCCATCAGCGTCATCATGACGAACATCAGCCAGAAGAGTGGGGTGCGCAGCATCTGCCCCGACGTATAGCTACGGGTGGTTTCCTTCGCCGCCGGATAAGCGGGCGTCGCAGCCTGCAGGGCGGAGGGGGGACGCTTCAGGCCGAGGGCCGCGGCAAAGCCGACGGCGCCGAGGATGATGCCCCATTCGAGCAGCGCGTGCTGATAGCCTTCCGTCTTGATCGCCGTGGAAATCGGGAAGGTAGTGAGGACGGCGCCAAACCCGTAGCCGGCCGCCACCACGCCGCTCGCGAAGCCGCGGCGGTTGGGGAACCATTGCACCACATGGCCGACCACGCCGACATAGATCATGCCGGTGCCGACGCCGCCGAGCAGGCCGTAGGTGAGGTAAAGCCCGGTCACGGTGCTGACATGCGAGGCCAGAACCCAGCTCAACCCGGTGAGCAGCGCGCCGGTGGAAAGCAGCAGGCGCGGGCCGAGCTTGCCGACCAGCCAGCCCTGGAGAGGCGAGAGGAAGGCCTGCAGCAGGATCAGCATGGAGAAGGCTACCTGGATCGTGGGCAGCCCGACATGGAAGGCGGCGGTCATGGGCTTGGTGAACAATGCCCAGACATATTGCGGGCTGGAGATCGAGGCCATGCAGATGAGCCCCAGGCCGAGCTGGATCCAGCGGCCGGTGGGCTGGGTATTCGTCGTCGTCACTTAAACCTTCCTTTTGCCCGCGGGACGGGCAGCTTTAAATCAACGGCTGCGCGCCCGCGCCGGGCGAATGCGCCTCCAAAAAACATCGACGGATCAAAGCAAGTCTCGTGCCAACAAAAATGGTGATGGCTTGTTGAAAAAAGCGGCGCCAAAGCTTGCGCTGTCTGGGTTCGTCACGACGAATCCGGCGGGGTCTCAAACTAACAAAATGCTTTGCCTCTTTTTTGCGATAAATTGCCTTTTGTGGCTTGCCTCTTTTTTGCGCCAATGGTGCCGCGGCGCGCATGGATGCGGCAGGTTTCGTCTCCCGTGACGCGCTTTGCGAAGGGGCGCAGGGCGTCACCAAAAGCGCGCTTCACGCCGGAATGCTTTCCAACGTTTGGCCAGTTCGTTCACGCCGCTTTGGCGTTGCTTTTTCTGGTGGCGTGCGAGGGCGGAGATGGCAGGGCGCAGATCGATTTTCGTACTTCGCAGCAATGTCCTTGCCAGTTGGACGGAGGTGGAACTGTCATTGATGCGGCCCAGCGTGTCCTGCAGCGCCTTGCAGCGCTTCTGATAAAGGCGGGATTTTTTCCGTGAGAAAAGACGATCGGTAAACTCTATGCCGTAACGCAATTTCTTGATTGATTTGCGCAGTAGGTGCAGCTCCGAATCATTGGCCCGCGCTATGTTGTGCCCTCTGGTCTCAACCCTGCGGGCCAGCCGGTCGAGCCAGCGCGGCGCCAGATCTTGCAGCTCCCGCGCGAGCTTTGCGCGGCCGAGGCGGTCCGGCTTGTCTTGCCCCTCCTCGGCCCAGGCGGCGAGGTCAAGAACCGTCGCAGTGTATCTGTGCCCCCCGCATTCCTTGATGAAAGCGTCGTGGGCATCGTGCCGCCGGTCCGCGGCGACGGATTTGAGGTCGTCATAAATATCGGCCGACGCGGGCGGCCGGCTGGCGTCCGGCAACAGCTCGGCACAGAACACGTCCCAATCGCGGGCCTGCCCGAAGACACGGCCAATTCGTTGCAGATTATGATCGAATTGCGCGAAGCGGCGCGGGTCGAGTACCGGCTTGTAAAGCAGCAGGAGCGCGCGGAGCCGGCGAATGGCGACGCGCATCTGATGCACGCCTTCGATGCTGCCGGCCAAGGCGGCGGGCTGATTGGTGACCAGATGGTGGAGGCATTCCGCCACGAGCAGGCGGAACGCGGCGGCGCCCGAGGCCGTGGCGGGAAGCTCGATGGGCCCGGGCTTCTCGCTGGCCGGCAGATTGCCGGAGGCGAGCCGCAGGCCGCGCGTGGCCAGGCTGTCGAGCGAGATCGCGAGCGGAATCCTGGCGTGCAGATGCGATGCGAAACGATAGGTCGCGCCGGAATCTCCGCTCAGCGCTTCAAGCGCCAGATCGCGGACCGGTTCCGACGCGGCGCCGGCATTGAGGGTTCCTTCATCGAACCACGCCCTGATGGTGGTGCCCGGCGCGGGTTGCAGCGTGCGCACG
>NZ_DATLPB010000026.1:0-45168 GCF_035535915.1 Acidocella sp.
CGCCCTGGCATGTGCGGCCCTCCGAGCCACTGCCGGAGCTCGCCACCCTGGTGCTGCGCACGGGCCTGAGCGACGTGCTGGAGCCGGCGGCGCGGAAGATTCTCGAGACCGAGGCCCTGCCGGCCTATCTGCAACGCCGCCGCTGGTTTGCCGCCAAGGACCAGAAGATTGTGTCCGCCAAGCTGGCGCGCGGTGACAAGATTCCCGGCCGCAGCCTGGAGATATTGCTCACCGAGCTGGAGGTGCAGCTCAGCGCGGGGCGTGAATGCTATTTGTTGCCGCTGGGCATTTCCTGGGACGGCGACACCAGCTCGGCATTGCCACAGCAATTGGCGCTGGCACGGGTGCGGCAGGGGCGGCGCATGGGCTATCTCACCGACGCTTTCGCCGTGGACGCTTTCCCGCTCGGCGTGATCCGCGCCTTGCGCGCCGGCGCGGTGGTGAACGTGCAGGGCGGCGAGATCATCTGCCGGCCGAGCCCGCTGCTCGCGCATGTGGAGCTGCCGGCGGCGCCCGAGGTGCGTCGCCTCTCCGCCGAACAATCCAACAGTTCGATCATCGTCGGCCAGAAGATCATTCTGAAGCTTCTGCGCCGGGTGATGGACGGCCTCAATCCCGAAGTGGAGATGATGCGCCACCTCACCGAGGCCGGCTATGCCAACAGCCCGAAACTGCTCGGCGAGGTGGCGCTGGTCCGCGCCGACGGGTCCGGCCACAGCATGATCGTGGCGCAGGAATTCGTGCAGAACCAGGGCGACGCCTGGCAGTACACACAGAACTACCTGGCGCGCTTCATCGAGACGATGGGCCTGGCCAACAAGGACATCCATGACGAGGCGGACCAGCTTTCCGGGTACGCGAGCTTCGCCCGCTCGGTCGGCACGCGTTTGGCGGACCTGCATGCGGTGTTCGCCCGGCCCAACGCGGACCCGGCCTTCGCGCCGGAGCGCGCGGACGATGAGGACGCCGCCGCCTGGGGCGAGGACGCGGCGGCACAGCTCTCGCGCGCCTTCGACGCGCTGCAAAAAATCAAGAGTTTCTCCAGCCAGGAAGCGGCGCAGAATGCTTCCTTCATCCTGGACAACCGGCACGACCTGCTCGACCTGATCCCGTCCTTTGCCGCCGCCGGCAAAGGCACGCTGCGGACGCGCATCCATGGCGATTTTCATCTCGGCCAGGTGCTGGTCTCCACCGGTGATGTGTACATCATCGATTTCGAAGGTGAGCCGGCGAAGAAACTGGAGATACGCCGTGCCAAAGCCTCGCCGCTGCGCGATGTCGCCGGACTGCTGCGCTCCTTCGATTACGCGGCTTCGGTGGCCGCGCAGGCACAACCGCCCTCGGTGCTGGCCGATACCGATGCACCGCTCGCGCGGTTCGTCGCAGATATGTCGGAACAATTTCTCGCGTCCTATCGCGCCGTGGCGCAGCAAGCGGCGCCGCGCTGGGTGGAGGATGACGCGGCCGAGGCGGCTTTGCGGGACCTCTTCCTGCTGGAAAAAGTCGCTTACGAACTCTGTTACGAGGCCGCCAACCGCCCGGACTGGCTTTGGATTCCACTGCGCGGCTTCGCCGTCATCATTGCACGGTTGTTGCACATCACGCCCCGGGTTTTGCAGGATGCGTGATCTGACAGGCGATTTCGAGGCGCTGCTGCAAGGCGCTCATGGCGACCCGTTTGCCGTGCTCGGGCCGCATGGGGAGTGTGTGCTTGTGCTGGCACCAGGCGCCACGGCCGTTTCGCTGCTGGACGCGAGAGACAATGTGCTGGCCGCCGCCGACCTGGTTCATGCCGACGCGATTTTCGCGGCGCACCTTAACCCGCCGCAACCCTACCGGCTGCGCATCGACTGGGACGGCGTGATCCAGATCACGGAAGACCCGTATCGCTTCCCGCTGCTGCTGGCAGATGAAGACATAAGCCGGTTTGCTTCAGGCCGGCATTACGATCTTGCCGGCTGGCTTGGCGCGGTGCCGATGCGCCTCGGGGATGTGCCCGGCGTGCGCTTCGCTGTCTGGGCACCGAATGCCAGGCGGGTTTCGGTGGTGGGAGATTTCAACAACTGGGATGGGCGCCGCCACCCGATGCGCCGGCGTGATGCCGGGTTGTGGGAGATTTTTCTCCCCGGCCTGGGCGTGGGCGTGGCCTATAAATACGAAATTCTCGGGCCCAACGGGGTGCTGCCGCAAAAGGCCGATCCGCTCGCGCGGCAGGCGGAAGTGCCATCGGCCACGGCCTCGATCGTCGCAGCCGCCTTTGCGCCGCCGCCGCGCCGCGCCGCGCCCGAGCCGGACAAGCCGCTGTTGATTTACGAGGTGCATGCGCCGTCCTGGATGCGCCATGTCGGCGGCCAGTCTTATGATTGGGCGGAACTGGCTGACCGGCTGGTTCCTTACGCGGCGGATCTCGGCTTCACCCATATCGAACTGCTGCCGGTGATGAACCACCCGTTCGGCGGTTCCTGGGGCTACCAGCCGCTCAGCCAGTTCGCGCCGCTGCCGGCGTTGGGCAAGCCGGAGGATTTCGCGGCCTTTGTCGGCGCCTGCCATGCAGCCGGCCTCGGCGTGATCCTCGACTGGGTGCCGGGGCATTTCCCGGATGACCCGCACGGCCTGGCGCAATTCGACGGCACGCATCTTTATGAGCATCAGGACCCGCGCGAGGGGCGACACCCTGATTGGAACAGCCTGATCTATAATTTCGGCCGGACCGAGGTGCGGGAATTCCTCATTGCCAGCGCCTTGTTCTGGCTTGAGCAATACAGCGTGGACGGGCTGCGCGTCGATGCCGTCGCGTCGATGCTGTACCGCGATTATTCGCGTTCATCCGGCGAATGGGTGCCGAATCGGTATGGGGGCCGTGAGAATCTCGAAGCGATCAGTTTTTTGCAGGAACTTTCGGAGATCATCGCGACGCGCCGGCCCGGTGCGTTGTTGATCGCCGAGGAATCCACCGCCTGGCCGGGCGTGACGCAAAGTGCAGCGAAGGGCGGGCTGGGCTTCACGCATAAATGGAACATGGGCTGGATGCACGACACGTTGCAATATATTCAGCAGGATCCGCTCTACCGGCGTTATCATCATGACGAGATGACGTTCGGCCTCGTCTACGCCTTTTCGGAAAAATTCGTGCTGCCGATTTCGCATGACGAGCTGGTGCACGGCAAAGGTTCACTGCTTGGCCGCATGCCGGGAGATGAGTGGCAGCGTTTCGCCAATTTGCGCGCCTATCTCACCTTCATGTGGACGCATCCGGGCAAGAAGCTGCTGTTCATGGGGTCGGAATTCGGCCAGCCAAGCGAATGGAACCACCAGGCGGAAATTCCCTGGCACCTGCTGCAATATGAGACGCATCGGGGCGTGCAGGGGCTGGTGCGGCAGTTGAACGCGCTGCTGAAGGCGGAACCGGCTTTGTATGAGCGCGATTTCACGCCCCTTGGCTTCCAATGGCTGGTTGGCGATGACCGCGACCAATGCGTTTTCGCTTATGCTCGTTTTGCCGAACAAGGCCCGCCATTGTTGGTCGTTTGCAACTTCACGCCGGTGGTGCGGGAAAATTACCGCATCGGCGTGCCTGACTCCGTTGCATGGAGAGAGGTTTTTAATTCCGACGCCATTGGTTTCGGCGGCTCCGGTGTCGGCAATGCCGGAATACGGCGCACCGAGCCCGAGCCAAGCCACGGCCGGCCCGGCTCGCTGTGCCTGACCTTGCCGCCGCTTGCCGGCATCATTTTGCGGCCGGCCTGATCCATGGCGCCGCCCGCGAAACTTCTGCCCGGAAAACCTTATCCGATGGGTGCGCATTGGGACGGGTTGGGCGTCAATTTCGCCATCTTCTCGGCCCATGCGCAGCGTGTCGATCTCTGCCTGTTCGACACGGCCGGGCGTCACGAGATCGCCCAGTTGGAAATGCCGAGCTGCACCGATGAAATTTTCCATGGTTATTTGCCGCAGGCCGGGCCCGGCCAGGTTTACGGGTATCGCGTGCGCGGGCCGTACCAGCCGGAGGCCGGGCATCGCTTCAACCCCAACAAGCTGCTGCTTGACCCTTATGCGAAAAAACTCGTCGGCCGCCTGCACTGGTCGGACGCGCTGTTCGGCTACCGTGTCGGCTCGCCGCGCCAGGATCTCTCGTTCGACCGCCGCGATTCCGCGGCCGCCATGCCGAAAGCCGTGGTAGTGGACGACCATTTTGCGTGGGGCGGCGATACGCCGCCAGACAATCCATGGGCTAAAACGGTGATTTACGAAGCCCATGTGAAGGGACTCACCATGCGCCATCCCGCCATCCCGGCGCACGAGCGCGGCAGTTTCGCCGCCCTGGGCGATCCGTGGATCGTCGACCATCTGCACCGGCTGGGTGTTACCGCCATCGAATTGCTGCCGATCCAGGCGTTTGCGCAAGACCGCTTCCTGACCGCAAAAAAGCTTCGTAATTACTGGGGCTATTCCACGCTCGCCTATTTCGCGCCCGAGCCGCATTATTTCGCCGCCAATGGCGGTGCGTTGCAGGAACTCCGCCAGGCCGTGCGCCGCCTGCATGCCGCCGGCATCGAGGTGATTCTCGACGTGGTGTATAACCATACCTGCGAAGGCAGTGAGATGGGCCCCACTTTGTCCTGGCGCGGCATTGACAATCGTTCCTATTATCGGCCGGTTGACGACGATCCGCGCCGGCTGATCAACGATACCGGCACCGGCAACACGCTGAACCTGTCTCATCCGCGCGTGCTGCAGATGGTGATGGACAGTCTGCGCCATTGGGCGCAAGCCTATCATATCGACGGCTTCCGCTTCGATCTCTGCACAACGCTGGGCCGCGAGGCGCATGGTTTCGATTCTTGCAGCGGTTTCTTCGACGCGATTCGCCAGGATCCGCAGCTTGCGCCGCTGAAGCTGATCGCCGAGCCTTGGGATATCGGCCCGGGGGGCTATCAGCTCGGCAGCCATCCGCCGGGCTTCGCCGAATGGAACGACCGGTTCCGTGACACGGTGCGGCGCTTCTGGCGCGGTGATCCTGGGCAGCGTCCCGAGCTTGCGGCGCGCTTGATGGGCTCGGGCGATATTTTCGACAAATTCCGCCGCAAACCCTGGGCCAGCATCAATTATGCGACGTCTCATGACGGGTTTACCCTGGAGGATCTGGTCTCGTACAATGAGCGCCATAACCTCGCCAATGGCGAGGACAACATGGATGGCCAGAAGGAAAACTATTCCGCCAATTACGGCGCGGAAGGGCCGACGGAGGATCCCGCCATTCTCGAATTGCGCGGGCAGGTGCAGCGGGCGATCCTCGCCACCGTGTTTTTCGCGCACGGCACGCCGATGCTGCTGGGCGGCGACGAGTTCGGCCGCACGCAACAGGGCAATAACAACGCCTATTGCCAGGACAACGAAATCTCCTGGTTCGATTGGCACGGCCTGGTTGATGCCGGGCCGACCGCGGCGCGGCAATTGCTGCAATTCACACAACGCCTGACCGCCTTGCGCGCCGCGCGTCCAAGCCTGCGCAGCGAAATTTTTTTGCACAGCACTGTGGAAGTTTTGCCGGGGATCGAGGACGCCGCCTGGTTCGACGAGACCGGCGAGGCGCTGAGTCTGGACGCCTGGGCCGATGCCGCGGCGCAAATGCTCAGTTTGCGCCGTGCCGTATTGACCGATGGCACCGTCGACCTCACCTTGCTGTTATTGAACGCCTCGGATCAGGCACGCGATTTCGCCGTGCCTAACCAGGACCTGCCATGGGAGGTGGTTTTGGACAGTGCTGATCCCGACCGGGAAAAGATGGTCTTGCTCACCGGGGCGGTGCACGTGCCGGCGCATGCGGTGGTGCTGCTGGCCGCGACGGTCGACAGCAAATGACGCGGCAGTTCGGTGCCCTCGTCACCGCCTCGGGCGACGTCGAGTTCTCGCTCTGGGCGCCGCAGGCGCGGCGTGTCGAATTGGTGGTCGACGGTGTGGCGACGGAGATGCGGCGCGATAAAGACGGCATGTACCATGCCCGGCTCGCCGTGCCCATCGGCACTGCCTATCGCTACCGGATCGATGGCGAGACCCTGGTGCCCGATCCTGCCTCCCGCGCGCAGGAGGATGACGTGCACGGGCCGAGCCTGGTCGTAGACCCCGATTTTCCTTGGCAGCATGCGGATTGGCGCGGCTTGCCCTGGGCGGACACCGTGATCTACGAGCTGCATGTGGGGGCCTATGGCGGGTTCGACGGCGTGGCCGCGCAATTGCCGCGCCTGGCCGCCATCGGCTTCACCGCGATCGAGCTGATGCCGATCGCGGATTTTCCCGGGCGGCATAATTGGGGCTATGACGGCGTTCTGCCTTACGCGCCGGATGCCTCTTATGGCAGCCCGCAGGCTCTCAAACGGTTGATCGACACGGCGCACGGGCTCGGACTGCAGATGTTTCTCGATGTCGTGCACAACCATTTCGGTCCGGACGGCAATTATCTCGGCGTCTATGCGCCGTCCTTCTTTCGTGCCGACCGGCACACGCCATGGGGCAACGCGATCGATTTCCGTCACCCCGAGGTGCGGGATTTCTTCATCGGCAACGCGCTATACTGGCTGCGCGATTATCGTTTCGACGGGCTGCGCTTCGATGCCGTACACGCCATCGAAGACAAATCTTTCCTGCTGGAAATGGCCAGGAAAATCCGCGACGCGCTGCCTGACCGGCAGATTCACCTGATCCTGGAGAACGAGGAAAACGACGCGGATCTGCTGCACGCGGCGGTGGGAGAGAAAAAATTCGACGCGCAATGGGCTGATGACTGGCATCATTGCGCGCATGTGCTGCTGACGCGCGAGGCGGAAGGCTATTACGCTGATTTTCAGTCTCCGGCGCAGCAGATGGCGCGCTGCCTGGCAGAGGGATTCGCTTACCAGGGTGATCCGGCGCCGCATCACGGCGGCGAGCCGCGTGGCCATCCCAGCGCCCATCTGCCGCCCAGCTCTTTTGTCATTTGCCTGCAGAATCACGACCAGGTCGGCAACCGCGCGTTCGGGGAGCGGCTCCGCAGCCTGGCGCATCCTGAAGCGCTGCACGCTACCATTGCTTTGCTGCTGCTCACGCCGCAGATCCCGCTGATTTTCATGGGCGAGGAATTCGGCGAGAGCCGGCCGTTTCTCTATTTTACCGATCATCATGAGGAACTCGGCCGGCAGGTGACGGCGGGGCGGCGCAAGGAGTTTTCCCGTTTCTCGGCCTTCAGGGACAAATCGACGCGTGAAAAAATCCCTGATCCGAATGCGGCTTCGACCTTTCAGGCGTCGATCCCGCAGGTCACGGAGAATGACTGGACCGCGCTTTACACAAACTGTCTGGACCTGCGGCGGCGCGTCATCATGCCATTGATGCCGGGCTGCGTGTCGGCCGGCGCCAGCGCGCTTTCAACCCATGCGGTGCGTGCCTCCTGGCGCATGAATGACGGAAGCCTGCTCACCGTGGCGACCAATTTCGCCACCGCGCCTGTGCCCTGTAAACCGATGGACGGGGAATTGCTCTACGGGCCGGGCCTGGTGGACGGCATGCTGCACGGCCCCACCACCAGCCTGTGGCGCGCAGAAACCAACGACAAAAAATGAGTCTTTCCACCATGCCCAGGGCGACGGCCCGGCTGCAGTTTTTCGCGGGCTTCACGCTCGATGATGCGGTGCCGATCGTGCCGTATCTGGCGGCGCTCGGCATCTCGCATCTTTACGCCTCGCCGTTGCTGAAAGCCCGTCTGGGCTCGACGCATTGCTACGACATTGTCGACCATAGCCAGATCAATCCGGAACTTGGCGGCATCGATGCGTTGCGGCGGCTGGTGACGGCGTTGCGCGCGCAGAATATGGGGCTGCTGTTGGACATCGTGCCCAACCATATGGGCGTCGGCGGCGCTGACAATTCCTGGTGGCTGGACGTTCTGGAATGGGGACATGCGAGCCGCTATGCGGAATTTTTCGATATTGACTGGACCCCGCCCGACGCCTCGCTGACCCATAAGCTGCTCGCCCCCTTCCTGGGCGCGGCCTATGGCGAGGTTCTGGAATCTGGTGCGCTCCAGTTGAAATGCGGTGAGGCGGGCGGGCTTTATGTTGAATATCACGAACATCATTTCCCGATTTCCGCGCAGAGCGCTGCCTTGGTGCTGCATGGTGAACCCGCCTGCGACGATATTTCCCATGCATTTGCCAAAGCGGCGCGGTGGCCCGGCCGCAATCTTGCATACCAGACCGCGGCCGAGGCTAAGGCGATGCTGGCTTCGTTCGCCAAAACCCCGGCAGGAGAGGAGACGCTGCGAAAATCGCTCGCGCGGTTCGATCCGGCACAAACAGACGGACGCCGCCGCTTGCATGAATTGCTGCAGCGCCAGCATTACCGCCTCGCCTGGTGGCGCGCCGCGGCGGATGAGATCAATTGGCGGCGCTTTTTCGACATCAACAGCCTGGCAGGCATCCGCGTGGAACAGCCGCGCGTGTTCGACGCGACCCATAAATTTCTGCTTCGCCTCTATGAAGACGGGCTGATCGACGGTGTGCGCATCGACCATATTGACGGCCTGGCGGACCCGCGCGGCTATGCCAGAAAGCTGCGCCGCGCGATGGAGAGCGCCGGCCAAAAACGTCCGCCCGAGGCGGCGAAGGGGCCGCCTTACATCGTGGTGGAAAAGATTCTGAATGGCCGCGAGCGGCTCGATCCCGATTGGCGGACCGATGGTACCACCGGTTATCGTTTCATGGATCAGGTTTCCGCCGTGCTACACGATCCGGCGGGCGAAGCCCTGCTCTCTGCGCTCTGGACCAATATCACCGGCCGTACGGCGGATTTCGCGCAGGAAGAAGAGGCGGCGCGGCGGCAAATTCTGCGCGACACTTTGGCGAGCGAATTGCTCGCCACATCCGCCGCCCTGCACCGCATCGCCC
The DNA here is from genome assembly GCF_035535915.1 of Acidocella sp. Classification (GTDB taxonomy): domain Bacteria; phylum Pseudomonadota; class Alphaproteobacteria; order Acetobacterales; family Acetobacteraceae; genus Acidocella. The sequence goes on from NZ_DATLPB010000026.1 coordinate 8,919, forward strand.
GGCGCGATCTCGCGACCCGCGACTACACGCTCACTTCCATCCGCCGCGGCCTGACGGAAATTCTCGCGCATTTTCCCGTCTATCGCATTTATGCCGGGCGGACCGGGGCCAGCGAGGCCGACATTCAGGTGATGGACCGGGCTTTGGCCGGGGCGCGGAGACATTTCCGTGCGGCCGATGTGAGAATTCTCGATCTGCTGCGCCGTTGGCTGGTGGAGGAGGCGCCCCGCTTGCTGCCGCCCGGCCCGCGCCGCGCGGAGCGGCTGCGCACGGCCGTCCGCTTTCAGCAGCTTTCCGCGCCGGTCGCCGCGAAATCGGTGGAGGATACCGCCTTCTACCGCTTTGGCCGGCTGCTTTCGCGCAACGAGGTCGGGTCGAATCCCGGCCAGTTCGCGCTCAGCCCCGTCGGTTTCCACGCCGCCATGCTGGACCGCGCCAAAAAATTTCCCGGCGCGCTGCTGGCCACAGCCACCCATGACCATAAACGCGGGGAAGACACGCGCGCGCGCCTCGCCGTGCTGTCGGAAATTCCCGACGCGTGGGAAACCGCAATCACACGCTGGATGCGGCTCAATGCCATTATCCGCCAGGAGGTCGGGCCAAGCCCGGCGGATGAACTGATGCTGTACCAAACGCTGGTCGCCGCTTGGCCGCTGGGCCTCGTTGCACAGGATCAGGCGGGGCTTGATTCCTTCACCCGGCGCGTCGCGGGCTGGCTCGAAAAATCCGTGCGCGAGGCGAAACTGGTCTCGGAATGGGCGGCGCCGAACGAGGAATACGAGACCGCGGCCAGGAATTTCCTCAGCGCCACGCTCGATCCGTCGCGTCCGGTGTTGGGTGAAATCATCGCGTTCGCGGAAAGGCTGGGGCCTGCCGGCGCGCTGAACGGCCTGGCGCAAACGCTGCTGCGCCTGACCGCGCCCGGCGTGCCGGATCTCTACCAGGGCACGGAATTCTGGGACCAGAGTTTGGTCGATCCGGACAATCGCCGGCCTGTGGATTTTGCCGTCCGCCAACAGGCGCTGCGGCAAGGCCTCCGTCCCGCGGCGCTGCTGGAAAGCTGGGCGAGCGGCGCGGTGAAACAGGCGGTGATCGCCCGCACCTTGGCGTTGCGCCAAGAATGGCCGGCTTTATTCGCCAAAGGTAATTATATAAAACTGGAAGCCGAAGGCGCGATGGCTCCGCACATTCTCGCTTTCAGTCGCAGCGAGAACAAAAAACAAATCGTCGTCGCCGTAACGCGCCTCGCCGCGAGATTTCTGGGTGACGCCCCCTTACTGCCGGCAGCAGATTGGGGCGACACCGCGCTCACATTGCCCGGCGCGTTATGGGTCGATGTCTTCGGGGAGCGTCACGTTACCGGAGCGAGGATCGAAGCGAAGACGCTGTTTGCCGATTTCCCCATTGCCCTGCTGAGATCAGCGTGAAATAGAAAGGAAGTTGCCGCTTTTTAAAAAAAGCGGCGCAAAAATTTTTGTTACTCTGGGCCATGGGCTGTGTCGGCGCCAACGCCCATGGCCCAGAGTAAATAAAGTTCTTTTGCTACTTTTTGTTCACAAAAAGTAGCGCTTCCTTGCTTCGCCTACACCATCGTCGCCGAAATCGCCGGCTGTTCGGTGAGCAGATTGGCGATCATTTCCAGGCCGCGGCGTAATTCCGCCAGTGAATTCGTTCGCCCCAGGCTGAGGCGCACGGCTTCGGGCGGCGTTTCTAACGTAAAGACATCGCTGCCGGTAACGCTGATGCCGCCGGCTTGAAGCTGGGTCATGAACGCCCCGCGTGTCCAGGGGGGCGGCAGGCGCAGCCATAAATGCAAGCCCTCCGGATGGGCCCGGATCAGGTCCGGGGGGAGGATGGTCCGGGCGATGTCCTGCCGCTGGTTCATTTCCGCGCGGATCGCGGCGAGCACGGCGTCGGCGGTGCCATCCTGGATCCATCTTGTCGCGATCGCCGCGCTCAACGGCGAGGTCATGGACATTGTCGCCCGCAAGGCCCCGGCCAGGCGGGTGGCGGCGCGGCTGTCGGGTGCCACCACATAGGCCACACGGAGCGCCGGTGAGAGGCACTTGGCCAGCGTGGACACATAATAGGTGAGCTCCGGCGCGAAAGCGGCGAGGGGCGGCGGTGGCGGCTGCGAAGGTAGCTTGCCGTAAGCATCGTCTTCGATGATCGGCACATTATGGGCGCGGGCGATCGCGGCGATCATTTCCCGGCGGTACGCGGGCATGGTCGCCGTCGTCGGATTATGGAGCGTCGGCGTCGAATAAAGCGCCTTGGGCTGATGCCGCAGGCAGGCCTCGGCGAAGGCCTCGGGGATCAACCCCTCATCGTCCATGGTGACCGGCACCAGCCGCCATCCTTGATGCGCGGCCAGAGAGCGGAAGCCCGGATAGGTCATGGCCCCGGCGCAGATCGCATCTCCCGGGCCGGCGAGCTGCCCGGCAATCGCGAACAGCGCGCTTTGCGCGCCCGGGCAGACCACGACGCGCTCCGGCGAGAGCGACGGGAACGGGCGGGAAAGCCAATGCGCGCCGGCCGCCCGGTCGGACGCGGTACCGCCGGTTTCCTGGTAGTTCAGGAGCAAATCGAGCCCGCCGGCGGTCTCCAGGCCGGTGATCCCCTGCCAGATTCGCGCCACGAGCTTCTGGTCCCGAAAATGCGGGGGCCAGTTCGTGCTCAGATCGATCGCGCCTGTCGCTGGGGCAGTGGTTGTCGGCGCCGGTTGCGCCTTGATGTAGGTCCCGAGACCGACGCGGCCCTCGACCAGGCCGCGGCGCTGCGCCTCGGTGTAGGCGCGGGTCACCGTGGTGAAATCGATCCCCAGCGTGCTGGCCAGGCGGCGTTGAGTCGGCAGGCGGCTGCCGACGCGCAACGCCCCGGACGAAATGTCGGCGGCAAGGGCCTCCACAATCGAAAGGTAAACGGGCCTACCCGTTTTTCGGATGGCTGGTATCCATGCACGCGCATCGGGGTCGTTGGCCATTGTCCTCGCACCTGATTCGGCTTTATATGTAATTTATATGCTTTGTTATAGTCTATCGATCCATACATAAAGCATATATAGGCTTATTTCAAGTAGGCATGCCCGCCAGTGGAAGACATTGCGCCGTTTGAAACGCTTACTGTAGGACTGCAACGCCTGGTTGCGGCGCCGATGCTGTTCCGCGGTGTATTGCCTGCTAGCGCGGCGTGGTGCGCCAGCAGGCAATACACCGGCCCGCTTGGCGTAACGGAAGCATATGCGGGTGCAGGACTCCATACATTCCTGGGTGCGAATACGCACCGTGTGCCTGCATTAAGTTTCGCGCCTGTAGACGCCGACGCTGCAGGCTGAGTTTGAGAAAAGGATAGGTTTTATGTCCCAACGCGACGTTCCCGGAATTAAGCGCTACGACCATGCTGCCGGCGGCTGGGGCGCGTTGCGCGCCACGGCGAAAGCGGTGCGTGAACAGATGGACGTGTTGGAGGCGCCGCAGCTTCTCATGCGGACCAACAAGCCGGACGGTTTCGATTGCCCCGGCTGCGCCTGGCCGGACAAGGAGCATACATCGACCTTCCAATTCTGCGAGAACGGCGCCAAGGCAGTGACCTGGGAAGCCACCAAGAAGCGGGTGACGCCGGAATTCTTTGCCGCCCATACGGTGACGTCGCTGCTGAAATGGACGGATTATGAGCTGGAGAATCAGGGCCGCCTGACTGATCCCGTCGCCTATGACCGCGCCAGCGATACGTTTAAGCCGATCAGCTGGGACCAGGCCTACGCCAGCATCGGCGAGATCTTGCGCAACCTGCCCGATCCGAACATGGCGGAGTTCTATACTTCCGGCCGCGCGTCCAACGAGGCGGCGTTCCTCTATCAGCTTTTCGTCCGGGAATATGGCACAAACAATTTCCCCGATTGTTCCAACATGTGCCACGAGGCCACCAGCGCCGGCCTGCCGAAATCGGTCGGCCTCGGCAAGGGCTCGGTGTCGCTGGACGATTTCGATCATTGCGAGCTGATCATTGCCGTCGGGCATAACCCCGGCACCAACCATCCGCGCATGATGGGCACGCTGCATGAGGTGGCGCGCCGCAAGGTGCCCATCATCGTGCTGAACCCGTTGAAGGAACGCGCGCTGGAACGCTTCACCGATCCGCAGGACGCCGTGGAAATGGCGCGTTTCGGTTCGACCAACATCGCCTCGTCCTATTATCAGGTGAAGGTCGGCGGCGACGCCGCCGCGATGAAGGGCATCATGAAGGCGCTGGTGGCGATGGACGAGGCCGGCGGTGGCACGGTGCTGGACCATGAGTTCATCCGCACCCATACCAACGGCGTCGAGGCGCTGATTGCCGACCTGAAGGCGAGCGAATGGGGCGATATCGAGCGCGCCAGCGGTCTGGCCCGCGCCGACCTCGAGGCGGTCGCCGCCGCCTATGCGAAATCCAACGCGACCATCATCACCTACGGCATGGGTGTGACGCAGCACGCCAAGGGCACCGGGGCGGTGCAGCAGCTGGCGAACCTGCTGCTGTTGCGCGGCAACTTCAAGCCGGGCGCCGGCATCTGCCCGCTGCGCGGCCATTCCAACGTGCAGGGCGATCGCACGGTCGGCATCTGGGAGAAGCCGAACGACGCGTTGCTGGACGGCATCGAGCGGACCTTCGGCTTCAAGCCGCCGCGGGAGCACGGTCACGACGCGGTGGAGGCGTTCCACGCGATGGTCGAGGGGCGGTCCAAGGCGCTGATCTGCCTGGGCGGCAATCTGGCCGTGGCCATGCCGGACCCGGAAGCGTGTGCGCGAGCCCTGCGGTCGCTGGACCTCAACGTGCAGATCCTCACCAAGCTGAACCGCTCGGCCCTGCTGCTGGCTCAGGAAACCATCATTCTGCCATGCGTGGGCCGCACCGAGGAAGACGTCCAGGCCTCAGGGCCGCAGGCGGTCACGGTGGAAGATTCCATGTCGATGGTGCACGCCTCGCGCGGCAAGCTGGCCCCGGTTTCCGCGAATCTGCGCGCCGAGCCGGCAATCGTGGCGAACATCGCGCTGGCGACGCTGCCGAACAGCAAGGTCGACTGGCTGCATCTGATCGCCGATTACGACCGCATCCGCGACAAGATCGAGGCCGTGTTCCCGATCTTCAAGGATTATAACAAGCGCATCCGTCATCCCGGCGGTTTCCGCCTGCCTGTGCCGTCGGCCGAGCGGGTCTGGAACACGGCGTCGGGCAAGGCCGAGTTCCTTGTTTATACGGGGCTGAACGAGGATCCGGATGGGATCGGTCAGGGCGTGCTTCGGCTCACCACGCTGCGCAGCCACGACCAGTATAACACCACGATCTACGGCAATAACGACCGCTACCGGGGCGTGTTCGGGCGCCGCGACGTGGTGTTCATGAGCCCGGACGACCTCGCGGAACACAAGCTCGAGCATGGCGATGTCGTGGATATCGAGACGGCCCTGCCAAATTCCGAGGGCCACCGGCTGGAGGGTTTCACGGTCGTTGCCTACAGCATCGCCCGCGGCTCCGTCGGGGCTTATTACCCAGAAGCCAACTGCCTCATTCCGCTTTCCTATAACGACAAGACCAGCGGCACGCCTTCATACAAGTCGGTGCCGGTTAAAATTACGCGGCGCGCCGTCTGAGGTGCTTTACGGGAGACGATGGGGCGGCTTGAGGCCGCCTCATCGTCGCTCGTCACGAGCGTGGACAATTCGGGCGGCGCTGCCGGCATTCTGGAGTTCTTCTAATGCAAAACGATGCGCTTTCTCTTTTGCTGTCGCGGTTGGATTTTGCCTGGATCACCACCATGCACATCCTGTACCCGCCACTCACCATCGGTCTGTCGGTTCTGCTGTTCATTTCGGAATGGCGCTGGGTCCGCACCAATGACGAGCATTGGTACCGCCTGACCCGCTTTTTCGAAAAATTGTTCGTCATCAATTTCGGCGCCGGTGTGGCGACCGGCATCACCATGGAGATGGCCTTCGGGATTCTCTATGGTCCCTTCTCGCAGGCCGCCGGCCCCTTCTTGGGGCAGATTCTCGGCTACGAGACGATCACGGCCTTCATGTACGAGGCCGGCTTCATCGGGCTGATGGTGTTTGGCTGGGGCAAGCTCGGCAAGAAGATGCATCTGTTTGCCACCGCGAACGTCGCGGTGGCCTCCACCCTCTCGGCGTGGTGGATTCTGGTGGCGAATTCATGGATGCAGACACCCACCGGCGTGGTGTTCAAGAATGGCTTCTTCCAGGTCGCCGACTGGGGTGCGGCCATCTTCAACCCGGATGTGATTCTCGGCTTCCCGCATATGGAAGTGGCGACCATCGAGCTCGCTTTGTGCTTCGTCGCCGCGGTCTCGGCCTGGCAGTTGCTGAAGCGGCGCCACGCGGCGGTGTTTCAGCGCGGGCTTAAATGGTCGATCCTGGCGCTGGTCGTCATCGCGCCGTTGCAGGTCTATCTGGGCGACGGTCTCGGACAGGACGTGGCGAAAAACCAGCCGGCCGCGCTGGCGGCGCTGGAAGGTCACTACCATACGTTCAATCCGGACGGCTCGGTCAATACCGGCTGGCATGTCGTGGCCTGGCCGAACGCCAAGGGTGACGGCACTGCCTGGGCCATTACCATTCCCCATGTTCTGAGTCTCCTTGAGACGCACACCTGGAACGGTCAGGTCGAGGGGCTGGATTCATTCGCCCCGCAGGATCGGCCGCCGATGCTGATTCCCTTCTATGCGTTCCGCATCATGGCCGGCGCCGGCGCGGCGCTTTTGCTGCTCGCTTTCTGGGGGCTCTGGCTCGCTTTGCGCGGGAAGATGGCGGTGCAGAACATCGTCAGCCAGAAATGGTTCCTGCGCTTCACCATCTTCTGCGGCTTCCTGCCCTATATCGCGGTCTGGACCGGCTGGTGGACGCGCGAGATCGGCCGTCAGCCCTGGGTGGTCTATGGCATGATGACCACCGCGCAGGGTACCAGCCGCATGAGCGCCGCCCAGGAAATCTTCTGGATGATCGGCTATGTGGGCTTCGAGCTCATGGTCTGGGGCGGCACCTGGTATTTCTTCGCCAAAGCGGTCCGCAAGGGGCCGGACATGGAAAGCCCGGTCGTGCACGGTCGCCAGCAGGCGCCTGCCCAAGCCGAGCCGCACGCGGCGCTCGCTTTCGCCAAGGCCAAGTAGATCCAACCATTACGGGCCGGCGCGCTGCCGCGGCCGGCCCCATAACAGGACATGCAATCATGGACGGTTTAACCCAGATACAAAGCATCATCACGTTCGCGTGGTGGATGGCGTTCTCGTTGAGCGTGGTGAGTTACGTCGTCTTGGACGGAGCCGATCTCGGTGCTGGCATCTTCTCGCTGTTCGTGCGCCATGAGGATGAGCGCGGCGCGATCATGGCGGCGATGGCGGGTACGTGGGACGCTAACGAAACCTGGCTGATCGTCGCCGGCGGCGTGTTGTTCGCGACCTTTCCCTTCGTCTACGGCTCGGCTTTCAGCTATCTCATGGTGCCCCTGGCCCTGGCGCTGTGGGGGATGATCACCCGCGCCGTGGCGCTGGAATTCCGGCATCTCGCCGAGCCGCGCTGGCAGCGTTTTTCCGATTATGCCTTCGGGGTTTCCAGCCTGACCGTCGCGTTCTTCGGCGGCATGGCGCTCGGCGCGGTGCTGCAGGGGTTCCCGCTCACGCATGATTCCGGCACCGTGCCGACTTATGTGGGCGGCGCCTTGCGCTTCATCTCACCTTTCAGCATCTGGACCGGTGTTGCTTCGGTGATCGCGGTGACGCTTGGCGGCGTGCTGTTCGTCCGCGCCCGGTTTCACCATGGCGAGCCGATCCGCCGCCAGGCGGCGCAATGGAGCAATGTGATCTTCTATCTGGCGCTGGCCACGGCGGTGATCACGGTCATTTACAGCATGGCGATTTTCCCCTGGGCGGCGCGTAAATGGCTGGGGCCGCATTTCTGGATCTGGGCGATCGTGCTGCTTGCGGTGATTGTCGCGGCGGTGAAGATGCGCATGGCTGCCAACCGCGACCAGGATCTGCGGGCCTTGATCTGGTTCGTGGTGGCACTGGCGATCATGTCCATCTCGTTCCTGTCGACCGTCTATCCGTGGATGGTGCCCGGCACCTGGACGATTTATGCGGGTGCCAGCCCGTCAGTGTCGCTGTTCACCTTCACCCTCGCCATGGGCGGCTTCTTCCCGGTGATGGTCATGTACAACGCCTACCAGATTTGGGTGTTCCGCGAGCGCATCTCCGCCCTGGCGGCCTACCACTAGAGCAATGAAGCCTAGAGCATTCATCCATGGATGAATGCTCTAGGCTGGATGCCGGGGGCGGGTCAGGCTCAGCCCCGGCGCCGGCATTTCGGGTCCGCGCGAAACCCGGTCGCCGCCGTGCCGCTTATCCGGTAAGGAGTGCACATGGCCACACATTCCGCTCCCATGCCTCGTGCCACGGCGAAGGCGCTCGATTCCTGGCTGCGCAGCCGTGCCAAGGCCGCCCGGTTGCCGCTCACCGCCGCCATTGGCATCGGCGCCTTTGGCGGCGTGCTGCTGATCGTGCAGGCCTGGCTGTTCGGGCATGTGGTCAATGCGGCAGTGATCGAGCATCGCGGCCTGGCCTCCGTGTGGCCGTATCTATGGGCGATGCTGGCTGTGTTCGCGGTGCGGGCGGTGGTTTCATTTGGCGCCGATGCCGTTGCGTTCGAGGCCGCCGCCGGGGTCAAGCAGGCGCTGCGCGTCGAGTTGACCGGCAAGATCGCGGCACTGGGCCCGGGCTTCGTCGCGAGCCGCCGCACCGGCGACCTCACCAGCCTGCTGCTCGAGAGCGTGGAGGAACTCGGCAAATATTATGCCGACTATCTTCCGCAAATGCCGCTCGCCGCCTTCATTCCGGCCGCCATCCTGGTGTTCGTGTTCCCCACCGATTGGGTTTCCGGGATCATCATGCTGATTTGCGCGCCGCTGATCCCGGTTTTCATGATTTTGATCGGCAAGGGCACGGAGCGGCTCAACCAGCGGCAATGGCGCAAGCTCGCCTGGATGAGCGCGCATTTCTTCGATGTCATCGAGGGCCTCACCACGCTCAAACTGTTCAACGCCAGCCGGCAGCAGGCGGACATCATCGGCCGTATTTCCGACGATTACCGCCGCAGCACGATGGATGTGCTGCGCGTCGCCTTCCTCTCCTCGCTGGTGCTGGAGTTTTTCGCCACGGTCAGCATCGCGATGGTCGCGGTGTATATCGGTTTTCGCCTCTATTACGGCGACATGCATTTCCTCGCGGGGTTCACGGTGCTGTTGCTGGCCCCGGAATTCTTCCGGCCGCTGCGCGCGATGGGCACGCAATATCACGCGCGAATGGAGGCGATCGGCGCCTCGGAGCGGATTGTGGCGTTGCTGGACATCAAGGCGCCGGAACGGCCGGACGCGCCGCCGGCGCCGGTGCCGGAACCCCTGGAGGTCAGTTTCAGGAATGTCGGCTTCTCCTATCGTCCTGGCGAGCCCGTGCTGACGGGCATCGATTTCCGCCTCGCGCGCGGCGAGCGCGTGGCTCTGGTGGGGCCGAGCGGGTCCGGTAAAAGCACGATCGCGCGGCTGCTTCTGGGGTTCGACGTGCCGGATGAAGGAATGATCACCGTGGACGGCACCGATTTGCGCGCCATCGGCCCGGCGGATTGGGTTGCGCGCATCGCCTGGATGCCGCAGGCGCCGACTCTCTTCCACGGCAGCGTCGGCGACAATATCCGCCTCGGCCGCCCCGGCGCCGACGAGGCTTCCGTGCGCCGGGCCGCGCAGGAGGCCAATGCGGCGGCCTTTATCGAGCGCCTGCCGCAAGGCTATGACACCATCGTCGGCGATCGCGGGCAGGGCCTGTCCGGCGGCGAGATCCGGCGCGTGGCTCTGGCCCGCGCCTTCCTGAAAGAGGCCGACCTCATTGTCCTCGACGAACCGACCGCCAGCCTGGATGCCGAAACGGCAGCTTTGATCGCCGAGGCAGTCGACCGCCTGGCGCGCAACCGGGCGGTGCTGATCATCGCGCACCGGCTGGAAAGCGTGATGACGGCGGAACGGATTCTGGTGCTGCATGAGGGGCGCATCGTCGAATCCGGCACGCATGAGGGGCTGCTCGCGCAGAACGGTCTCTATGCCGAGACCAGCGCGCTGTATCACGAGACGACGCCATGAAGGATCTTCTGCGCCTGCTCTGGCTGTTCAAGGGTTCCTGGCGCTGGGTTTTTGCCGGAATCGGGCTGACCGTGGTGGTGATCCTTGCCAATGTCGGGCTGCTCGCTTTGTCCGGCTGGTTCATCGCCGCCATGGCCCTGGCCGGTCTCGGCACGCGCGATATCGACTATTTCACGCCCGCTGCCGCGATCCGCGGCCTCGCCGTGCTGCGCACCGGCGGGCGCTATCTGGAACGGCTGACCACGCACGAGGCGACCCTGCGTTTCCTGGCGCGGTTGCGCGTCTGGTTCTACACGCATCTGGAGCCGCTGGCGCCGGCGCGGCTGCAATATTATCGTGGCGGCGACCTGCTCAGCCGCATCCGCGCCGACATTGACAGTCTCGACAATGTCTATCTCCGCGTGCTGGTGCCCACCGCCTCGGCCTTCATCACCGTCGGGCTGATGGTGCTTTTCCTGCTCTGGTTCAGCCCGCATGTTGCGCTTGCCGACCTGGCCGGGCTGGCGCTCGCCGGCGTGGCGGTGCCGCTGGTCGCCCTGCGCCTCGCCCGCAAACCCGGCGCGCGGGCGGTGGCGCTGCGCGGCACCTTGCGCGCCGACATCGCGGATACGATCCGTGGTTTCGGCGAGTTGCTGATTTATCGCGGGCTCGATGCCAGGCTCGCCGGCCTCGCGTCCGGCAGCGCGGCCCTGATCGCGACGCAGCGCCGCGAGGCGCGGATCGGCGCGGCGTCCACCGCGACAAGCCTGCTGATCGCGCAGCTCAGCCTGTGGGTGGCGGTGATCGTCGCGCTGCCTCTGGTAGGGCAGGGCCTCATCACCGGCCCGGATTTCGCGATGATCGGGCTGTTCGTGCTGGCCAGTTTCGATGCGGTCAGCGCCTTGCCGGCCGCCTACAACGCGCTGGGCCAAAGCCTCGCGGCGGCGCGGCGCATTTTTGAGGTGATCGACACCAGCCCCGCCATCACCGAGCCCGGCATCGAAGCTTCGCCCCCCACCCGGTTCGACCTGCGGGTGGAGGGACTGAAAATGCGCTACGCCGACACGCAAGGCTGGGCCCTCGATGATGTTAGTTTCACGATCCCCCAAGGCGGCTGCCTTGGCGTGATCGGCCAGACCGGCGCCGGCAAGACGAGCCTGCTCAATGTCTTGCTTCGCTTTTGGGATTTCCAGGAAGGGAGCGTGGAGATCGGCGGCGTGTCGTTGCGCGCGCTGAGCGGGGAGACCATCCGTAGCCTGTGCGCCGTGGTGGCGCAGCAGACCCATCTGTTCAACACCAGCATCCGCGAAAACCTCTTTCTGGCCCGCCCCGATGCCACCGAGGAGGAGCTTTGCGCGGCCCTGCGTGACGCCGACATCCTCGATGAGGTCATGGCAATGCCCGGCGGGCTCGACACAATGGTCGGCGAAGCCGGTACCGGCTTGTCCGGCGGCCAGGCCCGGCGCATCGCCATGGCCCGCGCCTTCCTCAAAAACGCGCCGCTGCTGATCCTGGACGAGCCGACGGAAGGGCTGGACGCCGTCTCCGAACGGGCCGTGCTCGACACCATCGCGCGCCTGGCGCGCGGCCGGACAACCTTGCTGATCACCCACCGGCCGCAGGCGTTGCGCCTCGCCGATGGCGTGCTGGTGTTGGAACAAGGCAGGGCGCGGTTAAAGTAAGCAAGGAAGGAAGCGCTACTTTTTGTGAACAAAAAGTAGCAAAAAAACTTTGTTTTGCTGGGCCTGAGGTGTCGCCGACAATGCCCATGGCCCCGCGTAAACAAAAGTTTTTGGTGCCGCTTTTTTCAAAAAGCGGCCTCTTTCTACCAAAGCAAATAAATTTTTTTGTTTGAACGTATAAAAACCTATATTTCTTAATTTTCCACCTCGCCTATCATCCTCGCCAAGGGCCAGCTGTGGCTGGCCCGCGCAGATGAGGATGAAACATGGATTTCAACATAAAGGGCAAAACGGCTCTGGTGCTCGGCGGCGGCGGCGGCCTTGGCCGGGCGATCGCGACCTCGCTGGCGGCCGAGGGCGTGAACATCGCCGTCGGCGATATCGACCCGCAGGCGATCGAGGCGACCCGGGCGGCGGTGAACGCGTTGGGGGTGAAGAGCTGCGGCCTGACTTGGGACCTGGCGGATCTGTCGCTGATTCCGGGCCATATCCAGACCATCGAACGCGAGCTCGGCCCCGTCGATATTCTCGTCAACAATACCGGTGGCCCGCCGCCCACCCCGGCCAGCGGCCAGTCGGCGGAAACCTGGGCGAAGTTCTTTCAGTCCATGGTGGTCTCGGTAATTGCCATCACCGATGCCGTGCTGCCGGGGATGCGCACGCGCAAATGGGGGCGGATCATCACCAGCACCTCGTCGGGCGTGGTGGCGCCGATTCCTAATCTCGGCATTTCCAACGCGCTGCGCCTGTCGCTGGTCGGCTGGTCGAAGACCCTCGCGCGCGAAGTGGGGCGTGACGGCGTGACCGCGAACATCATTTTGCCGGGGCGCATCGCCACCGATCGCATCAAGTTCCTCGACGAAGCGAAGGCCAAGCGCGAGGGGCGCAGCGTGGAAGACGTGACCGCCGAGAGCACCGGCAGCATTCCGGTCGGCCGTTATGGCAATCCGCAGGAATATGGCGACGTCGTGGCCTTTTTGGCGAGTTCGCGCGCCGCCTATCTCACCGGATCGGTGATTCGCGTCGATGGCGGGCTGATCGCCAGCGTCTAATTTAACAACGGAAATCAAACAGGGGATCGAGATATAATGGCTTTGGACCAGAAGACGATGAAGGCGCTTGAAGGCGTGACCACGGCGACGCTGACCACGGTGCTGCTGAAAAAAGGCCTGCGCAATGTGTGGCTGCGCGGCACGCAGCCGCTGAAGCCGGGGCAGAAGCGGGTGGTGGGCCAGGCTTTCACGCTGCGTTTCGTGCCGGCGCGCGAGGATCTGGCCACGCCGGAATCCTGGAGTTCGCCGACCTCGACCCGTGCGGCGATCGAAGCCATGCCGGACGGCTGCATCGCCGTGGTCGATGCCATGGGCGTCACCGATGCGGGTATTTTTGGCGACATTCTCTGTGCGCGCATGAAAAAGCGTGGCGTTGCCGCTCTGATCACTGATGGCGTGGTGCGTGATGTTGCCGGTGTGTTGGCCACGGACCTGCCGGTCTGGTGCCAGGGCGCCGCGGCGCCGCCGTCGGTTGCGGGCCTGACGTTTGTGAATTGGCAGCAGCCGATCGCCTGTGGCGGCGTCGCGGTGTTCCCCGATGACGTGATCGTCGTTGATGATGACGGCGCGGTGGTGATCCCGGCGGCGTTGGTCGCCGATGTGGTGGCCGCTTCGGTGGAACAGGAAAAGCTGGAAGCCTGGATTTTCAACGAAGTACAGAACGGCGCGTCGCTGCCGGGCCTGTATCCGCCGAATGCCGAGAACAAGGCGCGCTACGAGGCGCATCGCGCCCAGTCCCGGGCCGCGGAATAAAGCGGGGCGGCGATGACGATGAGCACAACACATCTAACAGCGTCATCGCCGCTTCCAACCGGCGCGGCACGCTTTGCCTATGTCGGCTGTTTCACGACGGAGCGGCGCAAGGCGCGCGGCAAGGGGATCGATGTCTATGCCATCGATCCCGTCTCGGGCGCCTGGGCGCCGGCCGGGCATGTCGGCGATCTCGTCAACCCGTCTTTTCTGGTGATGGATGCCGCCCGTTCCGTGCTCTATGCGGTGCATGGCGATGCCGACTACGTGACGGCCTTTGCCGTGGATCCCGAAACCGGCGCGCTGCGGCAGATCAGCAAGGCCGCCAGCGGCGGCATGAACGGCGTGCACCAGGCGCTTGACCCCACGGGCCGATTCCTGGTCGTGGCCAATTATGGCAGCGGCACGATGGCGTTGTTGCCTGTGCTTCCAAACGGCGCGCTCGAGGACGTGTCGCATTTGCTCGCCTTGCCGGGGGAACTCGGCCCACACCGGACCGAGCAGACGATCGCGCATCCGCATCATGTGGTGGTCTCGCCGGGCGGCCGCTTCATCATCGTTCCCGACAAAGGCGTCGACCGCGTGTTCGTGCTGCGGCTGGATGCCGAGGCGGGAACCTTGTCGGTGGCAAGCGAGGCGAAGATGCGCCCGGGGGCGGGGCCGCGCCATATGGTGTTCCATCCGAAATTGCCATTTGCTTTCGTCGTCAATGAACTCGATTCGACGGTGGCGACGTGCCACTGGCATGAAGCGACAGGCATTCTCGAGCCGCTGCATCTGGCCTCGGCGCTGCCGCCGGATTTTTTCGGTGCCAGCACCACGGCCGCGATCGTCATCACGCCGGATGGGCGGCATGTCTATGTATCCAACCGCGGCCAGGACGGCATCACACGGTTGGCGTTCGACGAACAATCAAAATCATTGACGGTGCAGGGTTGGACGCCGACCAACGGACGTGACCCACGCTTCATGACGCTGAGCCCGGATGGCAAGCGGCTTATTGTCGCGGCCGAACAAGGTGACTTCATCTCACAATTCACCATAGCGGAGAATGGAAATCTTGCGCCGAGCGGTCATGCGCTGCCAAGTGCGAGCCCATGCACCATCGCGTTCTTTTGAGGTGAAGCCATAGAAAATTGAGAGTACCCTCGTCATGCACCAGCCGGAGAATAATCGGCAAATGGCGATGCTAACTGGAGGAAACTAACACTATGAAGACCGGAAACTATCGGTACGTCGTCGCCTTCCTGCTGTTTATCGCAGGCATCATCAATTACATGGACCGCGCCGCGCTCGGCGTCGCGGCGCCTTTCGTCAAGAAGGATCTGGGGCTTTCGCCATCGGCGCTGGGCGTCACGTTCAGCGTGTTCTTTTTCGGCTATGCGATTTTCGCGTTTGTGGGCGGTCATCTGGCCGACAAATATGGCCCGCGCGTCATTTACACCTGGGCCGCGGCGGCCTGGTCGGTGCTGTGCGCCTTGACAGGCGCTGTCACCGGTTTCGGCTCGCTGTTCATCGTGCGCGCCTTGTTCGGTTTCGCCGAAGGCCCGATGAATTCGACGACGAACCGGACCATCACCAACTGGTTTCCGCGTGAGGAGACGTCACGGACAATCGGTTTCACCTTTTCCGGCCAGACGGTTGGCAGCGCCATCGCCGCGCCGATCGTCGGCCTGCTGGCGATTGCCTATGGCTGGCGTGTGGCGTTCTTCGCCATTGGCGCTCTGGGGCTGATGTGGGTCGCGGCCTGGCTCTATTTCGTCACCGACCTGCCGAAGCAGAATCGCCGCGTCGGCGCCGGGGAGATCGCGATGGTGGCGGAAAGCCGCGCCGCGACGGTCCCGAGCGCGACCGACAAGGCGCTGCCGCTGCATGTGTATCTGGGCCGCGCCAGCACGCTGTCGCTCGGGCTGGGCATGTTCGCCGTGAACTACACGCTGTATATTTTCCTCTCCTGGCTGCCGACTTACCTGGTCTCGGCGCTGCATATGGACGTGAAAAGGATGGCGTTCGTGGCGGCGATTCCCTGGGCTTGCGGCTTCATAGGCTATGCCGGCGGCGGGGTGATCGGCGATTTTGCGTATCGCCGCATGCGCGACCCGCTGATGGCGCGGAAACTCACCACGATCCTGCCTCTGGCGCTCGCCGCCATGGCCTTGATCGCCGTGAACGTCGCGCCGAATGCGCTGGTCGCGGTCACGCTGATCGCGGTGGCGGTGATGATGCTGACCTGTTCCGTGCAGTCCTGCTGGGCGACGATTCATGAGATCGTTCCGGAAACGCGGGTGGGCGGTGTGAGCGGTTTCATCCATCTGCTCAGCAACATCTCCGGCATCATCGGGCCCGCCGCGACCGGACTCGCGGTGCAATATCTGGGTGGTTACAGCAGCGCTTTCGCGATTGCCTCGGCGCTCGCGGTGGCGGGCGTGGTGGCCATGGCGGTGTATGTGAAGCGCCCCAACACAAGCTGGGCGACGCTGGCGGCGGCGCCTGGCAGCAAGCGGGCCTAAGGAAATGGAGCACACTATGGATATCCCCCAACGCCCCGTCCTGTTGACGGGCGCTTCCGGCGCGTTAGGGCAGATGCTGGCCAGGGAACTGGCCGGCCGCGGCTGGAAACTGCTTCTGACCGATCGCGTGCCGTTTCCCGGCACGGTTCCCGAGGGGGCGAGCTTCGCGCTGGCCGATCTGAACGACGGGGCGATGCTGCTTCGCCTCGCCGAAGGGTGCGGCACGATCCTGCATTTCGGCGGCGTGTCCGTCGAGCAGCCGTTCGAGACCGTGATCGGCCCGAACATTCGCGGGCTGTATCACATGTACGAGGCGGCCCGGCGGGAAAAAGCGCGCATGGTGTTCGCTTCGTCGAACCACACGATCGGCTTTCACGAGCGCGGCGAGGTTCTCGACGATGACAGCTATCTGCGCCCGGACGGATATTACGGCCTGTCGAAAGCCTATGGCGAATTGATGGGCCGTCTATATTGGGACAAGCATGGCGTGGAGAGCGTGTTCCTGCGCATCGGCTCCTGCACGCCCAAGCCGATCGACGACCGGATGTTGGCGACCTGGTTCTCTTACGGCGATCTGTTGCGTCTCGTGGAACGCAGCACGCTGGCGCCGAGCACGGGCAAGCATGGCTGCATCGTGGTCTGGGGCGCGTCGAAAAACAAGCGCATGACCTGGTGGCGCAAGGACGGACGCCAGATCATCGGGTGGGAGCCGACGGACAGCGCCGATGCCCACACGCCGGAACTGGACGGCAAGACCAGCTTCAACCCGGTGGCCGAGCGCTATCAGGGTGGCGGCTATTGCGGGATGGATTATTCCCGAGCGACGCCGGCGCCGGTCGCGCAGTTTGATAAGAAGTAAGGAAGCGCTTCTTTTTTGAAAAAAAGAAGCAAAAAACTTTTTATAAACTGGGTCGTGCTGGTTTCAACGCCCATGGCCCAGCATAACAAAAATTTTTGCGCCGCTTTTTTTAAAAAGCGGCTACTTTCCTTGCGCGCTTGCCAGTTCTGACTCAGCCATCAGTGCCTGAACCAGGCGCAGCCGCGCCGAGGCACGGCGCCAGACCAGGCCGATGCGGCGCTTTTCGAAGGGGATCGGCACGGGGAGCTTGGTGAGGTTCAATCCGGCCGGCCAGGGCGGTGCCCAGTCCGGCACCAGCGCGACGCCGAGTTCGCGGTCCACCAGCACGGCGATGGCGTCGAGCGAATCCAGCTCATAATGGTCTTGCGGGCGGATGCCCATCTGCTGCAGATAGGTTTCCGCGAGGCGCCCGCCCCATTGTTTGCGATCGTACCGGATGAACGGCTCGGTGCTGAGGATCTTGTGCACGTCGCGCTCCTTGATGCCGCGATGCACCAGCAAAACCAGCGGCTCTTCCCGCCAGGTGGTCCAGGCGCAGCTTTTCGGCAAGGCGAAGGGCGGCTCGACGATGACCGCGGCGTCCAGCTCGCCATCGGCGACCTTGCGGTACAGATCCGCGGAGGTGCCGGGATGGATGTAGAGTGTCATGAGCGGATGTTTTTTCGCGAGATGCGCCAGTAGCGGCGGCAGAATGCCGGTGAGGGCGCTGGAGATCGCGCCGAGGCCGAGTTCTCCGGCGAAATTCTGCTCGTTCGCCCGGGTGCGCAGGTCGCGAACGCTGCGCACCAGCAGCTGCGCCTGCGGCAGCACGGCAGCGCCGGCTTCGGTGGGGCGCATGGTGCGGCCCGAGCGCGACACTAACGCCGTCCCGATTTCCCGCTCCAGGGCACGGATGCGCTGCGTGACCGCAGCCGGCGTGAGATTGAGATGCCGCGCGGCCTCGGCGACCGAACCGTGCTCCACGACCATCACGAAACTATCGAGAAATTCAGTGTCCATATGCAAAGAAAATATAAGTTCTAAACATATCAGAAGCTATGTTTTTTTTGCGAACTGGGCTTATATGCTCGCATAATCCGCCCGGCCCACGCGCCGGAGCGCGCTTTCGAGAGGAACGCTGAATGACGAAAGGCACCAAAGGCCTGCGCAAAGGGCTCACCAGCTACGGTGATGCCGGATTTTCACTCTTTCTACGCACCGCCTTCATCAAGGCGATGGGATTTTCCGATGACGCGCTCGACCGGCCGATCGTCGGCATCACCGACACATTCAGCGATTACAACCCGTGTCACGGCAATGTGCCGGACCTGATCGAGAGCGTGAAGCGCGGCGTGATGCTCGCGGGCGGATTGCCCATGGTGTTTCCCACCATTTCCATCGGAGAAAGCTTCGCGCATCCGACCTCGATGTTCCTGCGCAATCTGATGTCGATGGACACTGAGGAAATGATGCGCGCGCAGCCGATGGATTCGGTCGTGGTGATCGGCGGCTGCGACAAGACGCTGCCGGCGCAGGTGATGGCGGCGGCGAGCATGGATCTGCCGACCATCGTCGTGCAGACCGGGCCGATGGTCGTGGGCCATCATAAGGGTGAGGTTCTGGGCGCATGCACGGATTGCCGCCGGCTCTGGGGGCAGCACCGCGCGGGCAATATCGACGAGGCGGAAATCAAGACCATCAGCGGCCGCCTCGCCCCTTCGGTCGGCACCTGCATGGTGATGGGCACGGCCAGCACCATGGCGTGCGTGGTGGAAGCTTTGGGCATGGCGCTGCCGAACAGCGCGGCGGCCCCCGCCACCCATGCCGACCGCCGCCGGATTGCGGAAATGAGCGGCAAGCGCGCGGCGGAGATGGCGGTGTCCGGCGTGCCGACGCCGGCAGAGCTGATCACGGAAGCTTCCGTGCGCAACGCGATGATCGTGCTGCAGGCGATTGGCGGCTCGACCAACGGGCTGATTCACCTCACCGCCATGGCCGGGCGCGCAGGCGTTCACGTGGACACGGAAGCGTTCGACAAGCTCGGGCGCGAGATACCGGTGTTATTGAATCTGAAGCCCTCAGGCCAGCATTACATGGAACATTTCCACTATGCCGGCGGCCTGCCGGCATTGATGCGCGAGCTGAAGCCCTATCTCGACTTGAACGCGCCGAGCGTTTCGGGTGGCACGCTCGGCGACGCCATCGAAGCGGCGGAGACGGTGCCGAACCAGAACGTGATTTACAGTTTTGCCGCGCCGCTCAAGCAGGAAGGGGCAATGGCGATTCTGCGCGGCAATCTGGCGCCCGATGGCGCGGTCATCAAACATTCGGCGGCGTCGCCTTCGCTGCTCACCCATACCGGGCGGGCCGTGGTGTTCGATTCGGTCGAGGATCTTACCCGCCGCATCGATCTTCCGGATCTCGACGTGAATGAGGACGATATTCTGGTGCTGCGCAATGCCGGGCCGAAAGGCGGGCCGGGCATGCCGGAAGCCGGCTATCTGCCGATTCCGCTGAAACTGGCGCGCCAAGGCGTGAAGGACATGGTGCGCATTTCCGACGCGCGGATGAGCGGCACGGCGTTCGGCACGATCGTGCTGCATATCGCGCCGGAAGCTTCCGTGGGCGGCCCGCTGGCCGTGGTGCAGACCGGCGACCGGATCATGCTGGACGTTCCGGCGCGGCGGCTGGAATTGCTGATCGACGAGGCCGAGCTGCAGCGCCGCCTGAAGATTTGGGAGACGCAGCCGCCGCATCGCGAGATGGCAAAGCGTGGCTATGCCAAGCTGTACGAGCAGAGCGTATTGCAGGCCGACCAGGGGTGCGATTTCGATTTCCTGCTCCGCGACGGCGGCGAGACATCGAAAGCCTGAAGCCATCATGCGCGTCACATCACACCTAACGGGAGCCCGGCATCGTTCATGAGCAATCGCATTAAAATCCTCAGCATCGGCGCGATGGATAAGCGTGTCGATGAGGCCTTGGCCGCGCGCTACAATGTTTACCGCGATGACGTGCTGGGCCTGGAGCAGATCATTGCCGCCCATGGCAACGAGATTACCGGCCTCGTCACACGCGGCCGGATTCGGACCACGGAAGCGCTGATCGAGCGGCTGCCGAAGCTCGAAATCATCAGCAATTTCGGGGTTGGGTACGATTCCGTGGATGTTGCCGCCGCGGCAAAGCGGGGCGTGGTCGTGACCAACACGCCCGATGTGCTGAACGATGAGATGGCGGATTTCACCGTGGGGCTGATGCTCGCGACCATTCGCCGTTTTCCGCAGGCGGACCGTTTCGTGCGCAGCGGGCAATGGGAGGCGGGCGAGGCCTTTCCTCTTGGCGCGTCGCTCCGTGGGCGCAAGATCGGCATCGCCGGCATGGGACGGATCGGCAAGGTGATCGCCAGGCGGCTGGAGGGTTTCGATATCCCCGTGTCAGTGTTCATGCGCCGCCCGTCAGCGGATTTGCGCTATCTGTGCCACGCCTCGCTGCAAAGCCTGGCGGAGGCCGTGGATGTGCTGATCGTGGTGCTGCCGGGCGGGGCGGAGACGAAAAACATCGTCGATGCCAAGATTCTCGAAGCCCTCGGCCCGAACGGGATTCTCATCAATGTCGCGCGCGGGTCGGTGGTGGATGAAGAGGCGCTGATCACGGCGCTGCAAACGGGCAAGATACTCGCCGCCGGTCTCGATGTGTTCGCGGCCGAGCCACACGTGCCCGAGGCGCTGAGACAGATGGAGAATGTCGTGTTGCTGCCGCATATTGGCACGGCAACGCATTACACGCGCGGGCTGATGGCGCAATTGGTGATCGATAACGTGATTTCCTGGTTCGACGGCAAGGGGCCGCTCACGCCGGTGGCGGAAACCCCGGTTCCGGCACGCACATAAGAAAGTGGGAAAAATCTGATGCATCTCGACCATACCGCCGGCGGCGTTTACGCCATCGCCCCCACGCCTTTCACCCCGGAGGGCGCGGTTGATGAAAACTCCATCGATCGGATGGTCGATTTTTACCACGGCAGCCATGTCACCGGCCTGACCATCCTCGGCATCATGGGCGAGGCGCCGAAACTCGAGGCGGCGGAGTCACGCGCGATCGCCAGGCAGGTGATCCGCCGGGCGAAAGTGCCGGTGATTGTCGGCGTTTCAGCGCCGGGTTTTGCCGCCATGCGCGCTTTGGCGCGCGGCGTGATGGATGACGGGGCCGCGGGCGTGATGATCGCCCCAGCGCCGTCGCTGCGCACCGATGAGCAGATCCTTACCTATTACGCCCAGGCGATCGAGGCGGTCGGCACCGATACACCGGTGGTGATTCAGGATTATCCTTTGACCCTGACCGTGGTGATGACGCCGAAAGTGATCCGCCAGATCGTGATGGACAACCCGTCCTGCGTGATGCTCAAGCACGAGGACTGGCCGGGTCTGGAAAAGATCTCCGCGCTGCGGGCGTTCCAGAAGGAAGGCTCACTCCGGCCGCTGTCGATCCTTACCGGCAATGGCGGGTTGTTCCTTGATTTCGAGATGGAGCGCGGCGCTGACGGCGCGATGACCGGCTACGCCTTTCCGGACATGCTGGTCGATGTCGTCAATTTCGCGAAGGCGGGACAGCGCGACTCGGCGCATGATCTGTTCGACGCGCATCTGCCGCTGATCCGTTATGAACAGCAACAAGGCGTTGGCTTGGCTGTGCGCAAATATGTGCTGCAGAAGCGCGGTGCAATCGCGCATGAGGCGCAGCGCAAGCCGGGGGCCGGTTTGAGCGCCGTGGCGCGACAGGAAATCGACTATCTGCTAAGCCGCCTGGCGCGGCACGATGCCCGCGCCAGATTTTGAGAAGGACGTTGGAATGAGCGACTATGTGATTGCGCCGCCACCGGTTGTGGCAGTCCCGGTTGTAGGCGGCAAACTCTTCCCGGTTCGGCGGATTTTTTGCGTGGGCCGGAATTATGCGGCGCATGCGCGGGAAATGGGCAATGACCCGAACCGCGAGCCGCCGTTCTTCTTCACCAAACCCGCCGATGCGCTGGTGACGAACGGCGCCGATGCGCCCTACCCGACGGCGACCGCCAACCTGCACCATGAAATGGAACTGGTCGTGGCAATCGGCCAGGGCGGCAAGGATATCGCCGTCAAGGATGCGCTGACGCATGTGTATGGCTACGCGGCCGGGCTCGACCTCACCCGCCGGGACATGCAGGACGAAGCCAAGGCGATGCGCCGCCCGTGGGATATGAGCAAAGGCTTCGATGCGTCCGCGCCGATCGGTGAAATCGCGCCGGCCAGCAAGATCGGCCACCCGGCCGCGGGCCGCATCGCCCTCAACGTGAACGGCGCCAGCCGGCAGGTCGGCGACCTCGCGGACCAGATCTGGCCCGTGCCCGACATCGTCGCTACCTTGTCGAAGCTCGTGGCGCTGGCGCCGGGAGACCTGATCTTCACCGGAACGCCGGAAGGTGTGGCCGCGGTCGTGCGCGGGGATTTGCTGGAAGGTGAAATTGAAGGCGTCGGCAAGGTGAAGACCCGCCTCGGTTAGGAAGAAAGAGAAGGCTACTTTTTGTGAACAAAAAGTAGCAAAAAAACTTTATGACTCTGGGTCATGGGCTGCGTCGGCGCCAACGCCCATGGCCCAGCATAACAAAAGTTTTTGCGCCGCTTTTTTCAAAAAGCGGCTTCTTTCTTCCTCTGCTCCTGGAACCGGCAGTAAGCCGGGATTATTTCGAATGAATGCAGTCCTTTCTGGGGGAGACTCTTCATCAGGCCGGGGCGCGGCGCGCCATCACCGAGGCTTATCGGCGGCCTGAACCCGAATGCGTTGCCGCACTTTTGGCGGGCGCTGTACTGACGCCGGCGCAAACGGAAGCCGCGCGAAAGCGGGCGGAAAAATTCGTGACGGCGTTGCGCGCCCAGCACCGGCCGGGCGGCATCGAGGCGTTGATCCGCGAATATTCTCTCTCCAGCACGGAGGGGGTGGCGCTGATGTGCCTGGCCGAGGCGCTGCTGCGCATCCCCGACAGCGCGACACGCGACGCGCTGATTCGCGACCAGCTGGGGCGGGGTGATTGGCAGGCGCATCTCGGGCGCAGCCCGTCTCTTTTCGTCAATGCCGCGACCTGGGGCTTGATGATGTCAGGGCGTTTGCTCGATGCTGAACCTCAGGAAGCACTGGCGCAAGCGGCCGCGCGTCTGCTGGGCCGTGGCGGTGAACCGCTAATCCGCAAGGCGATGGATCTCGCCATGCGCCTGATGGGCGAGCAGTTCGTCCTGGGCAAAACGATCGGCCAGGCTTTGGCGCGCGCCAGCGCGATGGAAGCGAAGGGGTTTCGTTATTCCTACGACATGCTCGGCGAAGCGGCCCTCACGGCGGACGATGCGGCGCGTTATGCGGCTTCCTACGAGGAGGCGATCCTTGCCATCGGCGCGGTGGCCAAGGGCGACGCCTTGGATGACCGGCCCGGCATTTCCATAAAACTTTCGGCCCTGCATCCGCGCTACACTCGCTCCCAGCGGGAGCGGGTGCTGGCGGAATTGTTGCCAAGGCTGATCCGCCTGGGCGCGCTGGCGCGGGAGAGGAATCTCGGGCTGAACATCGATGCCGAGGAATCCGACCGGCTGGATCTGTCGCTTGATCTTCTCGAAGCCTTGTGCCGGCATCCGGGCTTTGCGGGCTGGGATGGGCTCGGCTTCGTCGTTCAGGCCTATCAGAAACGCGCCCCGTTCGTGCTGGACCATGTCATCGATCTGGCGCGCCGCACGGGGCACCGCCTGATGATCCGGCTCGTGAAAGGCGCCTATTGGGATGCCGAGATCAAACGCGCGCAATATGACGGCATGGCGGATTTTCCCGTGTTCACGCGCAAGGCGCACACGGATCTTTCCTATCTGGCCTGCGCCCGGAAATTGCTGGCGGCGGGGCCGGCGCTGTATCCGCAATTTGCCACCCACAACGCGCTGACCATCGCCGGCATTGAGGCCATGGGGGCCGATTATCCCGCCAGCCGCTATGAGTTTCAGTGCCTGCACGGCATGGGCGAGGCGCTTTATGAAACGGCCATGGCGGAGAAGCTTGGCGCGCCCTGCCGCATCTATGCGCCGGTCGGCACGCATGAAACGCTGCTCGCCTATCTCGTGCGGCGGCTGCTCGAAAACGGCGCGAACAGCTCTTTCATCCATTTTCTCGGTGATGTGTCCGCGCCGTTCGACGCACTTCTGGCCGATCCGGTGGCACAGATTCGCGCTCATGAGCCGATCGGCGCGGGCCATGAAAAGATCGCCTTGCCGCCGAACCTGTTTGTGCCGGAGCGGGAAAACTCCCTCGGGCTTGATTTCAGTGATGACCTTGTGTTGCGGAAGCTGGCTGAAGAGCTGGCGCTGACGCCGCCGCCCATTGCAGCGCCGGCTGCGACGGCGCGCGATGTCGAAATGGCTTTTCGCGACGCGCAAGACCTCCCGCCATGGAAGCTGGCGGAACGCCGGGCGGCGTTGCGAAAGGCGGCAAATCTGCTCGAGCAACATCGCGCCCGTCTGATAGCGCTGCTGGTGACGGAAGCGCGCAAAACCTTGCCCGATGCGGCCGCGGAAATCCGCGAAGCCGTGGATTTTCTGCGTTATTACGCCGCGCAGACAAACGGCTGGAGCGACGCCACGCACCTTCCGCTCGGCACCATGCTGTGCATCAGCCCATGGAATTTCCCGTTGGCGATTTTCCTGGGCCAGGTTGCCGCCGCGTTGGCTGCCGGCAATGCCGTGCTCGCCAAGCCGGCGGAGGAGACGCCCTGCATCGCCGCTCTGGCCGTGGCGCTTTTGCATGAGGCGGGTGTCCCGAGGGAAAGGCTGCATTGCCTCCAGGGAGACGGTGAAATCGGCGCGGCCCTGGTGGCCGACCGGCGCTGTGACGGCGTGGTGTTCACCGGCTCCACCGCAACCGCCCGGCAGATCAACCAAAGCCTGGCCCGGCGCACCAGCCGGCACGGTCGGCCAATTCCCTTGATCGCGGAAACCGGCGGGCTGAATGCGATGCTTGTCGATTCCTCCGCTCTGCCCGAGCAGGTGGTGACAGATGTGCTCTATTCCGCCTTCAATTCCGCCGGCCAGCGTTGCTCGGCTTTGCGCCTCCTCTGCGTTCAGGAGGAGATCGCGCCGGCTCTGCTGGCGCGGCTCGGCGGGGCGATGGCCGAGCTGCGCCTCGGGCCGCCCGACCGTCTTAGCACCGATATCGGCCCGGTGATCTCCACCGCCGCGGCGCAAAACATCACCGCGCACATCGCCGCCATGCGCGCCGCCGGCTACAAAATCGTCCAGCATGGCGCGTCACCTGGCGAAGATTTCGTGCCGCAGACGCTCATCGAAATTCCCGACATCGCGGTGCTGAAAGAAGAGATTTTCGGGCCGGTTCTGCATGTGCTGCGGTATCCGCAACACCGGCGCGACGCGCTGCTGGAGGCGATCAATGCCACCGGCTACGCGCTCACCTTCGGCGTGCATAGCCGTATCGGGGAAATGGTCGCGCACGCGGCATCAAGGATCCTCGCCGGCAATATTTATGTGAACCGCAACATGGTGGGCGCAATGGTGGGCGTGCAGCCTTTTGGCGGTCACGGGCTCTCCGGCACCGGGCCCAAAGCCGGCGGGCCGCTCTACCTCCACCGCATGTTGGCGGCTGCGCCCTTTTTCATGCCGGACTCCCGCGAACTCCCCGGCCCGGTCGGCGAGCGGAATGTCTATGAGCTGCGCCCGCGCGGAACCGTTCTGTGCCTCAGCCGTTCGGAACGCGGCCGCCGGGCCCAGCGCGAAGCGGCCGAACAAAGCGGCTGCAACATCAGCCATGACGCGGCCGCGCCGTTCGACGCTGTCCTTTTCGAAGGCGACGTGGCGGAGGTGCGGTCGTTCAACCAATCCCTGGCCGCGCGGCCAGGCGCGATCTTGCCCTTCCAGGCGCTCAGCAGTGCGGCGCTTGAGGACGGCGCAGCCTACAATCCCGTCTGGCTGCTGGCGGAGCGGATAATCTCGACCAACACCGCCGCGGTGGGCGGGAATGCCAGCCTGATGATGCTCGGGTGAGGCAGGCGTTGTCGCCGACATGGCCCGTGGCCCAGCGTAAACAAAAGTTTTTGCGCCGCTTTTTTCAAAAAGCGGCTACTTTCTTCCTGCGCTCTTGACGGCAGGGAAACAATCCGCAAATCGCCCGGTATGAGTGACACAAAAGCCCTCGTTCTGTTTTCCGGCGGCCAGGATTCCACCACCTGCCTGGCCTGGGCTCTGGACCGTTTTGACGAGGTGGAGACCATCGGCTTCGATTACGGGCAGCGGCACCGCGTGGAAATGTCGTGCCGGGAGCCCGTGCGCGAGGCTGTTCGGGCGCTCAACCCGGCCTGGGCGAAAAAGCTGGGTGAAGACCATGTGGTCGATTTGTCGGTGCTGGGCGCGATTTCCGAATCATCGCTGACGCGCGAAACCGAGATCGCCATGACTTCATCCGGCCTGCCGAACAGCTTTGTCCCGGGCCGCAATATCGCCTTCCTCACCTTCGCCGCCATGGTCGGCTATCGCCGTGGGGCGCGGCATATTGTTGGCGGCATGTGCGAGACGGATTTTTCCGGCTACCCGGATTGCCGGCACGAGTTCGTGCAGTCGATGGAGCAGACGCTGAACATCGGCATGGCGCATAATTTCGTGCTCCATACGCCGCTGATGTGGATCGACAAGGCGGACACCTGGGCGCTGGCGCAAAGCCTGGGCGGCGAGGCGCTGGTGCGGCTGATCATCGAGGACACCCACACCTGTTACCATGGCGACCGCACGCATCGCCATGATTGGGGATATGGGTGCGGCACTTGCCCCTCCTGCGCACTCCGCGCTCAAGGGTACCGGAAGTTTAAGGAAGCAGCCGCTTTTTGAAAAAAGCGGCGCAAAAAACTTTTTGTTACGCTGGGCCACGGGCGTTGAACCGGCACGGGCCCAAGGTGACAAAAAACTACTTTTTGTTCACAAAAAGTAGCGCTTCCTTTCTTACGCTACTTCGCCTGCCGCGAAGCCGCTGGACCATGCCCACTGAAAATTATAGCCGCCGAGCCAGCCGGTTACGTCGACCGCTTCGCCGATGACGAACAGGCCGGGCACTTTGGTGGCGCCCATGGTCTGCGAGGAGAGGCCGGCGGTATCGACGCCGCCGACCGTGACCTCCGCCTTGGCGAAGCCTTCCGTGCCGGTGGGGCGCAGCCGCAGGGCGTTGAGGCGTTCCCCGAGTTCCTTGAGCTGCTTGTTCGGCGTCTCGGCGATGATCTGTTTTTGCTGAGCTTCCGGCAGCAACGCCTGCGCCAGGCGCGCCGGAAAGAGTTCCGCCAGGATGGTTTTCAGTTCCGCTTTCGGCCGCGCCGCCTTGCGTTCCAGCAGCAAGGCAATGGCGTCGGCTCCCGGCAGCATATTGAGCGTCAGTTCCCCGGCTTCGGGTGATTCGGGCAAATAAGAGGAGATTTGCAGCAGCGCGGGGCCGGACAGGCCGCGATGCGTGAACAAAGCGTGCTCGCGGAATTCCCGCTTGCCAAAGCGCGCCGCGGACTCGAACGACACGCCACTCAAACCCTGCATCCAGCCCCATTGCGGGCCTTCGAAGCGCAGCGGCACGAGGCCGGGCTTCACGGGCGTCATGGCCAGGCCGAACTGCCGGGCGATTTCATAGGTGAACCCCGTCGCGCCGAGCTTAGGGATGGAGAGGCCCCCTGTGGCCAAAACGAGTGAAGTCGCCTCGACCAAATCGGTGCCGGTTTTTACGGTGAATCCACTGTCATGGGAGATTTCCGTGATGTTTTGCGACAGGCGCAGCGTCACATTGTTCTGGCGGCACAGGCCCAGCAGCAGCCCCAGGATCGAGCGGGCGGAATCGTCGCAGAACAACTGGCCGAGCCGCTTTTCGTGATAGGGAATGCCATGCGCCTCGACGAGTTTGATGAAGTCCTGAGACGAGAATTTGGCCAGCGCCGATTTGGCGAAATGCGGGTTGGCCGAGAGAAAATTTTCCGCCTTCACCGACAAATTGGTAAAATTGCAGCGCCCGCCGCCGGAGATGAGGATTTTCGCGCCCGGCTCGGCGGCATGGTCCAGCACCAGCACGCGCCGCCCGCGCCGCGCCGCGGTGGCGGCGCAGAATAGCCCCGCCGCGCCAGCGCCGATGACCACCACATCAAACACAGTCTTCGCCAAAATCCCGCTCCGGTCCGTTTGCTAACCGGGGGCTGTCTAGGCGGAAGTTACGCTGCTGGCAAAAAGCCGCGTTGAAAAAAGGAAGGCTACTTTTTTGTGAACAAAAAGTAGCAAAAAAACTTTGTTAACTTTGGGCCGTGCTGGTTTCACAGCCCCCGGCCCAGCATAACAAAAAGTTTTTGCGCCGCTTTTTTCAAAAAGCGGCTACTTGCTTGCCTTACCCTTGCGGCATCGCCTCCGGCACGACGGTTTTCACGATCGTGGCGTCAAATGCCTCGAACCCGGCATAGTCGATGGTGGCGTACAGAGCTTTACGGGTCAGCATCTGCTCCAGGCAATTCTGCGCGCCGCCGTCCTTGGCGATTGCGGCATAGAGTTTTTCCTGCGCCAGGGCTGCCACGCGCAGCGAGGTCACGGGCCAGATCACCATCTTGTAGCCGAAGGATTGAAACTCATCCTTGGTGAAGAAGGGCGTGCGGCCGAATTCCGTCATGTTGGCGAGCAGCGGTACGCCCGGCAGCCGCGCGGCGAATTCGCGGAACATCTCCGCCGAAATCATCGCCTCGGGAAAGATCGCATCGGCGCCGGCCTCAACATATAATTTCGCCCGCGCCAGGGCGCCGTCCATCCCTTCCGAGGCCGCGGCATCGGTGCGGGCGACGATGTAGAGATGCCGCCGCGCATGCGCCGCCGCCGCCACTTTCGCCGCCATGTCCTGAGGAGCGGCAAGCTTCTTGTCGTTCAAATGCCCGCATTTTTTCGGCAGGATCTGGTCTTCCAGATGCACCGCGGCCGCCCCCGCATCCTCGAAGCTACGGACCATATGCATCACGTTCAGCGCTTCGCCATAGCCGGTATCGCCATCCACCAGCACCGGCAGGTTGGAAGCGCGCGCCACCTGGCGGATGAAAAAGCAGACCTCGTCCACCGTGATGATGCCGAGATCCGGCAAGCCCATCGAGGCGGTCATCGCCGCGCCCGAGAGATAGCAGGCCTCAAACCCGGCGGCCTTCGCCTGTTGCGCGGCCAGCCCATTATGAGTGCCGGGAATGCCAAGTATGCCCGGCCGCGCAAGCAAGGCGCGGAAGCGCGCGCCGGCGGGTTCAACAGGAAGGTCGGAGGCGCGGAGGTAGGGCATCGGGCAACTCCTTGTAAGAGGAAGTAAGTAAGCGCTACTTTTTGTGAACAAAAAGTAGCAAAAAAACTTTATTATGCTGGGTCATGGGCGTTGGCGCTGACACAGCCTCAGGCCCAGCATAGTAAAAAAATTTTTGCGCCGCTTTTTATAAAAAGCGGCTACTTTCTTTCTTTAACGCTCCGTTATCGGTTTAAACTCCAGATTTTCCGGGCCGACATAATTGGCCGCAGGGCGGATGATCTTGCCGTCGATCCGCTGTTCGATGATATGCGCCCCCCAGCCGGAGGTGCGGGAGATCACGAAGAGCGGCGTGAACATCGGCGTCGGCACGCCCATCATGTGATAGGACACGGCCGAAAACCAATCGAGATTTGCGAACATCTTCCGCCTGGCCATCATCACCGCTTCGATCCGCGCGGCGATGTCGAACATTTTCGTCGCTTTCGCCTCGTCGGAAAGCTGCTTGGCGACGCGCTTGATCACTTCGTTGCGTGGGTCCGCCACGGTGTAAACCGGATGACCGAAGCCGATGATCACTTCCTTGGCTTCCAGCCGGCGCACGATATCCGCCTCCGCCTCTTCCGGCGTCGTAAAGCGTTTCTGGATGTCGAATGCCGCCTCGTTGGCGCCGCCATGTTTCGGCCCGCGCAGCGCGCCAATGCCGCCGGTGATGGCGGCGTAAAAATCCGAACCCGTGCCGGCGATCACCCGGCAGGTGAAGGTGGAAGCGTTGAACTCATGCTCGGCATAAAGAATGAGCGAGGTATGCATCGCCCGCACCCAGCTTTCCGGCGGCTTCCGCCCATGCAGCAAATGGAGGAAATGCCCGCCGATCGTGTCGTCGTCTGTCTCGACTTCGATCCGTTTGCCGTTGGTGGAAAAATGGTGCCAGTACAGCAATGCCGAGCCGAGCGAGGCCATCAGCCGGTCGGCGATGTCCCGTGCGCCCTCGGCCGGATGATCATGCGCCTCCGGCAGCACGCACCCCAGCACCGACACGTAGCTGCGCATCACATCCATCGGGTGCGTCGCCGCGGGCAGCGCTTCCAGCACGGTTTTCACCGCGGCCGGCAAGCCGCGCGACGCTTGCAGCTTCCGCTTATAAGCCGCCAGCTCCACCTCGTTCGGCAGGGTACCGTGAACCAGCAGATGCGCGATCTCCTCAAATTCGCAGGCCTCCGCCACGTCGAGAATATCGTAGCCGCGATAATGCAAATCGTTGCCCGTGCGGCCCACCGTGCACAAAGCCGTATTGCCGGCCGCAACGCCGGACAAAGCGACGGATTTTTTTGGTTTTGGCGGCGTCGTTTCGTTCATGTGTTTGCTCCCCCCGAAGGTATGTAAGGAAGAAAGCAGGCGCTTTTTGAAAAAAGCGCCGCAAAAACTTTTGTTATGCTGGGCTTGAGGCAGTGAAACCGCACGGGCCCAAAGTAAACAAAGTTTTTTTGCTACTTTTTGTTTACAAAAAGTAGCCTTCCTTTCTTCCCTCTAAAAAATTCCTGGCCTCGATTCCTCCAACGAGCCGGCCGGCATTGCCACGTTCAGGGCCGCGAGCTCGCCCGCTGGCAGCCGCGGCAAATTCTGCACGGCTTCTAAAAATCTGTTGCTCTCCCGCACCGTGATGAGGCCGTCCGTCAGCGTCTCGAATTTACGGATATAATCGGCGCGTTCGAACGGCTTGGCGCCGAGCGGGTGGGCGTTGGCGACGGAAATTTCGTCTTCCCGTTTCGTGCCGTCGCGCATGAAAATCTCCACGCGCGCGCCAAAGGCCTTCTCGGCCGGGTCCACGGAATGATAGCGCCGGGTCCATTCCGGATCTTCCCTGGTTTCGATCTTGTGCCAGAGCCGGACGGTATCCTCCCGCCGCGCGCGCTTTGGCGCGTAGGAGGTTTCGTGGTCCCACACGCCGTCCTGCAACGCGACCGCGAAGATGTACATGATCGAATGGTCGAGCGTCTCGCGGCTGGCGTTCGGGTCCATCTTCTGTGGGTCGTTGGCGCCGGTGCCGATCACGTAATGCGTGTGGTGCGAGGTATGGATCACGATCCGTTCCACCGCGTCGAAATCCGCAATGTCGCGGCGCATGCGAAAGGCGAGGTCGATGAGGGCCTGGCTCTGGTATTCCGCCGAATGCTCCTTGGTGTAGCTGTCCAGAATGGCGCGCTTGGGCTCGCCGGGCGCGGGTAGGGGCACCTGATACACCGCGTCCTTGCCGCCCAGCAGCCAGGCGATCACGGAATCCTCGCCCTCATAGATCGGGCTGGGCGCGCCTTCACCGCGCATCGCCCGGTCCACCGCCTCAATTGCCAGCTTGCCCGCGTGGGCCGGTGCAAATGCCTTCCAGGAAGAGATTTCCCCCTTGCGCGACTGCCGCGTGGTGAAGCTTACATGCACCGCCTGCTGCACCGCCTGGTAGATCACCTCCTGCTTCAAATTCAGCAGCGCGCCGATGCCCGCCGCCTGGGCGGGGCAGAGATGCGCGATATGGTCGATCTTATGCTCATGCAGGCAGATCCCCTTCACCAGGTCGATTTGGATTTCGTAACCGGTGGCGATGCCGCGAATGAGGTCGCGGCCGGATTTGCCCAGGCTCTGCGCCACCGCCAGGATCGGCGGAATCGTGTCGCCGGGGTGCGCATAGTCGGCGGCGAGAAACGTGTCGTGGTAATCGAGCTCGCGCACCGCCGTGCCGTTCGCCCAGGCCGCCCACTCCGGGCTGACCGTGACCCGTGCCGGTGCGCCGAACAGCGTGGCGCCGCGCTTGCGCGGATGCCCGAGCGCCATGCCCCGCGCGGAGACCACCGGGCGGCGATTGACCGAAGCGATGGCGACCGCGGCGTTGTCGATGATGCGGTTGATGATCATCGCGGCGACATCCCTGGCCACCGGCACCTTGTCGGCGGCGACGCCGGCGATCTTCCAGGCCAGTTGCGCCTCGCGCGGCAGGGCGGCCTTGGACGGATAGACGCGAACTTCATGGTTCGTCATGGACGGACGCACTCCTGTTATTTTGGTCTGTTCATCGCGCCGATTGCCAGCGCCGTCCAGGGGAGAAAGGAAGGGCTTCTTTTTTGAAAAAAAGAAGCAAAAAACTTTTTTAAACTGAGCCCGTGCCGCTCGAGCGCCACCGGCCCAGTGTAAACAAAAGTTTTTGCGCCGCTTTTTTCAAAAAGTGGCTACTTCCTTTCTCTTCTGGTGGCGCCAATCGCGCTTATATTGCAGCGGACCTGTCCTCACATCCGGGAAGCCCCATGACCCTCTTATTTTCACCCAAAGCCCTCCGCAGCCTGACATTGCCCAACCGCATCGTCGTTGCGCCGATGTGCCAATATTCAGCCGAAGAGGGCCGGGCCACGTCATGGCACAGCGTGCATCTCGGCAGCCTGGCGCTGTCCGGCGCCGGCATGGTGACCATCGAGGCGACCGCCGTGACGCCGGATGGCCGTATCACCCCGCGCGATCTCGGCCTGTGGGACGACGCCACCGAGGCCGCCCTGGCCCGCACGCTCGGCGCGGTACGTGAGGTCTCGAAGACCGCCATCGCCATGCAGCTCGGCCATGCCGGGCGGAAGGCTTCAAGCCATGTGCCTTGGGAAGGCGGCCAGTTGATCCCGCCGGCGGAAGGCGGCTGGGCCAATTTCGCCCCCTCGGCCCTGCCGCAGAAGGAAGGCGAGGCGGCGCCGGTGGCTCTCGACGAAGCGGGGCTGGCCCGGATCCGCGAGGCCTTCGCCGCCACCGCGCGCCGCGCTGCGCGACTGGGCATTGACGGTATCGAGGTCCATGCCGCGCACGGCTATCTGCTGCACCAGTTCCTCTCGCCGATCTCCAACCAGCGCCAGGATGCCTATGGCGGCGCGCTGGAAAACCGCATGCGCTTTCCCCTGGAAGTGTTCGAGGCGGTGCGCGCCGCCTTTCCCGCGGAGCGTCCGGTCGGCATCCGCATCTCGGCGTCGGACTGGCTGCCGGAGGGCTGGGACGTCGAGCAGTCGATCGCCTTCGTCACGGCGCTGAAGCAGCGCGGCCTGGACTGGGTGAGCGTCTCCTCCGGCGGCATTTCGCCACGGCAGCAAATCAAGCTTGGCCCGAATTATCAGGTGCCGTTTGCGCAGGCGATCAAGGCGGCTACCGGCGTGGCCACCATGGTGGCCGGACTGATCACCGAACCGCGCCAGGCGGAAGAGATCATCGCCGCCGGCCAGGCCGATTTCGTCGCCATCGCCCGCGGAATGTTGTTCGACCCGCGCTGGGGTTGGCACGCCGCCGCCGCGCTCGGTGCCTCGGTCGCAGCGCCCCCGCAATATTGGCGCGCGGCCCCGCACGAGCATAAGGAGCTGTTCAGCAACGCGGTATTCGGGACGCGCTAGGGAAGGGAAGAAGGAAGCACTACTTTTTGTGAACAAAAAGTAGCAAAAAAACTTTGTTAACTTTGGGCCCGTGCCGCTTCAAAGCCACGGGCCCAGCGTAAACAAAAGTTTTTGCGCCGCTTTTTTCAAAAAGCGGCCGCTTGCTTTCTTCAGTTAATATAGGAAACGAGCAGGTCTTCCATGTCGCTGGCATGGTCCTCCTCGTCGTGAATGATCTCGTGCAAGATGGCCGCGCTTTCCGGGTCGCGCGGCTCGAAATAGCCGATCAGCTCCCGGTACAGCTCCACGACGGCCTGTTCCGCAGCCAGGTTTTCCTGGATGCGCTGCGCGAATTCGCCCGGCCCGTCCGGCGCGACGGTATGGCGTGACGCGAGGGGCTCCGGATTGTAATCCGGGGTGCCCCCCAATTGCACGATGCGCGTCGCCGCCAGCGCCATGTGGCGGCGTTCGTCATTGGCCTGTTCCTGGAATTCCGCGCCGATCCATTCGTTCTTCAACCCGTCATGGGAGATGGAAATCGCCGTGTAGCGCAGCACGCAGACGATTTCCGCCGTGAGCACGGCCTGCAACAGGGCAATCGAGCGCTGCGGGTTGATGCCCGTATCGGCGCGGCCTTCCGCCAGCAACCGGATTGTGCGCTGCCGCAGCGTATCGACATCCCGGAGAAACAGATTTTCCCTGAGAAACAGATTTTCCGTCGGGACCGCTTGCTCGAACATGAAACCCCTCGCGACACCGGCGCCAATTAAGAATCGTTCTCAATTTGAGGCGCCATCACAGACCATAAGTAGGCTTTCACGAGGGCAGGTCAATTACCCGGGGAAAAACAAACGATAACAATGGCGTGGACAACGCCTCAGCTGTGCGCAGGGCAGAGTTTGAGAAGCGCGGCCGGCGCACCGTCGAGGAAGCGGGTCACGCTGGTCTTGATCAGGGGTGAGAGATCATCGTCCGGCACTGCCAGGCCATACACCCAGCGGCGGATGGCCAGATAAAACAGCTCGCCATGCAAGCCCCAGGCGATCTCGAGTTCCTGGGCCGACGGCGGCGCGTCGGAGCGGCGGCCCGCCATCCCGCGCAATTCCAGGGCCAGCGGCTCGACCAGCTTGGTCTGGATGATGCCCATATAGCGTCGCGGAATATCGACCCCTTTGAGGCCCGCGAATAAAAAGATTCGCACCCAGTCATAGCGGAAGAAGACCGGCAGATAGGCATTGTAGAAATCGATCAGCCGTGCCGCCAGGGGGCGCGACGTGTCGCGCAGCAGCGTCTCCCATTCCGGCTGCCAGCGATTGAAATAGACTTCGAGATAGACCCGTTCGATCAGCGTTTCCTTGGTGGGGAAATAGCGGAACAGGTTCTGGTGCGTGATGCCGAGCCGCTTGGCGAGGTCGCGCAACCCGCCGCCGAAACCGACCTCCGCGAAAAACTGAATTGCTCCTTCCACGATCTCGCGCTCGCGCGCCTCAGGCGTCAGCCGCCGCCGCTTGCGCACCGGGGCTGCCGGCGCAGGCGGCGTCGAGATCTTGGAAATTGGGGGAGCGGCCTTAACTACCATTGCGCGTGACGCATCTGTCCTCGGAACCAGCTTAACCATAAGGTGTGACCAAATGGCAATTAATTTGACTGCCTGTCGCCTTGTCGGTAATGACCGATCGGTCATTACCTGGCCGCGTGGCTGATCGTTGGGTTCGGAAGCTTCAACAATGCGGACACGCAACCGGTGTTAGCCGCCGGTTCGGCGCGGTGCGGTCGCATCGCCGCACGCCGAACCCGGCGCATCCTCTAACGACAATCTGGAGAGAGTTATGCTGACTTGCACGGGCTTTGCCGCTCAATCCGCGGACGCGCCGCTGGAAAAATTTGCCTTCAATCGCCGCGATGTCGGCGAGACCGACGTCCAGGTCGAGATCCTGTTCTGCGGCGTGTGCCATTCCGACCTGCACATGGCGCGCAATGAATGGCGCAATAGTGTGTTCCCGGTGATTCCCGGGCATGAGATTGTCGGGCGCGTCACCCGCGTCGGGCCGGGCGTGAAGAATTTCAAGCCGGGCGATACGGTCGGCGTCGGCTGCATGGTCGATTCCTGCCGCACCTGCGCCGCCTGCAATGACGGGCTGGAGCAATATTGCGAAAATGGTTTTACCGATACCTACAATGCGCCGGAAAAGGTCATTGGCGGCCGGACATTCGGCGGCTACTCCGACAACATCGTCGTCGACCAGAGTTTCGTGCTGCGTATCCCCGAGGGCATGGATCTGGCGGCCACCGCGCCGCTGCTCTGCGCCGGCATTACCACCTATTCGCCATTGCGCCATTGGAAGGCTGGTCCCGGCAAAAAAGTCGGCATCATTGGTCTCGGCGGTCTTGGCCATATGGGCGTGAAGCTGGCCCATGCGATGGGCGCTTACACCGTGCTGTTCACCACTTCGCCCTCCAAGGTTGCGGACGGCAAGCGCCTCGGCGCCGACGAGGTCGTTATCTCCAAGGACGCCGAAGCGATGGCCAAGCATGCCTTAAGCTTCGACCTGTTCATCGACACAGTTGCGGCGAACCATGATCT
>NZ_DATLPB010000027.1:0-17396 GCF_035535915.1 Acidocella sp.
CAGCGCGATGTCCGCCGGGGTGATGGATTCCGCGAGCGAGCAGCCGGCCTTGGCGTCCGGGATCAGCACGGTCTTGCCCGGGTTCAGCAGCTTGGCGGTCTCGGCCATGAAATGCACGCCGGCCAGCACGATCACGTCGGCGTCGACCTTCACCGCCTCGCGCGCCAAGGCCAGGCTGTCGCCGACAATGTCGGCCACGCCGTGGAAAATCTCCGGGGTCTGGTAGTTGTGCGCGAGGATCACCGCGCGGCGCGCGCGCTTGAGCTCCTGGATGGCTTGCACATCCGCCTCCATCGTCGCCCACTCCGCGGGCGGGATGACGTGGCTGACACGCTGATAAATCGGATCGAAGGGCATCTGGGCTCCTTTATACTCAAACTGAGTATAATTTACGCCGCTCGTTATACTCATATTGAGTATAAGTAGGCAAGTGAACTATCGGATAAGGGGTAGCTTGGTGCCCGAGAATTCCCGTTCTTCCAGCACCGAGGGCCGGAAGCGGAACAGTTTGGCGGGCCGCCCGGCGAGGCCGGCGGAGACCTGGCCGGTTTCTTCCACCAGATCCTGCTGTTCGATCAGCCGGCGGAAATTCGGCTTGTGCAGGGTTTGGCCGGCCAGCGCCTCAATGGCCTGCTGCAGTTCCAGCATGGTGAAGGTGCTGGGCAGCAGCTCGAACACGACCGGCCGGTATTTGATTTTGGCGCGCAGCCGGGCGATGGCCGTGGCGAGAATGCGGCGATGGTCATGATTCATCGCCGACCCCGGCAGCGGGTCCGCGGGCAGGCTGGGCCGGGCGCGGATCGCTTCCTGCACCAGACCGGCCTCGTAGAGCAGCTCGTAGCGCTGCAGCACCAGCTCCTCGTTCCACAACCGCCCCTCCTGGCCGAACAGGCTGGCGACACGGAGCCGCCGGGCAGTGTTGTCGCCGCTCCAGTCGGCCAGCCGGGGCATGATCACCCGGTTGATCAACGATGTCGGCCGCCGCCGGTCTTCCCAGGGAAAATAAATATACCAGCTGCACCAGGCGGTGTCCGGATCGGTCGTCGCACCTTCGCGGCTGAGTCCCAGATAGCTGATGGAAATACTGCGCAAGCCGTGCGGGCGTTGCTGATCGGTGAAGGTGTAGAGCTGTTCGACATAGCCGAGCGGATGATGCGTCTGCCGTTCCACCCAGGCACGCAGCCCCGTCTGCAGCGAGCGATGCCCAGTCTCGAGCTGGCCGGACGGTAGGGCCGTGCCCGATTCGATGGTGAGCACGCGCGGATCGCCATGGGTGACGGCGACCAGAACGGCGATCAGCTCGGCTTGGACCGGGTCGTGGCTCATGGCTGCGTTGTGCCGCATATGTGTAAATTTCGGAAGCGCGAACAAGGGGTTGCGAACTAAAACCCGGGATCGGGCAGATATTTTTTTATACGTAATATAGATATATCATATCAGATCTATCTACTTGAATGATTTTGGATCCCAAGCCATTTGTGCGCTGCACAAACTATTCAAGACTGACGAGGTTGAAGTGGATTCTAATCAACAGGGGCAGCAGGGCCGCGATGGCCATGTGGGGCTCGCTTTGTTCGCCCTGGCGATGGGTGGCTTTGCGATCGGCACCACGGAATTCGGCACCATGGGGCTGGTGCCGTATTTTGCGCCCGGCCTGCATATCAGCGTGCCCGATGCGGGGCATGTGATCAGCGCCTACGCGCTGGGCGTCGTGGTCGGCGCGCCGGTTCTGGCGATTGCCGCGGCGCGGCTGTCGCGCCGCATTGTGCTGATCGGGCTGATGGGCTGTTTCGCCGTGGCGAACGGGCTGACCGCCTTTGCCTCCGACTATCATTGGATGCTGTTTTTCCGCTTCCTCTCCGGGCTGCCGCATGGCGCCTATTTCGGCGTTGCGGCGCTGGTCGCGGCCTCGCTGGTGCCGCCTGAACGCCGTGCCCAGGCGATCTCGCGCGTGCTGTTGGGGCTGACCATCGCCACCATTTTTGGTGTGCCGGCGGCCAACGTCATCGGCCAGCTTGTGGGCTGGCGCTGGGCCTTTGCTCTGGTGGCGGTGCTGGCCTTGACCACCGCCGGGCTGGTTTATGCCCTGGTGCCGGCCGACAAACCGTCCAGGCATGCCAGCCCGCTGCGCGAGCTGCACGCGCTGAAGCACCGGCAGGTATGGCTGGCGCTGGGCATGGGCGCCATCGGCTTCGGCGGCATGTTCGCGGTGTACACCTATCTGGCCTCGACGTTGATGGATGTGACCCATGCCGCCCCGGCGGTCGTGCCGATCATGCTCGCGGTGTTCGGCGTCGGCCTTACGGCCGGCAACCTCATCAGTGCCTGGTTCGCCGACAAGGCGCTGATGCCGACCGTGGCCGGGGTGCTGATTTGGACCGCCGTGGCGCTGGCGCTGTATCCGTTCGCGTTGCACTCGGTGTGGTCGATGGCCCTCGTGGTGTTTCTGGTCGGCGGCGGCGGCGGGCTGGCGACGCCGCTGCAGGCGCGGCTCATGGAGGTGGCGGAGCATGCCCAGACCCTGGCGGCGGCGCTCAACCACAGCGCCTTCAACACCGCCAATGCGCTGGGGCCCTGGCTCGCCGGCATGGCGATCGGCGCCGGGTTCGGCTGGCAGTCGGCCGGCTGGGTCGGCTTCGCCCTGACGCTGGGCGGCCTCGTCATCTGGGCGCTCTCGGCGCTGGAGGACCGGCGCATGGCGAACGCCACCGCGTAGGGGAAAGTAAGGAAGGAAGCGCTACTTTTTGTGAACAAAAAGTAGCAAAAAAACTTTGTTATGCTGGGCCTCAGGCTGTGTCGGCGCCAACGCCCATGCCCTCCGGGGCTATTCCAACGGTGCTACGCACCGCCGGAACCTTCAGCCCCTCCGCCCAGCGTAAACAAAAGTTTTTGCGCCGCTTTTTTCAAAAAGCGGCTGCTTGCTTCCTTATTCATTGAGTTTCCGGCGCCCCGCGCGCAATCTGCTTTCATGCACATCACAGGGCAGGGCAAAAGCCGGAGCACGGCGTTGGCGCGCCTGGCGCTGCCGGGGTTGGCGGTGGTGGTCGCGAGCCTGCTTCTGGCCGGCAAGGCGACGGCGCAGCGCGTCGGCAACCCGGTGGTGCCGGAACCGCTGAAGCCGGTCGACCTGCCGCGTTATCTTGGCCGCTGGTATGAGTTTGCCCGCTACGATAACCGCTTCGAATGGCACTGCGAGGCGGTGACGGCCGAATATTTTCAGCGTCCGGACGGGCTGATCGGGATCGTGAACACCGCACGCCGGGGCAGTCCTGGCGGTCGCGTGCGGGTCGCGACCGGACGCGCCAAAATCGTCCCCGGATCGGGCAATGCCAAATTGCGCGTAAGCTTTTTCGGGCCGCTCTTCTGGGGGCATTACTGGGTGCTGGACCATGACGACGCGTATGAGTGGGCGGTCGTCGGCGAGCCATCCGGAAAATATTTATGGCTTCTGACACGCGAGGCGGTGCCTGGATCGGAGCTGCAGGAATTGCTCGTGGCGCGGGCCCGCGCGCTGGGTTTTGACACGCACCGCTTGCACCGTACGCTGCAGTAAGAAAGTAGCCGCTTTTTGAAAAAAGCGGCGCAAAAATTTTTATTACGCTGGGCTATGGGCGTTGACGCCGACGCAGCTTGAGACCCAGAAAAATAAAGTTTTTTTGCTACTTTTTGTTCACAAAAAGTAGCCTTATCCTTTTTATTTCCTCGCCTGCGCCGCCGCAAACGCATCGGCGACGCTGTGATAACTGCGGCGGTCGGCCAGGTCGGCGGCGCCGACGCGGTGCAACTCGTCGCGAATATGGTCTTTGATCCGGGCGAGCAGCAGAACCCCGCCGTCGCAGGAGAGCCGGGCATCGAAATCGGTCAGCGTGTCCAGCGCGGTACTGTCGAGATCGGGGCTTTCCTCCAATGACAGGATGACGATGCGGTTCTTCCCACCGGTGCGCGCGGCGATGGTCGTGAAAATCTCTTCGGCATTGGCGAAGAACAGGGGCTCGGCCGGGCGCAGGATCGAAATGTCCGGGTCCGTGCGCGCATCGGGGTTGCGCGTGAGGTCGGCGAAATCATGGCTGTCGCCGAGTTGGCCGAGTTCGGTGATCCGCGCCGCGGAGAAACGCTGCAGCAGCGCCAGCAGCGAGAACCCCACGGCGATCAGCATACCGTTCATCACGCCCAGAACCAGCACGCCGGCGACCGCGGTGGTGGCGACATATTGGTCGCGGTCGATGCGCCAGAGGCGGAGCAGGGGGGAGAGGTCGAGCGCGTGAAACAGCGAGGCGACGACCACCGCGCTCAGCACCGGCGTCGGCAACAAAGCGATGAGGCCGCGCCCCCACAGCGTGAGGAGCAAAATGAGACCCATGGCGGCGAGCCCGGCCAGGCGGCTCCTGGCGCCGGCCGCCTCCGCTGCCGAGGAGGCGGAGAATCCGGCGCCGACCGGCATGCCTTGCAACAGCCCGGCCCCGAGATTGGCGCAGCCCAGTGCGATCAATTCCCGGTTGGTGCTGACCTGGTCGCCATGCCGCAATGCGAGGCCGCGGATCGAACTCCAGGATTCCGCGAACAAAATGATGAAAAGCGGCAGGGCGACGTTCACGACGCCGGTCCAGTCGGCGGCTGACAAGGACGGCACGGCAAAATGGGGCAAGGCGAACGCGATGTGGCCGACCAGCCCCACATGCCAGGCGCGCAAATCGACGCAGGCCGAGAGCAAGATGCCGGCGGCCAGCACCAGAACTTGCGCCGGTATGGCGGGGTGGCGGCGCAGCACGGCCAAGATGCCCAGAGCGGCCGCGCCGAGCAGAAGGGGGGCGGGATGCCAATGCGGCAGCGCTAGAAGCAGGTGCCAGAGCAGCGGCAGCGTTGCCGGCGTGTTCGGTTCCACGCCGAGGATCGCCGGCAGCTGCTTCACCGTGATGACGACGGCGATGCCGAAGCTGAATCCGTGCAGCACCGGACGGGAAATGAAGCTGGCCAGTCCGCCGGCCCGCGCGATTCCGGCGATGAGGAAGAACCCCGCGGTGGCGAGGACCGCGGCGGCGGCGATGGCTTCGGGCTGCATGGACCGGCCATGCAGCGAGATGAGCACGGCGCCCAGGATCGCTGCGGAAGACGAGGTGGGCGCGACCATGGCGAACCGGCTGCGACCGCAGGCGGCATAGATGCCCAGGCCGACCAATGTGGCGATCAGCGCCGGTGCGGGCGGCAGACCGGCAATGGCGGCATAGGCGATGGCCGAAGGCAGCAGCAGCCCGCCGACTGAAAACCCGGCCAGGATGTCACGCATCAGGAGTTGGGGCTGCGCTGTGCCGGCGCAAAAATAAGTCTCGGGCCACGGATGGATTGCTTCTGCAACGAACGTCTCGAGCGGCTATTATAGGGCCGGCGCGAAACAGGTTCCAGACGTGAAAATGCCGATGCCCGAGACGGCGGGTTGCAGCCTAGGGCCCCGGATGGATCTGGGTGATCTTCGACCCTTCAAGCCCGATGCCGGCCATTAGGCCGTGCTCGCCGAACGGAATTGCGTACACGTCGTGCGTCAAGGTTGTGCTTGTCAGGTCGGCAGCGGCGCCCTTATCGAGCACGACCACGCTGGGACCGGAGCCGATTGCCCAGCCGTTGCTCTTCTGAAGATATTGGAGCGCGGCTTCATTCATGAAGAACAAGGCGTAGCTGAATCTCTGCCCCCCAGCCTGCAGGCCGAACGAGGCCGCCGAGATGTTGTAATAGCCGACGGTGGTGCCGTTGACGCGCAGCGCGCCGTCGCCGCTCTGGCCACCAATGATCAGCCCGGCTTTGATGATCTTCGGAAACACCAGAATGGCCGTCGCGCGGCTTGCGAGGTTGCGCGCCCTGGGCTGCGTCGAATAAAGCAGGTCAAGCGCCTTATTCGTCTCTGCATCGATGTCCCGCGCGGACGCGGCCAACGCGGGTGCGCTCATGAGCATCAGGCCGCCACCAAGCCCGGTGAGGACCAATAAAATCCGACGCCTTGTCTGGAGCATTCCGATCTCCCGCTGTTTTCATTCCTAGGCGGCATAACTCAGCATAGACGGCCCCGCCGCAACGGTTTCCGGACCGGAATCGGCAGAAGAAGCATGGTCGAATGCAGGTGGGCCGGGGTAGGGGGCGATGCGATTTTTGGTCCCGATCAAGTCGGGCCTAGCACAAAGAGGGCGCCCGATAAATGAAAATGATCATGCGCGGGGGCGGACCTGACTGGCCGGGGCGGCAATTTCGCATGCCCGTTTCCCGGCGTTTTGCGCTTGCCGGGCAACAGGTGGAACCCTAAGCCGAACCGTTATGAAGGATGACAGCGGCAGCGCCTCCGGCGGGGATTCTCTTTCGCATCCTGCAGCCACGAGACTGGTTCAGGTGGATGGCCTGGCGGCGCCACAACGTTATTGGGCCTTTGCCGCCGTTATGAGCACGGTGACGCTGGCGACGATGGACGCGACGATCGCCAATGTCGCGCTGCCGACGATCTCCCGGGATTTTCGCGCCACGCCCACGGATTCGATTGCGATCGTCAGCGCCTACCAACTGGCCATGGTCGTGCTGCTGTTGCCGTTGTCAAAGCTGGGCGAAATTTTCGGCTACCGGCGCGTTTATCTTTCGGGCATTGCCATTTTCACGGCAGCGTCTCTTGCCTGCGTGTTGTCCCATTCGATTGCCATGCTGACCGTGGCGCGCATTTTACAAGGGGTTGGCGCCGCCGGCATCAGCAGCACGAACACCGCGCTGATCCGCTATATTTTTCCGCAGGCGAATCTTGGCAAAGGGGTCGGCCTGAATTCGATGGCGGTGGCCATTGCCTCGACGATCGGCCCCAGTTTCGCCGGCATCATGCTTGCTTTCGCCTCATGGCAATGGTTGTTCCTCATCAACCTGCCGCTCGGAATCGTTGCCTTTGCCATCGGGTGGCGCAATTTGCCCGAGAGCGATCATGCGAAACAGCGGTTCGACATTCCAAGCGCCCTGCTGACGGCGATCGCCTTCGGCATGTTGATCGTCACCATCCAAAGCTTCAGCCACCCCACCGGGTGGCCGACGAGGGTGGCGCAGATCGGCGTCGGTTGCGGCGCCCTCGTCTGGGCGGTCCGCCGGCAGCTGGGATTGCCGGCGCCTTTATTGCCGGTGGATTTGCTGCGCCGGCCGGTCTTCGGGCTCTCGGTCGGCACGTCCATCTGCTCCTTCACCGCGCAAATGCTGGCGTTCGTTTCCTTGCCTTTTTTCCTCGAACGCAATCTTGGGCTCGATGTCACGACGACTGGCCTGCTCATCACGCCATGGCCGCTCAGCGTTGCCATAACAGCCGTCATTTCCGGCCGTCTGGCCGATCGCTATCCGGCCTCGATCCTGAATTGTCTCGGCTTGGCGGCGATGATGGCCGGCCTCGTTCTGCTCGGATTTTTGCCGCCGCATCCGGGCATCGTGGACATCGCGTTGCGCATGGCTTTGTGCGGCGCCGGCTTCGGTTTCTTTCAACCGCCGAATAACCGCGTCATCCTCACCGCGGCGCCCAGAACCCGCAGCGGTGCGGCGAGCGGCACGATCAGTTCCGCGCGTCTCCTCGGCCAAGGGACCGGTGCGGCGCTTGCCGCGCTGCTGCTGGCGCATGCCGGCGCGCAGGGGGCGGTGCTGTCTCTGTTTGCCGGCGCCGGCTTCGCCGGCCTGGCCGCCGTGCTGAGCTTGTTGCGGGCGGTGTAGGGGAGGCTTGAAGACGGACGACCTTGGATTATCCCAGATCGGCATCCAACTCGTCATTGCTTCGATCCCGAGCTTCTTCGCATTTTCTGCGTTCAGTCAAGGGTTTACCGCCTTCGGCGGCGCTTCGCGCCCTTGACTGAACGCAGAAAATGCGCGGAAAATGCAATGATCGAAAGAATGATGTCGGGGTGAACTCGGCATGTTCGGGGCTAGAGCCTGAGAATGGCGCAAAAAAAAAGCCGGCGGTGCACACCGCCGGCTTTTTCTGTAGCGCGAGGGCTTCGCAGATCAGGCTTTGGCCTTCAGCACGTCCGGGTTGACGCA
The DNA here is from genome assembly GCF_035535915.1 of Acidocella sp. Classification (GTDB taxonomy): domain Bacteria; phylum Pseudomonadota; class Alphaproteobacteria; order Acetobacterales; family Acetobacteraceae; genus Acidocella. Next base: position 8,032 of record NZ_DATLPB010000027.1, read on the forward strand.
AGTGTCCGGCGCCTGGCCGGAGAGCACCTTGATCACGTTGTTGACGGCGATCTCGCCCATCTTGAAGCGCGTCTCCGCGGTCGCCGAGGCGATATGCGGCACGATCACCACATTATCGAGCTCGGCTAGGCCCGGGGCGAGCGCCGGCTCGTCCTCGAACACGTCCAGACCGGCGCCCCAGATGGTTTTGGCGCGCAGCGCCTCGACCAGGGCCTTCTCGTCGATCACCGGGCCGCGCGCGGCGTTGATGAGGACAGCGGTCTTCTTCATCTGCTTCAGTTCCGCCGCGCCGATATAATGCTTCGTCTCGGGCAGCAGCGGCACATGCAGCGTAAGGAAGTCGGATTCCTTCAGCAGCGTCGCCTTGTCGACATAGCGGGCGTTGTGTTCCTTTTCGAAGGCGAGGTCGCGGTTCACATCGCTATAGATGATCTTCATGTCGAAACCGGCCGCCTTGCGTGCGACGTTCTTGCCGATCCGCCCCAGCCCGGCGATGCCGAGTGTGCGGTGATCGACATCGAGGCCGACGAAGAACAAAGGCGCCCAGCCGCGCCATTTTCCGGCGCGGACATAGGCATCCGCCTCGGCGATGCGGCGCGCCGTGGCGAGTAGCAAAGTGAAGGTGAGGGTGGCGGTCGCATCGTCCAGCACGCCCGGCGTGTTGGTAAGGATAACATTACGTTCAGTCGCGGCCTTGAGGTCGAAATTATTGAAGCCGACCGCATAGTTCGCGACGATCTTGCATTGCGGGCCGGCGGCGTCGAGCAGGCCGCCATCGATCGTGTCCGTGAGCAGGGACACGATCGCGTTTTTACCCCGGACCTTTTGCTTCAGCTCGTCATAGCTGAGCGCGCGGTCTTCCGAATTCACGTCGACGTCGAAATGCTTGCGCAACTCGTCGATGCAGACTTCCGGAATCATTCGGGTCACGTAAACGCTTGGCTTGGTCATGTAGAAGTCTCTCCCTGGAAGGATGAAGTCTGATGCAAGCGGTTCTCCTCGAGCGCCTCCTGCAGCAGGTCGTCGGTATTTAGCGCCATATCGCCACGGCGGCGATGCACAGTCTTGTAAACAAAGGAAGTCAGGATCGGCGTCAAGATGGCGGTGACGATCACCGAAGCCGCGACCTGCACGGTGGCGGCGGGTGCCACCGCCGCATAGCTCGGATCGGCCAGCGCCACGGCTTTCGGCACGGCGGCGGCGTTGCCGGCGGTGCTGGAGGCGGCCGCCCCGGCAATGCCGGATCCGCCGAGCAGGAGATCCGCCGTGATGCAGACCGCGCCAGTGGTGACGAGCACGAACAGGCCGAGCGCGATGCCGGGCAGGCCGGAATGGATCACCGACTCGAGATTGATGTTCTGCCCCAGCGTGAAGCCCATGAAGGGCACGATCAAAGGCTCCTGCGAGGAGAAGAATTTGCGCAGGTCTTCGTCCAGATTGCCGAGGATGGCGCCGGCGGCGATCGGCGCGATCACCGAGACCATGGTGAGCCAGGGAATATGCGCCAGTCCCGCGCCGACCAGCACCAGCATCGTCACGAACGGGCCGGTCTCGATGCTCTGCGGCACGTAGGTGCCGGCGTCGTCCTTGTCGCCCATCACACTGGTCAGCGCCAGGAACATGCCGCCATTGGTATCGTTCAGCGCCGCCATCAAGGCCAGCGTGCTGTAGCCCCAGAGGTTGCCTCCGAAAATCTTGCCGACGGTGATGGCGACGAGGGCCGCGAACCCGACCTTGGCGAAGAGGATGCCGAAGCCGCGCTTGAGCATCCGCGGCGCTGCGCGCATCGTCATCTTGTTGCCGACGACGAACAGATACATCCCCAGGATCGTCGGATAGCCGGCGCCGCTCAGCGCCTGGGTGAAGCCACCGATTTGCAGAAGATGGGGAAAGAAGGTGTTGATGATGATGCCGATGAACAATGGCACCACCATCAACCCGCCAGGTACGCGGTTGACGAATTTATATATTTTCATGATTGTTTCGCTCCCTAAACTAAGGCATCCATCAAGACGGCATGGGTCGACCTCTGCGGCAGTTGGTTGTGGGGTGGGGGATGTTAGGCGGTCGCGCTGGAAAGCTCGTGGCTGGCCAGCATCTCCAGGGCCTTCAGCATCGCCGAATGGTCCCAGTTGCTGCCGCCCTGCGCCGCGCAGGCGCTGAACAATTGCTGTGCGATCGCGGTGTTGGGCAGGCTGAGCTGCAGCGTCCTGGCACCTTCCAGCGCCAGATTGAGGTCTTTCTGATGCAGCGCGATGCGGAAGCCCGGCGCAAAATTCCGGTTGATCATGCGCTCGCCATGCACTTCGAGGATGCGCGAATTCGCGAACCCGCCCATCAGCGCCTTGCGCACCTTGGTGATGTCGGCGCCGGCCTTGGAGGCGAACAGCAGCGCCTCGCTGACCGCCTCGATGGTCAGGGCGACGATGATCTGGTTGGCGATTTTCGTGGTCTGGCCGTCGCCGTTGCCGCCGACGAGGGTGATGTTCTTGCCCATCTTCTCAAACAGCGGCTTGACCTTTTCGAAGGCCGCTTCCGGGCCGCCGACCATGATGGTGAGCGAGGCGGCTTTGGCGCCGACATCGCCGCCGGAGACCGGCGCATCGAGATACTGGCAGCCCTTGGCTTCGATCTTGTGGGCGAATTCCTTGGTCTCGATCGGTGAGATCGAACTCATGTCGACGACGATCTTGCCCGCCGACAAGCCTTCGGCGACGCCGTTTTCGCCGAACAGAGCGGCGGCCACCTGGGGCGTGTCCGGCACCATGAGAATGATGATCTCGGCCTGGGCGGCCACGTCTTTCGGCGTGGCGCAGGCGGTGCCGCCCTGGTCCAGCAATTCTTTCGCGGGGCCGCTCGGCGTGTACAGGAACAATTTATGCCCCGCCGCGATCAGATGCCCCGCCATCGGCTTGCCCATCACGCCCAAACCGATAAATCCGACATTCGCCATAAAAATTCCTTTCGTTTCCTGGCTGTTCCCTGGCTGTATCCGCGCCGTCAACCGGTGAAGGCGCGGTGGGAAATTTCGCTGGCCACCGCCACCAGGCGCGGCGCGATCAGTTCGAAGCGTGCCTGGTCGATCTGCAAAATCGTGCCGACGGCGCTGATGGCGGCCACCACGTTGTGCTGCCGGTCGAACACCGGCGCGGCAACGCAGCGTATGTTCGGCACGTTCTCCTCGTCGTCGGTGGCCCAGCCATTGGCGCGGACCAATTGCAGGTGCGCGTGCATCGCCGCCGGGCTGGTGATCGTGTACGGGGTGTTCTGTACCCAATTGATGGCGGCCAGGGCTTGTTGCAGCTCCGCGTCGGGTAGCCAGGCCAGGAGCACTTTGCCCAGGGCGGAGCTGTGCAGCGAAAAGCGTTTCCCGACCCAGGAGTCGACCCGGATCGGCTGATCGCAGTCGATTTTCGAGAGATAGACCGCCTCAGCCCCCTCGCTGACGCCCAGATGGCATGTGAGTTGAAGCTCACCGGCCAAGGCGCGGAGCAGCGGCAGGGATTCGGCTTCGACGAACCGGTGGCTGGCGGCGAACGCGCCGAGCTCCGTGAGCTTCAGCCCCAGCACGAAGCCGCGATCCGGCCGCATGCGCACGAGGCCAAGCCTTGAGAGCGTGCTCAGCAGGTTATGCGTGCTGCTTTTCGGCAGGCCGAGCCGGCCGTGAATCGAGGTGAAATCAAGCCCGGGATTTTTCGCGACGAGGTCGAGGATGGCAAAGCCGCGTGTCAGGGCCGGCACCACCATGTCGCTGCCGGGAACTTTTCGTAACGTCATCCCCGTCACGGGCGCGCTTGGCTCCGCTGTGCCGTCCATTTCCTCTCCGCCGTTTGTTCATTGGTCTGAACAAAAGTTCTGCATTAAATCCCGCATATCATGTGGAAAATTTGCATGCAATGAAAAATACCTTGCCATTTCCTGACAAATCCCGTTGCGCCGCACAAATCGCACGGCGCCGGGGCGCCTGTCACCGCAGGGAGGATATGATATACTGTCCAACGAAACACGGATTGCGAGGGGCACGATGACCGACAAACGCGACCTGCAGCACCGGCTGGATGAGGCCGCGTCCGTCTGCGCCGAGAATGGCGCGCAGCTAACGGAACTGCGCCGCGCGGTGCTGAGCCTGGTGCTGGAAGCCGACGGGCCGCTCACCGCCTATCAGCTGCTCGACAAGCTGAAAGAGACAAGGCGTAACGCCGTGCCCGCGACGATCTACCGTGCGCTGGATTTCCTGCAGACGCAGAGGCTGATCCATCGTATCGAGAAGCTGAACGCTTTCATCCCCTGCACGGAAGCCGACCACCATCATCACGCCGCGCAGTTCCTGATCTGCCGGATGTGCGGCACGGTGGCGGAAATCGAGGACCATGCGGTGGCGCACGCGTTGGAGCAGGCGGCAAAGCGCCAGGGCTTTCGCCCCGGCAATGCGGTGATCGAGGTAGATGGGGTTTGCGCCGCCTGCGCGGCCGCATAAACAAAAGGAAGAAGCCGCTTTTTTGAAAAAAAGCGGCGCAAAAAACTTTTGTTCACGCTGGGCCCGGGGCGGTGACACCGGCACGGGCCAAACTAACAAAAAACTACTTTTTGTTCACAAAAAGTAGCGCTTTCTTAAAGCCAGTGCCAGGACCAGAAGACCGGCACCAGGATGGCGGTGACGATGGCGTTCACCCCGACGGCGAGCGCCGCGTAGGCGCCGGCCTGTGGGTTGCGGCTGACCGCCTGGGCCGCGCCGATGCCGCTGCCGGCCACGCCCGCGGTGAGGCCGAACACACGATGATCGGTGATGCCGAGCCGTGCGAGCACCGGTTCGGCGATGATGGCGACGATGATGCCGCCGACGATCGCGAACAACGCCGCCAGGGCCGGAACGCCGCCGATATGTGCGGAGATCTGCATGGCGATCGGCGTGGTCACCGCTTTGGGCGCCATCGACAGCGCCAGGATTTTGCTGCCGCCCAGAACGCTCAAAATGAGCGGCGCGGAAATCGCTGCGCTCACCGCACCGGCGACGATGGCGGCACCGATCGGCCAGGACTCCCGCGCCATGGTTTTCGCATGCCGGGCGAGGGGAATGCCGAGCGCGACGGTGGCCGGGCCAAGCAGCCAGGCGATCGCGCCACCGCCATGCCGCATGTAGGCGGCATAATTCTGGTGGCTGAGCAGCAGCACGGCGATGACGACGAGCATGGCGATGAGCGTCGCATTGGCCGCCGGGTGCCGTGCCCGGCGGTTGACTGCCTTGCCAAAGGCAAAGGCCGCGATCGACAGGGCTATGTAAAAAACGGTGAGACCCAGCCTATCCATGGAGCGACGCGTCCTTCCAGGTGGCGCGGCGCCGGTTGAGCAGGACATGCATGGTCATTGCGGTGACGACGAGGGAGAGCAGGGAGGACAACACCAGGCTGGCCACGATACCGAGCAGGCTGCTCCGCAATTGAGGGATGTTCGCCATCACCCCGACACCGGCGGGGATGAAGAAAAATGCGTAATGCTTCAAGAAATGCTCGCCGCAGGCGATCACCGCTCGTGAAGCTGCGCCTTGGTGCAGGGTCAGAAACACGAACAGCAGCACCATGCCGACCAACGGCCCCGGCAGCGGCAGATATTGCGCGGCCAGGTTGCCGAGCCAGAGCATTCCCAGCAGGATCGCGAAGCCGGCGGCAAGCCGCAGCGCGGTGGCGGTAACAAGCGGCATGTTCATCGCGCGGATCCGGCCGCATCCGGCGCGGCCAAAGGCAGACAGGCACAAGCCTTGCTCATCAAAGTCATCCTTGGTTTGGGACGGGGCCGCGCGCTCATTGAGAGGCGGGGCGGGAGGAACTCTTGCCGCAATTCATTCTGCCCTGGTAGCGTGGGAATTAGAAAATCAGTTTTGCGCCACGGGGTATGAATGGATCGGTTGACCCAGCTTCGCTATTTCGTCCGCGCTGCCGAGCTGGGCGGGTTTTCTCGTGCGGCCCTGGAGGCGGGGGTCAAGCCGAGCTCCGTCTCGCGGGCGATCACGGAACTGGAGACGGAACTCGGTGCCGCGCTGTTCAACCGCTCGACCCGGCGGCTGCATCTCACGGAGATTGGCGGCGCGTTTTTGCTCCGTGCCCGGCGCATTCTGGATGAGCTGGAGGAAGCCTACACCGCCGCCAGCGCCTTCAACGCCCGGCCGCAGGGGATATTGCGGCTCAACGTGCCCGGCGCTTTCGGCCGGCTGCATATCGTGCCGTTCCTGCCGCCATTCGCCGCGCGGTACCCGGATATAAGGCTCGATGTCACCTTTACCGATGCGGTGGTCGATATCATCGAGACCGGGACCGACCTCGCCATCCGTACCGGGGCGTTGCCGGACTCACGGCTCAAGGCGCGCAAGCTGGCGCCGCACCGGCGCGTGCTGTGCGCGGCGCCGCAATTTGCCGCCTTGCACGGGCCGATCGACACGCCGTCCGACCTGCAACGTTGTCCCGCCGTGCTGTTCAGTCGGCAGCTCGGCGACCGCTGGGTGCTGATCGATGAGGCGGGACAGCGCGAGGATATCATGTGCACCGGCCGCTTTCGTGCCAATGACAGCGAGGCGCTGCTGGCGGCCGCCCTGGCCGGCATCGGCATGGCGCTGTTGCCGAGCTGGATTGCCGGCCACGCGCTGCAGACCGGGCAGCTAGTGCGGCTGCTGCCGCGCCATGAGGCGATGTTCACCCCGGAAGAGCGTTTCGTCTGGGCAATCTACCCGCCGAAACGCGTCGTCCCGCCCAAGGTCCGCGTGTTCATTGACGATTTCGCGGCGCATATCGGCGCGCCGCCCTACTGGGATGTTGGTAGCGCCTGAACGAAGCGCGCTCCGGCGGTCTTATTGGTTGTTGGTGGATTGGCCGTTGATGGTGGGAATCGCATAACCGTGCAGCAAGCCGCGGATGGGCGGGGGCTGGATGCTGCCGCCGGTCACGCCGGGGGTCATCGTGCTGTTGCCGGCGCCGTTGGTCATTGAAGCGCCAGGCAGGAGTTGCCGTGGCGTGCCGTTGGGGTTGGTGCCGAGCACGCGGTTGATGTTGGCCCCATACATCGCCCCGCCGTCGGAATTCAGCCCGCCATTCACGTTGCCGCCGACCTGCGCCAAAGCGTGGCCCGACAGGCCAAGAACGAGACCGACGGTGAGAAGCCCGCGTAGCATGGATGATCTCCGAAAAACGTTTTGCAACCAATGTGGTCGGTGGGCGGGCGGACGGGAAGATAGGGCGCAAAACATTTTTATGAATGAACGAAAGCGAGGGGAAGAAAGTCGCCGCTTTTTGAAAAAAGCGGCACCAAAAACTTTTGTTATGCTGGGCATGGGCTGTGTCTGGGACAACGCCCATGCCCTCCGGGGCTATTCCAACGGTGCTGCGCACCGCCGGAACCTTCAGCCCCTCCGCCCAGCGTTAATAAAGTTTTTTTGGTACTTTTTGTTCACAAAAAGTACCGCTTCCTTTACTGTCCTGCTGCTGCAGATAGGCCTCGACCGGTCCGGTCACCTCGACCTGGCGCCATTCGGACAGCGGCACCAGCCGCGCGGCGACGATTTCCCGGTTGTCGAGGCAGAGCGGCGGCAACTCATCCAGGCGCCACTCGAACACATGCACGACCTCCCGCCGGCTGAGCCACACGCCGGTGAGGCGGGCCGCCGGAACCAGGGGGCCAGCCGTGAGCCCCGTCTCTTCGAACAGTTCGCGTCGCGCCGCGGCCTCTGGAGGCTCGCCTTTTTTCACGCCGCCGCCGGGAAAATTCCAGGCCGTGCGGTAGGAGGCGCGCAACAGCAGCAGATTGTGCATCACATGCACGGCGACCAGCGCGCCTTCATGGTGCGGCCGGCGCAGTTTCCACCATAGTTTGGCGCCCGCGAAGGCCAGGCGGTAGGCTGCGCGCCAGGTGCGGTCGCTCAACGAGGGCGCGCTTGAGCCCTGGTCCGGGCGGACCTGCATGAGGCTGAGACCATCGCTTGAAACATGGGTCTCACACATTGTCCTGGGGCGGAAACAAGGCGGAAGGGACGGTCATGGCGAGGATTTTCAGGTCGCGGAGGAACGACCAGGTCTTGATGTATTCGAAGTCGAATTCCACGCGCTTGCGCAGTTTTTCTTCCGTGTCGGTATTGCCGCGCCAGCCATTCACCTGGGCCCAGCCGGTCATGCCTGGCTTGACGCGGTAGCGCAGCATGTAGTCGGGCATGACTTCGGCATAGATGCGGCGGTCGGCCTTGGCGCGCGGGGCGTGCGGGCGGGGGCCGACCAGCGACATGTCGCCGAGCAGCACGTTGATGAGCTGCGGCAGTTCATCGATGGAGTATTTGCGCAGATATTTGCCGACGCGGGTGACGCGGGAATCGCCTTTGGAGACCAAGGCTTCGGCGGCGCCATCGGCGCGCGCGACATGCAGGCTGCGGAATTTGTAGATGTCGAAGCTGCGGCCGAACTGCCCGGTGCGCTTTTGCCGGAAGAAGACCGGCCCGGGGCTGTCGAGCTGGATGGCGAGCGCGACCAGCAGGAAGAGCGGGCTCAGCGGGATCAGCAAGCCCAGCGCCACGGCGAGGTCGAGCGTGCGCTTGGCGAAGGCGCCGGCGAGCGAAAAGGGCGGCACCATCAAGGTCGGCATCACCACGCCGTGGCTCTGGTGATGGGCCGGGCCGAGGCGCAGGGCCGGGGGGGTGGTGTCGGGCACCAGCCGCACGGTGAGCGGCAAAAAGCGCAGCCGGTCGATCAGTACGGAGATGCGCTCGCCCGCCGACCATGGCAGGGCCATGTAGACGTCCGACAATTCATGGTCGTGGATATAGCTGACCAGCCCGTCGATGGTGCCGAGATAAGGCAGCCGGTCGTGCAGCGGCCCGAGCCGCGCGGCGCGGTCGTCGAAGAAGCCGACCGGCAGAAGGTTCTGCCCGCGCTCGGCTTCCAGCTCGTTCAGCAGCCGCGCCGCCGCGGCGCTGTTGCCGATGAAGGCGACAGGGCGCGCCGGCCAGGTGCCCCGCGGCATGGTTTGCGAGAGCCGCAAGGCCAGCCAGCGCCAGGCGCTGATGGCGGCGGCCGCGCTCAGCGCCCACAGAACCAGGGCAGGCGCGCTGGCGACGATATGGCCGGAGAGCAGCAGCGCCACGGCGAACACGGCGGCGAGAATGCGCAGGGCTTCGGCGCGGCGGCGGCGCATCGGCGGGCGCGCCACCGCATCGGCCGCGACCAGAAGAAACACATAGGACGCGGCCATCGCCATCGGGTTCGGCAAAGCCACGCCGCCCATCACGGCTTTGACGATGGCGCCGCCGGCCAGCACCATCACGGCCTCGGCCAGAAGAATGCCGGCCTCCAGCAGCCGCACGAACAGGCCGGAGGTCCAGGAGGTGCGGCGGG
>NZ_DATLPB010000028.1:0-2413 GCF_035535915.1 Acidocella sp.
GTTGCGAGCCTCGTCCGCGGGCGCCGCCCCAGCGCGAGGCCCGGAATTGCCGGGCGCCGGCTGCCGGAGTTAAAGGCCGCATCTCCGGCCCCCACTTTCCGGCCTGCTCCACCATCACGACGCCTCATGAGAGCGCCCCTCGGCTGAGCAGGGTGCGATGATTATCCGTCAGCTTTTTCGAGCGGGGATAACTTTTTTTAGGCGAGTTATCCCCGCATGCACGTCGTCATGGCCGGGGCGCGGCAAAGGCGCGAGCGTTTAGGGAAGCGCCCTCACCCCGCCGCTTCGCGGCCACCCTCTCCGCGAACGGGAGAGGGAACAAGGGCGACGCAGTGGAACTTAGCCCACGTTAAAAACGTTATCCCGTCACAAAAACGTCCAGAGGAGAACAGCCATGCCGGTCTTCATTCTGTGGGCGGTTCCCGCCGTGATCATTCTCGGCGGCGGCGCCTACTGGATCGCCCACATGCACTGAACTCAAAAAGGCCCGCGGCAGGCGGGCCTTTTTCTCTGCAGCTTCTCTTCAGCGAGATAACATGGACAACGATGACACGCTTGCCCGCGTGGTCGGGCTTGCACTGGGTGGCATCTGCCTTCTGTGCTTCACACTGAGCGCGCTCGCGCTTCCGTAAGCGCTAACCTTTCTTCGCCGCCTTCGGCGCGCCCTTGCGCGACGGCGACACCTCGGCCGAGCAGCGCACGTAGACACTGGTGCCGTAGCGGCCGGCGACTTCCGGATCGACGAAGCGCGTGATCAGCACGCGGCCATCGAAGGAGACGATCTCGCGATCGCGCTGGCCGGGCGCCGGTTCGTCGGGTGGCCCGATGTAGTTCTTGCCGTCGGCGCCGCCCTTGAGACTGAGCTCGGTCGGCTGCGCCTGGTCGGCGAGATGCATGATCACGCCACCGCTGCCGCCGCGCCCGATGGTGTAGGGATTGCGGCACTGGCCGCGCGCCGCGGCTTCGGTGCGGCCGCGGTCGGCTTCGTTGTGGTAGGCGGCAAGGCCCCAGCGCCCGACCAGGTCTGCGGCCGGAATGCTCGCCGGCAACAAGGTCGCGGCGGGCTGCGCCGGCGGCGGCTCGGATCCGCCAAGGCCGCCCCAGGAAATCGACTGCGAGGCACAGCCGCCAAGCAGCATCACGCCGGCTGCGGCAAGAATGGCGCCCAACGGACGCAGGCGAACGGACATGTCCCCTCCAAAAGAATGGCGCGGGCGTCAGCGCCGTTCCGGTCCGCGCGGCGGCGCGCGGCGTCTGGCGCTGAGGCATCCGGCCGGATTCTATCCCGGCCATTAACCTAACCACGCCCGAATAAAGAGACGTAAACAGGGCAGGATCGCGGGAAATCGGCCGACCGGCGCGGTCGCTGGCCGCCACCGCCTTGACAGGCGCCGTCGGACCCCATATTCCCCCACCGTTGGCACTCGCCTTTCGCGAGTGCTAACTCTCTATTCACACGAGAGATTTCCCCTCAGGCGCGCCGCGCCCGGGTTCATCGTTGAGCGAGGAAAAGAGAATGGCCAAGACGAAATTCCGCCCCCTGCACGACCGCGTCGTCGTTCGCCGCATCGAGGCGGACGAGAAGACCAAGGGCGGCATCATCATTCCGGATACCGCCAAGGAGAAGCCCTCCGAGGGCGAGATCATCGCGGTCGGACCCGGCGGGCGCGACGAGAACGGCAAGCTCACCCCGATGGGCGTGAAGGCGGGCGACCGCGTGCTGTTCGGCAAGTGGTCGGGCACCGAGGTGAAGCTCGACGGCGAGGATCTCCTGATCATGAAGGAGTCCGACATCATGGGCGTGATCGCCTGATTCAATCCACTCGTCGTCGCCGGGCATAGCCCGTCTTAGAGACGGGCGTAAACGCCCTGGTGCCGGCGACCCCGCTTGGGAAGGCACGGTGCCCGCTCTATCGGGATGGTCGCGGATGAAAAACAACGGAAGCAATCGGAGTAAACTCAAATGGCTGCCAAGGACGTCAAATTCTCAACCGACGCGCGCGACAAGATGCTGCGCGGCGTCGATATTCTCGCCAACGCCGTGAAGGTCACGCTGGGGCCGAAGGGCCGCAACGTCGTGCTCGACAAATCGTTCGGCGCGCCGCGCATCACCAAGGATGGTGTGACGGTGGCGAAAGAGATCGAACTGCCGGACAAGTTCGAGAACATGGGCGCGCAGATGGTGCGCGAAGTTGCCAGCCGGACGAGCGATACGGCGGGTGACGGAACGACCACGGCGACCGTGCTGGCGCATGCGATCGTGCGCGAGGGCACCAAATCGGTTGCCGCTGGCATGAACCCGATGGATCTGAAGCGCGGCATCGACCTCTCGGTCGAGGCCGTGGTCCAGGACATCAAGCGCCGTAGCCGGAAGGTTACCAACAATGCTGAGATCGCCCAAGTTGGCACCATC
>NZ_DATLPB010000029.1:0-82565 GCF_035535915.1 Acidocella sp.
GAGAGGAAAGTGGCCGTTTTTTCGATCAAAAGCGGCCCAAGCCCATGGGCATGCCCGATTGTGCGCCGCACGCCGCCGCGTTAAGCCTCGCTCATGAGCGCTACCGCCCCTGCCTGCCCGCAATGCACCTTGGAAGACACGCATCTTCAGGGAGCGAACCATGTCTGCCTCACCTGTGGCTATGAATGGCCCGCCGAGATTTCCGCGCCCGGGGGCGCTGACGAGGTGGTGCGCGATGCCAATGGCGTGGCGTTGGCCGATGGCGACACGGTGCTGGTGATCAAGGACCTTAAGGTGAAAGGCTCTTCGACAACGCTGAAGGTGGGAACCAAGATCAAGAACATTCGCGTGCGCGGCGGTGACCACGCGATTGAAGCCGGCAGCTACATGCTCAAAGCCGAGTTTCTGCGCAAGGCGTGAGGCGTTGCCGCCCCCATCGCCCATACCCCAAAATAACAAAGTTTTTTTGCTACTTTTTGTTCACAAAAAGTAGCCCTTCCTTGTCTGTCTTACTGCTGCACCTGGCTGATGCGCTGCGCGTCAAGCGCCCGCCAGGAGGCGTTGGCCGGTGCGTGGGCGATGGATTGTTTGAACAGCGTCAGGGCTTCGGGCGTGATGGTGCCGGCGCGTTCGGCCAGGGCTTCGCCGAGATAGGCCTCGCCCTGGCTGGCGTCGGCGGTGTTGGCCGGTTCGGCCGCCAGCCTTGTGCGGAGCAGGGCGATGAGCTGGTCGAGCTGCGCGTCGGCCTTCTGTTGCTTGGCCAGCCACTCCGTGTGGGGTTCGGAGGGAACATAGGGCGTGCTGCCCGGCAGATAGAGCGCGAAGGCGGCGATGGGGATGGCGATGAGGGTGAGGATCAGCAGGAGCCGTGCGTTGCCGTCCAAAGGGCGTTCTTTGAGGCTGTCGGCGGCGAGCAGGCGGCGCTCCACTTCCAGCTTGGCGGCGGCAAATTCCGGTGCGCCGATGCGCTGTTCGGCGAAATCGTGGCTGAGCTCATCGAGCTGCGCGCGGTGAATGGCGAGTGCGGCCGCGCGGCGGTCGCGCGGGCGGCCGCCGCGAAACGCGAGCGCCACGGGCGCAATCAGCACCAAGGCGAGGCCGAGCATGTAGAGAAAAATCATTGCAGCAATTCATCCAGGCGCTTGGCGTCTTCTGCGCTCAAAGGGGCGGGGGGCGTCACGCGGATGCGTCTTGCTACCCAGAAGATCAGCAGGCCGATGATCAGGGCGAGGGGCGGCGTGGCGTAGAGCAGGTAGGTGAGCGGCGTGAAAGGCGGCTTCAGCAGCACGAAAATGCCGTAGCGCTGCACCATGAACTGCATGATGCTTTTGTTGCTGTCGCCTTCCACAACGTGCTGGCGAATGATGATTCGCAGTTGCTTGGCGAGCGTGGCGGAGGAGCCTTCGATGCTCTCATTCTGGCAGACCAGGCAGCGCAGCTGGTCGCCGATCGCCTCGGCCCTGGTTTCCTGCGTCTGGGTCAGCGTCACGCCATCGCGCGTGACCATCTGCGCCTGGGCCAAAGCCGGCAGAAACGCCAGCAGAAATAACAATACCCGTTTCATGAATAACGGCGCAGCAGCTTGTTCAGCGTGCCGTTGACGATATCGGGGGTCAGCGGTCCGGCATAGCGCCAGCGCACGATGCCGGTTTTGTCGATGAGATAGGTTTCCGGCACGCCATAGACGCCCCAGTTGATGGCGGTAAGGCCGGAAATGTCGGTCGCGATGCGGGTATAGGGATTGCCGTTTTGCGCGAGATAGTGCGCGGCGGTGTCCGCCTTGTCCTCATAGTTGATGCCCCAGATGGTCAGGCCGTTTTTCGTCAGCCAGTCGAGCATCTGCGCTTCCTGCACGCAGGGAATGCACCAGGAGGCGAACCAGTTCACCAGCATCGGCCGGGGCGGCGCCAAAAGATCGAGATTGCTGAAGCCGGGGCCGCCATTCAGGCCGGGCAGCGAAAAAGCCGGTGGGCGCTTGCCGATGAGCGGCGAGGGCAGAGCGTGCGGGTCGTAATCGTTGCGCTGCATCCGGCGCAGGATGGTGTAGAAACCTTCGCCACCGACGACCGCGAGGGCGAGCGGGATGCCGAACAGCAGGCGCCGCCTTGTGGCCGACATCGCCATCTAGGCCGCCACCTCAGCCGGCTTTTTGCGCTTGGCGCGCGCCGGGGCGCCGACGCGCAGGCGCCGGTCGGAGAGTGAGAGCGCGCCGCCGAGCGCCATGATCAGCCCGCCGAACCAGATTTCCGGCGCGAGCGGGTGGCGGTTCAGGCGCAATTCCGCGCCGCCCCCGGCGGGCTCGTCAGAGAACACCGCGTAGATGTCCTGGAACCCGTTGGTGTTGATTGCGGCGTCGTCGGTGACGGTGCCCTGGGCGGCGAAATTGCGCCGCGAGGGGTGCAGGGTCAGGAAGGGGTGGCCGTGCGCGCTGAGCGTGACATCGGCGATGCGCTGCGAATAATCCGGGCCGGGCGCGCTGCGGATGTCTTCCAGGGTCCAGCTGTAGCCGCCGAGTTCGGTGGTCTGGCCCGGCTGCATGACGATGACCTTCTGGGTCGCCAGCGTCATGCCGGCAATGCCGAGTATGGTGACGCCGAAGCCGAGATGGCCGAGCGCGGCGCCGATCGCACTGCGGGGCAGGGACGCCAGCCGGGCGAAAGAGGCGCTGAGCGGCACGCGGAACAGGCGCAGCCGCTCCGCGAAGTCGGTGAGCGCGGCCAGCATCACCCAGGCGCCGCCGGCCAGGCCGAGCGCGGTGACCACATGGCGCTCGGCGGTGGTCACCAGGAACACCACCAAAGCCACGCCGGCGGCGAGCCACAGGCGGGCCAGGGCCGGGGCCAGGTCGGCGCGCTTCCAGGGCAGCAGCGGGCCGACGGCCATGGCGAGAATCAGCGGCGCGGTCAGAGGCAAAACCGTCTGGTCGAAGAACGGCGCGCCGACTGAAAGCTGGATGCCGAAGAACAGATCGACGAAGGGCGGATAGAGCGTGCCGACGAACACCACGGCGGCGATGGCGCAGAGGAAGATGTTGTTGAGCACCAGGGCGCTTTCGCGGCTGAGCGGCGCGAAGATCCCAGCGGCCGCCAGCACCGGGGCGCGCACCGCGAACAGCAGCAGCGAGCCGCCGATGGTCAGCCCCAGCAGCACCAGCAGGAACAGGCCCTGGCCCGGCGCGGCGGCGAAGGAATGCACGGAGTTGAGGATTCCGGAGCGGACCAGGAAAGTGCCGGACAGGCTGAGCGAGAAGGTGGCGATGGCCAGCAGCACCGTCCAGGCCTTCAGCGCCTCGCGCTTCTCCACCACGATCGCGCAATGCAGCAGCGCCGTGCCGGTGAGCCAGGGCAGCAACGCGGCGTTTTCCACCGGGTCCCAGAACCAGAACCCGCCCCAGCCCAGCGTGTAATAGGACCACCAGCTGCCGAGCGTGATGCCGGCGGTGAGAAAAATCCAGGAGAGCAGCGCCCAGGGGCGCACCCAGCGGCCCCAGGCGGCGTCGATCCGGCCTTCGATCAGTGCTGCGACAGCAAAGGCGAAGGCGACCGAAAAGCCGACATATCCGGCGTAAAGCACCGGGGGGTGGAAGGCGAGGCCGGGGTCCTGCAGGATCGGGTTAATGCCCGCCCCTTGCAGCGGCGGCGGCCAGAGCCGGGCCAGCGGGTCGGAGACGGTGAGGGTGAACAGCAGGAAACCGCCGGAGACGAGGCCGAGAACGCCGAGCACGCGGGCGCGCAGGGAGGCCGGCAGGTTATGGCCGAACAGCGCGACCACCCCGCCGCACAGTGAGAGGATGAAGCACCAGAGCAGGATCGAGCCGTCATGGTTCCCCCAGGTGCCGGTGATGCGGTAGAGCAGAGGCACGGCGCTGGACGAGAAATCCGCGACATTCTCGACCGTGAAATCGGAGACGATGCCGGCATAGATCAGGCACAGCAAGCTGGCACCGATCGCCAGCAGATGGCTGATCGCCAAAGCCGGGGTGGCGCGCATGGCCCGCGGGTCACGCAGGCCGGGGGCGAAAATGCCGACTACACCTTGCGCAAAGGCCAGCGCCACGGCGAGGGCCAGGGCGAAATGTCCGATCTCGGGGATCATGAACTCGTGCTTTTAACTTGCATTGTATTCCAGCTCGAGGCCGCTGGAGGCGGCCCGTAGATCGGGTTCCATTTGCCGGCCTGTTTCAGCGCCTGTTCCACGTCCTTGGGCATGTAGTCGGAACCGTGCTTGGCCAGCACGTCGCTGGCCGCGAACGTGCCGTTGGCGGTCATGGCGCCGATCGCCACCACGCCCTGGCCTTCGCGGAACAGATCCGGCAGCACGCCGGTGAAGGTCACCGGCACCGAGGCCTGGCCGTCCGTCACCCGAAACGAGGTGGTGGGCGCGTCGCTGCCCGCGGCGATTTTGGTGTTCACCGTGCCGACCTGGACGATGCCGCCGAGGCGGAAATCCACGCCGGGCGCCGGGTCTTTGGCGAGCACCTGACGCGGGCTGAGGAAATAGGTGAGGGTGGACGAGAAGGCGGCGAGCATCAGCCCGGTCGCGGCACACAGGCACAGGCCGCAGGTGAGAACCAGATAGAGGCGGCGTTTTTTGCGCGCCTGCATCAGCGGGTTTCCACCGCGCGCAGCCGGCGCAGGGCGCGGCGGTAGCGGGCGAAGGTGAGGGCGCCGATGCCGGCCAGGAACAGCACCGTAACGCCGTAACTGCCGTCGATGAAGGGGGCGAGGTTCATGAGTTGCGCTCCGCCGCGGCGAGCAGCAGGCCGCGTGCGCGCCGCTCCATGATAGCAGCGCAAATCCGCGCGCCGACGATGGTGACAAAACAGAGATAGAAGCCGAGCGAGGAGATGATCAGCGGGTAGAGCATCGTGATGTAGATCTTCGAGCCGCTGCCGAAGGAGATGCTGTTGCCCTGATGCAGCGTGTTCCACCATTGCACCGAGAACACGATGATCGGCAGGTTGATGGCGCCGACCAGCGCCAGGATGGCGGCGGCGCGGTGGCCATGAGCCGGATTATCGAACGCGCGGATCAGCGCGATATGGCCGAGATAGAGAAAGAACAGGATCAGCACCGAGGTGAGCCGTGCGTCCCACACCCAGTAGGCGCCCCATTCGGGCTTGCCCCAGAGCGAGCCGGAGACCAGGCACACGAAGGTGAAGCCGGCGCCGACCGGGCCGATCTCCTCCGCCGCGAGATCCGCCAGCGGATGCCGCCACACGATGGAGAAGAACGAGCAGACCGCCAGCGTGGCGTAGCCCGCCATCGAGACCCAGGCGGCGGGAACATGCACATACATGATGCGCGATGCGGCGCCCTGCTGCCAATCCGCCGGCGCGAATTCATAGCCCCAGACGATGCCGGTAACGGTGACGACGAGCGACAGGACCGCGAGCCATGGCAAAGCCGGTTGCACCAAGCGGAGGAAGCGTCCCGGATTGGCGAAACGGTGAAGCCAGGATCCGGTTTTGCCGACGCGGGCGGCAAGCAGCGCAGTATCCTTCATAATCTGGATGATATGGTATGGATGGTGGGATTTGAAGCCATGCGGTAAGGCATTAAGTTCGTGGCATGACAAATTATTGGCTGATCAAGTCCGAACCCGACGCGTTTTCCTGGGATGAACAGGTGAAAAATGGCGTGGAGCCTTGGACCGGGGTGCGCAATCACAGCGCAAAAAATAATCTCAAGGCGATGAGAAAAGGCGATCTCGCCTTCTTCTATCACTCGAACATCGGCCGGGAAATTGTCGGCATCGTGCGCGTGGCACGCGAAGCCTACCCCGATCCTACCGCCGAGTCGGGAGACTGGGTGTGCGTGGACATGCAGGCTGTGCGCCCTGTGCCGCGGCCGGTCCCGCTCGCCGAGATCAAGGCCGATCCGCGCTTCAGCAGCCTCGCGCTGGTGCGGCTCTCCCGGCTCTCCGTGGCGCCGGTGAGCGCGGAGCATTGGACCCAGCTTTGTGAACTGGGCGGCATTGAGAAAGGAGCGACATCATGACGGAGACGGCGATTTTGGGCGGTGGCTGCTTCTGGTGCACCGAGGCGGCGTTCAGCGAGCTTCGGGGCGTGAGCGCCGTGCAGTCGGGCTATGCCGGCGGCAACAGCGAAAACCCGACCTACAGGCAGGTCTGTTCAGGGACGACCGGCCATGCCGAAGTGGTGGAGGTCACCTTCGACCCGGCGGTGATCTCCTATGAGGATCTGTTGCGGGTGTTCTTCACCATCCATGACCCCACAACCCCGAACCGCCAGGGGGCGGATATCGGCACGCAATATCGTTCGGTCATTTTCTACACCAATCCGGACCAGGAAAAGGCGGCGCGGGCGGTGATCGCGGAATTCGATAAAGCCGGGGTCTGGGGGCACAAGATCGTCACGGAAGTTCAGCCGGCGCCGGCCTTCTGGCGGGCCGAGCCGGAGCATGACCAATATTTCGCCCGCAACCCGTTCGCCGGCTATTGCCAGGCGGTCATTGCACCCAAGGTCGCGAAGCTGCGCAAGCTGTTCGCGGAGCGGCTGAAGGCCTAGAGCGCGACGACTTTAAGCCGAACCATTTTATGGTTCGGCTTAAAGTCTGAATCGCCCTCTACCTTATCTCTCTCGAGCCTGAGGCGACGCTCAAAAGCGCGGCACGACCGTTCACGAAACTTGCTTGCGCCCCCTGCCGGGGCGTAAGCTTTCGGCCCGTCGCTGTTGCGACACGGCCTGCCGAGAGCGCATCTTCCAAAGCATTTTGGCATCGAAAAACAAGAAATAACAGGGGGTTGTGGTGCGTTTCTCGGGGGCGCTGATGCAACCGCGGAGGACCATGCCATGGCTGATCACAAACACCAGAAAGACCAGGACCAGAAGACCGAACACAAATCCTTCGCCCACTCTGAGGAGCGCCGGGAATTTCCTCACGGGCACGCGGAAATCCTCGAGATCGGCGGCACCAAGATCGGCCGCATGACCTTCGAGCCGGGGTGGCGCTGGTCGAAGGACGTGAAGCCGATCGTGCACACCAAAAGCTGCGAGGCGCCGCATTTCCAGTATCATGTGAGCGGCCGGCTCGCGATCCGGATGGATGACGGCACGGAATTCATCGCCGGGCCCGGCGACATCACCTCGCTGCCCAGGGGGCACGATGCCTGGGTGGTGGGCAACGAGCCGGTGGTGGTGGTCGACTGGTTCGGGGCGAGCAGTTACGCCAAGGCGCAATAAGGCCAGAAAGCGCTACTTTTTGTGAACAAAAAGTAGTTTTTTATTAGTTTGGGCCGTGCTGGTTTCGTCGCCCATGACCCAGCGTAACCAAAAGTTTTTGCGCCGCTTTTTTCAAAAAGCGGCTGCTTACTTGCTTTACAGCCTACGCAGCACGAACAGTTCGGCAAGCGAAGCCTCGATGGCCGCGCCGTGGGCGGCGTCGCGGGCTTCGATCATCACTTCGAGTTCGGCATCCTGCACCGAGGGGGACGAGAACAGGCGGTGATGCGCGACCTCGATGATGTTGCCGCCGCGCGCCCCGATGCGGGCGGCGACTTCCGCCAGCATGCCCGGCCGGTCCGGCATTTCCAGCACCACGCGCATGATGCGGCCATCGCGCAGCAGCGTGCGCATCAGCGTGTTGGCGAGAATGCGGGAATCGATGTTGGCGCCGCAGATCGGGATGCCGATTTTCTTGCCGCGGAACCGATCGGGGAAGGCGAGCACGGCGGCGAGGCCGGCGGCGCCGGCGCCCTCGGCCACCTGCTTGGCGTTCTCCACCAGGGCGGCAATGGCGCCTTCGATGTCGTGTTCGGTGACCACCAGGATTTCGACATTCAGCGCCCGCAGCACGCTGAGCGGCTTCTGGCCGATATCGCGCACGGCGATGCCCTCGGCGACGGTCGGGCCGCCGACCTCGATCGGCTTGCCGGCCAGGGCCTTGGCGAAGGCGGCGTAGTTTTCCACCTCGACGCCGAAGATTTCGAGGTCGGGCCGCAGCGCGCGCGCCACGGTGGCGCAGCCCGAGATCAGTCCGCCGCCACCGGCGGCGACCACCATCATGTCCAGGTCCGGCACGTCCTGGAGCATCTCCAGCGCCATCGTGGCCTGGCCAGCCATGACGCCGAGATCGTCATAAGGGTGCAGAAAGAACAGCCCGTCGCGCCGGGCCAGCTCATGCGCGTGGGCGGCGGCCTCGGCCAGGGTCTCGCCATGCAGCACCACTTTCGCCCCCCAGGCGGAGGTGCGGGTGACCTTGGTGGCCGGCGTATGCTTCGGCATGACGATGGTGGCGCTGATGCCGGCCAGAGCGGCGTGGCGCGCCACCGCCTGGGCATGGTTGCCGGCGGACATGGCGATGATCCCGGCCTCGCGCTCGGCGGCGCTCAGCAAGGCGATGCGGTTCGCGGCGCCGCGCTCCTTGAACGCCCCGGTGGCCTGCAAATGGTCGTATTTCAGGTAGATTTCCGCGCCGGTGAGGCGGGAGAGCGCATCGGAGCGCAAGAAGGGCGAGCGCAGGATGCGCCCCTCGATCCGCTGCGCCGCGGCCTCGATGTCGGCCAGGCTGAGCAAGGCGGCTTCCGGGCTGTGAGGTTGGGTCATGGAGCTTAGCCTAGAGCATGAGGGGAGCAGACGAATTCACACGAAAGGAAGGAAGCGGCCGCTTTTTGAAAAAAGCGGCGTAAAAACTTTTGTTATGCTGGGCCTGAGACCGTGTCGGCGCCAACACCCATGACCCAGCGTAAACAAAGTTTTTTTGCTACTTTTTGTTCACAAAAAGTAGTGCTTCCTTCCTGATGTCCTGAGGCGGCTCAGCCGTACGTGATTTTCAGGATTTCATAGGAACGGTCGCCGCCCGGCGCCGGCACGGCCACCGTGTCGCCGACGCGCTTGGCGATCAGCGCCTTGGCCAGCGGGGAGGTGATCGACAGGCGCGACTGCTTGATGTCGGCCTCATGCATGCCGACGATCTGATAGCAGACCTCCAGCTCGGTATCCTCGTCGATCAGGTGAATCGTCGCGCCGAATTTCACGGTGTCGCCGGACAGGCTAGCCGGGTCGATGACTTCGGCGGCGGAGATGATTTCTTCCAGTTCGGCGATGCGGCCTTCCACGAAGGACTGGCGCTCACGCGCGGCATGGTATTCCGCATTCTCGGACAGGTCGCCATGGCTGCGTGCCTCCGCGATGGCGCGGATGATCGCCGGACGCTCCTGGGCCTTGAGAGTGCGCAGCTCTTCCTCGAGCGAGGCAAGGCCGGACGCGGTCATCGGAAATTTCTGCACAGTATCTCCTCAGGGAAAACCCTGACGGGGTTGGGGTTGATGTAATAGCCCCCACCGGCGCCCCGTGAGAGCGCCGGTGTTGAGCTTAGAACGGTTGCGCAAAGTACGACTGAAGCGGCGCAACTTCAAGGCTGCCTGAAATTAAGGCAGAAATGGCGTGCGCCACGGCCCGTGCCGCCGAAATTGTGGTGAAGTTCGGCACGCCATGGGTCAAAGCGGAGCGGCGGATGTCGTAGCTGTCCGCCACCGATTGCGGGCCGCGCGCGGTGTTGATCACCAGCTGGATGTCGCCGGAGCGGATCGCATCCACGCAATGCGGCCGCCCTTCCAGCACCTTGTTCACCTTCTTCACCGGGATGCCGGCGGCGGCGATGTGCCTGGCGGTGCCGGAGGTGGCCATGATCGAGAAGCCGAGCTCCGCCAGGCGCCGCGCCACCGGCACGATCGCGGATTTGTCGGAATCCCGCACCGACAGGAACACCGTGCCGGACCGCGGCAGCGACACGCCGGCGCCGAGCTGCGCCTTGGCGAAGGCGCGGGCAAAATTGGTGTCCAGCCCCATCACTTCGCCGGTGGATTTCATCTCCGGCCCGAGGATCGTGTCGACATTGGGGAAGCGGGCGAAGGGGAACACCGCTTCCTTCACCGCCACGTGGCGTGTGGTCAGCGCATCATCGAGCTTGAAGCTCGACAATTTCTGCCCGGCCATGACCAGAGCGCCGATTTTCGCCACCGGCACGCCGGTCGCCTTGGCGACGAACGGCACGGTGCGCGAGGCGCGGGGATTCACCTCGAGCACATAGATCTCGTCATTTTGGATCGCATACTGCACGTTCATCAGCCCGACCACGCCGATGGCTTTCGCCATGGCGGCGGTCTGCGCACGCAGTTCCTCGACGATGGCCGGGGAGAGCGAATAAGGCGGGATCGAGCAGGCGGAATCCCCGGAGTGAATGCCGGCTTCCTCGATATGCTCCATCACCCCGGCGACATACACGGTTTCGCCGTCGGCGATGCAGTCCACGTCGACCTCGGAGGCCTCGTTCAGATAGCCGTCGATCAGGACCGGGTTTTCGCCGGACACGCGCACGGCCTCGCGCATGTAGCGGGCCAGCCCGGCGCGGTCATACACGATCTCCATGGCGCGCCCGCCCAGTACGTAGGAGGGGCGGATGACGACCGGGTAGCCGATGCGCTCGGCGACCGCCTCGGCCTGCTCGGTGGAGCGGGCAATACCGTTCTCCGGCTGGCGCAGGCCGAGTTTCTGCAGCAGGGCCTGGAAGCGCTCGCGGTCTTCCGCGAGGTCGATCGCGTCGGCGGTCGTGCCGAGGATGGGAATGCCGGCCTCTTCGAGCGCCTGGCTGAGCTTCAGCGGGGTCTGCCCGCCATATTGCACGATGCAGCCGAGCAGCGTGCCGTTCTGCTGCTCGGTGCGGATCAGTGAAATCACGTCCTCGGCGAACAGCGGCTCGAAATAGAGCCGGTCCGACGTGTCGTAATCGGTGGAAACGGTCTCCGGGTTGCAGTTGACCATGATGGTCTCGAACCCGGCCTCGCGCAGCGCGTAGGAGGCGTGCACGCAGCAATAATCGAACTCGATGCCCTGGCCGATGCGATTCGGGCCGCCGCCGAGAATGACGATCTTCTTGCGGTCGGTCGGCTGGGATTCGCACACCGGCGCGCCGTAACCGCCCTCGAAGCTGCCATACATGTAGGAGGTCGTGGAGGCGAACTCGCCGGCCGAGGTGTCGATGCGCTTATAGACAGGCGTGACGCCGAGCTTGAGCCGCGCCGCGGTGACGGCGGCTTCCTTTTGGCCGGTCAGCGCGGCCAGCCGCTTGTCGGCGAATCCCAGGGCTTTCAGGCGGCGGAACGACAGCGCGTCGCGCGGCAGGCCGTTCTTTTTAACCTCGGTCTCGGCATCGATGATCGTCTGCATCTGCCGCAGGTACCAGGGGTCGAATTTGCAGGCGGAAAAAATTTCCTCCACCGAAATGCCGGCGCGCAGCGCTTGCGCGGCCACCAGCAACCGGTCCGGGCGCGGGGTGGAGAGCGCGGCCTTGAAGGCATCCTGGGTGCCGTCGCCCGGAGCAGGGATCTCGTCGAGGCCGGAGAGCCCGGTTTCCAGTGAGCGCAAGCCCTTTTGCAGGGCCTCGGCGAAATTGCGGCCGATCGCCATCGCTTCGCCGACAGATTTCATCGAGGTGGAAAGCAGCGCCGGGGTGCCGGGGAATTTCTCGAAGGTGAAGCGCGGGATCTTGATCACCACATAATCGATCGTCGGCTCGAAGCTCGCCGGGGTGCCCTTGGTGATGTCGTTGCGCAGTTCATCGAGCGTGTAACCGACGGCGAGCTTCGCCGCGACCTTGGCGATCGGGAAGCCGGTGGCCTTCGAGGCCAGCGCCGAAGAGCGCGACACGCGCGGATTCATCTCGATCACCACCATGCGGCCGTCGGCCGGGTTGATGCCGAACTGCACGTTGGAGCCGCCGGTATCCACGCCGATGCGGCGCAGGCAGGCGATGGAGGCGTCGCGGAGGATCTGGTATTCCTTGTCGGTCAGCGTCAGCGCCGGCGCGACGGTCACGGAATCCCCGGTATGCACGCCCATCGGGTCGATGTTCTCGATGGAGCAGATGATGATGCAGTTATCCGCGCTGTCGCGGACCACCTCCATCTCGTATTCCTTCCAGCCGGCCACGGATTCTTCCACGAGGATTTCATCGGTGGGCGAGGCCTCGATGCCGCCGGCGCAGATCTCGAAAAATTCCTCGCGGTTATAGGCGATGCCGCCGCCGGTGCCGCCAAGGGTGAAGGACGGGCGGATCACCGCCGGCAGGCCCACCAGCTCCAGCGCCGCGGCCGCCTCTTCGCGGTTATGCGCGATCGCACTGCGCGGGCCGGCGATGCCGATTTCCGCCATGGCGTCGCGGAATTTCAGGCGGTCTTCCGCGCGGTCGATGACATCGGCCTTGGCGCCGATCAGCTCCACGCCGAGCCGCTCCAGCACGCCGGACTTGGCCAGAGTCATCGCCGTGTTCAGCGCCGTTTGCCCGCCCATGGTGGGGAGCAGCGCGTCCGGCTTCTCGCGGATGATGATCTTCTCGACCATCTCCGGCGTGATCGGCTCGATATAGGTGGCGTCGGCGAGCGACGGGTCGGTCATGATCGTCGCCGGGTTGGAATTGACGAGAATGACGCGGTAGCCTTCCTCGCGTAGCGCCTTGCAGGCCTGGGCGCCGGAATAGTCGAACTCGCAGGCCTGGCCGATGACGATCGGCCCGGCGCCGATGATCATGATGCTCTTGATGTCAGTGCGTTTGGGCATGGTGCTCTCTCGTCAGTCAGGCCGGACACGGCGCAGATATTGTTCAAACAACGGAACGGTAAAGGCGGTATCGCCATGGGCGGGGGCATAGACCATGCCCTTGGCGATGAGATTGTTGCGAGTCGGCGCGATCGATTGGGATGTCACGCCAAGCGCCGACGCGATTTCCGCCGAGCGGTACGGGCCCGTGCCGGGCAAGCCGGCCATGGCGCGCGCATAGTCGCGCTCGCGCGGGGTGAGGCGTTCGAAACGAACCTTGAAAAAACCTTCATCCAGCCTGTGCAAGGCTTTTTGGGTCGCGATTTCCACATCGGCTTTGGCGATCGGCGAGGCGCTGGCGGAATTCCAGGTCTGATAGCCCCATTCCTGCAGGAAAAACGGATAACCCTGCGTCCAGAGCAGAATCTCGTTCAATGCGGCCGGCTCAATCTCTTCGCCTTCCGATTTGATCGGCTTCTGGATGGCGTCGATGCTGTCGGAGGCTGTCAGCGCGCCGACCTGGGGAAAGTCGAAGAGCCGCTCGGCATAGGATTTCGAGCGCCCCATGAGGGCGGTGACCTGCGGCAGGCCGGCCCCGAACATCATGATCGGCAGGCCGAGCTGCGCCATGCGATGCACGGACATGATGAGCGCGCTCATTTCGGCTTCGCTGAGATATTGCAGCTCATCGATCAGCAGCACGACGTGCCGCTGCCGGTCCTGCGCCGCTTTGCCGATGGCGGCGAAGAGGTCCGGCAGGTCGACTTCCAGGTCGCCGCTATCCGCGATGCCGGCTTCCGGGTCGACATCCAAAGTAAGCTCGGCGTCGCCATATTTTACGCGCAGGCTGGCCATGAAGCTTTTGAAGATGCGCAAGGCACGCTTGGCATGTTCCGAAAGCGCGCCGAGCCGGTCCAGATCCAGCAGCAGGCGGCGCAAGGCAGGGACGAGCAGTTGCGGCAGGCTCTTATCCTCATGCGCCTCCAGGCTGATGCAAAAATATTGCCGATCCTGCGCCATCAGGCGGAACTCGTTCAGCAACACCGTCTTGCCGACGCCGCGCAGCCCGACGGCAACGAGGCCTTTGGCCGGGCGGCCCAGCTTCAGCCGGTCGAGCGCGATGCGCGCCTGCTCGACCAATTCCCACCGGCCGCTCAACTCTGGCGGGGGCGTGCCGGCGCCTGGCGCGAAGGGGTTGCGTACGGGGTCCATGCGGTACATATAGGGGCTTTAGTGATATATAGCAAAAAATCGCTATACACAGCTAAAGACGCTATCTTTTATCCGATCATCTCAACGAAACGCTTGAACAAATAGCTGGAATCGCTCGGCCCCGGGCTTGCTTCGGGATGGTACTGCACCGAGAAGACGCGCTTGGCCTGGCAGGCGATGCCTTCGTTGGAGCCGTCGAACAGCGAGACATGCGTGACCTCCACGCCCTCGGGCAAGCTCTTTTCGTCCACGGCGAAACCGTGATTCTGCGAGGTGATCTCCACTTTGCCGGTGGCGAGGTCCTTGACCGGCTGGTTGGCCCCGCGATGGCCGCGCTCGAGCTTGTAGGTCTTGGCGCCGAGCGCATGGGCGAGCAGCTGGTGACCGAGGCAGATGCCGAAAATCGGCACGCCTTCCTGCATCACGCCCTGAATCGCCGGCACGGCGTAAGCCGCCGTCGCCGCCGGGTCGCCGGGGCCATTGGAGAGGAACACGCCGTCGGGCTTGTGGCGTAGAATATCACTCGCCGTGGCATTGGCGGGCACGACGATGACGCGGCAGCCGGCCGAGGCGAGCGAGCGCAGGATATTGCGCTTGGCGCCGTAATCCACCGCGACCACCGTGCGTTTCGTTTCCGGCTGGGCAAAGCCATGCTCCCAGCTCCAGGTGCCGCCGGTCCATTCATAGGATTGCGTGCAGGAGACTTCGGCGGCCAGATCCATGCCGTCGAGCCCGGGCCAGGCGGCGGCGGTCTGCGCCAGCGCGGCGAGGTCGAACTTGCCGTCCGCGGGATAGCACAGCACCGCGTTCGGCGCGCCGAGATCACGGATGCGCAGGGTCAACGCGCGGGTATCGATTCCGACGATGCCGGGGATGCCCATTTTTTGTAGCCAGTCCTGCAGTGGCGCGGTCGAACGGTAATTCGAGGGCGCGGTGATGTCCTCTTTGATGACCAGCCCGCGCGCGAAAATATTCGTCGCCTCGGAATCGTCCGCGTTGGTGCCGACATTGCCGATATGCGGGAAGGTGAAGGTGATGATCTGGCCGGCGAAGGACGGGTCGGTCAGCGTTTCCTGATAGCCGGTCATGCCGGTGCTGAAGCAGAGCTCGGCCGCCAGGCTGGTGCCGTGCGCGCCGAAGCCGCGCCCCCAGAACACGCTGCCATCGCCCAGCACCAGGCAGGCGGTGGCGCCCGGTGGCGTTTCCGTCTGCGCGGACGTGCCATTCAACTCTTCCATGGTCAGCCCGGTTGCTGCCATAATGGCGGGCCAATGACGGGAAGGAATGGCGTTGCCGCTCCGCCATTTGCGGACGGCTTCGGGCGAGACCCCGGTCAGGGCGGCGGCGGCGTCGTTGCCGCCGAGACGGAGCAGAATATCGGCGATGGAAATGGACATAAAAACAGTTTACGGGAAGAATTATCCGGCTTCAATCGTTTTTGATGGTGCTGGAAATTTTTTCCGGGCGTGGTTGGCAAAGGAAGGGGAAGGCTTCTTTTTGTGAACAAAAAGAAGCAAAAAAACTTTATTTATGCTGGGCCAGGGGCGTTGGCGCTGACGCAGCCTGAGGCCCAGCATAATAAAAGTTTTTGCGCCGCTTTTTTTCAAAAAGCGGCCGCTTGCTTGCCGCCGTATCGTTGTCTTATCGCAGTTCTTTGAGGAGCAGAAAATTGAGTTTGCGTGAAACCATCACCGCCGCCGTGAAATCCGCCATGCTGGCGCGCGACGCCGAGCGGACCTCCGCCCTGCGCATGATCCAGGCGAAGCTGAAGGATACCGACATCGCCGCCCGGCCGAAGGGCGTCGAGGCCGTGCCGGATGAGGAAATTTTCGCCATGCTGCGCTCAATGATCAAATCGCGCCGCGATTCGGTAACCCTGTACCGCCAGGGCGGGCGCGAGGAGCTGGCCGCCAAGGAAGAGGCGGAGATCGCGGTGATTGAGGAGTTTTTGCCGCATACGCTGAGCGGCGGCGCGCTCCAGGCGGCGATTACCGAGGCGGTCGCGGCGTCCGGCGCCACCGGCGCGAAAGACATGGGCAAGGTCATCGGCGCGCTGAAGGCCAAGCACGGCGCGGCGCTCGACATGGCGGTGGCCTCCGCCGCGGTGAAGGCGGCGCTCGGAGCATGATGACTTTGGGTCAATCACGCTCCAAGCTTTTTCCTGCGAGCGATCGCATGGCTCAATCGAACCGCTTCGCGATTCGATTTCAAGCCATATCGCTCTAGCTGACCGCATGGCTCTCCCGCCGAATTTCCTCGATGAGTTGCGGGCGCGAACGCCGATCGCCGCGGTGATCGGCCGCTCCGTCAAGCTCGTCCGCTCGGGGCGGGAGACCAAGGGCTGCTGCCCGTTCCATGGGGAGAAGACTCCGTCTTTTTATGTTTATGACGACCATTACCATTGCTTCGGCTGCGGCGAGCATGGCGATGTCATCAGTTTCGTGATGAAGACGGGCGGCGCCGGCTTCATGGAGGCGGTGGAGACACTGGCCCAGGAAGCCGGGCTGGAGGTGCCCAAGGCCAGCCCGCAGGCGGCGCAGGCCGAGCAGCGCCGCGCCGGCATCACTGACGTGCTGGAAGCGGCCGGCGAGGTCTACCAGGACTGGCTCTGGGCGCCGGAGGGCAGGCCGGCGCTGGACTATCTGCGTGGGCGCGGCCTGACGGACATGACGATCCGGGCGTTCGGCTTGGGCTGGTCAGGCGAGGGGCGCGGCGCGCTGGCGGCCGCCTTGCGGGGCCGGAACATCAAGCCCGAGCAGCTCGTGGAGGCCGGGCTGATGAAGCAAAGCGAGCGCGCCCCGGTGGACATGTTTTTCGGCCGCGTGATGTTTCCCATCGCCGACCGGCGCGGCGGCAAGATCAGCTTCGGCGGCCGGCTGCTGGGTGACGGCCAGCCCAAATATGTGAACGGCCCGGAGACGGCGGCGTTTTCCAAGCGCCGCTCGCTCTATAATCTGCATGTCGCCCGCGAGGCGGTGCGCAAGGGCGAGCCCCTGATCGTCGTGGAAGGGTATATGGACGCGATCGCCCTGGTCCAGGCGGGGTTTCGCGGCGCGGTGGCACCGCTCGGCACGGCGCTGACCGAGGACCATCTCGACGAGATCTGGCGGCTGACGCCCAGCCCGGTGATCTGTTTCGACGCCGATGCCGCCGGGCGCCGCGCGGCGTTGAAAACCGTGGACCTGGCGCTCACGGGGCTGGCGCCGGACCGGACGCTGCGATTCTTGCGCCTGCCGGAAAAGGACGACCCGGACAGTCTGGTGAAACGCGAGGGGGCGGCTTCGTTCAGGGCCCGGCTGGACGCGGCGGAACCCCTGTCCTCGGCACTCTATGACATGCTGGCCGAGGGGGCCAGCCGCGCCACGCCGGAGGCACGCGCGGCGTTTCGCCAGCGTTTGGTGGAAACCGCCGGCCGTATCCCGGACAAGGGGCTGGCCGGGGAGTATCGGTCGCTGCTGCTCGACCGGTTTTTCGCCGAACGCGGCGGCAAAGCCGGCAAGGGCGCGAAACCAAGCAAAAGCCCCGCCTTCGTGCGCGCCCCTCTCCCGGATGGGGCGGAGGCCAATCTGCGCCGCGCCCGCCAGTTGCTGGCGATTTTGCTCCTGCACCCGGTTCTGATCCCCGAGGTGGAGGAGGCGTTCGCCCGCGTCGCCCTGCCGGACGCCTATGCGCGGCTGCGCGACGTGGTGAGTGGTTTTGCAAGCGGTCCAAAAACCCTTGACACGGACAGGCTGTTCACCCACTTGGGGAGCCTTGGGCTTGCCGACGAGGCAAGGCAGCTCCTGGTGGCCGCCGCCGCGGAGCACCGCCTCGATCCCGCGGCGAGCCCGGCCGAGATCGCGCGAACCTGGTGGAGTTGGTACATTTTGATGGATTTCAGCATCGACATGTTGCGCAGCCAGCGCGATGAGCAACAGCATTATTGGTCGGCACATCAGGACGATCCCGCCGCCTGGGCGCGGCTCGTGAAATATAACGAGCTGCTCCGCCAGGCCATGGCGGGGGAGCACGGAGCGGTGGATGGCTGACGACAATCGGCCCCGCTTCTTGCCTATTTCTGCTTCCTTCAAATAAACACCCCGTTTCGAATTCCCCGGAGTACCGCCTGACCATGGCAACGAAGCCCGCCGCCACCCCAGAACAGCCCGCACAGGAAGTCGAGGTCGACGCAAACGTGCTGGACACCCAGTCCGCCGCGGTTAAACGCCTGATCGCCAAAGGCAAGGAGCGCGGCTACATCACGTTCGATGAGCTGAACGCGGTTTTGCCGGCTGAACAGAATTCCTCGGAGCAGATCGAGGACATCATGGCGATGCTCTCGGAAATGGGCATCCAGGTGGTGGAAAGCGAGGAAGGCGAGGACCCGGAAGCCGCCTCCCTGGTCAAGGAAGAGCCGGCCGACGACGAAGAGGGGCCGGCCGGCAACGTGTCCGACAGCGCGGTCAGCCGCACCGACGACCCGGTGCGCATGTATCTGCGCGAAATGGGCACGGTGGAATTGCTCTCGCGCGAGGGCGAGATCGCCATCGCCAAGCGCATCGAGGCCGGGCGGGACATGATGATCCGCGGCCTCTGCGAAAGCCCGCTGACCTTCCGCGCCATCATCGCCTGGCATGAGGCGCTTAATAACGGCCGTGTGCTGCTGCGCGACGTGATCGACCTCGAAGCCATGGAAGCCGGCAGCGAGCCCGGCGCCGCGGAGGCGTTCGAAGCCAGCGAGGATATGGACGAGGACGAGGACGTCGAGGGCGCCGGCATGTCGCTGGCGGCTTTGGAGGAAAAGCTCAAGCCGGAGATTTTCACCCATTTCGAGGAAATCGAAAAACTCTATGACAAGCTGGCGAAGCTGCAGCAGAAGCGGCTCGACAACCTGACCGCCGGTGGCGACGTCAATTCGCGCTCGGAAAAGACGTATGAGAAGCTGCGCGACGAGCTGGTGGCCAAGGTCGAGCAGGTGCGGCTGCATAATAACCGCATCGAGGAGCTGGTGGCGCAGCTCAAGGTGCTGAACCAGCGCCTGAACGGGCTGGAAGGGCAGATTTTGCGCCTCGCCGAGAGCGCCAAGGTCACCCGCGAGGAGTTTCTGCAGCATTACCGGGGCCGCGAGATGGACCCGAACTGGATGCACGATATCGCCGAGCTGCCGGGCAAGAGCTGGAAGGAATTCGCGAAGAAATTCACGCCGCAGGTGAATGAGCTGCGGGCGCAGATCGGCAAGGTCGCTTCCGAGGGCGGGCTGCCGATCGAGGAATTCCGCCGCGTCTATACCACCGTGTCGCGCGGCGAGCGGGATTCCACCCGTGCCAAGAAGGAGATGATCGAGGCCAATCTGCGGCTGGTGATCTCGATTGCGAAAAAATACACCAATCGCGGCCTGCAATTCCTGGACCTGATCCAGGAAGGCAATATCGGCCTGATGAAGGCGGTCGATAAATTCGAATATCGCCGCGGCTACAAATTCTCGACCTATGCCACCTGGTGGATCCGCCAGGCGATCACCCGCTCGATCGCCGACCAGGCGCGCACCATCCGCATCCCCGTGCATATGATCGAGACGATCAACAAGCTGGTGCGCACCTCGCGGCAGATGCTGCACGAGATCGGCCGCGAGCCGACCCCGGAAGAGCTGGCCGACAAGCTCGGCATGCCGCTGGAAAAAGTGCGCAAGGTGCTGAAAATCGCCAAGGAGCCGATCTCGCTGGAGACGCCGATCGGCGATGAGGAAGACAGCCATCTCGGCGATTTCATCGAGGACAAGGGCGCAATCATTCCGCTCGACGCCGCGGTGCAGGCCAATTTGCGCGAGGCGGCGACGCGGGTGCTGTCATCGCTCACGCCGCGCGAGGAGCGCGTGCTGCGCATGCGCTTCGGCATCGGTATGAACACCGACCACACGCTCGAAGAGGTCGGCCAGCAATTCAACGTGACCCGCGAGCGTATCCGCCAGATCGAAGCCAAGGCCCTGCGCAAGCTGAAGCACCCGTCGCGGAGCCGCAAGCTGCGCAGCTTCCTGGACGACTGAGATGCTGGACTACACCCGCGCGCTGCCGGATGAGGTTGTCGACCGGGTTGTGGTGCGGGTGACGTTTTTGCGCATGAACCGGCGCCCGGCGCGGCCGTTCACGGTGCTGCCGCCGGGTTTCATCCTGCGGGTGGAGAGGCTGGATACGAAGACCTACCGGCAGATCTACGACGCCGTCGGCACGCCCTGGCTCTGGTGGCTGCGCCGGATGATGCCCGATGAACTGCTGCGCCAGCATCTGGCGAACCCGGCGGTGCGGGTCCATGTGCTGCGCAAGGATGGCGCGGTGCGCGGCTTTTTCGAGACCGATGCCAGTCATTGGCCGGATGTGAATCTCAATTATTTCGGCCTGGTGCCCGAGGAGATCGGCCACGGGCTTGGCAAATTGCTGCTCGATGCGGCGATTGACGCGGTGTTCCTGCGGACGCCGGGTCTGCACGGCATGACGTTGAACACCTGCACCGCCGACCATCCCCGCGCTTTGCCGAATTATCTGGCGGCCGGGTTTCAGGAGGTGAGGCATGTGCGGGAGGTATGGGACATTCCGCGCCGGCTCGGCTTCAAGATTCCGGAGCGTCTGCGCGGGTGAGCGCGGCCGTGCCAGCCTTGCTGTTTGGCGATGCGCGCTGTCTGGTGGTCGACAAGCCGGCCGGGTTGCCGGTGCATCCCGGCCGCGCCGGCGGCTCCAGCGTGGAGGATTTTTTCCCGCTCTGGCGGCGCGGCAAGGCCGGCCCCTGGGCGGCGCACCGGCTGGACCAGGACACTGCCGGATGCCTTGTGATCGCGTTGAAAAAGACCGCGCTCCTGGAAGCGCAAGCCTGCTTTGCCGCGGGGGAGGCGCAGAAGACCTATTGGGCGGTGGTGCAAGGCGTGCCAGTGGCGCAGGAAGGCGTGGTCGAACTGCCGCTCGGCAAAGTGACCACGGGCCGGGCCTGGAAAATGGCGCCGGACCAAAGCGCCCCGCGGGCGGTCACGGCGTGGCGGGTGCGGGGGCAGGGGGCTGGAATCGCCTGGCTGGAATTCGCGCCGAAAACCGGCCGGACGCATCAGATCCGCGCCCATGCCGCCGCGATCGGCCATCCGATCCTGGGCGATGCGGTGTATGGCGGCGGCGCCGGGCGGCTGCATCTGCTGGCCCGCGCAATTCGGCTGAAGCAGCCCGACATTTTTGCCACCGCCCCGGTGCCGCCCCATATGCGGGAGCGGATGAAGGAGTGCGGCTATGCAGAGATCTGAGTTCGAGCCGGGGCACTATGTCCGCCATCCGCACAAGCCGGAATGGGGACTGGGCCAGGTGCAGAGCGCCATCGGCCGGCGCGTGACGGTGATGTTCGAGAATGAAGGCAAGGTCGTGATCGATACCGGCGTGGTGGCGTTGGAAAGCGCAGAGGTGTATGAATAATAGAGTTTAAAACTTTTGTTTTCGCGGGCCTGCCTTCGAAAATCCGATTGCTTCGTATCTTGCAACGGGACCGGAAGACTCCGTAATAGCGCCATGATTGACCCTTTTGGCCGCACGATTTCTTATCTCCGCGTTTCGGTGACTGACCGCTGCGATTTTCGGTGCGTGTACTGCATGGCCGAGGACATGGTCTTCCTGCCGAAATCGGATTTGCTGACGCTGGAAGAGCTCGACCGGCTATGCCGCGCCTTCATTCGCCGCGGCGTGAAGAAGCTGCGCCTGACCGGCGGCGAGCCGCTGGTGCGGCGAAACATCATGCAGTTGATCAACAGCCTGGGCGGCGAGATCGGCAATGGGCTGGAAGAGCTGACTCTGACGACCAATGGCAGCCAGCTCGGCAAATATGCCGGCGATCTCGTGCGGGCCGGCGTGAAGCGCATCAATGTCAGCCTCGACACGCTGGATGAGCAGAAATTCGCCGCCATCACGCGCTGGGGCCGGTTGCCGCAGGTGCTGGATGGGCTGATGGCGGCGAAGGATGCCGGGCTCAAGGTGAAGATCAACGCCGTGGCGCTGAAAGGCGTGAACGAGGATGAGTTCGACCGCATGATCGAATGGTGCGGCCTGCATGGCTTCGATCTCTGCCTGATCGAGACGATGCCGATGGGCGAGGTGGATGAGGACCGCACCGCGCAATATCTGCCGCTTTCGGTGGTGCGGGCGAGACTCGGCCGGCGCTGGAGCTTAAGCGAGAGCAGTTACGTCACCGGCGGGCCGGCACGCTATATGTCGATCGCCGAGACCGGGCAGCGTCTCGGCTTCATCACGCCGCTGACGCATAATTTCTGCGAGAGCTGCAACCGCGTGCGCCTGACCTGCACCGGCACGCTGTATATGTGCCTGGGCCAGGACGACGCGGCGGATCTGCGCACCCCGCTGCGGGCCGCCGCCGATGACACGGCCTTGGACGCGGCCATCACCGAGGCGATCGCGCGCAAGCCGAAAGGCCACGATTTCGTGATCGACCGCCGCCATGCGCGCCCCGCCGTGGCGCGGCATATGTCGGTGACGGGCGGTTAGACGGAAAGAAAGGAAGGAGGCGCTACTCTTTGTGAACAAAAAGTAGCAAAAAAACTTTGTTATGCAGGGTCATGGGCGTTGTCGGCGACACAGCCTCAGGCCCAGCATAAAAAAGTTTTTGCGCCGCTTTTTTCAAAAAGCGGCTACTTTCTTTCTTAGTTTTTCTGGGCCTTCACGGCCCCGCATCCGGCAACAAAAATATCCACCGCCTGGCGCACGCGTTTTTCCAGCGCTTGCCGGGTGGGCGGGGCGCGGAAGCCGATCAGCACGCCGAGGTGAAATTCGCCGATTGCCATGCCGAACAGCATGGCTGCCATCTCCTTGGCCTGCTCGGCAGGGCAGCCATGCTGAACCGCGATGTCGGTGAGGCAGGATTCCAGCTGGCTTTTGGCTTTGCTTACGCGGTTGCGGTGAAACACCCGGCCGAGATCAGGACTGTGCGTATACTCCGCCATGATCAGCCGCAGGATGGCGATTTGCCCGGGCGAGAGCAGGAAGCGGGCAAGGGCCATAAGATTCGCCGTCAGCAGCTCGTGAATCGTCCAGTCGCTGTGCGGTTCGGGAAAATTCAGCAGAGAGTGCCGATGCGTGAGCAGGGCGCCGAACAGCTCCGCCTTGGAGTCGATCATCGTGTAGACGGTCTTTTTCGACATGCCGGCGGCTTTGGCGACGTCGCTCATTGTCGCCGTATGGTAACCTTTCGCCAGAAAAATATCTTCCGCCGCGGTGACCAGCTGCAGCATGCGGTCGGCATTGCCGGCCGCGGACGGCGCGGAGCTTCGGGGCGATCGGGCGGTTTTTGTTGGCGCCGGCATGTGTTGCAGAATAGCGTAATGCGGAAAACTGGCAAGTTTCCTTTGCTTGAATCGTTGGTCGCACGTCATTCGGAAAACACTCGCTTGACCAATAAAATGAACGCGGTTAGGTGGGTGGCATGAAACCAACGGGTTTCCTTCTCCGTGCCTGCGCTCCGCTGCTCACTGCCGGCCTGACGGCTTGCGCGGTGGGTCCGGATTTTCATCAGCCGCCCGCGCCCCAAGTGGCGCTGACGCCCACCAAGCTGCCTGCCGCCACCGTTCCGGCCGATGGCAAGGTGCAATATTTCCGCGACGGCGCCGACATCGCGGGCGATTGGTGGTCGCTCTATCACAGCGCCGAGCTGAATGCGCTGATCGAGGCGGCGCTCGCGCATAACCCGACCTTGCAGGCCAGCCAGCAGACGCTGATTCAGGCGGAAGAGACGGTCCGCGCTCAGCAGGGTGGTTTGTTCCCCAGCGTGTCGGCGGGCTTCCAGGTCACGCGCGAAAAGGTTTCGTCGGCAGAGTTTGCCACGTTCGGGGCGACCGGCCAGGTGACCACGGCGACCATTCCGCCCTTCACGCTTTATAACACCGACCTCAGTGTTTCTTACGCGCCGGACGTGTTCGGCGGGTTGCGCCGGCAAATCGAAAGCCAGGCCGCGCAAGCCGACTACCAGCGCGACGAGCTGGAGGCGGCGTATCTCACATTGACCAGCAACATCGTCACCGCGGCAGTCACGGAAGCATCGCTGCAAGGGCAGATCGACGCCACGAACAAGGTGATCGATGCGGAGCGCCAGGTGTTGTCGATTCTCGTCACCCAGGTCGGGTTGGGCGGCGTGGCGCAGGCGCTGGTGTTGCAGGAGCAGGCGACGCTTTCCGCCGCCGAGGCCACGTTGCCGCCGCTGCAGTCGCAACTGGCGCAGACGCGCAACCAGTTGGCCGTCTATGTCGGCACCTTTCCGGGCGATTTCCACGAGGCCGATTTCACTTTGGCCGATCTGACCCTGCCGCAGGACGTGCCGGTGAGCCTGCCCTCGGCGATCGTGGCGCAGCGGCCTGATATCCAGGCGGCGGCCGCCCAATTGCATGCCGCCTCGGCCGATCTCGGTGTCGCCGATGCCAACCTGCTGCCGCAATTCACGCTGACCGCGCAGCTCGGCCACCAGGCCTTGACCACCGGCACGCTGTTCACGCCGCAGAGCCTGATCTGGAGCCTGATGGCGGGCGTCACGCAGCCGCTGTTCGAAGGCGGCACGCTGACGGCGCAGCGCCAGGAAGCTTTGGCGGCGCTGCGCGCGGCCGGCGCGCGCTACCAGGCCACCGTGCAGTCCGCCTTCCAAAACGTTGCCGACGCGCTGCAGATCCTGCAATATGACGCCATGACGCTGGCGGCCGCGCAGGCGGCCGAAAATGCCGCGGCGAACAGCCTGGCGGTGACTACGGCGCAATACAGGCTCGGCGGCCAACCGTTCACGGCGGTGCTGACCGCCCAGACCACGTATCAAAACGCGGCGATCGCCGAGGTGAAGGCGGCGGCCGCACGGCTGACCGATAGCGCGGCGCTTTACCAGGCCCTGGGTGGCGGCTGGTGGCACCGCCAGGACGTCGCCAGCACCTGTTGCGGCATTATTCCATGAGGGTGACGAGATCATGAGTACGGCTAGCAAAACCGCATTGCGCATGGTTCTCATGCTGATCGTTGTCGGCCTGGTGTTCGGCGGCGTGTTCGGCTACGGCGCGGTGCGCAGCATTTTCATTGCCAAATTCCTCGCGGGTTTCGGCAACCAGGCGCAGACGGTGGCCACCACCACCGCCACCACGTCGAGCTGGCAACCGACGCTGAGTTCGGTCGGCAGCATCGTGGCGGTCAATGGCGCCAATCTGTCCGCGGAAGTGGCCGGCATTGTCGACACCATCGATTTCAGGTCCGGCGAGGATGTGCCGGCCGGCGCGCTGCTGCTGACGCTGCGGCCCAACAACGACCCGGCCGTGCTGGCGCAATTGCAGGCGACCGCCGCCCTCGATGAAATCAATTATGAACGCGATGTGAAGCAGTTCCGCGCCAATGCCATCGCGCAGAGCCAGGTGGATACTGACCGCGCCAACCTGCAGGCCGCCCAGGCCCAGGTGCAGGCGCAGCAGGCGCTGATGGTGGAGAAGCATGTCCGCGCGCCGTTTGCCGGACGGCTCGGCATCCGCGAGGTCGATATCGGCCAGTATCTGTCGGTCGGCACCGCCATCGTCACGCTGCAGCAGCTGAACCCGCTTTATGTCGATTTTTATCTGCCGCAGCAGGCGCTGAGCCAGCTGCAAGTAGGGCAGAGCGTGAATGTCGCGGTCGATGCTTTCCCCGGCCGGACGTTCCCCGCGAAAATTTCCGCCCTGAATACGGTGGTGGACAACACGACCCGCAGCGTGCAGGTGCGCGCCACGCTGGCGAACGACGATCTGCTGCTGCGGCCGGGCATGTTCGCCACCATCAAGGTCGAGACCGGGACGCCGCAGGAACTCGTCACGCTGCCGCAGACGGCGCTTACCTACAATCCTTACGGCACCACCGTGTATACGGTGCAGCACCAGGCCGGAGCGCAAGGCAAGCCGCTGCTCACCGCGCAGCAGGTGTTCGTCACCACCGGGGATACAAGGGGCGACCAGGTTGCGGTGCTCACCGGCGTCGCGCCTGGCACCGAGGTGGTGACCGCCGGCCAGCTGAAGCTGCGCAACGGCGCGCCGGTTGTGGTGAACAACACGGTCACGCCGCCGAACGATCCCAACCCCACGCCGCCGAACGAGTAGCGCGATGAAACGTTTTACCGATCTTTTCATCGCCCGTCCGGTGCTCGCCATTGCGGTGAGCATCCTGATCCTGGTGCTGGGCCTGCGCGCCATCGGGTCGCTGCCGGTGCAGCAATATCCCCAGACCGAGAACGCCACCATCACCATCACCACCACCTATCCCGGCGCGTCGCCGGATGTGGTGGCCGGGTTCGTGACGACGCCGATCGAGAACGCGGTCGCCCAGGTCAACGGCATCGACTACATGACGTCGACCAGCGACACCAGCACCAGCACCATCACCATCAATCTGGTGCTGAATCACGATCCGGACGCGGCGCTGACCGAAATCACCGCCAAGGTGAACTCGATCCTCAACCAGCTGCCGTCCGGCACGCAGCAGCCGGTGCTGACCCTGCAGGTGGGGCAGACGATCGATGCGATGTACATCGCCTTCCGCAGCACCGTGCTCTCGGCCAATCAGATCACCGATTACGTCACGCGCGTGGTGCAGCCGCAATTGCAGGCGGTGAGTGGCGTGCAGACCGCGGAGATTCTCGGTGGCCAGAATTTTGCCATGCGTGTCTGGCTCAATCCGCAGAAGCTCGCGGCTTATGGCCTGACGGCCTCGAACGTATGGACGCAGCTCGGCAACAACGACTTCATCGCCGCTTTGGGCAATACCAAGGGCACGATGACGCAGGTGACGTTGACCGCCTCCACCGCCCTGCACACGCCTGAGGAATTCGGCAACCTGATCCTGAAACAGGCGAATGGCGCGATCATCCATCTGCGCGATGTCGCCGACGTGTCGCTCGGCGCCGACGATTACGACCAGCATGTGACGTTCGACAACAAGCAGGGCGTCTATATCGGCATCAAGGTGGCGCCGGGCGCGAACCTGATCAACGTCATCGGCGGCGTGCGCAATGTCTTTCCCTCGATTCAGGCGAATCTGCCGAGCGGTCTGACAGGCACCATTGTTTATGACTCCACGGAATTCGTGAACGCCTCGATCCATGAGGTGCTGATGGCGCTGCTCGAGGCGATGGTGATCGTCACCTTCGTGGTGTTCGCCTTCCTCGGGTCGCCGCGCTCGGTGTTGATCCCGGTGATCGCGATCCCGCTGTCGCTGATCGGCGCTTTCGCGATGATGGCGGCTTTCGGCTTCTCCATCAATCTGCTCACGCTGCTCGCGCTGGTGCTCGCCATCGGCCTCGTCGTGGACGATGCGATCATCGTGGTGGAAAACGTCAACCGCCATCTCGATGACGGACAAAATCCGATCCTGGCGGCGCGCGAGGCGGCCAAGGAGCTGGGCGGGCCGATCATCGCCATGACCGTCGTGCTGATCGCCGTCTATGTACCGATCGGCCTCCAGAGCGGCTTGACCGGCGCGCTGTTCACGGAATTTGCCTTCACGCTGGCCGGCGCGGTGACGATTTCCGCCATCGTCGCGCTGACGCTGACGCCGATGCTTTCCTCGCGTTTCCTTAAGCCGATCGATCGCGCCCATCCCAATTGGGAAGGTAAGCTGATCGGCTTCATCGACCGCCGGTTCAACGAGGTGCATCATGTCTATACCAGGATGCTGAGCAGCAGCCTGGAAACGATTCCGGTCACTCTGGTGTTCGCAGCCATCATCCTGAGCAGCATTTATTTCCTGGCGCAGGGGTCGAAGAGCGAACTGGCTCCGATGGAGGACCAGGGCGCGGTGCTGCTCTCCGCCACCTCGGCGCCGGACGCGACGATGACGCAGCGCGCCATGTGGGACACGTATCTCAACTCCGTCGTTCTGAAGCTTCCCGAAACCGAGCACACATTCCAGATCGACGTGCCGGGCACGGAAATTGTCGGGTCGGTGCTCAAGCCGTGGGATCAGCGCACCCGCACGGCCGACACGCTGCAGACGGTCCTGCAGAACGAGGCCAATGCCGACGATGCCGGCCAGCAGGTTGCGGCCTTCCAGTTGCCGCCGCTCCCGGGCAGCCAGGGTTTGCCGGTGCAGTTCGTCATCAAGACGACCGATGATTTCACGCGGCTTTATCCCACCAGCCAGGCGTTGTTGCAGGCGGCGCTGCGGAGCGGCAAGTTCATCTTTCTGCAGAGCGATCTCAAGCTCGACCAGCCGCAGGCGAACATCATCATCGACCGCGCCAAGGCGGCCGATCTCGGGCTCAACATGTCGGATGTCGGCGCCGTTCTCGGTGAGGCGCTCGGTGGCGACTATGTGAATTATTTCGACCTCGACGGCCGCTCTTACAAAGTGATTCCGCAGGTGCAGCGCACGTCGCGCCTGAATGTCTCGCAGTTGAACAATTATTACGTGACATCGGTGAACGGCATCAACGTGCCACTCTCCTCGATCGCCCGCATCGAGAACACGGTGATCCCGGAAACCATCAATCACTTCCAGCAGCAGAATTCCGCGACCCTGCAAGGCGTGGCGGCGCCAGGCGTGAGCCAGGCGGAGGCATTGAAGACCCTGCAGGATCTGGCGACAAAAATTCTGCCGCCGGGCGACCATATCGATTATGGTGGGCAGATGCGGCAGTTCGTGCAGCAGAGCAGCAGCTTCATTCTCACCTTCATCTTCGCCGTTATCATCATCTTCCTGGCACTTTCGGCGCTGTTCAATTCCTTCCGCGATCCGCTGATCATTCTGGTTTCGGTGCCGCTGTCGATCGCCGGGGCGATGAGTTTCATCTATCTCGGCTTCGGCGGTCTGTCGCTGAACATCTACACCGAGGTCGGGCTGGTGACGCTGATGGGGCTGGTCTCCAAACACGGCATCCTGATGGTCGAAGTGGCGAACGAGGCGCGTCTGGCCGGCATGGGCAAGCGCGAGGCGATCGAATACGCCGCCAATATCCGGTTGCGGCCGATCCTCATGACCACCGCCGCCATGGTACTGGGCGTGGTGCCGCTGATCATCGCGACCGGGGCAGGGGCGGCGTCGCGCTACGCGATGGGCATGGTCATCGCCGGCGGGCTCTCGATCGGCACGATGTTCACCCTGTTTGTGGTGCCGGCGGTGTACATGGTTCTGGCCGGTAAGAAACAGGCGGAAGCCGAACCGGAGGCAAAGCCGGCGCCGGCTGAGTAAGCAAGAAAGGCTACTTTTTGTGAACAAAAAGTAGCAAAAAAACTTTATGACTCTGGGCGGAGGGGCTGAAGGTTCCGGCGGTGCGTAGCACCGTTGGAATAGGCTCGGAGGGCATGGGCTGTGTCGGCGACAACGCCCATGGCCCAGCGTAACAAAAGTTTTTTGTGCCGCTTTTTTCAAAAAGCGGCCACTTTCTTCCTCTTGCCATGCGACGCTTCACGGTTTGATGTCGTAACGTTTTTGTGGCACGTTCAGCGTGCCATGCCAAAGGCCCGTTCCACTGCTGGTTTTGCCGACGCGGCGCCGCTATTCGGCGGGCTGTCGCCGGAAAACCGTCCGGCCAAGCCGGCTTTGGGCGTGGAGGGGCACCGTGCCAGGCTGCGGGCGCGCTTTCTGGCCGGCGGGCCCGACGCCATCGCCGAGCATGAGCTGATCGAAATGACCCTGTTCATGGCGCTGCCGCGGCGGGACACCAAGCCGCTCGCCCGGGCGCTGCTTGCGCGTTTTGGCTCCTATGCCGCGGCGATTTCCGCCAGCGTGCCGGACTTGCTCGAGGTCGAGGGCCTGGGTGAAGCCGGCGCGGCGGCGCTGAAAACCGTGCAGGCGGCGGCGCTGCGCCTGGCCAGGGCCGAAGTGCTGCACCGCCCGGTTTTGAACAACTGGGACCGGCTGATCGACTATTTGCAGGCCGTCCTGTCGCGGGAAAAGATCGAGCAGTTCCGCGTGCTGTTCCTGGATAACCGCAACCGGCTGCTGGCCGACGAGGCGCAGAGCACCGGCACGGTCAACCACACGCCGGTTTATCCGCGCGAGGTGGTGAAGCGGGCGCTGGAGATGCACGCCAGCGCCATCATCCTGGTCCATAACCATCCCAGCGGCGATCCATCCCCCAGCGTGGAGGACATCGAGATGACGCGGGAGATCAAGCGCGCGGCCGAGGCGCTTGCCATCACGCTGCACGACCATGTCATCATCGGCAACGGCGAATGGCTGAGTTTCCGCAAGACGGGTTATCTATGAGGCCCAGCCCGTGAGCACCGCCATGCGCAGCCGGGCGATGATCCGGCCGTCGCGCTGCGGCATCTGGCCCAACGCCGCCGGAAACAATGCCGCCGGCACGAATGTTTTGCGCCGCGCGCGCAAGGCGTTGGTCTCGCCGGCATCGCGCAGATCGTGCAGCAGCGCCAACGGATTGGCGTATAATAACTCGATCTCTTCCACATCGGCGACGGGGAGTGAAAACCCGGCGCGCTGGAGCAGACCGGCGCAATCGGAGAGTTCCGGAAAGGGAGACACGCGCGGGCTGACGCCGCCGGTCAGGCTTTCTTCCGCCTCGAGCAGGGCGGTGCGCAGATCCTGCAGCGTGCCGAGCGCCGGCAGGCTGGCGAGCAGCAGCCCCTCCGGTTTCAGGGCCCGGCGCAACTGGATCAGCGCGCCGGGCAGGTCGGTGAACCAGTGCAACGACAGATGCGCCACCACCAGATCGTATCGTTGCGGCTCCAGGCGGAAATCTTCGGACTCGATCAATAACGGGGTGCCGCCCGCGCGGGCCGCCATAAGCGCGGATATATCCGCGCTGTCCACGCTCATGCCACGCTGGCGCAGCGCCGGCGCGATCGCGCCGCGGCCGCCGAAATCCAGTGCGGTGGTGAAGCGCCGGCTGGTATCGTCCAGACGGTCGAGCACGCGTTCGGCGAGATCGCTGAGCACCGGGGCGAGATGCGCGATGCGCGGCGCCGCCCGGTCGCGATGCCGGCGCACCGCGTCGAAATCGAAAATCTGCTCCACATGAAAACCTTTCTGACGCAGCTGCTGGATACGCTTCTGCCGCCGTCTTGTCTCGCCTGCGACGCGCAGGTGGCGGCGGATGGGCAGTTTTGCGCCGCCTGCTTCCGCCGCATGAATTTCATTTCCGCGCCGTTCTGCGAGTCCTGCGGCGTGCCACTGCCGTTTGCGGGCGCGGCGGGTGAGGGCGGGTGCTGCCAGCGTTGTGAAATCTCGCCGCCTGCCTTCACTCAGGCGCGGGCGGCGTTGCGGTATGATGCAGCCTCGCGCGGGGTGATCACGGCGTTTAAATACGCCGACCGCACCGAGGCGGCGCGCGGTATCGCCCAGCTGATGCTGCGCCCGGGCCGCGAGCTGCTGGCGCGCGCCGACCTGCTGGTGCCAGTGCCGCTGCATCCCGCGCGGCTGCGCTGGCGTTGTTATAATCAGGCGGCCCTGCTGACGAGCCGCCTTTCCCGGCTGACGGGCCGGCCATGCGCCCTCGACGCGCTGCGCCGGGAGAAGGCGACGGCGCCGCTGGAACGGCTGAGCCGGGCCGGCCGCGAGGCGGAGCTGGCGGGTGCCATCGTCCCGCGCCAGGGCTTCACCGCCACGAACCAGACCGTGCTGCTGATCGACGATGTGATGACCACCGGCACCACCGCCAATGCCTGCGCCCTGGCGCTGCGCGCTGCCGGCGCCGCGCGGGTGGACGTGCTCACCGCCGCGCGCGTGGCCGATCCCAGCCTTGCCTGAGGGAGATCTTGCATAATGCACTGCCTCGGCTAGATGAATCATTATGCCCGTGATCGAGATTTACACCCAGGATTTCTGCCCCTTCTGTGCCCGCGCGCTCAGCCTGCTGCGCAAAAAGGGCGTCGAATTCATGGAAATCTACGCCCCGCCGGGCTCGGCCCGGCGCGCGGAGGCGCAGGAGCGGGCCGGCGGCAAAACATCGGTGCCGCAGATTTTCTTCGATGGGAAACTGATCGGCGGCTGCGACGACATGATGGCGCTCGAGCATGCCGGCAAACTGGACCCGTTGCTCGGCCTATGATCCACTATCAGCTGCGTTGCGACGCGGCTCATGAATTCGATGGCTGGTTTGCCAACAGCGAAGGCTTTGAAAGCCAGGCGCAGCGAGGGCTGGTCGCGTGCCCGGTCTGCGGGGACACCAAAGTCACGCGCGCGCTGATGACGCCAGGCATTCCGCGCAAGGGGGAGAAAGCCCCGGAGGCCGCACCGCCGGCCCCGGCGCCGGTCAGCCCCGCGGCGGGCGGGGCGATCCCCGATGCCGTGCGCACCGCGTTGCAGCGTCTGCGCCAGGAGGTCGAGGCCCATTGCGACTATGTCGGCGCCGATTTTGCCGAAGAGGCGCGCCGGATTCACCATGGCGAGGCCGAGCGGCGCGGGATTTACGGCGAAAGTTCCGAAGAGGAGGCTGCCTCCCTCGCGGAAGAAGGCATCGACATCGCGCGCATCCCCTGGGTGCGGCGGACGGATAGCTAACAGCAGGAAGACAGCAGGAAGAAAGCGCTACTTTTTGTGAACAAAAAGTAGCAAAAAAACTTTATTATGCTGGGTCATGGGCTTTGTCGCCGATAACGCCCGTAGCCCAGCATAACAAAAGTTTTTGCGCCG
Organism: Acidocella sp.; assembly: GCF_035535915.1. Classification (GTDB taxonomy): domain Bacteria; phylum Pseudomonadota; class Alphaproteobacteria; order Acetobacterales; family Acetobacteraceae; genus Acidocella. Next base: position 32,362 of record NZ_DATLPB010000029.1, read on the forward strand.
CTTTTTTCAAAAAGCGGCGACTTGCTTTCCTTTTCTTCCTTAACCGTTGCCGATCAGCACGCCGGTGGCGAACACCAGCGCGCCGCCGAACGCCACTTGAATCGTCGCGCGGAGCGGCGAGGTATCCATGAAGCGCCAGCGCACCCACGAGATCGCCGCCAGTTCCACCACCACCACGCAGATGGCGACAAGCAAAGCAAGATGCAGGTTGGGGATGAGGAAGGGCAAAGTGTGACCCAGGCCGCCCAGCATCGTCATGAGTCCGGTCACCGCGCCGCGAATATAGGGCGTGCCGCGCCCGGTCAGGCTGCCGTCATCGGAGAGCGCTTCGGCGAAAGCCATGGAAATGCCGGCGCCCACCGAGGCGGCGATGCCGACGATGAAGGCGGAGAAAGGATGATGCGTGGAAAAGGCGGCAGCGAAAATCGGTGCGAGGGTGGAAATCGACCCGTCCATCAGCCCGACCAGACCCGGTTGCACATATTGCAGCATGAAAATCTGCTTGGCCCGCGCATCCTCGCTCTCGCGGGTGTGCGTGGGCAGATTTTCCGCCGAGAGCGTGTCGGCGCGGTGCTCGTGCTCCTGCTCCGCCTCGGCCAGGTCGCCGAGCAGCTTGCGGATCGAGACATCGGTCGCGCGCGCGGCCGCCTGGCGGTAGAAGCGCTGGGTTTCGGATTCCATGCTCTCGGCGAGCTTGCGGACATCGTCGATGCTCGGCTTGGGCAGCTGCCAGACCGGCTTGCGGGCGCTGAAGCCGCGCACATCCTGGCGGCGGATCAGCGGAATATGGTCGCCGAATTTCTGCTGGTAGATGTCGAGCAGGCGATGCCGGTGCTCGTTCTCCTCAACGGCCATGGCCGTGAAGATCTTTGCCGAAGCCGGGAAATCCTCGCGCAGCCGTTCGGCGATGTCGTTATAGATGCGGCCGTCCTCTTCTTCAGCGCCGATCGCCAGCGCCAGGACCTCACGTTCGGAAAGCTGTGAGAAATCTCGCATGGAATACTCCTTATCGGAGGGTCATCTGACTGCGGAACGCGCGCCGGTCAAGCCGATAATATCTACTTGCGAATGCGTTTCATTGGCAAAAAAACCGAGGTTTTTCGCGGGTTTTCCCGGGTCGCTGGCAGGCGGGGTTGCCAAAGTCGCAAGACCGTACGATACGGAATCGAAATTAATTGTCAGTTCGTGGCGGATTCGTAAAAAATGTTGTGGGGGATTTCCGAGACCATTGCCGCTTCTGTGCGGGGCGGAGGGGAAAGCGGCCTGCGCTCGCCGCCGCCGGGCTGCCTGGCTTGGCGGTGCCGGCGGCGGCATCGCGGGGGGCGCATTTCCCAAGGAACGGCAATATTGGGAGGCCAACATAGCGGCGGACATAGCAGGGTTTCGTTAAGCTCTGGCCGGCATGATGCGGCGGCAGCTTCATGATCGAATGGCTGCCACGCGATTGCATCATAGTCTTGCCAAAATTGGCGTTCTTTCTAGGCGCATCGCAGCAAGGAGAAGGCCATGGAAGGCACAGACTACATGCGGAAGCTGGAAGAGCTGGACTGGCTGTTCAACGACCCGGAGGCGCCGGTGGAACCCGCCCGGCTCTGGCGCTTGCTCGCCGAACTGGTCCGGCACGATCGCGCGCCACTCGGCAGGAATCCGCCTGCCCGGCACTGACAGAAGCCGCGCGCGGCAGGACTCACGCCAGCCTGGCCTGCGCGTCACGCGCGTTCGCCCTTGGAGGTCCGGGCGGGAATCGAACCCACATTCGCGGATTTGCAGTCCGCTGCATCACCACTCTGCCACCGGACCTCAAGGCGCGCGGGTCCGCTGTATATCCTCGGGTCGGTCGCGCCGGTCAAGCCATGTGTGTCAGGCTTGTATCAGAATGGTTCATTCGCTGCACCGCAGCGGTGCCGCAGTTGAGTTATGCTTGGGCCGGCCGCTATAAGGGCCTCCATCATCGTTTGGACAGAAGGCTTTCCATGGCAAACCAGACCGCTCACGATATTGCGCGCGAAAAAATGGTCGACAGCCAGGTGAGGCCGAATCTGGTGCATGACGACCGCATCATCGACGCGATGCGCGCCTTGCCGCGCGAGGCGTTCGCCCCTTCCGGCGCCTTCGCCTATGCCGATGCGGATATCGATCTGGGGCAGGGCCGTTACCTGCTCTCGCCAATGGTTACCGCCCGGCTGGCGCAATTGGTGATGGCGAGCAGTCCCGCCCATGTGCTCGTGGTCGGCGCCGGCAGCGGCTATGCCGCCGCCGTGCTGGCGGCCTGCGGCGCGCAGGTGGTGGCGCTGGAGGAGGAAACCCGCCTCGACACCGGCGCGCTGGCCCGATTCGCCCCGAAGGTCGAAGCCGTCACCGGGAAGCTCGCCGCCGGCTGGCCTGCCTCCGGCCCGTATGATGCGATTTTCATCGATGGCGCGGTGCCCGCCATTCCCGCGATTTTCGCCGCGCAGCTAACGCCGGGTGGGCGGCTGGTGACGATCTTGGCCGATCATGACGAGCCGGCCGGCCTGGGCCGCGGCGTGGTCGCCGAGGCGACCGGCAACGGTTTTGCCGTGGTGAAAATGTTCGACTGCACGGCGCGCATTCTGCCCAGCTTCCGGCGCGCGCCGGAATTTGCTCTGTGAGGCGTGCCGGTCCGTTGCGCGGATTTTTGTTGTGCGGCGCTGCCGCCGGCGCCGTTTTGGCCGTGCCGCATGCGGTCCGGGCTGCGGAGCCGACCACGCTGACCCAGGCTCTGGCCGAAGCGTACGCGAATAACGCGACGCTGCAGGAGCAGCGCGCCTCCTTGCGCGCCACCGACGAGACCGTGCCGACCGCTTTGTCCGGCTGGCGCCCGACTGTCACGTTTTCCGAAACCGCCGGTCACATCAGCGGCAATGAGACGGAGCCGGTGACGTCGCTGGACGTCGCCGCCGGCAAGACCACGTTCCCCGTTGGCCGCAGCGAATCGCTCGCGCAGATCACGCTGACGCAGCCGATCTATAGCGGCGGCAAAGTGGTCGCCTCGACGCATCAGGCGAAGAACTCGGTCTATGCCGCGCGGGCGCAGCTGCTCGCCGCCGAGCAGACCGTCTTCCTCAATGTCGTGACCTCCTATGTCACGGTGATCACCGACGAGCAGGTGCTGGCGCTCGACCAAAGCAACCAGGAAGTGCTGGCACAGCAGCTGCTGGCGACCAACGACCAGTTCAAGGTCGGCGAGATCACGCTCACCTCGGTGGCGCAGGCCCAGGCGGCACTCGCCCAGGCGAAGGCGCAGGTCGAGATCGCCGCCGGCAACGTGCAGATCGCACGCGAGAATTTCCGCGCGCTGGTCGGCGACTACCCGGGCAAGCTGCGGCCGCCGCAGCCGTTGGAGCTGCCGGTAAACTCCAAGGACCAGGCGGCCAATGAAGCCATCGCCAATAACCCGAGCGTGGTCGCGGCGGAATTCACCGATGCCTCCAACAAGGATGCGGTGGATGTGGCCTTCGGCAGCCTGCTGCCGCAATTGAACCTGCAGGTTGCAGGCTTCAACGAACAGAACCCGGTGCTGCCGGAGTCCAAGATCACCGGCGGTGAGGTGCTGGGCGAGCTGAGCGTGCCGCTTTACCAGGGCGGCGCGGAATATTCCGCCATCCGCGCGGCCCGCGCCAGAGAGCAGCAAAGCTTCGCCGCGATCCTCGATGCGCAGCGCACCGCCTACGAACAGGCGACCCAGTCCTGGGTCGGGCTGGTATCGTCCCGCGCCGCGATCATCAGCACCAATGCCGAGATCCAGGCCAATGCCATCGCCCTGGAAGGGACCGAGCGTGAGCAGCTGGTCGGGACCCGCACCACGCTGGACGTGCTGAACGCGCAGCAGCTGCTGCTGAACAGCCAAGTGCAGCAGGTGCAAAATATCGCGACATTGGTGGATAATTCCTATACGGTGGCGGCGGCGATCGGCCGTCTCACCGCCACCGATCTCGCCCTTCCGGTCACGCATTATGATGACCAGAAATACTATAACGCGGTGAAATATGCCGGGTTCGGTACCGGCGAGTCGGCGGACAGGGCGGTGGGCGTCGCCCCCAATGGTATCTTGCTCGATGCGAGCGGCCACCCGATCACAGCAGACGAGCCAGTGCCGCCTCAGGCACCCTGAGAGGCAAGTTGATGAGCGACTCAAACGGCTTAGGGACTCACGGCGGCGCCCGTGAGCCTTCTATGGATGAGGTTCTCGCCTCGATCCGTCGTATCCTCAAAGAGGATGAACAACAGGAAGAGACGGCCTCCACCGCCGACGCCGAGGATGAGATCCTGGTGCTCAGCGCCGAGATGGAGGCGAAGCCGGAGGAGGTCTCCGTGCCGCTGGAGTCCGAGGCGATCCCCCCAAGCTCGCCCCGGAACGAGACTGAAATGGAGCAAGCGATGGACGAACACGGGCAAAACAAGGCCGGACTGGTCAGCGATATGGCAACGGCGGAAATCACCAGCGCGCTGGGCTCGCTGGTCCGCGGCGTGAGCCAGGACCGTTCGGTCGCGGTCAGCCGTGGCGGCGTCACGCTGGAGGAGATGGTCCGCGAGGAGATCCGCCCGGTGCTGAAAGCCTGGCTGGATGCCAATTTGCCGGGCCTGGTCGAGCGCGTGGTCCGCGCCGAGATCGAGCGCGTCATCGATCGCACCAAGCTGTAATTTTTCACCTCCTCGCCCCTTAAGTAAAAGACCGGAAATTATCTGTGAGCACGCTGGATAAGCATTTTGACCCGGCCGCCTGTGAAGGCCGGATTTATCGCCTTTGGGAAGAATCCGGCGTATTCGCCGCCCACCCGTCACGCGCTGCGGCGCCCTACACGATCATGATGCCGCCGCCGAACGTGACCGGCACGCTGCATGTCGGCCACGCTTTGACCAACGTGCTGCAGGATATTTTCATCCGCTATCGCCGCATGCAGGGGCGCGACGTGCTGTGGCAGCCCGGCACCGACCATGCGGGGATCGCCACGCAAATGGTGGTCGAGCGGCTGCTGGACCAGGAGCAGACGTCCCGCAAGGCGTTGGGGCGCGAGACGTTTCTCGCCCGCGTGTGGCAGTGGAAGGAAGAATCCGGCGGCGCCATCACCCAGCAGTTGCGCCGCCTCGGCGCCTCGCCGGACTGGGCGCGCGAGCGCTTCACCATGGATGACGGGCTCTCCGCCGCTGTCCGTGAAGTGTTCTGCACCTTGCATGAGCAGGGGCTGATTTATCAGGACAAGCGCCTGGTGAACTGGGACCCGGCGCTCCAGACCGCGATTTCCGATCTCGAGGTCGAGAGCCGGGACATGAAGGGTCATATCTGGCATATCCGTTACCCGGTCGAAGGCGGCGGGGAGATCGTCGTCGCCACGACGCGCCCGGAGACGATGCTCGGCGATACCGCCGTCGCGGTGAATCCGGTGGATGAGCGTTACAAGGACATGGTGGGCCGGCAGGTTATTTTGCCGCTCACGGGCCGGCGCATTCCCATCATCGCTGACGAATATTCCGACCCGGAGAAGGGCACCGGGGCGGTGAAAATCACGCCGGCGCACGATTTCAACGATTTCGAGGTCGGCAAGCGGCATGGGCTCGCGATGCCCTCGATTCTCGACCGCGCCGGGCGCATCACCCTGGCCGAACTGGGCGAGATGCCGGAATTCGTCCGGTCCCTGGAGGGTGAGGAGCGTTTTGCCGCGCGCAAGAAAATCGTCGCGGAGCTGGAGCGGCTGGAACTCCTCGACAAAATCGAGCCGCACGCCAATGCCGTGCCTTATGGCGACCGCTCCGGCGTGCCGATCGAGCCGCTGCTGACCACGCAATGGTATTGCAATGCCGGCGTGCTGGCCCAGCCGGCGATCGCGGCGGTGGAAAGCGGCAAGGTCAAATTCGTTCCCCAGCAATGGGAAAACACGTTCTTCGCCTGGATGCGCGACATCCAGCCTTGGTGCATTTCCCGCCAGCTCTGGTGGGGGCACCGCATCCCCGCCTGGTACGGGCCGGACAACGCGGTGTTCGTGGCGCGCGATGCGCAGGCCGCCCAGGCCCAGGCCGACGCGCATTACGGGCGGCACGAGGCGCTGACCCAGGATGACGATGTCCTCGACACCTGGTTCTCCTCCGCGCTCTGGCCGTTCTCCACGCTGGGCTGGCCGGAACAGACCCCGGAACTGGCCAAATACTATCCCACAGACATGCTGGTGACGGGCTTCGACATCATCTTTTTCTGGGTCGCCCGGATGATGATGATGGGGCTGCATTTCATGGGCGATGCGCCGTTCCGCACCGTGTATATTCACGGCCTGGTGCGTGACGAGCGCGGCCAGAAAATGTCCAAGTCCAAGGGCAATGTCATCGACCCGCTGAGCCTGATCGACGCCTACGGCACCGATGCGCTGCGCTATTCCGTGGCCGCCGCCGCCGGGCAGGGGCGCGATGTGAAGCTCGGCGCGAAGATCGTCGAGACCAATCGCAGCTTCATCACGAAAATCTGGAACGCCGCGCGCTTTTTGGAGATGAACGGCTGCAAGCCCAACCCGGCCTTCGATCCCGCGGGCGCGAAGCTGCCGCTCAGCCGCTGGATCCTCGACGCCGCCAACGGCGCCGTGGCCGAGGCGAGCGCTTCGTTGGAGGCGTTCCGGCCGAATGATTATGCCAATGCCTGCTACCGCTTCGCCTGGGGCGATTTTTGCGACTGGTTCGTGGAATTCGCCAAGCCCGGTTTCGCGACCGCGGACGCGGCGGAAATCCGCGATGTCGCGGCTTACGTGCTGGGTGTTCTGCTCCGGCTGATGCACCCGCTGCTGCCCTTCGTCACCGAGGAATTGTGGGACCATTTCGGCTACGGCCCGCAAGGCTCGCTGATCCGCGCCGCCTGGCCGGACGCGATCCCGGTGTTCGAGGCCGGGGCGGCGCGCAACGAAGTCGCCTGGGTGGTCAATCTGATTTCCGAAGTCCGCACTGTGCGTTCGGAAATGAACGTGCCGCCTTCCATCAAGAGCCCCGTGCTGCTGAAGGACGCCGCGTCCCAAAGCCTGGCCTGGGCCGATGCCTGGGGCGAGCCGATCGCGCGCATGGCCCGCGCCAGCGAGATCGGCCCGGTCCTGGGCGATGTGCCGAAAGGCTCGGCGCAGGCGGTGCTGGGCGAAGCAACCATCGTCCTGCCCTTGGCCGAGATTATCGATCTCGAAGCCGAGCGCGTCCGGCTCAAAGCCGCCCGTGGCAAGGCCGAAGCGGAACTGGCCAAGGTGGTGCAGAAGCTCGCCAATGAGGATTTCGTGAAGCGCGCGCCGGAGGCGATCATCGAGGAGAACGAAGAGCGACGTCGCAGTTTCTCCGCCGAGATCACGCGCCTCGATGCCGCTCTGCTGCGCATTGCGTAGGAAGACAGGAAGGAAGTAAGCGCTACTTTTTGTGAACAAAAAGTAGCAAAAAACTTTATTTACTCTGGGTCATGGGCGTTGGCACTGACACAGTCTCAGGCCCAGCATAACAAAAGTTTTTGCGCCGCTTTTTTCAAAAACCGGCTCTTCCTTCTCTTCTCTTGTGCGGCGCGGACCGCCTGCCATAAATGCCCGGACCACTGAAGGACGCTCAACCATGAAAAAAACCTGGGACAAGTCTAAACTGCCGTCACGTCACACGACGGTTGGCCCCGACCGCGCGCCCCATCGCTCTTATTATTATGCGATGGGCCTTTCCGAGGAAGAGATCGCGCAGCCGTTCGTCGGCGTCGCCACCTGCTGGAACGAGGCCGCGCCCTGCAACATCGCGCTGTCGCGCCAGGCGCAGTCGGTGAAGCGTGGCGTTAGCGAAGCCGGCGGCACCCCGCGTGAGTTCACCACCATCACCGTCACCGACGGCATCGCCATGGGCCACCAGGGCATGAAATCCTCGCTCGTCTCGCGCGAGGTGATTGCCGATTCCGTGGAGCTCACCGTGCGCGGCCATGGCTATGATGCGCTGGTCGGCGTGGCCGGCTGCGACAAGTCATTGCCCGGCATGATGATGGCCATGCTGCGCCTCAATGTCCCGTCGGTGTTCATGTATGGCGGCTCGATCCTGCCCGGCCGCTTCAAGGATAAGGACGTGACGGTGGTGGACGTGTTCGAGGCGGTCGGCCAGCACGCCGCCGGCAACATGTCGGCTGAGGATCTGCACGAACTGGAATGCGTGGCCTGCCCCTCCGCCGGTGCCTGCGGCGGCCAGTTCACCGCCAACACCATGGCGACCGTCTCCGAGGCCATCGGCCTGGCGCTCCCCGGCTCGGCCGGCGCGCCGGCCCCTTATGAAGATCGCGACCGCTTCGGCGTGCTCTCCGGCCAGGCGGTGATGCAGCTGATCGAAAAGCAGCTCCGTCCGCGCGACATCTGCACCCGCAAGGCGTTCGAAAACGCCGCCGTGGTGGTGGGCGCCACCGGCGGCTCCACCAACGCCGCGCTGCATTTGCCGGCGATGGCCAACGAGGCCGGCATCCGCTTTACCCTGCAGGACGTGGCGGACATCATGCGCCGCACGCCCTATATCGCCGACCTGAAGCCGGGCGGAAAATATGTGGCGCTCGACGTGTACAAGATCGGCGGCATTCCGGTGATCCTGAAATCCCTGCTCGATGCCGGGCTGCTGCATGGCGACTGCATGACCGTGACGGGCAAGACCCTGGCGGAAAACCTCGCCGACGTCGTGTTCCCCGAGAACCAGGACGTGGTGTTCCCGGTCTCCAAGGCGCTCTCCAAGACCGGCGGCGTGGTCGGCCTCATGGGCAACCTCGCGCCGGACGGCGCGATCGTGAAGGTGGCCGGGCTGAAGAACCAGGTCTTCACCGGCACCGCGCTCTGCTTCGACTGCGAGGAAGACGCCTTCGCCGCCGTGCAGGCCCGCGCCTACAAGAAGGGCGACGTGATCGTCATCCGCTATGAAGGGCCGAAAGGCGGCCCCGGCATGCGCGAGATGCTCTCCACCACCGCCGCGATCTATGGCCAGGACATGGGCGAGCACGTGGCGCTGATCACCGACGGCCGCTTCTCCGGCGGCACCCGCGGCTTCTGCATCGGCCATGTCGGGCCGGAAGCGGCTGTCGGCGGGCCCATCGCCCTGCTGCGCAACGGTGACAAGATCACCATCGATGCGATCAAGGGCACCATCGACGTGGATTTGCCGGAGGCCGAACTCGCCGCCCGCCGCGCCGAATGGAAGCCGCGCCCGACCGACTATAATTCGGGCGCGATCTGGCGCTTCGGCCAGAATGTCGGCCCGGCCTATCTCGGCGCGCTGACTCATCCCGGCGCGGCTGCGGAAACGCACAGCTTCGCGGACCTGTAAGGAAGGCGCTTCTTTTTTGAAAAAAAGAAGCAAAAAACTTTTTTTAAGCTGGGCCGTGCTGGTTTCAACGCCACCGGCCCAGCGTAAATAAAAGTTTTTGGTGCCGCTTTTTTCAAAAAGCGGCTGCTTCCTTAATAAAAAATGGCGGCCATTGGCCGCCATTTTCGTCTGTTAGCGTTGCTATGCCTGGTTTAGCCGATCTGGGCTTCGGCAAACTCGTAGTTAGCGATTTTGTCGAGCCAGTTGGTGATGTAGTCGGGACGGCGGTTGCGGAAATCGAGATAGTAGCTGTGCTCCCACACATCGAGGCCGAGCAGCGCCTTGCCTTCGCCGGTGGCGAGCGGGTTGGAGCCGTTCGGGGTCTTGGTCACTTTCAGCTTGCCGTCGGTGCCGAGCACGAGCCAGGCCCAGCCGGAGCCGAACTGGCCCACGCCGGCGACCTTGAACGCGTCCTTGAACGCCTGGACCGAGCCGAAATCCTGCACCAGCTTGGCTTCCAGCTTGCCGGGGATCTTGCCGCCGGTGGCGCTCATGTTCTTCCAGAACAGGTTGTGGTTCCAATGCTGGCCGGCATTGTTGAACACCGGCGCCAGTTCCGGCTTGTTGTAGGAGAGCTTGATGATCTCTTCGAGCGACTTGCCCTGCAGGTTGGCGTCTTTCTCGACGAAGCCGTTCAGCGCGGTGACATAGGCCTGATGGTGCTTGCCGTGATGCAGCTCCAGGGTCTCCTGGCACATGCCGGCGCCGGCCAGCGCGCTGGTGGAATAGGGAAGGGCGGGGAGTTCGAAAGCCATGTGGCGGTCTCCAATATTTGTTTCGTCGCGTTGATTAGCTATGGACGCTTCATGGCATCGTCAAGCGACCTCCTGCTCCGTCTGCGTGCCGCCGATCCGGACCGTTTCTTCTGCACGCTGTTCGCGCCGGCGGAAAAGCGCGAAGCGCTGGCGCTGCTGTATTTGTTCAATCATGAGCTGGCGCGGGCGCGCGAGGTGGCGTCGCAGCCGATGCTGGCGCTGATCCGGCTCACCTGGTGGCGCGAAGTCGTCGAGGGGCAGCGCAAACTTCATGAAATCGCCACGCCGTTGAGCGCCGCGCTGGAGGCCGGCATTTTCCAGCCGGAGGATCTGTTGGCGCTGATCGAGGCGCGGATGCAGGAGGCCGAGTCGGAGATCCCCGACCTCGAACATTTTTTACGTTACGCGCGTGGCACAGCGGGGCGGTTGGCCCGTATCGCCGGAAAATGTCTGGGCGCCGATTCGCAGGTCGTGGAAGATCTCGGCACCGCTTACGGCATCGCCGGTATCCTGCGCGCCGCCCCCTATCTGCGCGCGCAGAACCGCTCCTTGCTGCCAGCCGATGGCACGCCGGAGACGCAGATCATTGCCGCGGCGCGGCGCCTCTTCAGCGCGCCGCCGCCCCGGCCTGCGCTTGCGGCCGCGCTGCCGGCGGTGTTCGCGAAACGCGATCTGGGCCGCGCCAACCCGGCACGCACGCTGGGCGACCGCCTGGCAGTGGCCTGGGCGGCGGTTACAGGCCGGTTGTGAAGGCCTGGCCGGTGAGGCGCTCGGCCTGTTCCCACAACGCTTTGGCCACCACCGTATCGCGCGCCCGCGGCGCGATTTTTGCCGCACTTGGCGGGCCGCGGAACTCCTTGAAGCCGATCGGTCCGTAATAGCCGCCGGGCGTGACAGTCGGCGCCGTGGCGGCGAGCAGGGTCGGCAACGCGCCCGCCGCCGAGGAATGGGTCACGAAGCGGCCGAAGACCGGCCAGAGACGCCCCATCAGGCTGCGTTGGCCGGGCCCGTTCGCCACGATCTCGGTGGCCGCGATGCCCGGATGCGCCGCCAAGCTGGTGATGCCCCAGCCGCCCGCATCGCTGCGGCGTTGCAGCTCCAGGGCGAACATCAGCATTGCCAGTTTCGATTGCTCGTACACGCGCCAAGGGTTGTAGTTTTTTTCCGCGTGCAGATCGTCCAGGGCGATCCGGCCGCTCCGGTGGGCGATGCTGCTGATCTGCACCACGCGCGGCGCTGGCGCCTTCATCAGCAGTGGCAGCAGCCGTGCCGTGAGCAGGAAATGGCCGAGGAAATTGACCCCGATCTGGGTTTCGAACCCGTCCATGGTCAGGCGCCGCCGCTTCAGCCCCATCACCCCGGCATTGTTCACCAGAATATCCAGCTTGCCGTGGTCGGCCTTCATGCGCGCGGCGAAATCCCGGACTGAGGCGAGGCTGGCGAGGTCGAGCCTTTCGAACCGCACCAGCGCGTGGGGGACCGCCGTCTTGATGCGGGCCACCGCCGCCTCGCCGCGCGCAGGGTCGCGCGTGGCGACGATCACCTCCGCCCCGGCGCGCGCCAGTTCCAGCGCGGTATCGTAACCAATGCCGCTATTGGCCCCCGTAACGATCGCGAATTTGCCGTTCTGCGGCGGAATGTCGGCGACGGTCCACGGGGCCATAGGGGTGTTCTCCAAGAAAGTGGCCGCTTTTTTGAAAAAAAGCGGCGCAAAAAAACTTTTTACTATGCTGGGCCATGGGCTGTGTCGACGACAACGCCCATGCCCTAGCGTAACAAAGTTTTTTTGCTACTTTTTGTTCACAAAAAGTAGCGCTTTCTTTCCTTGCTTCAGGCGCTCAGGCGTTTCGCCGCTCCCACGGCAAAATAAGTCAGGATGCCGGAACAGCCGGCGCGCTTGAAGCCGAGCAGGCTTTCCATCATCGCGCGGTCATGGTCGAGCCAACCATTGCGCGCCGCCGCCACGATCATCGCGTATTCGCCGGACACCTGATAGGCGAAGACCGGCATTTCAAAGCGTTGTTTCACGAGGCGGACGATGTCGAGATACGGCATGCCGGGCTTCACCATCACCATGTCGGCGCCCTCGGCGATGTCCATCGCCACCTCGGCCAGCGCCTCTTCGGCATTGGCGGGGTTCATCTGATAGGTCTTCTTGTCGCCTTTCAGCGCGCCGCCGGAGCCGATCGCATCGCGGAACGGTCCGTAGAAGGCCGAGGCGTATTTGGCCGCGTAGCTCATGATCCGCGTATTGATGAAGCCGCTCTCATCCAGCCCGGCGCGGATCGCGCCGATGCGCCCGTCCATCATGTCGGAGGGGGCGATGATGTCGATGCCCGCCGCCGCCTGGTTCACCGCCTGGGCGACGAGGATTTTCACGCTGTCCTCGTTATGCACGTAGCCGTCGCGCAGCACGCCGTCATGGCCGTGGTCGGTATAGGGGTCGAGCGCCACGTCGCCGACCAGGGCGATGTGCGGATATTCTTTCTTCAGGATCCGCGCAGCGCGGCACATCAGGTTGTCCGGGTTCAGCGCCTCGGTGCCCTCGGCATCCTTGTGCTCGCGCGGCGTGGCCGGGAACAGCGCGAGGGCCGGAATGTTCAGCGACGCTGCTTCCTCGACATGGCGGGCCAGGCCGTCCAGCGCGGTGCGGAACACGCCCGGCATGGAAGCAACCTCCTCCGCCGCGCCGGTGCCTTCGCGGATGAAGATCGGCCAGATCAAATCGTCGACCGAAAGCTTGTTTTCGGCAACGAGGCGCCGCGTGGCGTCGTCATGGCGGTTGCGGCGCAGCCGCGTGGCGGGAAAGGTGCGGTTGATCATGATCTGGCAATCCGAATTGTTATAAACAGGCGCCGGCGGAATATCGGCCAGAACCGCCGGTAAGGCCAGACTTTCGCCGCAAGCCAGAGTTCTCGGATCAGGCGATTGCGGGGCTGACAATTTGACAGGAGTGAACCCTGCGGCTAGCTGGCGGGTTTCCATCGAGACGGTCCATCCTTTGCAGATGCGGGGGCAGATGCGGGATGATGCGTGCCCAAGCGTCCCTGCCGGCCCTGCCGAACAGCCGGTCGCGTACGTAAGAATTGAGCGGAGCCAAGCAGCCATGTCGTCGCCGACCACCAACAGCGCCACGATTGCTGCCCGGTCCAAATGGCGGCGACGCATGTCGTTCCTGGCGGTCTTCGGGCCGGGCCTGGTGGTCATGCTCGCCGACAGCGATGTCGGCTCGATCGTCACCGCCGGGCAAAGCGGCGTGCAATGGGGCTATAAGCTGCTGTTTCTGCAGGCGCTCCTCACACCCGTGCTTTATATTGTGCAGGAACTCACCGTGCGGCTCGGTGTGTTCACCGGGCGCGGCCATGGCGAGCTGATCCGCGAGGCGTTCGGCCCGGGTTGGGCCTGGCTGTCGGCCGCCGGGCTGGCGGTGGCGACGATCGGCGCGCTGCTCACGGAATTCTCCGGCGTTGCCGGCATCGGCGATCTCTATGGCGTGCCGCATGCGGTTTCGCTGCCGCTGGCGGTGGCGGCTCTGCTGGCCGTGGTGCTCACCGGGTCCTACCGGCGGGCGGAGCGCGCGGCCCTTGTACTCGGCCTGTTCGAACTGGTGTTCTTTTTCGTCGCCTGGGCGGCGCGGCCGGACCTGGCGCAGATGGCGCGGGAGTCCGTGCAGGTGCCGTTGTTCAACGCGAATTTCGAATATCTGGTCGCGGCGAATATCGGCGCGGTGATCATGCCCTGGATGATCTTCTACCAGCAATCGGCGATCGCCGATAAAAAACTCACGCTCGCCGACTATAAACTGGCGCGTTGGGATACGGCGATCGGCGCGGTGATCACGCAGGCGGTCATGGCCGCGGTGCTGGTTGCCGCCGCCGCCTCCATCCGTCCGCACGCACCGCAGGCCAGTCTCTCCACTGTGGGGCAGATGAGCCAGGCGATGACGCCGTATCTCGGGGCGCGAGCGGGCAAGCTGGTATTCGGCCTCGGCGTGCTGGGGGCCGGCATGGTCGCCGCCATTGTCGCGTCGCTGGCTCTGGCCTGGGGGATTGGCGAGGTGGCGGGCCGTAAACGGTCGTTGGAGCACCATCCGCTGCAGGCGAAATGGTTCTACGGCGTCTATACGATGTGCGTGGTTGGCGGCGCGGCGTTGGTCGGTTTCTATCCCGATCTGATCTCGCTGAATGTCGGCGTGCAGGTGCTGAACGCGCTGCTGCTGCCGCTGGTGCTGGGCTTCCTGGTGCGGCTGGCGATGGTGACCCTGCCCGAGGCGCAGCGGCTCAAGGGCACTTACCTGGTCGTGGTGCTCGTCATTGCCGTCATCACCTGTGCCTTCGGCGTGCTCGGCGGGGTGGGCGGGCTGATCTGGCCGTAAAGCAGGGAAGCAAGCAGCCGCTTTTTGAAAAAAGCGGCGCAAAAACTTTTGTTTACGCCGGGCCTGAGGCGGTGAAACGGCACGGGCCCAAAGTAGCAAAGTTTTTTTGCTACTTTTTGTTCACAAAAAGTAGCGCTTGCTTTCTTGCTTCCTTTTGCCATTTTCGCGGCCCAGGGTTTCCGCAGCGCGGGGCGTCGCGGTTTCCTTTGCCGAAGCCGCCATGGTAGATGGCGCTATGACTCGTTCCTTGATCGTGGCCCTCGGGGCTGACCATGGCGGTGTCGCCCTCAAGAACCGGCTGGCTGCCGTGCTGATCGAGGGCGGGCATCAGGTTCAGGATTTCGGCACCGATGGTCCGGCCAGCGTCGATTATCCCGATTTCGCGCATGCGGTATGCGCGGCGGTCACGGAGAAGCGCGCCGATTTCGGCATTCTTGTGTGCGGCACCGGCATCGGCATGAGCATCACCGCCAACCGTTACCCCGACATCCGCTGCGGGTTGGTGCATGATGTGACCACCGCGCGGCTCACCCGCGCGCATAATGATGCGAATGTGCTGGCGCTCGGTGCCCGCATTATCGGCGAAGAGGTGGCGCTGGATATTCTTGGCGCGTTCCTTTCTACCCCCTATGAGGGCGGGCGGCATGACCGCCGCCTCGCGAAACTGAACAAGACGGAGCCGACCGAATGAACGACCAGACCGCGCCGCAGAATTTGCAGCGCTTTTTTAATGCCCCGTTGGCCGAAATTGATCCCGAGATCGCGGGCATTCTGCGGCAGGAACTGGTGCGCGAGCAGGACGGTATCGAACTGATCGCCTCGGAAAACATCGTGTCCGCCGCCGTCATGGAAGCGCAGGGCTCGGTTCTGACCAACAAATATGCCGAAGGCTATCCCGGCAAGCGCTATTATGGCGGCTGCGGTCCCGCCGACCTCGCGGAGACGCTCGCCATCGAGCGCGCGAAAAAACTGTTCAATGCCGGTTTCGCCAATGTGCAGGCCAATTCCGGCAGCCAGGCCAACCAGTCGGTGTTTCTGGCGCTGCTGCAGGCGGGCGACACGGTGCTCGGCATGTCGCTGGCCGCCGGTGGGCATCTGACCCATGGCGCCGCGCCGAACATGTCCGGCAAATGGTTCAATGCCGTGCAATACGGCGTGCGCAAGGAAGACGGCCTGCTCGACTATGAGGAGCTGGAAGCCCTGGCGCGGAGCAAGAAGCCGAAACTGATCATCGCCGGCGGCTCGGCCTATCCGCGTTTCATCGATTTCCCGCGCATCCGCGCCATCGCCGACGAGGTGGGGGCGTATTTCATGGTGGACATGGCGCATTTCGCCGGCCTGGTCGCGGCTGGGATTTTCCCCTCGCCATTGCCGCACGCCCATGTGGTCACCACCACCACGCACAAGACCCTGCGCGGTCCGCGCGGCGGCATGGTGCTGACCAATCACGAGGAGATCGCGAAGAAGATCAACTCCGCGACGTTCCCCGGCCTGCAGGGTGGGCCGCTCATGCATGTGATTGCCGCCAAGGCCGTCGCCCTCGGCGAAGCGCTGCGCCCGGAGTTCAACGCCTACCAGAAGGCGGTGGTGGCGAATGCCAAGACCCTGGCGGAAACGCTGATCGCGCAGGGGCTCGCCATCGTCACCGGCGGCACCGACAGCCATCTGCTGCTGGTCGATCTGCGGCCGAAGAACACCACCGGCAAGGCGGCGGAAGTGAGCCTGGAGCGTGCCCACATCACCGCCAACAAGAACGCCATTCCCTTCGACCCGCAGAAGCCCGCGATCACCTCCGGCATCCGCCTGGGCAGCCCGGCCGCCACCACGCGTGGTTTCGGCGTCGCCGAGTTCCGTGACATCGGGCTGATGATCGGCGAGGTGCTGGATGGGCTGGCGAAGTCCAATGACGGGACCAACGAGGCGGCGGAGCAGGCTGTGGGCGCGCGGGTGAAAGCCCTGTGCGCGCGCTTCCCCATCTACGCCAGATAAGGAGCTGAGATGCGCTGCCCGTTCTGCGGTGAGGCTGATAGCCAGGTCAAGGACAGCCGCCCCACCGAGGACGGCAGCGCGATCCGCCGCCGCCGCTTTTGCCCGAGCTGCCATCAGCGTTTCACGACGATCGAGCGCGTGCAGCTGCGCGAGCTGACCGTGGTGAAGGCGGACCAGCGCCGCGTGCCCTTCGACCGTGACAAGCTCGCCCGTTCGGTGCGCATCGCGTTGCGCAAGCGCCCGGTGGATGACGAGCAGATCGAGCGCATCGTCAGCGGCATCGTGCGTCAGCTAGAAGCCAGCGGCGAGACCGAGGTGAAGAGCCACGATATCGGCGAACTGGTGATGGAGACGTTGAAAACCGTCGATACCGTGGCTTATGTGCGCTTCGCCTCGGTCTATCGCGATTTCCGCGAAGGCAAGGATTTTGAAGCATTTCTCGACCATATGGGCGCGTTGCCGAAACCGGCCGAACCCGGTGAGTGAGGCATGAGCGACGAAGCCTATATGCGGGCCGCCCTGGCGCTGGCGCGGCGGGGACTGGGCGAGACCGCGCCCAACCCCTCGGTCGGCTGTGTCATCGTGCGGCAGGGACGGGTCGTGGGCAGGGGGCGCACCGCCACCGGCGGCCGGCCGCATGCTGAAGTGGCGGCGTTGGCGATGGCCGGGGAGCAGGCGCGCGGCGCGACCGTCTATGTCACGCTGGAACCTTGCAATTTTACTGGAAAAACAGGGCCTTGCACTGAGGCGTTGATCGCCGCCAGGGTGGCGCGCGTGGTGATCGGCGCGACCGATCCGCACCCCAAGGTCAATGGCGCCGGCATTCAGCGGCTGCGCGCGGGCGGGATTTCCGTCACCACGGGCGTTCTGGAAAAAGAGTGCGGCGCCGTGATTTCCGGCTTCGTCATGAGCATCACCCAGGGGCGGCCCTTGGTGCGGCTCAAGCTCGCCTCGACGCTCGATGGCCGCATCGCCACCAGCACGCGCGAATCGGCCTGGCTGACCGGCGAGCCGGCGCGGCGCGCCGCGCATGCGATGCGCGGCCGGCACGATGCCGTGCTGGTCGGCGTCGGCACCGTGCTGGCGGACGATCCTGAACTGACCTGCCGGATCGCGGGGTTCCGCAAGGCGCCTCTGGTGCGCATCGTCATCGACAGCCATCTGCGCACGCCGCTGATGAGTCGGCTGGTGCGCGGCGCCGCGGAACATCCGCTCTGGCTGCTGCATCGCGACGGCGCCGACCCGGCGCGCCGCAAGGCGCTGCAGGCGGCCGGCGCGAAAACCATGGAAATGCCCGCCTCCAGCGCCGGCGTCGATCTTCCGGCGGCGGCCAGAATGCTGGCGCAGGAAGGGCTGACGCGGATTCTCTGCGAGGGCGGCGGCACGCTTGCGGCGGGATTGCTGCGCGCCAATCTGGTGGACAGGCTCGCCTGGTTCCATGCCCCGGGGATCATCGGCGGCGATGGCTGGCCGGCGGCGCAGGCCTTCGGCGTCGCCAAGCTGGCCGCGATGCCGCGTTTCATCCCCATGGCGTGCGAACGCTGGGGCGATGACTGGCTGACAACCTATCGAAAGGCGCCTTGATGTTTACGGGATTGATCACCGGGGTCGGCACGGTCCGCAGCGTGAAGCCGATCGGCGATGGCAGCGACGCGCGTTTCGTCATCGCCACGCCGGACAATGAGCCCTGGCGCGGCGCGGAAAAGAAGCTCGGGGCCTCGATCGCCTGTTCCGGCTGCTGCCTCACGGTGATCGAAGCGGGACCGGATTGGTTCGCCGTGGAGGTTTCGGCCGAGACGCTCTCTCTCACCACGCTGGGAAACTGGCGGGAGGGAACCAAAATCAATCTCGAAGGGTCGTTGCGGCTGGGCGACGAGCTCGGCGGGCATCTCGTCTCCGGCCATGTCGACGGGCTGGCCAAAACGCTGTCGGCGACGCCGGAAAATGGTTCCACGCGGTGGGTGTTCGAATTGCCCGCCGCCCTCGCGCCGTTCGTCGCGCCGAAAGGCAGCATTGCCGTCAATGGCGTGTCGCTGACCGTGAACGAGGTGGACGGCCGCAAATTCGGCGTCAACATCATTCCGCACACCGCCCTTCACACCAATTTCTCAACCCTTGCGGTGGGGGATTTCGTGCACATAGAAATCGACATGCTGGCGCGCTACGTGGCGCGCCTCGCGCAATTTTCCCAGGCGTGATTTGTTCGCGCCTGACGCTACGGCCGGCCGGCTCCATCGCCGCTCCGGTGCTTTGAAAGGAATCGCCAGATGGAAGGCCTGAAATCGACGCTGAAATCGGCGGGGCTGCATGATTACATCGCCTCCGCCGCGGAGATCATCGAGGAGGCGCGCGCGGGGCGGCTGTTCATCCTGGTCGATGACGAAGACCGCGAGAATGAGGGCGACCTGGTCATCCCCGCGCAGTTCGCCACCCCGGATGCGATCAATTTCATGGCCAAGCATGCGCGCGGGCTGATCTGCCTGGCGATGACGAAGAACCGCTGCGAGCGGCTCGGCCTGCCGCTGATGAGCCAGGCCAACGGCTCGCGGCACGAAACCGCCTTCACCGTCTCGATCGAGGCGCGGGAAGGGGTGACCACGGGCATTTCCGCGGCCGATCGCGCGCATACCGTGGCGGTGGCGATCAACCCGGAGCTCGGACGCGAGGACATCGTCTCGCCCGGTCATGTGTTTCCGTTGATGGCGCGCGAGGGCGGCACCCTGGTGCGCGCCGGCCATACCGAGGCGGCGGTGGACATCGCCCGCCTCGCCGGGCTGATCCCCGCCGGCGTGATCTGCGAGATCATGAATGATGACGGCACCATGGCCCGCCTGCCGGACTTGGTGGCGTTCGCGCAGCGGCATAATCTCAAGCTCGGCACCATCGCCGATTTGATCGCGCATCGCCGCCGCACCGAGCGGCTGGTCAAGCGCGGTGAGCAGGGCCTGGTGCCCGGCCCGCAGGGCGGGCTGTGGCGCATGGTCGCCTATCAAAGCAAGGTCGATGGCGTCGAGCATGTGGCGCTGGTGAAGGGCGACATTTCCGGCGCGGAACCGGTGCTGGTGCGCATGCACGCGGTCGATACGATCAGCGACCTGCTGGGCGGCGCGCATGTCGATAGCCTGCACGGCGCGTTCGCGCAGATCGCCGCGGCCGAGCGCGGCGTGGTGGTGCTGATCCGCGAGAACCGCCCCGGCGCCGTTTCCGAACGCATCCGCGACCTCGTCGCAGGCAAGCGCACCGAACCGGCGCTGCGCGATTACGGCATCGGCGCGCAGATTTTACTCGATCTCGGCGTAAAGGACATGATTTTGCTTTCCAACCACAAACGCACGATCGTTGGTCTGGAAGGCTACGGTTTGAACGTGGTCGAACAGCGCGGCATCGAAGGGGTGGCCGGCTGATGAGCACCGCTGACGCTCCGCTCCCCGTCGCGCCGCGCCTGGCCGGCGCAGCCCCGCGAATCCTCGTCATCAGCGCGCCTTATTACGACCAGGTCGTGAACGGCATGATGGCGGCGGCGCGGGAGATTCTCGCCCAGGTCAATGCCGACCTCACCATTGTCGAGGTGGCCGGCGCCTATGAACTGCCCCAGGCGCTTGCCATTGCGCTGCGCGTGGGGCGCAAATTCGACGGTTACATCGCGCTCGGCTGCGTCGTGCGCGGCGAGACCGACCATTATGATTTCATCTGCGGCGCCGCCATGGACGGGCTGATGCGGGTGGCCACCGGCCACGCCGTGTGCCTGGGCACGGCGCTGCTGACCGTGGATACCGTGGACCAGGCACTGGCGCGCAGTGCCGAGACCGGCGCCAACAAGGGCGCGGAAGCGGCGGTGGCCTGCCTCAAGCAGATCGCCCTGGCGCGGAACCTGGCGCCGTGAGCGGGCGGCCGAGAACGCTGGCGCGCGTCGCCGCCGTGCAGGCGCTGTACCAGGCCGAGCAGGCCGGTACGAGCCCGGAGACGGTGATCGACCAGTTCGTGCGCCACCGCATCGGCGGGGTTCCCGCCGGCGGGTTGGACGAAGGGCGGGTGCCGGAGGCGCATGTGCCGCTGTTCGCCAGCATTGTCCGCACCGCGACGACGCAGCAGGACACGATCGATTCCATGCTGGTCGCCGCGTTGCCGGAGAGCTGGCCGCTCGCCCGGCTCGACCCGGTGCTGCGCGCGCTGATGCGCGCCGGCGGCGCCGAATTATGGTTGAGCGACGGGCCGCCGGCGAAAGTCGTCATCAACGAATATATGGACGTCGCCTACGGTTTCTTCACAGGAGACGAGCCGCGCATGGCCAACGGCGTGTTGGACCGTCTGGCGCATCTGTTGCGCCCGGCGGAATTTCAGGCCGGCTGATGACGGACGAATTCTCCCGGATCGCCCGGTATTTTGTGCCGCTGGCGGGGGAGGAGGGGCTGGGCCTGGCCAACGACGCGGCGGTGCTGAAGCCGCCGCCGGGGCGTGAGCTGGTGCTCACCGTGGATCAGATGCTGGAGGGCGTGCATTTCCTCTCCGGCGACGATCCGGCCTTGATCGCGCGCAAATTGCTGCGGCGAAACCTTTCGGATCTGGCGGCGATGGGCGCGGTGCCGATGGGCTATCTGCTCACCACCGCGCTGCCGGCAGGGCTGGAGGAAACTTGGCTCGCCGGTTTTTCGGCCGGGCTGGCGGAAGACCAGAAGATCTACGGCATCAGCCTGTATGGCGGCGACAGCTCCTCGGCGCGGCACGATATCTCGCTCTCCGCCACCCTGATCGGTCATGTCGCGCCGGGGGCGGCGCTCAGCCGCGGCGGGGCGGCGCCCGGGGACGAAATCTGGGTGACCGGGACCATTGGCGATGCCGCCCTGGGGCTGAAAGCGCGCTTCGGCAAACTGGCCGACCCAACCGGCTATCTGACCGGGCGCTCGCTGCTGCCGGAGCCGCGCGTGGGCCTGGAGTTGGCCGGCATCGTTTCCGCGGCGATCGACGTTTCCGACGGGCTGCTGCAGGATCTCGGCCATATCTGCAGGCAATCCGGCGCCGGCGCGGTGATCGTGGCGGATGATGTGCCGGCCTCAAAGCAGGCCGCCGCGTTCGGCGCCGCCATGCTGGAAGCGCGGCTAACGGATGGCGATGATTACGAACTGGTCGTCACCGTGCCGCCGGACCGCGTGGCGGCCTTCAAATCCGCCTGCGGGGCGCTGCCCGTCACGCGCATCGGCCATATGGTCGCAGGTGAGGGTGTCGAGGTGCGCGATCGGGCCGGCGGGGTTTTGCGCTTCGGCAAGGCCGGCTGGCGGCATTTTTAAAAGAAAGGAAGTGGCCGCTTTTTGAAAAAAGCGGCGCAAAAACTTTTTGGACTTTGGGCCGGCGGCGTTGGAAACAGCGCGGGTCAATACAGAAAACCCCCTACGCCGTGCGTCAGGGGGTTTTGCAACCGTTAAGCCGAAAAGGCTTTTACTTGATCTTGGCTTCCTTGAACGGGACGTGCTTGCGCACCACCGGGTCGTACTTGTTGAATTCGAGCTTGCCGGTCTGCGCGCGGGCATTCTTCTTCGTCACGTAGAAGAAGCCGGTGTCGGCGGTGGAAATGAGCTTGATTTGAACGACGTTCGATTTGGCCATGATGTCAGAATCTCCAGAAGCCCGCCCTATGAAGCAAAACGGGTCATTTCGTCAAGGGTTGGAGCCGTGCTGGTCTCACCGCCACCGGCCCAGAGTAACAAAAGTTTTTGATGCCGCTTTTTTCAAAAAGCGGCCGCTTACTTACTACGGCAACAGCGCCGTCTGATAAGCCGCGGGATGGGTGAGCAGGAAGGCGGCCGTGTTCATATCAAGGTCGCTGCCGATCGCCGCCGGGCAATGGTCGCGCACATTCAGGATGGTATCGACCGGCGCGGGGGCGCGTATGGCGCGGGAGGCCGCCAGGGCCGGGGTCATCAGGTTCCGGCCGTTGGCCAGGGCCGCGACCTGCGTGACCAAAGCCTGCTCGCCCAGGCTGGTGCAGACCTGCGGCATGACGCCGAGCATTTGCAGCGGCCAGCCATCGGGGGCCAGCACTCGGCTCCAGGTCACGAACAGCTCGCCGCCATCGGGCAGGCTGGTGACGGTCTGCACAAGGCCCTTGCCGAGGGTTGTGGAGCCGATGACCACGGCCCGGTGGTCATCGGCCAGGGCGCCCGAGAGGATTTCCGACGCGCTGGCGGTTTGCCCGTCCACCAGCACAACGATTCTGATGCCGCCGGTCAGGTCCGAGCCCTCGGCGCGGAATACCTGGTCCGCATCCGGGTCGCGTCCGCTGGCATTGGCGATCGGGCCGGCGGCCATCAGCGAATCGGCGACCAGAACGGCCTGGCGCAGCACGCCGCCGCGATTGCCGCGCAGATCGATCACGAGCCCGGTGGGGGGCGGGTTCGTCGCCATCAGCGTTGCGATCATGGCGGAAAACTGGTCGCCGGTGCCGGCGTTGAAGTCGGTGATTTTCAGCGCCGCGATGCCGGGGGCGGGCGAGTGCTCGGAGATCACGGTCTGCGGCGGAATCAAAGCGCGGGTGAGCGTGACGTTCTGCACCGCGCCGCCCGCTTCCGGGTCGGCCAGACGCAGCGTGACAGTGCTGCCGAGAAGGCCCGGCATCGCGTTATTCAGCCGGGTGGTTTCCGCGGGATAAGCGGGGCGGCCGTTGACCCCCAAGACCCGCGTGCCCACCGCCAGGCCGGCATTCGCCGCCGGACTGTCGGCGGCGATGGCGCCGATGGTCACGAACTTGCCCTCGGCGGCGAAGGTCACGCCGGTGCCGGCGAGGCCGGTGACCATCAGTTGTTCCCGGGCGGCCTGTAACGGCGGCTCGTAGCGCGAATACGGGTCGAAATGGTTGAACAGCTCGTCGAAAAAGCTGCTGATCAGCCCCTGGGTGCCGGCCTGCTGCAAAGCCGGCGAAACGGCATAGGCCGCCGCCGCCACCTTCGCCGCCACGCGTCCCCAGGCCTGCGCATCGTTGGCAGGGGGGGTGGGCACCGCGGCGATGATCTGATTGGGGCCGTAGAGCAGGATTTCGTCGCCCTGCAACTGCGCCGACATGTCCGGATCCAGGGCGGCAAGGCCGTTCAGCCCCCAGATCGTCATTTGCGGAATGGTCAGGGCCTGCAGCGAGCGCGGTTCGATATAGGCAAGGGCGGCGCCCCACACCGAACCGGCCATGGCGGTATCGAACGCGGCATTGGTCGTGGCCACGGGCTGCGCCCAGGCGCCGAATGGCAACAGGACCAAGAACGCGAAAATCCAGACTTTACGGGTCACCTTAGGCGTTTCGCCTTATGCTTCTGCTGCTTCTGCTTTCCGACGGATTTGCGGGCGGGCCGCGGGCCCCGGCTATAGGCGCCGCTCGGGCCTTCGGCCGGGCTGAACAACAGGCCACCGGTCACCGGCCGGGCTTCGAGCAGCCGCACATCCAGTGTTTGCGCCAATTGATAGGTCCGGCGGCTGCGCTTGCCGATGAGACTCTGGCCCGCTTCGTCATGCATCCAGAAATCGTCCGGCAAACTCGCCATGCTCAAAAATCCACTCGCGCCACTCTCCGGTAGAGTGACGAAAAGTCCATACTTCGTCACGCCGGAAACCCGGCCGGAAAACACTTCTCCCACGCGGTGTTGCAAATAGAGCGCAAGGTAACGGTCGGTTGAATCCCGCTCGGCCAAAGTGGCGCGGCGCTCGGTCGCGGTGATCAAGGCGGCGGTATCCTCGAACTGGCTCATGTCCTCTTCGCTCAGCCCGTCCGGCCCCAGTTTCAATCCGGAGATCAGCGCGCGATGGACCAGCAAATCGGCATAGCGGCGGATCGGCGAGGTGAAATGCGCGTATTTGGTCAAAGCCAAGCCGAAATGGCCGATATTCTCGGCCCCATATTCCGCCTGACTCTGGCTGCGCAGCACGGTTTCGTTCACGAGGGAGGATTTGTCCGTCCCGGCAACGAGTTTCAACACCCGATCGAGGTCGCGCGGGTGCAATTGATCGCCAGGTTGCAGAGAAATATCCAACGTCGCGAGGAAATTGCGCAGATTGTCGAGCTTTTCCGGGCTGGGCGGGGCATGCACGCGATACATGCATGGCAGCTTTCTGCGTTCCAGCTCCTCGGCGGCGCACACATTGGCGAGGATCATGAATTCCTCGATCAGACGGTGGCTGTCGAGCCGCGCGCGGGGCGCCACATTCTTCACCTGGCCCGCCTCATCCAGTTCTACCTTGCGTTCCGGCAAATCCAGGTCGAGCGTGCCGCGTTCCAGCCGCGCCTGGGACAAAGAGGCATGCGCGGCATAGAGATGGGCATGCCGGGTCGGGTCGGCCCCGAACTCGGCCTGAACCTGCTCATAGGTCATGCGCGCCGCCGAGCGCATCAGCCCGCGTCCGAAGCGGTGGGATTGTTTTTTGCCATGCACGTCGATGTGCATGTCCACGAACAGGCAGCCGCGATCCTCGCCCGGCCGGAGCGAGCACCAGCCGTTGGAGAGCGCCTCGGGCAGCATCGGCACGACGCGGTCGGGGAAATAGCAGGAATTGCCGCGCTCCTTGGCGGCGCGGTCGAGCGCCGAGCCGGGCCGGACATAATGCCCGACATCGGCGATGGCGACGATCAGCCGGTAGCCGCCGGCGACGGGTTCGGCGAACACCGCGTCGTCGAAGTCCCGCGCGTCGGCGCCGTCGATGGTGATCAGCGGAACGTCGCGCAAATCCTCGCGCTTGCCGAGCGGCGCGGATTTGGCTTTGGCCGCCTCCTTCAGCGCTGCTTCGGGAAACTCCATTGGGATGCCGTGCGTGGCGATGGCGATCAGGCTGACGGAGCGCGCATCGGTGGCGAGGCCCAACCGTTCGGTGATGCGCGCCGGTTTGGGGCCGAACGGCTTGCCGGGCAGCGGCTCGGCGCGGACGATCTCGTTATCGAACGCGCCCATGGTTTCGTCCGGCGGGACCATCCATTCCGCCTTCTGCCGCCGGTCGGTCGGCTCGATCCGCCCGCCATGCGGGTGCGGATGGAACACGCCGACGATGCTGCCGGCCTGTTCGGCTAGGCGCTTTAAAGTACGGCCCTCATATTTATCGGTGCCGATCGGCTTCAGCCGCGCCAGCACCCGTGCGCCGGGGGCCAGGGCTGCCTGGCCGCGCGCCTCGGCATGCATGAAAATCATCGGTGGCCGGCCGGGACCGTCCCATACCACCGGCTTGGCCAAGGCCTCGCCGTCGCGGTCGATGCCGGTGACTTCCACCACTGCCGTTTCCGGCAGCCTTCCGGCCTCGCGGTAGCGTTTGCGCCCGGCCAGTTCCAGCACGCCGTCCGCGGCCAGATTCTTCATGAGGTCGCGCAGGCCTTTTTTGTCGTCAGCGCCGACGCCGAAGGCGCGGGCGATCTCGCGCATGCCGATTTTCTGCTCCGCCGCCGCCAGATAGGCTCGGACTTGCTCCCTGGTCGGCAGGCCACGCGGCGGCTTCACCGCTTTGGCCGGCTTCGCGGCTTTGGTTTCGGGCTTTGGTTTCGGCTTTTTATGCACGGTCTTCATGCGCCGCACTATGGCGGCAGAGCGGGCGCGCCACCATAGAGTGTGATCGTTTTAGCTTCGTGCATTCCGCGCGGCATGATCATGTTCCAGGGCGGGAAGGTGCCCCCGCGATATGTGAGTTGACGCCGGCGCGGCCCGCCGCTAGAGGGCGCACTCGTTGCCGGGAACGTGGACAGGCGGTGGTCGCCTGCGCCCGCGTGTTCTGTTTCGCGCAAGCGGGGCAGGGCACGACTACTGGCGTAATTCAACAAGAAGGACACGCGCCGTGACCAAGCGCACTGAGAGTAAGTATAAGATTAACCGCCGTCTTGGCGTCAATCTGTGGGGCCGCGCCAAGTCGCCGGTCAACAAGCGGGAATATGGCCCGGGCCAGCACGGCCAGCGCCGCAAGAAGCCGTCCGACTACGGCGTGCAGCTGATGGCCAAGCAGAAGCTCAAGGGCTATTACGGCAACATCTCCGAGCGGGCCTTCCTGCGCTATTATAAGGAAGCGGTGCGCCTGAAGGGCGACTCCTCGGAGAAGCTGATCGAGCTGCTTGAGCGTCGCCTGGACGCGGTCGTGTACCGCATGAAATTCGCCGTCACCCCGTTCGCGGCGCGCCAGTTCGTCAGCCATGGCCATGTCATGGTCAACGGCCAGCGCGTCAACATCCCGTCCTACCTGGTGAAGGATGACGACGTGGTCGAGGTGCGTGAGAAGTCCAAGCAGCTCGCCGTGGTGCTCGATGCCACCCAGGCCGCCGAGCGGGACGTGCCGGAATATATGGAAGTCGACCACCGCGCGATGAAGGGCAAGTTCCTGCGTGCGCCGAAGCTGGCCGATGTACCGTTCCCGGTGCAGATGGACCCGAACCTGGTCATCGAATACTACTCACGCTGATTTTTCGGTTTTGCGGTTTTTACAACGGCGTCCCCTTTGGGGGACGCCGTTGTCGTTTTCAGGACGTTTTTCGCGACGGGTGGTGCGGGGCGCGACAGGCCGTTACGGGCCGGAGATTTTCTTGTTACACGGCTGCGTTATTTGTGGCGCGATACTAACAGGAGTTCCTCATGCGTCGTACCACCATGTTCACTCTGCTCGGCCTGGCCGCCCTTCCGGCGATCGCCGTCGCGCAAACCACGAACGCCCCCAGCTCCAATCCTCCCATGAGCACGCCGTCGGGCAGCATGGGCATGTCCGGCCCTCAACACGGGCATCACCATGGCGACTGGCACCAGGCGATGCGGCAATTCCATAAGAAATTCGACGCCGCCAACACCACCCATGACGGCCATCTGACCCTGGCCCAGGCCCAGAAAGCAGACTTGAAGATGATCGTCGCCAATTTCCCGGCGATCGATACGCAGCATCGCGGCTATGTCACCTTCAACGACGTGGTCGCCTGGCGCCTGGATACGATCGCCGCGCGCATGGAGAAGCACGCCGCTGAATTGCGGGCGAAGGATTAAGGAAGGAAATGCTTCTTTTTTAAAAAAAAGAAGCAAAAAACTTTTTTAAATTGGGCCCGTGCCGCCTGAGCGTCTCAGGCCCAGCGTAAACAAAAGTTTTTGCGCCGCTTTTTTCAAAAAGCGGCTGCTTTCCTTTTGTTTAGTGATCGGTGCGGCCTTTGGCAAAGGCAGCGCCGGGTTTCTGGTTCGGGTCGCCGGTCACGAACATCTGGTGCAGAATGCCGCCGAAACTTTGCTCCGGCGCGGTGCCGGCCGGCTTCGCCGCGCCGCTGCCGGGAGCCTGATTCGTCACCGGATCGGGGCCGAACAGATGAATGACGATGCCGGAGGGTTTCGGTTCCGGCAACGGCCGCGCTTCCGCCGCGCCGCTCAGCGTGAAGACCGCCATCGCCGCGCACAATATACGTAACTGCAAGAAAACTCTCCCCAAGCCCGCCATCGCGCTTGGCTCATCATCGCGCCGGACCGGGGGGCGTCAAGAGGATGTCATCCGGCGGCCATATACCCGATATGCAATGGGCGACAGATGCTCGCCGAACGGTGTAAAGCGTTGTAAGACAGACCCATGAATATCCTCGCCCCTCTTCCGGCGCGGCTGGTCATCGAAGTCGTGCACGATTTCGTTTGCCCTTGGTGCTATCTGGGGGTGAAACGCCTGTCCCTCCTACTGGCGCGCCGGCGGGATCTGAACGTGGAAATGGTCTGGCGTCCGTTCCTGCTGAACCCGGACATGCCGCGCTCGGGCATGACGCGCAGCGACTACATGATCCGCAAATTCGGCGCCGAGGAGCGGGGCCGGCGGCTTTATCATTCGATCACCGAGCTGGGCGCGTCGGAAGGGATCGAATTCAATTTCGCCGCCATCCGCCGCACGCCGAGCAGCGTGGATGCGCACCGGCTGATCCGTTACGCGCAGGCCTTCGGCGCTGCCGACGTCCTGGTCGACGAGATTTTCCGCGCGCATTTCGTCGAAGGGCTGGATATCGGCGTGCCGGCAACGCTGGTGCGGCTGGCGGCCCTGCAAGGGATGGATGCGCGCGCCACCGCGCTCTTCCTCGCGTCCAGCGAGGGTGCGGAATTCGTGCACGCGGAAAATCTGCATGCGCACCGGCTGGGCATCAACGGCGTGCCGTGCTTCTTGATCGATGGCGAGCACGCCATCGCCGGGGCCCAGGAGGTCGAAGTGCTGGAGCGCCTGATCGATCTGGCTGCCTGCACGATGCGGGAACGCTAAGGAAGGAAGCGCCATTGTTTGTGAACAAAAAGTAGCAAAAAAACTTCTGTCACTTGGCCCGTGCCATTTCAGTGCGTCAGGCCCAGCGTAACCAGAAGTTTTTGCGCCGCTTTTTCCAAAAAACGGCCACTTTCTTTCCCGGCTTCCGTGTTGCGGCACAATGCGATGGCATGGCAGTGTCGGACCATGGATCGGCGTGCTCTTCTTTTAGGTCTTCCCCTTACATTTGCGCTGCCGCGTTTCGCGCGCGCTGCGGATTTTTCGACATTCCTCGCGTCCCTGCAGGCGCGCGCGGCGGCCGAAGGCATTCCGTCATCGATCATCGAGACGGCCACCGGGCATCTCGTGCCGAACCAGACCGTGCTGCGGCTCGACCGCCACCAGCCTGAGTTTACCGAGACCTGGGCGGAGTATTCCTCGCATGTGCTGAACCAGACGCGGGTCGACGCCGGGACACGCAAGTCAGAGGAAATGCGCGATCTGTTCGCGGCGGTGACCAGCCGCTTCGGCGTCTCCGCCGCGCCGTTGCTCGGCATCTGGGGAATCGAGACGAATTACGGCACCACCCAGGGCGATTTCAACGTGATCGACGCGCTGACCACGCTCGCCTGGGACCGCAACAGCCGCTATTTCGGCAGCGAGGTCATCTCGGCGCTGCGCATCATCGCTGCGGGCGACGCGCCGGCGCCGCAGCTCATCGGCTCCTATGCCGGGGCGATGGGGCAGCCGCAATTCATGCCGAGCGTGTATCTCTCCACCGCGATTTCCTTCAGCGGCAACGGCCGGCCGGATATCTGGTCCTCCGATGCCGACAGCATCGCGTCCATCGCCAATTACCTGGCCAAGGCGGGCTGGGTGCCGGAGGAGCCGTCCAGCGAGCCGGTGCTCGCACCTTCCTCGCTCGATGTGGCGATGAGCGGGCGCGAGACGATCCGCACGGTGGGGTACTGGCGGGCCCAGGGGGTACAACGCCTGGCGGATGCGCCCAATCTGCCGGAGGATATGCCGGCCGCGTTGTTGCTGCCGGATGGTGCGGGCGGACAGGCGTTTCTGCTGTACCGCAATTTCTATGTCATTCGCCGCTACAACGCCTCGGATTTCTATGCGCTGGCGGTGGGCGCGCTTGGCCGCATGGCGGTCGAGGCATGATGAACCGCGCGATCCTCGGCCTGTTCATGGCCCTGGCCGGCTGCATGAACCGCCCCGCCGGGCCGCCGCCGGGGCCGGTGACCTTCACCATCGGCAATCCCTACGAGGCCGGTGGCGAGTGGCAATATCCCCGCGATTTCACCAGCTACGACGTGACCGGCCTCTCCTCCGTGATCGGCGACAACGTGCCGCCCTACACGCAAGACAACGAGGCCTACGACCCGAATGCGCTGGCCGCCGCCAGCCCGGTTCTGCAATTGCCTTCCATCGTCACCGTGACGAATCTGGTGAACGGGCGCTCGGTGGAGGTGCGGGTGAATGCGCGCGGTCCGGACATGGCCGGCCGGGTCATCACCGTGACGCCGCGGGTCGCGCGGCTGCTGGATTATCCGGTGGGCGGCGTGGTCGAGGTCCGGGTGACGCTGGACGGGCCGGCGACGGCGGCGCTGGACGGCGCGCTCGGCGCCGGGCCGAAATTGTCGGCCGCACCAGTGGCGAGCGTGACCGCGCAGAGTCTCGCCCCGCCCGGCGGCGGCGCGGCCGGCGCGGTGCAGAGTTTGAGCCCGGCCGCGGCGTCCCAGGCATCGGCAGGGCCGGTGCAGCTTTCCGGGGCCGTCACCACCGTGGCGCCGGCGCCGGGGCCGCTCTTCGTTCAGGTGCCGGGCTATGGCAGCATGGAGGACGCTTATCGGGAAGCCCAACGGCTTTACGGCATGCCGACGCAGGTGATGCCGGTGAATGACAGTTCCCGGACCCTGTTTGCGGTGAATGTCGGGCCGTATCGTTCGGTCGCCGCCGCCGATGCGGCGTTGCAGGAATTGCTGGCGCGCGGCGTTTCAGATCCGCAGATCGTGGTGCGATGAACCAGCGCGCCGGGCTGTTCATCACGCTGGAAGGCGGGGAAGGGGCTGGCAAATCCACCGCTGCCCGCGGTCTCGCGGACATGCTGCGGGCGGAAGGCTATACCGTGCTGACGACCCGCGAGCCGGGCGGCACGCCGGGCGCCGAGGCGATGCGCGCGCTCCTGCTCAGCACCACGATCAAGCTCGACCCGCTGGCGCAGACCATGCTGCATTTCGCCGCCCGCGCGGACCTGGTGGAGAGCGTGATCCGGCCGGCGCTGGCGCGCGGCGAAATCGTGATCTGCGACCGGTTCTATGATTCGACGATGGCTTACCAGGCTTATGGGCTGGACGTGGATGTCTCTGCGGTGGCCAGCCTGATCCGGCTGATCAACCTGCGGCCGGACCTGACCTTCATGCTCGAAGTGTCCGAGGAGACGGCGAACAAGCGGCGCACGGCCCGCGGCGGCGCGCCCGACCGCTATGAGGAAATGGGCGCGGATTTCATGGCGCGGGTGGCGCATGGGTTCCACGCCATCGCCGCCTCCGAGCCGGGGCGCTGCGCTTTGATCGACGCCGAACCGCCGGCTGAAACGGTGGTGGCGGCGATGCGCCGGATCATCCGCGACCGTACAGGGCGATAAAGCGTGAAGGTAGGAAGGAAGTGGCCGCTTTTTGAAAAAAGCGGCGCAAAAACTTTTACTATGCTGGGCCATGGGCGTTGGCGGCGACATCGCCCGTGGCCCAGAGTCATAAAGTTTTTTTGCTTCTTTTTGTTCACAAAAAGAAGCCTTTCTTCCTATGCTTGACCCCCGCGCCAACCCGCACTTCCGCGGCCATGAATCGGCTGTCGCCGCCTTGCATCATGCCGCGATGTCCGGCCGGCTGCATCATGGCTGGCTGATTTCCGGGCAGCCCGGCATCGGCAAGGCGACTTTGGCGTTCCGCTTCGCGCGCTGGCTGCTGGCGGGCGAGAGCAGCGCGGATCTCTCCGTGCCGGAAACCGCCCCGGTGTTTCGCCGCGTCGCGGCGGGGACGCATCCGGATCTGTTCACCGTGGAACGGCGCGTGAACGTCAAGACGGAACGGCTGCAATCGGAAATCGTCATCGCCACGGTGCAGGAGGCGAGTGCCTTCATGCGCCTGACGCCGGCCGAAGGCGGCTGGCGCGTGGTGGTGATCGACGGCGCCGAGGATATGAACCCGAATGCCGCGAATGCGCTGCTGAAAGTGCTGGAGGAGCCGCCCGCCCGCGCCATTCTGCTGCTGGTTTCCTCAGCGCCGGGGCGGTTGCTGCCGACCATCCGCAGCCGCTGCCGGGCCTTGCCGCTGGCGCCGTTGCCCGAAACGGACATGGCGGCCTTGCTCGCCGCTTATGCGCCGGACCTGGGAGGCGAGGAACATGCCCGGCTGGTGCGGCTGGCGGAAGGAAGCATAGGAACGGCGCTGAGCCTGGCGGAGGACGGCATCGCTGTTGCCGGGCTGGTGGATGAGGTGCTTGCCGCGCCGGTATCGCCGGCACGGGCGCAAGCCATCGCCGACAATGTGGCGCGCGCGGTGGAGGGGGTGGACAAGTTCGATACCTTCATGACGCTGCTGCGCGCCGGGTTGGCGGCTCATACGCGCGCGGCGGCGAGGGCAGGTCAGCCGGCTGCACAGCTTGCCGGTCGCGTCGCGCTCTGGCAGGAATTCGCCAAGCTCGAACACGAGGTGCTCGGCCTCAATCTCGACAAACGCGCCGCGGTGATCGTGGCGCTCAGCCAGTTGCACAGGACATGAGCCGGAACAGATTTTACCTGACCACGCCGATTTATTACGTGAACGGTTCGCCGCATCTCGGCCACGCCTACACCTCCACGGCCGCCGACGTGCTGGCGCGCTTCAAGCGGCTGGACGCGTTCGACGTGCTGTTTCTCACCGGCACCGACGAGCATGGCCAGAAGGTCGAGGCCGCGGCGCGGGACGCCGAGACCGACCCGCAGAATTTCGTCGACCAGGTGGCGGCCGATTTCGCCGACATGGCGCGGCGCATGAACATCTCCTACGACGATTTCGTCCGCACCACGCAGCCGCGCCACAAGGAAGCCGCGCAGGCGCTGTGGCGCAAGCTGGATGAGGCGGGGATGATCTATCTCGGCGCCTATGAAGGCTATTACGCGGTCCGCGACGAGGCGTTCTATGACGAATCCGAGCTGACCAAGCGGCCGGACGGCACCCTGGTGGCGACCGCCTCCGGCGCCCCGGTGCAGAAGGTCAGCGAGCCGTCATATTTCTTCAAACTCAGCGCCTTCCAGGACAGACTTCTGGAATTCTATGAAGCGCATCCGGACTTCATCGCGCCCACGGCCAAGCGCAACGAAATCCTGAGCTTCGTGCGCGGTGGGCTGAACGATTTGTCGATCAGCCGCACCAAATTCACCTGGGGCATTCCGGTGCCGGGCGACGAGCAGCATGTGATGTATGTGTGGCTGGATGCGCTGGTGAATTATCTCACCGCCACCGGCTACCCGGATGCGGCCGCGCCGCGCGCCGCCTATTGGCCGGCCGACCTGCATCTGGTGGGCAAGGAGATCATCCGCTTCCACGCCGTCTATTGGCCGGCTTTCCTCATGGCGGCGGGTCTGCCTTTGCCCAAGCGCGTGTTCTCGCATGGTTGGTGGACGGTCGAGGGCGAGAAGATGAGCAAGTCGACCGGCAATTTCATTGATGTGCGGCCGCTGGTTTCGACCTTCGGGCTCGACCAGGTGCGCTTTTTCCTGCTCCGCGAGGTGCCGTTCGGCAATGACGGCGATTTCTCCCGCCGGGCGCTGATCGCGCGTGTCAACGCCGAGCTGGCCAATGGGCTCGGCAATTTGGCCCAACGCACGCTCTCGTTCATCGCCAAGAATGCCGGCGGCGTGGTGCCGGCGCGCGGCGCCTTGCGCGAGGCCGACCATGCGCTGCTGGACGGCGCCGCTTCGCTGCCGGAAAAGGTGAGGGCGGCGATCAACCGTCTCGCGTTCCATGAGGCGCTGGAGGAGGTGTGGAAAGTGATCCGCGCCGCCGACGCCTATATCGACCACCAGGCGCCCTGGACGCTGAAAAAGACCGATCCGGAGCGCATGCTGACGGTGCTGTATGTGCTGGCGTCCGTGCTGCGTACCGTGGCGGTGCTGTTGCAGCCTTTCATGCCCGACAGCATGAGCAAGCTGCTCGACCAGCTTGGGGTCGCGCCTGAGGCGCGGCAGATTGCCGCCCTTGAGGCGCCTTTGGTTGAGAATGCGCCTTTGCCGGCTCCGGTCGGCTTGTTTCCACGCATTATAGAAGCCGCATAAGCATCTAATGTTAATAGATTCCCACTGTCATCTGGACTATTTCAACCAGCCCGGCGAGCAGGCGGAGGTGGTCGAGCGCGCCCGTTTGGCCGGGGTCGGCGAGCTGGTGACGATCGGCGTGACGTTGAGCCAGTCACGCGAAGCCATTGAGATTGCGGAAAAGTTCGACAATGTCTGGGCCTGTGTCGGGGTTCACCCGAACCATGCGGCGGACGAATTGCCGGTGGCGGAACCGGAGGCGATCGCGGCGCTGGCCCGGCACCCCAAGGTGATCGGCATCGGCGAATCCGGCCTGGATTATTTCTACGACAAGGCGCCGCGTGATATTCAGGAGCAGAATTTCCGCGCCAATATCCGTGCCGCGCGGCTTTCCGGCCTGCCGCTGGCCATCCATGCCCGTGCCGCCGACGAGGACATTGCGCGCATCCTCGCCGAGGAGCGGGCGCTGGGGCATTTCGATTTTCTGCTGCATTGCTTTTCCTCCGGGCGCGCGCTGGCCGAGGCGGCTCTGGACATGGGCGGGTATATCTCGTTCTCCGGGATCCTGACCTTTCCGAAATCCCAGGACATTCGCGACATCGCCGCTTCCGTGCCGCCCGAGCGGCTGCTGGTGGAGACGGATGCGCCGTATCTGGCGCCGGTGCCGTTCCGCGGCAAACGCAACGAGCCGGCTTATACTGCGCACACGGCCAAGGTTCTTGGGGAGGTCAAAGGAATGTCGCCTGAAGCCATTGCCGAGCTGACGACGGCCAACTTCAAGACGCTTTTCCGGAAAGCGGCGTGAAGGTCACGCTGCTCGGCGTCGGCGGATCGGCCGGCTCGCCGCAGATCGGCGGGGCCGACGGGTTCGGCGATTGGGGGCAGCTCGACCCCGCCGAGCCGCGCAACCGCCGCACGCGCTCGAGCATCGTGATCGAAACCGATGACGGGCAAAGGCTGCTGGTCGACACGCCGCCCGATTTGCGGTTGCAGCTGACTGGCGCGGGCATCGGCCGGATCGATGCCGTGCTCTACACGCATGCACATGCCGATCATATCGCCGGGCTCGACGAAATCCGCATCCTCAACCGGATCATCGGCCGGGCGATGCCGGCTTACGCGACCCGCTTCATCTGGGATGAGCTGAGGCAGCGCTTCGATTATGCCTTCAAGCCCTTCAATAGCGGTTTTTTTTCCCGGCCAGTGCTGGAGGAAGAGGAGATCGCCCCCGGACAGATTGTGGACATTCTCGGGCTGCCGGTGACGCTGATCGACCAGGACCACGGGTTCAGCCGCAGCCTTGGCTTACGCACACGCAATTTCGCCTATTGCACGGATGTGGTGCATCTCGATGAGCCAGCCCTGGCGGCGTTGACGGGGCTCGATTTGTTCGTGGTGGATTGCTTCACCCGCACCGGCAAGCACCCGTCGCATGCCAATCTCGACCAGGTCCTGGCCTGGGTCGAGCAGCTCCGCCCGCACCGGACGATTCTCACGCATATGGGCCCCGATATGGATTACCAGGCGCTGCTTGCGAGTCTGCCGCCCGGGATTGAGCCCGGCTATGACGGTATGGTGCTTGCTTTGTGAGGTCAGAAAAAATAACGGCATGCTGTCCTTAGCGGACGATGCGCGTTTTGTGAGCGGGCTCTTTTCGATCTGCCCGCTTGATCGGCAGCTTCGGGGAGGGCATTCTGCCGGCGTACAGGTCATTACACTGGAATTAGTTAAGGTAGACTGAAATGATACCGTCACGGCACCGAAGAATTACTTTGTTTTCACGGCCTCTCTTGTTTCTTTCGGCCTTGCTGCTGTCGGGCTGCTCGACCGTATCATACCGTTTGTTCCATCCCGCCGATTCCATCGCCAGCGTGGAATGGCACTACACCATCGTCGACGTGGTGGTGATGCTGCTGATCACGCTGCCGATCACGTTCATGATCGCGCTGTTCATGTGGCGCTATAGCAAGAAGCGCAACGCCGCCTACGACCCGAACTGGTCGCACTCGCTCGGCCTGGAATTGCTGATGTGGGGCGTGCCGTTCATCGTCGTCGTCGTGCTCGGCTATTATTCGTACCAGAGCGCCATGCTGGTGAATCCTTATGCGCCGACCGTGCTGAAATCCGCTGAGGCGGATGCGCCGCTGCAGGTGGATGTGGTTACCACCGACTGGCAATGGGTATTCATCTACCCGCAGCAGGGAATCGCGACCATCGACGACCTGGTGGTGCCGCAGGGACGGGCCGTCAATCTGCGGCTGACCTCGACCAGCGTCGTGAACGATTTCTTCATTCCGCAGGTTGCGCCGATGATTGACGTCATGCCAGGCATGCGCACCAAGGATGCCTTCGAGGTCAACCACGCGGGCAATTACGAAGGCTACTCGGCCGATTTCAGCGGCGCGGGCTTCTCCTGGATGCAGTTTTCCACGCGCATCGTCTCGCCGGTGGATTTCGACGCCTGGGTCAAGCAGACGCAGGCCTCGCCGGCGAAGCTGGGTTATGCGCAGTTCCGCCAACTGGCGCAGCCGACCGTGAATGTCGGCGCCAAGCCGGCCTATTTCTCCGGCGTGGACGCGGATTTGTTCAATCAGGTCTATAACGCGGCGCTGCACGGCACAGTCTACCCGGTACCGGCGGAGGTCCCCATTCCCGTTCCGGCGAAGACCGCCGCGGCGCAGGCGGGTTCGGCCCACTCCTGACGCGATCCGTATCCCCTAATGCAAACGCACCCCAGACGAAGAGAAAGGTCTTAACGTGCTCGTTCATGTGCCAGGTCCGTGGTCGCCGCTTTTTGGCAGGCTGACCCTCGATTCCATTCCCTATTCCAACCCGATCATCATCTTCGCCTTTGCCTTCTCGGTCATCGCTGGGCTCCTGGTCCTTGTGCCGGTCGTGTATTACCGCAAGATCGGCTATCTTTTCCGTGAATGGCTGACCACCGTCGATCATAAGAAGATCGGCATCATCTACATCCTGCTCGGCCTGGTGATGATGTTCCGCGGCTTCGTCGACGGGATGATGATCCGCACCCAACAGGTGATGGCGGACGGCCCGCACTCGGGCGGTGTTCTTGGCGCGGCGCACGGCTATCTGCCGCCGGAGCATTTCGACCAGATCTACAGCTCGCACGGCACGCTGATGATCATTTTCGCCGTCACCCCGATCCTCACCGGCCTCGGCAACATCATCGTGCCGCTGCAGATCGGCGCGCGTGACATGGCCTTCCCGATGATGAACGCGATCAGCCTCTGGCTCACCACGGTCGGCGCGATGCTGGTCATGGCCTCGCTGTTCATCGGCGATTTCTCCACCGCCGGCTGGGTCGGCCTGGCCCCGCTCACGGAAGTTTCCTACAGCCCGAGCGTCGGTGTCGATTACTGGCTCTGGGCGATTCAGATTTCGAGCATCGGCACGACGCTGAACTCGATCAACATGATCGCCACCATCGTCGGCATGCGCGCCCCCGGCATGCGCTGGGACCGTCTGCCGATTTTCACCTGGACGACGCTGTCGACCAACATCATCGGCCTGACCTCCTTCCCGATCCTCGGCGTGGCGCTCGCTCTGCTGGGCGCGGACCGCTATCTCGGCACGCATTTCTTCACCGCCGGCCTGGGCGGCGACCTGATGCTCTACACCAACCTGTTCTGGATCTGGGGCCATCCTGAAGTGTACTTCCTGGTGCTGCCGGCCTTTGGCATCATCTCAGAAGTCATCCCGACCTTCGCGGAAAAACCGCTGTTCGGCTATATTACCATGGTGGCGGCGACCTTCGCCATCGCGGGGATTTCCTGGTTGGTGTGGCTGCACCATTTCTTCACCATGGGCGCCGGACCCTACGTCAACACCTTCTTCTCGGTGGCGACCATGCTGGTCGGCATTCCGACCGGCGTGAAAGTGTTCAACTGGGTCTTCACGCTCTATCGCGGCCGCCTGACCTTCACGGCGCCGATGCTGTGGGCTGTGGGCGCTTTGTTCCTGCTGCTCATCGGCGGCGTGACCGGCATGATGCTGGCGATCCCGGCGGTGAACTACACCGTGCATAACAGCGTGTTCGTGATCGCGCACTTCCATTGCATGGTGCTGCTCATCGCCTATTCGATTTTCGCCGCCACCGGCTACTGGTTCCCGAAAGTCTTCGGGTTCCGGCTGGATGAGCGCAGCGGCAAGGCGTTCTTCTATACGTTCAGCCTCGGCACCGCTGTGCTGTTCATCGCCATGTTCGCGCTCGGCTTCATGGGCGAGACGCGGCGTCTGGACTACCTCTACAACACGCAATGGATGCCGGCCCTCGTGGTCGAGGAAATCGGCATCGGCTTCTACACGCTCTCCTGCTATTATTTCGCGAAAATGCTGTATGTCAGCATCCGCGATCGGGTGAAGAACCGTGTCGGCGCCGATGCGTGGGGTACCTCGCGCACGCTGGAATGGCTCACGCATTCGCCGGTGCCGTTCTATAATTTCGCGGTGACCCCGCAGGTGAACACGCGCGACGAGCTGAGCTGGCGCTACGCCAACAAGGTCGCCGACGTGCAGCCCGACCATTTCGAGGCTTTCCACATGCCGAACAACACGGTCGTGCCGCTGCTCATCGGCATTCTCGGCTTCGGTTTCGGCTTTGGTATGGTGTGGCGGATCTGGTGGATGGCCGGGTTCTCTCTGCTCGCGATCATCGCCGTGGTCATCTACCGTTCGTTTGCGCGCGATAAGGGCTATATCCTGACCGCGGAGGCGCTGGCGAAACTGGAGAGCGCCAACAAGCCGCTCGGCGTGGTCGCCGAGACGCAGTATCTGAGTGAATCCAACACGTCGCATATGGCCGAAGCGGAGGCGCATTAATGCAAATGAATATCGTCAAAGACGGCAAAATTCCGCCGCTCTGGCATTACGGGCATGAAGAGCATGACGTGATCGGCGCCAAGACCTTCGGGTTCTGGCTGTACATGCTGAGCGACGCGCTGCTCTTCGCCGGGCTTTTCGCCGCCTATGGTGTGCTCGACCACACCATGAATGCGGCCGGCGGCCCCACCGAATCCCAGGTCGTGCACCCGATCGCCGCCACCTGGCAGACCTTCGCGGTGCTCTCCAGCGTGTTCGCCTACAGCCTCGCCACGGTGGCGCTGAAGCGCGGCAACCGCGCCGGGGTGGTCCTCGGCATGCTCGCCGCCATCGGCCTGGGCGTCGTGTTCCTCGGGCTGGAGCTGGCGGACTTCGCCAGCCTCTTCCACGCCGGCGCGACTCCGTTCACCAGCGGCTTCCTTTCCGCCTTCTTCGTGCTCATCGCCTCGCACGGGCTGCACATGGTGTTCGGCCTGCTGTGGATGCTGGTGATGCTGGTGCAGGTGCTGCGCTTCGGCTTTTCCACGGCGGTGGTGGCGCAGCTGCTCAATCTGCGCCTGTTCTGGCAGTTCCAGGCCTCGGTCTGGGTTTGCGTCTATGTCTTCGTTTACCTCAAGGGGACCATCTGATGGCCACGCACCAGCCCGATCCCGTGCTGCACCCGGAAGTGCAGCAGGCGAGTTTCACCGGCTACACCGTCGGCTTCGTGCTGTCGCTGGCGCTGCTGATGGCGGCGCTGCTGATCACCGAACAGCATGCCTTGCCGCCGCTGAAATTGCTCGGCGCGATTTCCGCGCTCGCGATGGTGGCGTTGTTCGCGCAATGCTTCCTGTTCTTCGGCCTGAACATCGCGCTGCATAATA
Organism: Acidocella sp.; assembly: GCF_035535915.1. Classification (GTDB taxonomy): domain Bacteria; phylum Pseudomonadota; class Alphaproteobacteria; order Acetobacterales; family Acetobacteraceae; genus Acidocella. Next base: position 72,019 of record NZ_DATLPB010000029.1, read on the forward strand.
TCTGGAAGAGCGTGTCGCTGGTCCTGACGGTGCCGCTGTTCATTCTCACCATCGGCCTGACCGTCTGGATGTTCCATGAGCTGGACAGCCTGACGATGCTGCCCGGGGCCTCGGTCATGCCGGGCATGAACATGCAGCCGACGCTGCTGCAGTAACGTCGCGTCACGGCGTCGGCCGCCGGCAAAAAAGCTGGCGGCCGGCGATGATAGCAGGAGCGGGGACGCGCCCTCGCGGCCTTCGGCGTGGTGGGAGCGCGTGACGCGCGCCGCGCCCCTAACCAGAAAAATAACGGCGCGATCCTCGATCCCGCATCAGATACATGCAACGCCGCCGTTCGGCGGCGATTTCCCGTGCCTGCGCGCGGGAAATTCGCGCGCAGGCGCCGATTTCACATGACACAAAATATCAAACGCAAGCGTTGTGTATCTGAGGTTGTATTGTGTCTATCTTGTAAACCATTGCGCGAACCGGTAACCGCACATGACTGTAGTGCATTACTCTGTTGGGAAGTAGCATAGGGATGGCGACAATTTCTGGTGGATCGAACCGATTGGGCTGGAACAATGCGTTGAACAGTGCGCGCTGGAGCGTGCAATGCGGCGCGGTGTTGGGCGTATTGTTGACGAGCGCCTGCAGCATGCCCAACACCGCCAAGCCGCCCGTCCTCGGCCCCGATGAGGGCCAGACCCAGACCAGAATGCCACCCGTCGCCCCCATGACGGCACCCACCGCGCCAACCCCGCTAGCAACGCAGCTAACGCCGCTGCCTGGCCCGGCCCCGTACGCGGCGCCGCAGGATACCGCCGCCACGCATAACGTCACGCTCGGCACCGGCGCCAATATTACGGTGATTGGCTCCTCCGGCAACGATGTCATCACGGTCGGGGCGCCAACCCAGTCGGTGATTGCCGGCACCGGCAAAAGCACGGTGAATGTGCCGGCGTATCTGGCCAGCGCAAAAGTGGTCGGCCGCAGCCCGGCGAAAACCACGCTCCATATCATCACGCCGGGTACGGCAGCTCTGAGCGACGAGGACAGCAACATCACCGTCAAGCTCACGCCGGGCACCAACAATCTGTCTCTGGGCCAGGGCGCCAACATCACGGCGGTCGGCACGCCGGGCACCGACGCCATCACGGTCGGCGCGCCGACACAGTCGGTGATCGCTGGAAGCGGCACCGACACGGTGAACGCCTCGTCGGATTTGGCGGGGGTAAAAGTGGTCGGCCACGGACAGGCCGTGACCACGCTGGTCATCACCACCGGCGGCAACGCCACGCTGAACAACGCGGACAGCAACCTCACCGTGGTGCTCAATGGCGGGGCCGGCGGGCCGTCCTTCCATGATCGTCCCACGGCGCTTCATCCTCATGCCTGGCGGAAGGCACGGCCGGCCAAACACTGGCACGTGGCCGCCAAGGCTTCGCCGGTGCGCCATGGCGCACACGGGTTGGCGTGCCCGCCGACTTCAACGCCGGCGCCGGGTTTGAAATAGAATATCCATCACGCCGGACAAAAAAGCCGGGGAGGGGCCATCCCAGTCGAATTCTGTACATGTCGGTTTATTCGCCGTAAGTAACAACTTTGGAGATATACTCGGATAACCCGGAGTTTCTGATGTTACTGAATGAAGACGTGTCGTCAGAAGGCGGAGCGACCCCTGAGCTGGTTTTGCGCTATGTTGATGCGGCGGCGGGTATTTCGGAGGTCAAGGTCCGGGACATTCACACCATCACCGCCCACACGCATCTCTTGGCGATCAACGCGTCAATCGTGGCGGCGCGTTCCGGTGAAGCCGGGCGCGGCTTCACCGTGGTGGCGGACGAGGTCAAAAACGTGGCCGGCCAAATCGCGCGCATCGCCTCGGAGATGGATGGCGAGTTAAGCAAGGCGTTCGCGGCGCTGCGTGACGTGGGCACGCGCATGGCGGATGAAGTGCGCGGTCAGCGCCTCGTCGATCTTGCGCTCAATGCGATCGAAATCATGGACCGCAACCTTTACGAACGCACCTGCGACGTGCGCTGGTGGGCCACCGATGCCGCGATCGTCGAGGCTGTGGCACATGACGATCAGGAACGGCGCGCGCATGCCAGCCGGCGGCTTGGCGTCATCCTGCGCGCCTATACGGTCTATCTCGATATCTGGCTGTGCGATCCCAGGGGCCAGGTCATTGCCCATGGCAGGGGGGACCGCTACGCGAAGGTGATCGGCACGGACGTGTCGCGCGAGAGCTGGTTCCGCGACGCGATGGCGAGCCGTTCGCCCGATGATTTCGCGGTCGCCGATATTGCGCGCTGTCGGGCGCTGGATAACGCCCCCGTGGCGACCTACGCCGCCGCCGTGCACGGCGACAATGGCCGTCCCATCGGCGTTCTGGGCATTCATTTCAACTGGGGTGCGCAGGCGGAAGCCGTGGTCAAGGGGGTGCGGCTGACCCAGGCCGAGGCGAAGCGCACGAGAGTTCTGCTGGTGGATGCCAAAAACCGGGTGATCGCAGCATCGGACAAAAGCGGCATGCCGGACGAAACGCTCCGGCTGGAACATGGCGGGCGCTCTGCCGGCAGTTATCGCGATTCCCGGGGCAACACCGTCGCGTTCCATCGCACGCCCGGCTACGAGACCTATCGCGGCCTCGGCTGGTATGGCGCCCTGATCCAATCCGGTTGAACAGCCATCGGGACGCCAGGCGCATGGCGCCTTTTCTTTCCATAATATTGATTCTGCGATTATTGTTGGCTTGATGTACTCTGAGTTGTCAAAATCCCTTATTACTGCGAATTTGGCCTCGCCCGGCCCTTCCGGAGCCCGTTTGGTCCTTAATTCGTGCGAATTAGAGCCCTTATTCATGCGACTTTAAGACTTAATTCATGCGACTTTTGGCGCCGGTCATAAAAATGATTTCCTATGAGTTTTTTGGCGTCGATAGCCAACGCCGAGGCTGATAGTTTCGCCCCGTGAAGGGTTGCGGCCCATGATAAGGTCTCCCTGCCCCCCTCCCCGGCGGCCTTCTTCCGTATCAGGTTTTGTGCGCACCGGACCGGCCGACTAAAGATATGAGCGCATACTTCGTCGCATTCTGTCAGGTGTACGGCGTCTTCTTGTTCTCAGTGTATTTTGAGTTTTTTCCCGATCTCCTTGAGGTAACGCCTAAGGTGCAAAAACATGTGGAAGAAATGCGGGTAGCTCTCGCCAAGCAGAGCCGTTGGCCCGAAATGCTTACCTATGAAGAATGGAACTCATCCATTACGTCCTGCAGCAGGTGCAGGCAGGAGAGTTCAAAGGTGCTAGAGCTTAGCTTCGGGGTAATGACCTTTAATTTCCGCGTTGAAAAAGCGACCGAGTGAGTCCGCCGTCATGAGACGCTCGTTCATGAACGCAGGCACGTTGAAATATTGATAAACGCCGCCGTTCTTGAATTGGACCTCGAGCGTCTCCAACTCGGGGGTCATATCCGACCGCGGTCAAATTGCTAGACGTTACAGGCTGTCGTTCCATCAATTTTCTCCCTCATTATCGTCCGTCTCTGGCGGCTTCCACTTCGGATCCTGTGCACGCCGTACTGCTACAAGCTGCTCATAATCTTCAGTGCCCCGAGCGCGCTTCCAGCTGTCCGCGACGAGCGGGTCTTCGCTGTCGGGGCGACGGTCTTTGGGAGGAAGTGTAACGCGGAAACGCACTGGCAACCGCGCAGCTTCGCCGGTTATGATGGCTTCTCCTGTCCGTAGAACCGAGAGGCTGTCGGCGATACCGCTCAGGTTATCGGGCAAAGCGGCTTGTACCTTGCTGCGGTCGATTGAGTTGGTGAGGCGCAACGCGATGAAGGTGCCACACTGGGAGAGAATGGTGTCGTCAATTTCCGAAGGACGCTGGCTGACGATCATCGCACCGATGCCGAACTTACGCCCCTCTTTTGCGATTCGCTGGACCATCTCGCGTGTAGGGTTGTCGGCTTCCCGGCCAAGATACCGGTGCGCTTCTTCCATAACGACAAGTTGGGGCCGCTTTCGATCACCCTCGTCGCGCTCCCGACCCCAGAAGAGTGCCTCATAGGTAATCGACAGAATTGCGCCGATCAAATCCAGGAGAACGGCACTGGGGATACCCGACAGATCGAGGACGGTTATCGCCTTCTCGTGGCCGATCCAGCTTTCGAGAAGTGCGGGAAGGTCATTCGCCACATGCCCGGTCAGGTCAGGCTCCCAGTCGCCGGGCTTGAGCAAGAACTCGAACTGACGATCGAGCATACGTGACCGCATGCGATCGAGCTGCTTGCGGATGCCGAGCACACCGATGTTGTTTTGATAGGGCGCCGTATTCGTCGTCGTATGCGGCTGGTAGATCGGCGGGCGAAGCGTAGCCGCGTCCCCGGGGAGTACGATCACCGGCTGGGTCTTTGTCTGATCAAACCAGGTTTTGACCTCTGGATCGATCAGCTCGAGCCACATGCTTCGCAAGCTGTACGGAATCGGGCTGTCGGCAGTCATCGAATTCAAGTCGACACCCGGAAAATTATCTGCCTGCGCTATCGTGCTTTTAGCCGCGAAGATCTTGTCGAGGATTGGGGTCGTCGCACGATCGTCCATCTTCCCACACAGGAAGTTGAGGATTTCGGTCGGCCGCAGTGCCCAGTACGGAATGACCAGTTGCTTTTCACCGTCCCCAGGTGTGATCCGGAAAATCTCAGCGTTGTCGCCAAGCGCGCGGGCATATTCACCGTGGATATCGAGCAGGAGGATGCGCGCGCTCGGAAAGCCCGCTCCGCTCGGCGCCGAGATCGATCGCAACAAGCTGGCGACGGTCGTGGATTTGCCCGACCCGGTCGAGCCGAGCACTGCGCTGTGACGTGTGACCAGCTTGTCGAGGTCCAGGCGGACCGGGATGCTCTCGGCGTTGGCAAGTCGCCCAACCACCACCTGTCCGGCAAACCCTGCGCCGTAGATCTTGGCCGCATCGCGGCCTGTGTAAGCCGAAAAGGGGCACACTTCAAAGCCGATTCACATCATGCCCATTTTATACCCCGAAAGTGCACGTGAATGTCAGCAACGTTTCGCTTGGACGCATCGGCGATAGACGTGGAAGGCACTTTTCTTTCCAGAGGAACGGACTTTTTTTGTAATTCCAATGCGTTGCGCGCACTTAAGGCAAAATTCAGGTGGGATGTTAAAACTCAGTTTTCTGTTTCGCTGTCCCCGCTTTCCATAGGGGGGGACCGTTATCCACAGGGGGCCAAGTAGACGACCCACAAAGTCAAGCGGAGCGGCCCCCTGTGGTAAGCGGGAGCAGCGCCCGTCGACCGCGAATACCCAACGGATTGCAACGCCCTATGAGTTTTTTACGGGATGCCTATCATTGCCGAATGTTGATCCAGATCGAGCTTGCACTATTCCCACGTCGAGCGAACCGGCAGCTCTATCCGTCATGGAGAAAGAGAATGTCACCCCTGACAAGAACGCCATTCGTACCTGGGAACAGGGTTCAACTTCTGATCAACGGGCTGCAAAGCTTCCTGGCAATGCAAAGTGCGATAGAAACGGAACGGGATCGCATCGAGATGGAAAGCTATGAATTCAATGGTGCATCCGCTCGGCAATTCAGCGCGTTGCTTCTGCAGAAGCAAGCGCAAGGCGTACAAGTATTTCTAATCTATGACGCTTGGGGCGCGATGGACACGCCGGCAAGCCTATTTAGCAAATTAAGAAAGGCAGGTGTACACGTTCTCGAATACAGTCCGTTCAATCCACTAAAAATGACGTCTCTCGATTTAAACAAACGAGATCACCGGAAGATGATGATCATCGATGGAAAAACGGCTCTCGTCGGCGGTGTAAATGTGTCTCCCGTCTATGAAAACCGGCGGAGGCCCGAACAGCATTCTAAATCATTGATCAGATCCTGGATTTGAAGATTAAGAAAGTAAAATATGCCGATTGAATGGATGCTTGAATAAGCACTGGAAAACGCAAATTTTGCGCACCAGATCCACTGCCTGATTGATGGAGAACCTTATATTATGGTTGACGAAAATGAAGTTGAAGGTACGGTTCGCGATTTCGGCGGAAAGTTCCAGGACGCGGTCGGGGGACTGACCGGTGATGCGAGTACCCAGGCCAAGGGGAAGTGGAACCAAGCTGCAGGTAAGGTGCAAAGGACGTTTGGTGAAGCTTCCGATGAATTGCGCGGCAACGTTACGAGTAGCCCATTGCTCGCCTTAGCTATTGTTGGTGGGGTTGGTTTTGCGCTGGGCTTTTTCGCGCGGCGCTGAGACAGACTTCGATCTCGTCTCCTGTGCGGCGATTACGAGCAGAACGTCTTCTCGGCGCAGTATCGCGCGGTAATGCGCTTAACACAGTATTAAGAAGCCGACATCACAGTAGGAAACTGGCACGGGCATGAATGGCAGTGTTGAAACTGAGCCCAACGGCGCTGGGCTGGGCTCTAGCGCATCAGGTTGCCATTCAAAATAGACTGACTCATGGGTTTCTTCAGTCCGAGAAGGGATCTGCCCGAGAAGGGATCTGCCTAAAAGGCAGCGCGACCTCTAGCACCAAGCCTCAGTCCGGGCGTAGCGCATTCGTCTCAGCTTTGCTCATCGGCGCGTTAGCACAAGGACAGGATATGGACGATCTGGACGACCGCCACGATATGTCTGAGGGTTCGAAGCATCTTGGCCGCGATGAGCAGAGGCTCGCCTTTCGTCATGCAGTCCCGCATGCGCTGGTGATTCACGAAATCATCCGCGAACAAGGCGAGAATGAATTGGCGCGTACGAATCTCGCACTGGCGCTATCAGGCTTTGCGGCCGGTCTCTCGATGGGATTTTCCTTTCTCACACAGGCATTGCTTCAGGCCGGGCTACCCGATGCTGTCTGGCGGCATACGCTGGTGGCGCTGGGCTACAGCGTTGGCTTCATGATTGTGGTGATGGCCCGCCAGCAACTTTTCACTGAAAGCACGCTCACCGCCGTCCTGCCAGTGATCACCCGGCGAGACATGGCAACCGCATTGGCAGCAGCCCGGCTGTGGAGCATCGTCCTAGTGACAAATCTGCTCGGCACCTGGCTCTTCGCCGTGCTGGTTCATTTGCACGGAATATTCCCGCCGGATGTTACCCAAGCAATGACGTCGCTAGCCCAGCAGGCGATTCCGCCAGATCTCTTTGCGACATTTCTGCGCGCTTTCTTCGCTGGCTGGCTAATCGCGCTAATGGTCTGGATTCTGCCAAGCGCACAATCGGCGCGGCTTCTCACCATCGTCATCATTACCTATGTGGTGGCCCTGGCGCAGCTTTCGCATATTGTCGCCGGCTCCGCCGAGGCGGCATATGATGTGCTTTCGGCTCATGCGACACTTGCCTCTTACGCAGCTCATTTTATGCTGCCGACCCTTTGCGGCAATATTTGCGGCGGCGTGCTGATGGTTTCGGCCCTCAACCATGGCGCCGTTGCGTCTGAGATCCACGGCGAGGCCGAACGGCCGAAAAGGTAACCGCATCAGCCCGCGGCCTGGCAACAGCACTACAACACGGTTCGTCCGCGCACCGGCGCCTGAGGCGATCGTTTCCAGGGGCGGAGCCTTTGTGCCACGGCCAGGCGCGCTTGCGCTTAATAGCGCGCGACCGACCAACCTCAGCTTGGCAGCAGCATAAAAAGTAAACTCGCCCAATGGGGGCAGGCCAGTTTTGAAGCCTAGTCGTGCGCCGCAGTGTCCGGGTCCGAACGCCAGATGAATCCGTTACGATTAGGCATCTCAATCTTCGAAAGCGAGGCTCTGTCCATCACCGCATCCGGCGGCGCGAGACGGTTGAGATAGAGGATGTAGGCGGATGCCGCATAGACCTGATCGGCACTGAGGCTTTCCGGATGGTCGAACGGCATCGCCCGGCGGATGTAATCGAACAGCGTCGTCGCGAAGGGCCAGTAGCTGCCGACATCCTTGACCGGATGCGCGCTCGCGAGGCTCCCGATCCCACCGGCGAGGCGCGGCCCGATACCACCCTGCCCGTCCGCGCCGTGACAGGATGCACATTGGCGCGCGTAGAGTACCTTGCCCTCTGCGACCGTTCCTTCGCCCGGCGGGAGATTGCCCCCTTTCGGCCCCACGATGATATCCCAGGCCCGCATATCCGATGCCGTTTCGGGCGAGCCGACGCCGTAGTCCGGGCCCGATGCTGCATTCGGCTGACCCTGCGGTACCGCGCCGACCGGAAAGGCGGCAAGCAGCCAGAGTGGCAAGGCGACGAAAGCCCGCAATTCCGCCTTAAGCATGGACATTGGTCACCTGCCCTCCCGCGGAGATCTGCCAGCTTTGAATGGCGTTGTTGTGATAGAAAGAATGCACGCCCCGAGCCGCGACAAGCTGCTTGAGCGCCGGTTGCACATATCCGGTCTCGTCGACCGCGCGGCTCTGCAGCACCGCGCCACCGCCGGTCCAGCGCCATGGCAGGCGAAAGCGCGTGAAGCATACGGGCTGCACCGGCTCTTGCAGCGTCGCTGCCGACCAGCTCCTGCCGCCATCCGTCGACACTTCGACCGAGGCGATGCGCCCGTTCCCCGACCATGCGAGCCCGCTGATCTCGTAGAAACCGGGTTCAGCGAGCACCTGACCGCCGGACGGCCGCGTGATCACAGATTTTGCCTGCATCATGAAATTGAAAGCGCTCGCTTTGCCGTTCGGCAGCAGCTCCGTGTAGTAAGCCATCTCCTGCTCCGTCATCGCGGGTGATTTCCGCAACTCAATATGACGCAGCCATTTGACGTTCGTATTGCCTTCGAACCCGGGCAACAGCAGACGCAACGGAAAGCCTTGTTCCGGACGCAGCGCTTCGCCATTTTGCGCATAGGCCAGAAGCGCTCCTGCGCGCAGCCCGTGCGCAAGCGGAATGCTGCGGTCCAGCGCCGCCGCGTCGCCGCCCTCGGCCACGAACCACCCCGCACTGTCTTTCACGCCCACAATGTCAAGCACCGTCTTCAGCGCCACTCCCGACCATTCGGCGCACCTGACCAGACCATGTGTCTCCTGCACCGTCTTCCCCACCGGCGCCGCCCATTCCATATAAGTATTGCCGGAGCATTCGAGGAAATGTCGCGCCGTGACGGCAGGCAGCCGCATCAGATCCGCGAGGCGGAACACCATCGGGCGCTCCACCATGCCATCGACGAGCAGGCGGAACTCTGCCGGATCGATCGGCGGCACGCCGGAATGATCGCGCTCGTAAAACAAGCCATTCGGCGTGATCGTCCCGTGCAAATCCTGCAAGGGTGTGAAGCTCGCGCTCGAGAATTTGGTTGGGCTCTTCTGGCTGAGCCGGACGACGCCGGCCTGAAACGGCGATGGCAATCCGTATGGGCGCGCATTGACTGGCGTGCCTAAGGTTTGCATCCAACGGGGGATGCCAGGCGGCCCCGCCTCCCCTCTACCCGCGACTGGCGACGCTTTGGCGCCATGCGGCAACAAAACCGTCGTCCCCGCGATCCCGAGCCCGGCCTCCAAAACGCGCCGGCGCGCCACTTTCGGCTTCTGCGTCGGCAATCGATCGTCATCTGGCATGGCATTCTCTCCCGACCAACGGCGCACACAAGGCATTCACCAAAATGGTTCCTTGCACCTAGGTAGCACCGCGTCTGGCTTGGCCAACAGCGCCGCGGGCTCGATCTTCAGGGCATCGGTGAGGCTCTGTAGAACCGTGACGGTCGGATTGCGAATCCCGCGTTCCATACCGCTGACATAGGTGCGGTCGATGCCGGCGAGATCGGCCAGATCTTCTTAGCTACGCCTGGGTCATATTCTGAGTGTCCCATTGCTTCCTCCATTGGCCGACATGGCCAATGGAAGATTTAGGCATGCGGGGAAACGTTCGCCTTGGCAGCAGGCCCGGCAGCTCAAGTTCATCTATCGGACCACCAAATAAGGAAGGGCGCGGAGCCTTCATCAGCAAACGTCTGCTTCCAGCATCTATGGCTCGACGGCCAAGCGACCGCCTTGGGCGCGGAGAGGAATGCCAGCTGTTGGCCCGAGTGAGCCGGAAACTGCCGTTCCGCTTTGAGATTAAATGGCTGAAAAGTAGACAAAACAGCTCCCCGGTCATGTAAGTCGCGAAATCCATGATGCGCGACTCATGCATGGAAACCCATTTGCTATGGGTCCCGGGCAAGATCACCATGCTGTTCTTCTCGAGGTCGGGAGCCAGGGACAGCGCGCCGAGAATTTGGGTTTCTTCGCCGCGCATCACATTTTGGAGTCTTGCCCCCGCGCCGCACGCCCGGCACGATATATAATGGGCCAGACCCGGTCCTCACCGTCACAAGCGCGGTGGCCAGTTCGGCTGCGCCGGCCGGTGCCTCACAATAGGGAGCCTCCCGCCAGCTTTGCGCGCTGCCGATCATGCCGCTGGCGATTGCCTTCATGCAAGGAAAGCGATCCCGCCATGGACCAGTCAGCATGGTAAACGCCGCAGCGAAATCTCCCCCAGGCGTGTGCATGATGCCCCAAGGTTCGGCGCGCGTGTCCATGATCGCTCCGTCGGTCCCCAGGAGATACGCTCGGACCGA
>NZ_DATLPB010000030.1:0-16258 GCF_035535915.1 Acidocella sp.
GAAGAAAGGGAAGAAAGGGAAGGCTACTTTTTGTGAACAAAAAGTAGCAAAAAAACTTTGTTATTCTGGGCCAGGGGCGTTGTCGCCGACACAGCCCATGCCCCAGCATAAATAAAAGTTTTTGCGCCGCTTTTTTCAAAAAGCGGCCACTTACTTTTGCTGAGCGCCCCATCGCTTTACATCAACCATACACTAAGCGATTGCTGGTTCATCAGGCCGAACGGAGACATATTTCATGCGGGCTATCATCAAACCCTTGGCCGCGGTCGTCATTGTCGTGGTGGCCGCCTGGCTCGGGCTGTGGTGGTTCGCCCAGCGGGAGTTGGAGAACGGCTTCACGCAGTGGGCGAAAGGCCTGTCCTCGGGGGGCGATGTGCAGGTCAGCTATGACAGCATCGAGCCGAGCGGCTCGCCACTCGTCGCCATGCTCACGGTGAACAATCTGCGGGTGGTCGTGCAGCCCAGCCCCGCCGCCGCGCCGCTGGTCGTCACCCTGCCGGCCTTCGCCATGGAGATCGACGCCACGGCGCCGCTTCTGCTGCATTTCGTTCTGCCGAACCGCATCAATATCAGCGCTGACCACGGCGATTTCGTTTTGACCTTCGGGTCCATCGCGCAAACCGAGCGGCTGGATCTCTCCGCCCTGCTGCGGCGGGAACCGGCCCCCTTCTCCGCCATGGACACGAAAGCGCGGAATATCGACCTGCTGGCCAGCAGCGGCAGCCTGATGGTGCTGCACGCCGACTCCTACCAGACGCACAACATTTTCAACCGCCAGGCCGGCGCCGGGCAGAGCGCGTTCACCAGCAGCGGCGCCGTGGACGGCATGGCCGTCTCGCCACTGCTCACGCGGCTCGCCTCGATCCCCTTCGATGGCCGCGTCGCGCATCTGGGCTGGAACCTGAATATCGACGGGCCGGAACCGGCGGACTGGGCCGCGCTCGCGGCACGCTACAAAGCCGTGCCCGCGGATGATTCCGACGGCCGCACGCGAATCGTCGCACAGGCGCTGCATGACTGGGCGGCGCACGGCGGCACCGGCGCCGGCACCATCGACCTCGCGGTCGGCCCCAGCACGCTGCACGCCGCCGGCGACATGGCTTTCGACGCCCAGGTGCAGCCGAAAGGCCATGCGACCCTCCTCGCCGACCATCTGGACGCGTTCGCCGCCGCCATCGTCGCCGCCTACCCACAGGTACAGGACACGGTGCACGCCATGGAGGCCCGGCTGTCGCCCTACCTCTCCAGCACGCCGCAGGGCGGCCAGACCCTCACCTTCAAGGCCACCTACGGCAATGGCGCGGTGATGGTGAACGGCCAAAAAATCGGCAGCCTGCCGCCGGTCGACTGGTCGCACCTGGAAACCGCACCGCCGCAGCAAGCACCCGGCGACGGCTCCGGCGCGGCTCTGTAAGGCAAGCGAAGGAAGCGCTACTTTTTGTGAACAAAAAGTAGCAAAAAAACTTTGTTAAACTGGGGCATGGGCGTTGTCCGCGACACAGCCCATGGCCCAGCATAACAAAAATTTTTGCGCCGCTTTTTTTAAAAAGCGGCCTCTTTCTTCGCTTAGCTTAGCCCCGTGGACTCAGGTGACCAGCGGAGCAAGCGCCGCAGCGCCTGGTCGACCAGGACATAGAGCGCCACCGCCATCACCGCGAGGATGAACAGGGCAGCGAACATCACGTTCGTCTCGATCCGCGCGTTGGCGTTGATCATCACGAAGCCGAGGCCGGATGAGGCGCCGACCCATTCGCCGATGATCGCACCGATCGGCGCGACGGCGGTGGCCACGCGCAGGCCGGACGCGAAGGCCGGAAGTGCCGCGGGCAGGCGCACATGGCGCAGCATCGCCCAGGGGCTGGCGTTCATGGTGCGGGCCAGGTCGAGCCAGCCGGGATCGGTGCGGCGCAGCCCGTCGGCGAAATTCGCGGTGACGGGAAAAAAGATCACCAGCACTGCCATCACCACTTTCGAGGCGATGCCGAAGCCGAGCCACAGCACCAGCAGCGGCGCCAGGGCAAAGACCGGGATCGCCTGGCTGACCACCAGCACCGGCATCAGCCAGCGTTGCAATACCGGCGAGGCGACGATGGCGATGGCCGCAAGCCCGCCGAACAGCGTGCCGAACAGCAGGCCGAGCAGGATTTCGGTAAGCGTCGTCAGCGCGTTCGAGACCAGCAGGTCGCGCTGCTGCCAGAGCGCCTGCCCCACATCCGCCGGCGCCGGCAGCATGAAGGCGGGCAAGGCGGTGAACCGCGTGAGCGCCCACCAGACCGCCAGGAAGCCCAGAAACGTGACCAGGGGGCGGAGCAAATTCATGCCATTTCGCTCAAGAGCCGCAGCAACCTTCCCTGCGTTTGCAACAGGGCGGCATCGTCCGGCGCCCGCGGCGGTGTGCCGGGCACCGCGATCGGCGCACCCAGCCGCGCCGGCTGGCCGGAGAGCACGATGAGATGGTGGCCGAGGCGGCAGGCCTCCAGCGGGTCGTGGGTGATGAGCAAGGTGGTGCTGCCCGCCAGCAATTCCGCCGCCAGATCCTGGATGCGCGCGCGGGTCAGCGCATCCAGCGCCGAGAACGGCTCGTCCATCAGCACGATCGGCCGCCGTTCATAAAGCGTGCGGGCCAAAGCCGCGCGCTGGCGCATGCCGCCCGACAATTCGGCCGGCAAGGCCCCTTCCCGCCCCTGCAGCCCGACCCGCGCCAGCAACTCCCGGGCCCGCGCCGGGTCCGGGGCTTCACCGCGCAGCCGGGCGCCGAGCATCACATTGTCCAGCACCCGCGCCCAGGGGAACAACAGATCCTGCTGGCCCATATAGGCGACGCGGCCGGCGAGTTTTGCGCCGTCGCTCGCCCGCACCGAACCCGCGGCCGGGCTCTCCAGCCCGGCGATGACGCGCAGCAGGCTGCTTTTGCCCACGCCGCTCGGCCCCAGAAGCACCACGAACTGGCCGGGCGCCACCTGAAAGCTGAGATTTTCGAACACGCTGGCCCCGGCATAGCGCAGGGCCAGATTTTCGACCGCGATGCCCGGCGGGGTCATGTTCAGAGCAATATGCGTTTAACTAGAACCGAAAGGTTCCAGGTAAACGCATGAAATTGCTCGCCCAAAAATAGTCTGGAGCATGATTGCCTTGGATCAATCATGCTCTAGACCTTGATCTGCACCGCGTAATCTTCGAGCGGCAGGGATGTCTTGATCAGTTTCTCCCGCACCATGAAGTCGCGGTAGGTGGTGTAGCGCGCGGCGTCGAGATGGGCTGGGTCCTGCGCGAAGGAACCGGGCAGCGCCTTCCAGGAGGCGATGTCGAGCTTGTCGTTCAGGTTCGGATTGTCCTTCAGGAAGCGCGCCAGCATCTCATCCGGGTGCTGCGCCAGATAATTCGCGCCTTGCTTCAGGGCAGCGAGAAATTTCGGCAGCGCGGGATTGGCGAGGCCCGATGTGTTGGAGAGCAGGATCAGCTCGTCGGAGGGCGGCACGCCGTAATCCTCGGGCAGGAAAATCACCGGCCGCAGCCCGGCCTGGGCGAGCTGGATGTCCTCATAGGTGCGGTACGTGCCGATCACCGCGTCCACCTCGTTCGACATCAGCGCCGTGACCAGCTCGAAATTGACGTTCACCAGCGTCACGTCCGAAAGGCCGAGCCCGGCATGGCGCAGCATCGTGCCGATCAGCGCCTCTTCCACGCCGGCCACCGAGTAGCCGATTTTCCGCCCCTTGAGATCGGCCAGTTTCGTGATGCCGCTGCGCCCGAGCGCGGTGAGCGTGTTCAGCGGCTTGTCGATCAGCGTGCCGGTGCGGCGCAAAGGCAGGCCCTGGTCGACCAGCAGATAAAGCTGGGTCTGATAGCTGAGCGCGGCATCGGCCTTGCCGGCGGCGAGCAGGCGCGGCGGCAGGTCGGGGTCGGTGGGCGGCACCAGAACCACGTCCAACCCGGCGCGGTCGAAGGCGCCGCTATAGCGGGCGGCGAACAAAGGCGCATGGTCCGGATTCACGAACCAGTCGAGAATGACGGTGAATTTCTCTTTGGGCGCGGCGCTCTGCGCGAACGCGGCGGGCGCGGCCAAACTGGTCGCCGCGGCAGCCAGAAATGAACGGCGGTCGAATTTCATGGTTTGAACAGCCTTCCTTCGCTGGCATTACCCAGGCAGGTTCGGCGGGTATGATCTCAGCTCGCAAAACGCGGGCACCCCGGTGGGGCGAATCTACGCAATCGCCCTGTAAAATCAACAGGCTCCAGGACAAGGAAGAAAGCGCTTCTTTTTGTGAACAAAAAGAAGCAAAAAAACTTTGTTTACTTTGGGCCCATGCGGTTTCAACGCCTCAGGCCCAGCGTAAATAAAAGTTTTTTGCGCCGCTTTTTTCAAAAAAGCGGCTTCTTTCTTCCTAAAACTGCCCGATAAGCATGGCGACCGTCACGGCCAGCCCGACCTCGCGGTTGGACTTGAACAAAGCCAGGCAGCGACGCGGATTGTTCACATCGAGTTGCGTGACCTGCCGCGCCAGCAACATCGCCGGCAGCAGCAGCGCCAGCAGCCCACCAAGGCCGAGCCCCTGCATGCCCATCGCCAACGCCAGAAGCAGAATGGTGCCCGTATAGCAGACGACGAGCAGGCTCTTGGTATTGGTCTCGAACAGCCTGGCCGTGGATTTCACGCCGATCAGCGCATCGTCCTCCCGGTCCTGGTGCGCATAGATCGTATCGTAACCGATGATCCAGAGAATCGTGGCGAGGTAGAGCGGCACCGCCGGCCAGGCCAGGGCGCCGGCAGCGGCATAGCCCATCAGCGCCCCCCAGCCGAATACCACGCCGAGCACAATTTGCGGCCACCAGGTAACACGCTTGGCAAGCGGGTACAGCGCCACCGGCACCAGGCTCAGCACGCCGAGGATTCGCGCCTGCGTGTCCAGCCGCAGCAGGATCACCAGCCCGATCAGGCAAAGGATGGCGAGGAACACCAACGCCTGGCGCGGCTGCAACTGGCCGGAAGCGAGCGGCCGGCCGCGCGTGCGCTCCACCCGCGCATCCATCTTGCGGTCCCACAGATCGTTCACCACGCAGCCGGCGCCACGCATCACCACCGAACCGACGGCAAACAGCAGCGCCAGCCAAAGCCCCATCACAATGTCAGACCCCGCCAGGGCGATCGCCCACAGCCCCGGCAGGAACAGCAGCCAGGCACCGATCGGCCGGTCGAAACGCGCCAGCAGCGCATAGGGGATCAGCCGTTCCGGCAAGTGCCGAACCCAGCCACGCACGCGTATATCGGTAAATCCGTCCATGGATGGTAATGTGCCCGGCATGAGTGCCACGTCAATTCGCTTATTCGTCAACACTCCGCTGATGGAGAGCACGGAAGTGCCCCTGGAAGCGGCACAGTCGCATTATCTTGGCAACGTCATGCGGCTGCAGCCGGGCGACACGCTGCGCCTGTTCAATGGCGTGGCGGGGGAATGGCAGGCTGAAATCGCGCAGATCTCGCGCAAGCAGGCCGTGCTGAACGTGCGACACCAGACCAGGGCGCCTGAGCGCGAACCCGATTGCTGGCTGTGCTTCGCCCTGCTGAAACGACAGAAGACCGACCTCGTGGTGGAGAAGGCGACCGAACTTGGCGCTTCGGTGATCCAACCGGTGGTCACCGCGCGCACGCAGGCCGACCATGTGAACCTGGAACGGCTCCGCGCCATCGCCATGGAGGCGGCCGAGCAATGCGAGCGGCTGGTGGTGCCGGAAATCCGCGCCCCGCTGCCCTTGCCCAGATTGATGGCGTCCTGGCCGCAGCGCCGTCTCTACGTGGCCGATGAACGCCGCACCGCCCCGGTGCTCGCCCCCGCGCCCGGCCCAGCCCAGCCCAGCGCGCTGCTGGTCGGCCCGGAGGGCGGCTTTACCGATGCCGAGCTTGAAGGTATCGCAGCCATACCCATTGTTAGCCGCGTGTCGCTTGGGCGCCGTATCCTGCGGGCGGAAACCGCCGCCATCGCCGGGCTCGCGCTGCTCCTCGCATCAGATTCATAGAGAGGAGTGGAATTTGTCCAACCCTGGAGACGCCGACGTCACGACGATCACCGATGCCCGCGACCTCGCGGCGTATCTGGCGGCCGGCGCGAAACCCGCCGAAAGCTTTACGATCGGCACCGAGCACGAGGCGTTCGGCTTTCACCACAGCGACCTCCTGCCCCCGACCTATGACGAACCGGGCGGCATCCGCGATCTGCTCACCGCGATCGGGCAAGAAGAGGGCTGGGAGCCGATTCTCGACCGCGGCAACACGATCGGCCTGAAACGCGGGCGCGCCTCGCTGTCGCTGGAGCCGGGCGGGCAGTTCGAGCTCTCCGGCGCACCCCTCGCCACACTGCATGAGACCAAGGCGGAACTGGACGCGCACGTGGCGCGGCTGCGGACCGTCGCCCCGCGGCTGGGCCTCGGCTTCGCGCCGCTCGGCTTCCACCCGCTGGCGCGGCGCGAGGACATGCCCACGATGCCGAAGGGCCGCTACAAGATCATGCGCCAATACATGCCCAAGGTCGGCACGCGCGGACTGGATATGATGTTCCGCACCTGCACGGTGCAGGTCAATCTCGATTTCTCGTCGGAAGCCGACATGGTGGCGAAAATGCGCGTCGGCGCCGCGTTGCAACCGCTGGCGACCGCCCTGTTCGCCAATTCGCCCTTCTATGAGGGCAAGCCGAACGGGCTGCTCTCCAACCGCGCGCAGGTCTGGACCGATACCGACAACGCCCGCTCCGGCATTCCGGCAATGATTTTCGCCGACGGGTTCGGCTTCGAGGCCTATGCCGAATGGCTGCTCGACGTGCCGATGTACTTCGTCTACCGCGACGGCGTGTATCATGACGTGGCCGGTGCCTCGTTCCGCGATTTCATGGCCGGCCGCCTCGACGCGCTGTCGGGCGAAGTCGCGACGCTGGGGGATTTCGCCGATCACAGCACCACGGCGTTTCCGGACGTGCGGCTGAAACGCTATATCGAGACGCGCGGCGCCGATTCCGGACGGCCGGACATGATGCTCGCGCAATCGGCCTTCTGGACCGGCATCTACTACGACCAAGCCGCGCTCGCGGCGGCGGCGACTTTGGTCAAATCCCTGTCCTATGAGCAGATCATCGCCCTGCGCGGCGCCGTGCCGGCCACCGGCATCCATACGCGCTTTGGCGCCGGCACCCTGCGCGACCTGGCGCGCGAGGCGGTCGCCATCGCCGCAGACGGCCTGAAAAACCGCGCCCGGCGCAACGCGGCGGGCGCGGATGAAAGCATGTACCTGGCACCGCTGCAGGACATCGCCGCCGGCGGGCCAACCCAGGCGGAAATGTGGCTGCAACGCTATGAAGGCGCCTGGAAGGGCGACGTGACGAAGATTTTCGCCGAAAGCGATATGGCCTGAGGCAAGAAAGACAAGGAAAGCGCTACTTTTTGTGAACAAAAAGTAGCAAAAAACTTTGGTTTTATGCGGGCCATGGGCGTTGTCGCCGACAACGCCCATGGCCTAGCGTAAACAAAAGTTTTTGCGGCGCTTTTTTCAAAAAGCGCCTGCTTCCTTCCTTACTGCGCGTTAGCGATGCGGGTGATCTGCCCCTGCATGGCGTTCAGCAGCGCGGAGACCTGGCCGCCATGGCCGACGATCACACTGCTGTAATCGTTGCGGGTGGTGATGCGCAGCGAGGTGCCGGCGACGATCACGTCGACGATTTTCGGGCTGCCGTCGATCTCATCGACCGCCCAGCCGACATCCGCGGGTTGCTTGCCGGGGCTCGTGACCGTGGTGTTCACCACCATGTCATTGCCCTGCTGGGCAGCGCTGTTCACGATGAAACTAACGCCCTGATAGGCTTTGATCTGGTACGTGATGTTGTAGGACAGAAGCTGGTGGAACAGGTTCTGGAACTGCCCGTGCTGCTGCGGCGTCATCACGTTCAGGTAACGGCCGAGCACGTAATCGCCGACCTGGTCGACGGCAACGATCTGGTTGACCAGCTGGCGCAGCTGGTCGGCTTTCTGCGCCTGGGTGGCCGAGCCGTTGATGATGCCCTGCAGCTGCTGGCCAGATTGCCGGATGAATGCCTTGGCAGCATCGGCGGAGACCGCCTGTGCATGCGCGGCACCCGCCATCGCGGCGAGCAGCGGCATGGCGGCGACAGTACCCAGAATAAAGCGACGGAAATACATGAATTGCATCCTTTAGCTGATCGGAATTCAGAGCAATATGCGTTGCGCCGGAATCGGCGGGCTCCGGCGAAACGCATGAAATTGCTCACCCACAAGCAGGCGTGGAGCGTTCATCGCATGTGAATGAATGCCCTACGGCGCGGCGGGGCGCCGCACCCAGTCGGGCGGCGTCAGCACATTGCGCCGGTCGATTTCCTGCAATTGCGACGCCCGCGACTGCCGGTACAGGCTGCGGAACGTGGCATAGGGATCGAGCGCGGTGGCGCGGATCTGGTCGATCGGCTGGAGATATTCGGCCCTGGTGTTGATCAGATGCAGCCCGCTCTGGGCCCAGCCGAAATCGTTGAGCGCGGTGCTCTCGGGCGCCAGCACCATCGGCGTCGCGTAGAACTCCACCGGGATGTTCAGCATATCGCGCGCGCCGGACGGGCCGAACACCGGCAGATACACATACGGGCCGGCGGGCACGCCCCATATGGCGAGCGTCAGGCCGAAATCGGTGTCCAGTTCCTTATAGCCGAGTGCTGCGGCCGGATCGAAAATGCCGCCGATGCCGATCGTGGAATTGAGCACGAAACGCACCAGCGACGTGCCGGCGTCGCGCGACTTGCCCTCGAACATGAAATTCACCATGCGCGCGGGCTCGCCGATATTACCGACGAAATACCCGACATGGTTGCGGATGCCCTGGGTGGTGATGGCCACATAGCCCTGCGCGACCGGCTTGAACGCATAACGGTCGATCCGGTCGTTCACCGCGTAAAAGAAGCGGTTGGTCGGCTCGATCGGGTCGTTCTGCGCCTGATACGCCTCGTAGCCCGCGGCATCGGTTTTCGGCGGGGCGTGCGCGCAGCCGGAAAGCGCGATGGCCAGAAAGAGGGCCGGAGCCGCCAGGCGGCACATTTGTTTGGCTCGCGCCGCCAATTGGTCATTCATCGTTTGCAACCGCACGTTAATAGGCCTCCTCTGTCGCGCGCACACGACTGGGCGTGCGAGGTAATATTTGAGGTTCATGAACCCGGGTTCAACCGGGCTTGTTCATGTTCGCGTTTGGCGTGATTCCCCGACCACAGCAAGTCTTATGGCGTGCATCTCTCCCCCTTGCGAAAAGCCGCCAGTGCTGCCACCAAAGATCCCCTACGGAGCTGATGATGACCCATTCCCCGAAACGCGACACCCTGGCACGCTGGGTGGCCGGCGCACGCATCGCGCCGCTGCCGGCCCGGGAAAGCGCGTCGGCGCCGCAGATTTCCTTTGAGTTCTTCCCACCGAAATCCCCGGCGCTGGAGGCGCAGCTCTGGGCCTGTGTCGAACGGCTGGCGACGCTGAAGCCGCGTTTCGTGTCCGTGACCTACGGCGCCGGCGGCAGCACGCAGGAGCGCACCCACGCCACCGTGCTGCGCCTGGTGCAGGAGACCGACCTCACCCCCGCCGCGCACCTTACCTGCGTCGGCGCCACGCGAGACGAGGTGGATGCGGTGGCACGCCGTTATTGGGACGCGGGCGTGAAACATATCGTCGCGCTGCGCGGCGACCCGCCATCCGGCCAGGCTTACGCGCCGCACCCCGGCGGGTATGATTACGCCGTCGATCTCGTCGCCGGGCTGAAGCGCATCGCGGATTTCGAGATCACCGTCGCCGCCTACCCTGAGACTCATCCCCAGGCGCTAAGCCCCGAGCAGGATCTCGACAATCTGAAGCGCAAGCTCGATGCCGGGGCGACCCGGGCGATCAGCCAGGTGTTCTTCGACAACGATAATTTCCTGCGCTTCCTCGACCGCGCCGCGTCCGCCGGCATCACGGCGCCGATCGTGCCGGGGATCATGCCGGTCACCAATTTCACCCAGGCCGCAAAATTCTGCACCGCGTGCGGCACCAATGTGCCGAAATGGATGGAAGCCCTGTTCGAGGGGCTCGACGACGATGCGGAGACCCGCCGCATGGTCGCCGCCGCCACCGCCGCCGAGCAGGTGCGGATCCTGCAGGCCAACGGCATCGACGAATTCCATTTCTACACCTTGAACCGGCCGGACCTGGTCTATGCCATCGCCCGGATTCTCGGCGTGAAACCCGTGACCGGGAGCGTGGCGGCGTAAGCCCGGCACAAGATATGAGCGGTTATCTCGACAGCCTGAATCAGGCGCAGCGTGAGGCGGTGGAAGCGACCGAAGGCCCGGTGCTGGTCCTGGCCGGCGCCGGCACCGGCAAGACCCGCGTGCTGACCACGCGCTTCGCCCATATCCTGCTCAGCCACAAGGCGTTCCCCAACCAGATCCTCACCGTCACTTTTACCAACAAGGCGGCGCGCGAAATGCGCGAGCGCGTCGGGCGGATCCTCGGTCAGCCGGCGGAAGGGCTGTGGCTCGGCACGTTCCACGCGCTCTGCGCGCGCATGCTGCGCCGCTTCGCCGACCGGGTGGGGCTGCAGAGCAATTTTTCGATCCTCGATTCCGACGACCAGTTGCGGCTGCTCAAGCAGGTGATGGAAACGGCCCGGATCGATGCCAAACGCTGGCCGCCGAATGCGCTGATGGCGCAGATCCAGCGCTGGAAAGACAAGGGCTTCATGCCCACGGAGATTCCCGCAGCCGAGAGCAGCGACTTTGCCAATGGCCGCGCCGAGGATCTGTATGCCGCGTATCAGGCGCGTTTGAAAGCGCTGAACGCCGTGGATTTCGGTGACCTGCTGCTGCTCTGCGTTCACCTGCTGAAGACCGACGCCGAGGTGCTCGCCACCTATCACAAGATGTTCCGCTATATTCTGGTGGACGAATACCAGGACACCAACCTGGTGCAGTATTACTGGCTGCGGCTGCTGGCACAGGGGCACAAGAATATCTGCTGCGTCGGCGACGACGACCAGAGCATCTATTCCTGGCGCGGCGCGGAAATCGAGAACATCCTGAAATTCGAACGGGATTTTCCCGGCGCGAAAATCGTGCGGCTGGAGGCGAATTACCGCTCCACCGCGCCGATTCTCACCGCCGCTTCGCACCTGATCGCCCATAACGAGGGGCGGCTCGGCAAGACCCTGCATTCCGGGCGCAACGATGCCGACGGCGACAATGTCGAGGTGGTGGCGCTCTGGGATTCCGAGGAAGAGGCCAGAATGGTCGGCAGCCGGGTGGAATCCTACCGGCGCGCGGGCGAATCCCTGGCGGAAATGGCGATCCTGGTCCGCGCCGGTTTTCAGACCCGGGCCTTCGAAGAGCGCATGATCACGCTCGGCATCCCCTATCGCATCATCGGCGGCCTGCGCTTTTACGAGCGCGCGGAAATTCGCGACGCCATCGCCTATCTGCGCGTCCTGGCGCAGCCCTCGGACGATCTGGCATTCGAGCGCATCGTCAACACGCCGAAGCGCGGCGTCGGCGAGAGCGCGCTGCGCCTCCTGCATGAACAAGCGCGCGCCGATCAGCTTTCGCTGTATGCCGCGACGGAAAAATTGCTGCAGGGGGGCGGATTGCGCGGGAAAGTGCGGGAGTCGCTGCGCGAGCTTCTCAGCCATTTCACGCATTGGCGCGACATTCTGGGGCGCGAGGGGCACGTGGTCGCGCTGGAAACGCTGCTCGATGAATCCGGCTATATCGACATGTGGAAGGCCGACAAATCGCCCGAGGCGCCGGGGCGGCTTGAAAACCTCAAGGAACTCGTGCGCGCTTTGGCGGATTTCGAGGCACTGCAGGGATTCCTCGACCATGTCTCGCTGGTGATGGAAAACGAAGAGCGCGACGACGACGCCAAGCTCTCGATGATGACGCTGCACGGCGCGAAAGGGCTCGAATTCGACATCGTCTTCCTCCCCGGCTGGGAGGAAGGCGTGTTCCCCAACCAGCGCGCGCTGGATGAAGGCGGCAACAAGAGCCTCGAGGAGGAGCGGCGGCTCGCCTATGTGGGCATCACGCGGGCGCGCCGGCGGGCGATCATCAGCCACGCCGCCAACCGCCGCATCTACGCCAACTGGCAGTCCAGCATCCCCAGCCGTTTTATCGAGGAATTACCCGATCACGTGGTCACGCGAACCGGCTCGGCGGCGATGAACCAGTCCGCCCGCCTGGCCGCCCCGCCCAGTTTTCCGCTGCAGGCGCGGCGCGTGCGCGAGGCCGATATATGGGACACGCCGGCGCGCCCGGCGCGGACCGACAAGATCCCGGTGGGGGCGCGCGTGTTCCACCAGAAATTCGGCTATGGCCGGGTCATCGCGGTCGATGACGACCGCTTGGATATCGATTTCGAGACCTCCGGCGAGAAGCGCGTGCTCGACCGGTTCGTGGAGCGCCATGATGTCTGAAGAGCTGGACTGCATTTCCCTTACGGTGCCGGGCGAGGCGCTCGACCATTTCGAGGCCGCGCTCGGCTCGGTGTGCCGCGCGGTGTCGTTTTTCCATCAGGACGAGGAACGCGACATCTGGAACATCCAGGGGGTGAAAGAGCGCGGCGCGTTCGAGGCCGAACTGGCCTCGGCCTTGCTGGTCGCGGAAATGCTCACCGGACAGGCGCCGGAAATCGCCCGCTCCCTGGTGCCGGTGGGCGGCTGGCTGGCCCGCACCAAGGCGGCGTTTCCGGAACAGCAGATCGGCGAACGCTTCGTGGTGCGCGGCACGCATATCGCCGCGCCGGACCTGCCCGGGCGGATCACCCTCACGCTCGATGCCGGGCTCGCCTTCGGCACCGGCGAGCATAATTCCACGCGCGGCTGCCTGGTGGCGCTGGAGCGCATCGCCAAGCGGCACCGGCCGCAGCGCATCCTCGATCTCGGCACCGGCTCGGGCATTCTCGCCATCGCCGCCGCCAAGCTGATGCACCGCAGCGTGCTGGCGAGCGACATCGACCCGCGCGCGGCGCGGGTGGCCAATGCCAACGCGAAACTCAACGGCGTCGCGCCCCTGGTGCAGGCCATCCGCGCCGATGGCTGGGCGGACCGGCGCATCGCGCGCCGCGCGCCCTACGATCTGGTGTTCGCCAACATCCTGGCCCGCCCGCTCTGCGCGATGGCGCACCAGCTCGCGGCCAGCCTGGCGCCGGGCGGTGGCGCCATCCTCGCCGGGCTGCTGACGACGCAGGTGAACTGGGTGGTCTCGGCGCATCGCCGCGCCGGGCTGCGGCTGGAGCGCCGCCTCACCGACGGCGCGTGGTCGATTTTGATATTGCGAAAGTAAGCAAGTAAGCAGCCGCTTTTTGAAAAAAGCGGCGCAAAAACTTTTTTGACGCTGGGCCGGTGGCGTTGAAACCAGCACGGCCCAAACTGACAAAAAACTACTTTTTGTTCACAAAAAGTAGCGCTTGCTTTCTTCCTTCCTTGTTAGCGCGCCGCCTGGCCGCGCACCGCGGCATGGATATCGTGGCGAGTCAGCCCGACATCCTTAAGGTCGCGATCCGAGAGGGCCCACAGCTCGGCTTCGGCAGCGCGCGTGGCGCGCCATGCCTGGAAACGCTCGAGCAGAGACCGGCGTTGCGCCGCCTTCGGTTGCACGGCGCGCAACGGCTTGCTCAGAGAGGAGGGGTTGGAGATATTGAACGACATGACACACACCTGTTTGTCGGCAAAGGATGGCCGCTTCGGAATGGACCGGCCGCTTTGCTGCAATGCGGTATATAGGCCGATTGAAACGATTTTGGTCGGTGGAAGCCGCCAGGACAGAGTCGCGCGCGACGCATAACAAGGGGGCCCTTCATGACATTGGAACATAACCACCGCCTCGCCGCCTTGCGTGCTTCCCTCACCCGGCACGGGCTGGACGGGTTTCTGATCCCCCGCGCTGACGAGCATCTCGGGGAATATGTGCCGGCCTCGGCCGAGCGCCTGGCCTACATCACCGGTTTCACGGGCAGTGCGGGCCTGGCCATCGTGCTGGCGGACCACGCGGCCGTGTGGTCGGACGGCCGCTATACGCTGCAGCTCGAAGAGCAGACCGATGGCGCGCTGTGGGAGCGGCTGCACCTCATCGAGCAGAAGCCGGAAGAATGGCTGAAAACCCAGGCGGCGGGGCGGCGCATCGGCTACGACCCCATGCTGATCAGCGCCGATGGGCTGGCGCGTTTCGCCGGCGCCGAGATGGTGCCGGTGGAGAGCAACCCGCTGGACGAGATCTGGGCCGACCGCCCGGCCCCGCCGATGGGCCCGGCAGTGCCGCACCCCGATTCCTATGCCGGCGAGCCCTCCGCCGCGAAGCGCGCCCGGCTGGCGGCTGTGCTGCGGGAGGCGAAAGAGGATGCGGCGATTCTCTCCGATCCGGCGTCCCTGGCCTGGCTGTTCAACATCCGCGGCACGGATGTGGAATTCACGCCGATCGCGCTCGGCTATGCGCTGCTGTTCGCCGACGGCACCGCCAGCCTGTTCATGGCGGGTGAAAAACTGCCGGCCGAGACCCGCACTTTTCTCGGGGCCGGGGTGGAACTGGCCGAGCGCGGCGCGCTGCCCGCCGCGTTGCGGGCCCTGGCGGGCAAAACCGTGCGCTACGATCCGGCGACGCAACCGGTCTGGTTCAAAACCACGCTGACCGAAGCCGGCGCCATCGTCAGCGCGGGGGCGGACCCGGTTTCGCTGCCGCGCGCGACCAAAAACCGCGTGGAACAAGACGGCGCCCGCGCCGCGCATGTGCGCGACGGCGCGGCGATGGTGCGCTTCCTCGCCTGGGCAGCGGAAGCCTTGGCGTCGGGCGAGGAAACGGAAATGTCCGCCGCCGCCCGGCTGCTCGCGGAACGGGCCAAAGAGGCGGATTTCCGGGGCGAGAGTTTTCCGGCGATATCCGGCGCCGGGGAACATGGCGCGATCATCCATTATCGTGTCACGCCGGAGAGCAACCGGCCGATCCGCCCCAACGAGCTGTATCTGATCGATAGCGGCGGACAATATCTGGACGGCACCACCGACATCACCCGCACGCTCTGGACCGGCCCCGGCCCGGCGCCGGAAGAGGTGAAAACGCATGTGACGCGGGTGCTGGCCGGGCATATCGCCGTGGCAATGCTGGTCTTCCCCGAAGGCGTGGCGGGGCCGCATCTGGACGCCTTCGCGCGCCAGGCGCTCTGGCAACTCGGGCTGGATTACGACCACGGCACCGGGCATGGCGTGGGCGCCTATCTGTCCGTGCACGAAGGGCCGGCCGGCATTTCCCGCGCGGCAAAACCGGTGCCGCTGCGGCCGGGCATGATCCTCTCCGACGAGCCCGGCCTCTATCTTCCCGGCGCCTATGGCATCCGCCTGGAGAATCTGCTGCTGGTCCAGGAGGCCGACTTCCCCGATGCGCGCAAGACATTCCTGCGCTTCGAGACCCTGACCCTGGCGCCGTTCGACCGCGCGCTGATCGACCCGGCGCAGCTCGAGCCCGCGGCGCGGACCTGGCTGAACGCCTATCACGAGCGGGTGCGCGCAACGCTCTCCCCGCATCTTGCGGCGCAACCGGCAGTACAGGACTGGCTCAACCGAGCAACCGCGCCGATATAATCATTGACCCCGGGAAAGCCGTTGGCGCAGAATTGCTATGTCGACGAGTCTCGACGCTGAACTGAGAGGTGGCCGACCATGCGCCTTTTTGTTGCTCTCGACCTTCCCTGGGAGGTCAAGGAAGAGCTCAGCGATCTCTCCTGCAGCATTCCTGGCGCCCGATGGGTTCCCACGGATAATTTCCACCTGACCTTGCGCTTCATCGGCGAGGCCAGCCGGCTGCAGGCGGAGGAGATCGATCTGGCGCTGGCGACCCTGCGCGGCCGGAGCTTCGCCTTCTCGCTCTCCGGACTGGGCTGGTTCGAGAAGGCCGGGCGGGTCTCCTCGCTCTGGGTCGGGGTCGAGCGCAATGCCGATTTGGGCCGGCTACAAAGCAAGGTCGAGACCGCCTTGGGCCGCGTCGGGCTGGCGCCGGACCGCCGCCGCTATACGCCGCACGTCACGCTGGCACGCATGGACATGCCGGTGACGCCGCAACTGAGCAGCTTCGTGCAGGCGCATAATCTGTACCGCTCGGTGCCCATCCGCGCGGATAATGTCACGCTGTTCAGCTCTTTTCTCGGCAAGGACCAGCCCACCTACACGCCGGAAGCCGAGTACGCGTTGGGGTAGAGCCCTGTTCGGCTTCTT
>NZ_DATLPB010000031.1:0-43490 GCF_035535915.1 Acidocella sp.
GCCGCGCCGCCGAACTCGATTTGATGACGGCGCAGGGGAAAAATCTCGGCCCGCTGCACGGCATCCCCTATGGCATGAAGGACATCATCGACACGGAAGGGATTGAGACGAGCTGGGGCGCGGAACCCTATCAGGGCCGCGTGCCGGCGGAAAACGCCTTCGTCACCGACCTGCTGCATGAGGCCGGCGCGATCATGCTCGGCAAGACTGCGGTCGGCGCGCTGGCCTATGGCGATCTCTGGTTCGGCGGGCGAACGCGCAACCCGTGGAATCCGCAGGAAGGCTCCAGCGGCTCCAGCGCCGGTTCCGCCTCTGCTGCCGCCGCCGGCCTGGTCGGGTTCGCCATCGGCACCGAAACGCTCGGCTCCATCGTCTCGCCCGCCACGCGCTGCGGCGCGACGGGGCTGCGCCCGACCTACGGGCGCGTCTCCCGCCGCGGCGCCATGCCGCTCTGCTGGTCGCTCGACAAGATCGGCCCGATCGGCCGCACGGTGGAGGACACGGCGACCGTGCTGAGCGTGCTGAACCAGCCCGACCCGCAGGATGCGTTCCAGATTCCCATGCCGTTCGGCTACGCGTCCGACATGCCAATCGCAGGGCTGCGGGTCGGCTATTACCCCGAAGATTTCTCCAGCAAGGATGCGCCGCAGCCGGACAACCAGGCGCTGGACAACATCCGCGCACTGGGCCTGGAGCCGATCCCCCTCACCCGCCGCGAGCTACCTTATAGCTCGCTGCTCAGCCTGCTCCATGCCGAAGCCGCCGCCGCGTTCGAGGAGCTGACGCTGAGCGACCGCGACGACCTGCTGACCTGGCAGGACGCGAAAGCCTGGCCGAACGATTTCCGCAAGGCGCGTTTTCTCTCCGCCGTCGACCATATGCAGCTCGACCGGCTGCGCCGGCTGGCGATGATGGAGATGGATTCCGTGTTCGCCCAGGTGGACGTGGTGGTCGGGCCGAGCCTGACCGGGCCGATGCTCGTGATCACCAATTTCACCGGCCATCCCTGCCTCTGCCTGCCGGCAGGCTTCTTCACCTCACCCCCCAGAGACCCGCTCGGGCTGTCGCGCTACCTCCCCGCGGCCGAGCAGCCCGACGAAGCGATGGTGCGCGAGGTGCCGCATGCGCTATGCCTCTGGGGACGGTTATTCGACGAAGCGCCGATGCTCGCCCTCGGCCGGGCGCTGGAACGGCGTTTCGGCCCTCCCCGCCGCCCGGCGGTGTGAGGCAAGCAAGAAAGGCCTACTTTTTGTGAACAAAAAGTATCAAAAAAACTTTGTTATGCTGGGTCATGGGCGTTGGCACCGACACAGCCCATGGCCCAGCATAAAAAAAGTTTTTGCGCCGCTTTTTTCAAAAAGCGGCTGCTTCCTTTTGCGCCTGCCAAGCCAGCACCCCCTGCGCCGCCGCCCGGCCGCTGGCCAGGCAGGCTTGCAGCAGATAGCCGCCGGTTGGCGCTTCCCAATCCAGCATTTCGCCCGCCGCGAACAAGCCGGGGTGGCCGCGCAGCATCAAATGTTCGTCCAGCTCTTCCCGCCTGATCCCGCCGGCGGTGGAAATGGCGCGCGCCAGACTGCCGGGCGCCACGAGGCGGAGCGGCAGGGATTTGATGAGGGCTGCCAGGGACGATGTGCTGCCGGCCTGGCGTGCTTCCCGCACCAACCCGATGGCGACGGGGGACAGGCCCGCGCGCTTGCGCAGATGGTTGGAGAGGGATTCGCGGACCGAGCCCGCCAAGCGGGCTGTCAGCATGTCTTCACTCAGATCGGGGCGCAGATCGATGTGCAATTCCGCGCCGCCGCCACGCGCGATCAGCTCCCGTGCACGTGCCGACAGGGCATAGATGGCGCCGCCCTCGACTCCGTCTTTGGTGATCATCACTTCGCCTGGAACCGACCTGTCGCCGCAGGACAAGACGATGCGCTTGAGCGGCGTGCCCGCGAAGCGTTCCGCGAAATGGGCCGACCACGCGACCTTGAAGCCGCAATTGGCCGGGCGCAGCGGGGCGATGCCGACATCGGGCAGAATCGCGGTCCAGCCGCCATCCGTTCCCAATCTGGGCCAGGAGGCGCCGCCCAGAGCCAGCACCACGGCATCGGCGTCATGGACGGTGCCGTCGGCGAAGCGCACCTGGCCGGGCACCCAGCCGGTCCATTCCGCGCGGGTCACCATCCGCACGCCCAGACCTTCCAAACGCCGGATCCAGGCGCGCAGAAGGGGGCTGGCCTTCATGGAAGTGGGGAACACCCGGCCGCTGCTTCCGACGAAGGTGGGCTGTCCCAGCCCTGCGCACCAATCCCGCACGGCTTCAGGCGGAAAGGCGGCAAGCCAGGGCGCGACCCAGTCCGCTTCCTCGCCGTAACGGGGCAGAAAACGCGCCATCGGTTCCGAATGGGTGATGTTGAGACCGCCCCGCCCGGCCATGAGCAACTTCCGCCCGAGGCTCGGCATGCGGTCGAACATAGTCACCGCCAGGCCATTTTGCGCCATTATTTCGGCGGCCATCAGCCCGGCAGGGCCGCCGCCGATGACGGCGACACGATAAGGCGAAGATTTTTGCTGATCCACGCGCCCTTATGACCAAGCTAGGACAAGGCAAGCAAGGGCTTCTTTTTTGAAAAAAGAAGCAAAAAACTTTTTTAAACTTGGGGCGTGCCGGTTTCGCCGCTTCGGGCCAAGCGCCCCTTCCGTCAGTCAGGCTCGGCGACGGCGGCGCGCAGCCCGTCCAGCTCCGCTGTAAGATGGACCTGGCAGCCGAGCCGGGAGGTGGGCGTGACAGTGGCCAGGTAATCCAGAATATCCAGCTCATCCGCATCCGGCGGCGTTAATTTTTCGAACCAGACGGGATCGATGATGAGGTGGCAAGTGGCGCAAGCCAGCGAGCCATTGCATTCGCCCCGCAAGGGCAGGCCTGCGTCACGAACGATGTGCATGAGATCGTCATCGGCCGCCCCCTCAAGCCGATGCTCGACCCCGGCGAGATCAGTGATGAACAATGTCGGCATCGAACCCTCCTTCGCCACGGCATGTGCGCCAGGGCTGCCAGCAGATAAAGGAAGGCGCTAGTTTTTGTGAACCAGAAGAGGCGAAAAAATTGGTGGGTCTCAGGTTCAATTTTGGTTTTCGACCCGAGTCGGGCATGGGCTGGCCCGGTAGGTAATCTCTGAAACGGACGTTCAGCGCCGTCCGGCTCTGTCAGCTGTGCGCCCATTGTGGCCACTCCCGGCCATTGATCGGGCCACCGAAAGCGGACGCCAATTAGACGGGCGCGAGTGCGCTCAGGAAGCTAATCGAGGTTTATTACGTCATTCATGACCGACGAGCACAAACTAATGATGCCGTAATGAGCAACCTGAGGGCGGCAAAGCTCGTCACTTATCCGAAGCTATTATCGATAGAAATGTTGAAATACGGGAGAGTCGATGGCAGATTACAGATCTAAGAGAGGGAGTCCAAGGTGCACGTAAGTGATGGAAATCGCCGTTGGATCATCGCAAAATCAGCTGGTCGTTGCAATAAGTGCAAAAAAATTCTATTTAAAGAAAATGAATTTTGCGAGCGGGCAAGATTGGGGGATGACGCCCATATCTACTCCCGTTCAGATTTCGGCCCCAGATCTAACAGCAATTTATCCAAAAATGAGAGAAATAATGCTAACAATCTAATCCTACTCTGTAAGAACTGCCACTCGGAGGTGGATCAGCAGCCCGTTCACGACTCTCTACTTCGCGAAATTCGTAATTCGCATTATAACTGGGTCGATGAACGGTTGGGGCCATCGTTGTCGATAAAACCAACTTATGACTATCTAGTTTACATTAATGTTCCTCGGGTGGACATGTATGCAGCCGCTCATTCGATCCCCATTCCGGTTTTTAATTTTGAGAGCGCAAAGTCATTTTACGATTTGAATTTCCAAGCTGGAAGAGTGATGGCTCAGTATGCGCACGTACTGAGTGAACAAGAGCTTTATGCCCGCACCCTCGATAGAAATACAGAGTGGGCCGATATTAAGATCGGAACATATTGGTTTGTGTTAAAACAAGGGTTTTACGCAAAAGGTGTCTGCAACTCTGATGGAATAGAGTCGAAATGGGAAAGAGGCGAGAGCGTACTCTATCGTGACCACGCTGATGAGTGGCGTATGGTTTGCCTTATTGACCCGCGATGGATCACAACCAGTAGCTCGTTTAGCACCTTCAGAGGTGACATGACTTCGGTGTCTGGGATATTGCATATCAATGCAATTGACCCGACATCCCGACGGGTGACGGCCTCACCGCTTTTTCTAGGGATCATAAGGTGAATTTTTGTGTTGAACTATGAAGAAAGTTTCAAGCATTTTTCAAAAATAGAAAGCCAAGAAAAATCTTCTTGGCCAGACATTCGATTTGCAGAATACGTTGAGAACTGTCAGGTTTGCTCTCGTCCGATGTTTGAGGAAACCTACATGATTGATGGCCCCGCTTCCAAAAAAAACCAACTACAATGGGGGTGTTTGTGCATTATATGCGCTCTAAAGTCGTCACCAAAGATTGGCTGGGGAAGAGCTCAGCTTTATAAAAACGCCGGAACTTACTGGCAGCTTATCGCTGGTGGTCCACCAGTCGATGATGGAATATAGGTGGAGACCGACAAACCGACTTGTCACCCAGCCGCACTCACACTAAACGGATGCGAAGTCATTCATCCCTCACTCTGCTAGTGAACGTCTGGTTCCCTAATTGAGGGCCTGCGTATTCAATGGCCGATCCGGATTCGACAGGCATGGCTACTCGCAACTAGAGCAATGTCAGCTTTGGCCTATTGCGGGCCGCAAACAGATAGACCGCTTTCGGCCCGTCTTACCACGTTTGGGAATGCGCCGCTGGCACGCCTCGACCTCGCACTAGCATGCTACCGTGCTCGATGTTGTCAAGGACGCTGCACGCCGCTTCGCGGTGGCCTCCAAGCGAGGCCATCCCTGACAACATCTCCGCGCGGCAGCATGCCGATGGCAGGTCGGGACGAAGGAACAGGCGCTTTTCGGATCGAACAAAGGAACAGGACTTGCCCTTCTTCGCGCATTTGGCCCGTGCCGGTTTCACCGCCCCAGGCCCAGCGTAACCAAAAGTTTTTGCGCCGCTTTTTTCAAAAAGCGGTCTCTTTCTTACTTCCTAAAAAGCCCGCCCGGAAAAAACCGGGCGGGCTTTTGCTGTTTCGAGCGTTAGAGGCCGAGCGCCTTGGCCACGCCGGCGCCGTAGGCGGGGTTTGCTTTGGTGCAGTTGGCGATATGGCGCTGCTTCACTTCGATGCGGGCATCGCCCAGGGCGCGCGCGGTGTTTTCGAACAGCACCTGCTGCTGCGCCGGGCTCATCTTCCGGAACAGGTTGCCGGGCTGCTCGAAATGGTCTTCGTCCACGCGGTGATCCCAATGCGCGGCATCACCTTCGAGCGGCAGTGCTGGTTCCGTCGCGTGGGGGTTGTTGTCGACCCACTCGCCCTTGCTGTTCGGCCAATAGCTCACGGTGCCGCCGAGATTGCCATCGGTGCGCATCGCGCCATCGCGGTGATAGCTGTGGAACGGGCATTTCGGCGCGTTCACCGGGATGTGGTTGAAGTTCACGCCCAGACGGTAGCGTTGCGCATCGCCATAGGAGAAGAGCCGGGCCTGCAGCATGCG
Source organism: Acidocella sp. (assembly GCF_035535915.1). GTDB lineage: Bacteria > Pseudomonadota > Alphaproteobacteria > Acetobacterales > Acetobacteraceae > Acidocella. The sequence goes on from NZ_DATLPB010000031.1 coordinate 5,663, forward strand.
GTCAGGCGAGAAGCCGATGCCCGGGACGACGTTCGCCGGGGAGAAGGCGGCCTGCTCGGTCTCGGCGAAATAATTCTCCGGCCAGCGATTCAATTCCAGCACGCCGGCTTCGATCAGCGGGTACTCGGCCTGCGGCCAGACCTTGGTGAGGTCGAACGGGTTGTGTTTGTGGCTGCGCGCCTGTTCTTCGGTCATCACCTGAATCTTGAGGGTCCAGCGCGGGAATTCCTTGCGCTCGATCGCCTCGAGTAGATCGCGGCCATGGGTTTCGCGATCCTTGCCGACCGCCGCGACGGCTTCTTCATCGGTCCAATTCTGAACGCCTTGCTGGGTCTTGAAATGGAACTTGACCCAGACGCGCTTGTTGGCCGCGTCGATCATCGAGTAGGTGTGGCTGCCGTACATGTTCATGTTGCGGAAGCTCTTGGGCAGGCCGCGCTCGGACATCACGATCGTCACCTGGTGCAGCGCCTCGGGCAGCAGCGACCAGAAATCCCAGTTGCTGTCGGCGGAACGCAGGCCGGTGCGCGGGTCGCGCTTGACGACGTGGTTGAGGTCCGGGAAGCGCATCGGGTCGCGGAAGAAGAACACCGGCGTGTTGTTGCCGACAACGTCCCAGTTGCCTTCCTCGGTGTAGAACTTGATCGCGGTGCCGCGAATGTCGCGCTCGGCGTCAGCCGCGCCGCGCTCGCCGGCAACGGTCGAGAAACGGACGAAAACGTCGGTTTTCTTGCCGACGGCGGAGAAGAGTTTCGCCTTCGTGTATTTGGTGATGTCCTTGGTGACGGTGAACGTGCCGTACGCACCCCAGCCTTTGGCGTGCATGCGGCGCTCGGGGATCACTTCACGGTCGAAATGCGCCAGCTTCTCGAGCAGCCAGATGTCCTGAAGCAGGACGGGGCCGCGCGGACCGGCCGTCATGGTGTTCAGATTGTCCGCGACCGGCGCGCCGGTCGCATGGGTCATGCCTTTATTTTCAGCCACCGTTTGTCTCCATGTCATTCAAACCGGCGCCCCTCACGACGATCGTGACACGCGCCTCGCTTAAGGGCCGGGGCAGTCACTATCCGGGTTCCAAAGGCCGCCGAAATATAAACACTGGATGGGACAAATAGGTGATGCCTATGAGAACGTCATAACAAGGGGATACGGCCATTTTCTGGTTCCGGGCCCGCCCCTATATGACGGCAAAGTAACCAAAGAATTATATTTCACGATGAACACGCCCCGCCGCTAGGGCCCCTACTCCGTCACCACCTTGCTCGACGGACGTGAGCGCAGCGCCATCCGCCCGACCAAATCCCGCTCGCGGTACGGCACCCGAATCAGCCGGTTCCCCGACGAGGCCCTTGCGCCCACGTTAAGGGTGATGAGCCGTTAAAACCCCGCACTCTCCGAATGGGAACTTCGGCAGTTTTCAGCGCAGCGTTTGCTGTGAGAAGTGCCACCTGCTTGGCCTTGTGCGCGCCGGACGAAACGTTCATGTCCCAGGCCATGAGCCACGCCGATCTCCCTGAATCTCTCAACACCTTGGTCAGCGCGAACATGAAAGAGCGCGTCGCCGCATCATTCTCCGCTGGCGCCGCGGCTTATGATCAGATGGCTGGCGTGCAGCGGCAGGTTGCTGAACGTCTTGCCATGCGCATCGCCGCCACGCGGCCCTGCCCACCAGACCGCATATTGGAAATCGGCTGCGGTACCGGGCTGCTTAGCACGCATCTCGCCGCGCTATATCCACAGGCAGAGCTGGTTCTCACGGATATCTCTCCGGTCATGCTGGAACGCGCCAGCCTGCGCCTAGGCGCGCGCGCCAGCTACCGGCGCATGGATGGCGAAGCCCCGGACCCTGCGCTCGGCAATTTCGACCTCATCGCCTCGTCGCTCGCCCTACAATGGTTCACCGATCTACGCGGCGGCATCGCCCGGCTGGCTGACCGACTTGTCCCTGGCGGCAGACTTGCCTTCGCCACCCTCGGCGCGGAGAGCTTTGCCGAGTGGCGCGCAGCCCATGAGACCGTGGGCCTTCGGCACGGGCTGCACCCTTACCCCCCGGTGGAACGCTTCCCCTGGCCAAAACATTGTGCCGGCACCGTCGAAGTCGAGACCATCCGGGACCACCACACCAATGGCCAGGCCTTTGCGCGATCTTTAAAGCAGCTCGGCGCCGGACAGCCCGCGCCGGGCCACAAACCGCTCCCGCCGGCTCAGTTCCGCCGGGTTCTGAGCCAATTTCAGGCTGGCTGCACTGCCAGCTATCAAGTGGTCTATGGCATGCTGCGGGGCTAAGCTTGGCCGGCAAACTACGACTCATTGCCTGACGGAGTAGATTGACACCTCAACTTACCTGACTATAGTCTGATATTATCGTGCTTGATCCTGTTGCCCGCGTCCGCCGGTTCAACCGTGCCGTCACCTCGGAAGTCGGGGCGCTCGATAATTCCTTTCTCGGCCGTGGCCGTCCTCTTGGCGTCGCTCGCGTGCTCAATGCGATCGGGCATGGGCACACGGAGGTAAGCTCCATCCGCGACTATCTCGGGCTCGACTCAGGGTTGATGAGTCGTCTGTTGCGCGGCCTGGAGGAAGAGGGACTGATCGAAACATTTTCGCATCCGCAGGACGCGCGCCGTCGTATCGTTCGACTGACAGAAATCGGCCAATCCGAGTTCGATGCTTATGAGGCTCTGTCTAACCACCAAGCCCGGACATTGCTCGTGCGCCACTCCCAGCCGGAAGAGCTTTTGCGCGCCATGGATCTTGTTGCATCTGCGTTCGGACGTGATCGCATCGCGATTAAGGAGACTGATCCTAGGAGTAGTGAAGCGAGATATTGCCTGGGCGAATATTATGCCGAACTAGCACGTCGCTTCGAGAGCGGCTTTGAGGTGTCGCGCTCGCGCGATCCAGCGTCAAAAGACATGATGCGCCCGCGCGGTACGTTCCTCGTAGCTGCATCGGACGGTTTGCCTATCGGGTGTGTCGGCCTGAAGGGTAGCGGGGGTGACATCGCGGAGGTAAAGAGGCTCTGGGTAGCGCCGTCGGCGCGTGGGCTTGGGCTGGCGCGGCGTCTCATGACGACTGTTGAGAAAATTGCCCTTGACTTGTCGATCGAAAAGCTCCGCCTCGACACGAATCGAGCCTTGCCTGAGGCGCAGCAACTTTATCGGCGGACGGGATGGACCGAAATCGACCGGTTCAATGACGATCCCTATCCGGACACTTTTTTCGAAAAACAACTCTGTCCGCATTGAGGAACGCTTTGTCTACTCGTTTGCAACTGAGCTTGGTCAATTCCGGATCGCCCTTCGTGGGAAGAGAGCCGCCGCTCAAGTGGGGCGGGACTTCAACATGAGCCAACTCGCGCGAGACGTTGGAATGAGCCTCGAAGGGTTGAATAAGGCACTGTCCGGCGATGGCAACCCAACCCTCGCAACCGTGATGAAGGTTGCCAAGGCTCTTGGCTTGCGCGTTGGGTTTCGTCCTACCGCATAGGATACGACGTTTCCCGGATGATTGTGTGTTCAACACCCGGGCTGCCCGATGACATTCCCATGCAAAGACAGACCGACTACAACGCAAATTTGAAGTTGACGTTTTTGAGAACAGCCACAGGTGACAGGAACCTAAGTCGCCCGGTTCGGCGTCGGCCAAATTCTTTGGGCTTAAAAAGAGACTGTGATGGATGATTCCAAAGACCATCAGAAGACGTTCGAAGCTCCGTTGAGCCGACGCAGCGTGCTGCAGGGCGCAGGCATGATGGGAGTGGCGGCTCTGGCTGGCTCGCCCGGCCAAGTGCTAGCCGAGGGGACAGCAGCGGTCAATCACACGATACGCATCGCCCCAATCTCGCTGGAAATCGCCCCGAACAAGATCATCAAAACCACCGCATACAATGGAACGGTTCCTGGTCCGACCTTGCGGCTACAGGAAGGCAAACCTGTCGCCATCAAGGTGATCAATGACTCCGGCTATCCAAATATCGTCCACTGGCACGGATTTTTCATTCCATCCGTTCAGGATGGAGCGATGGAAGAGGGGTCGCCGATCATTCCTGCCAGCCAGTCGTTGATCTATGCTTTTACGCCCAAGCCGAACGGCACCCGCTGGTATCATAGCCACGCCATGGCGATGGCAAATCTCAATCGCAGCACCTACACGGGGGAATTTGGCTTTGTGATCGTGGAGCCGGCGAACGACCCCGGGCGATACGATCGTGAGGTGCTCCTGGCTGCCCGCCGTTGGGAAGGCTCCTGGATCAGCATGCAGGACTTCATCAAGCGGGTGCCTGCCAATAATGGCCTGGAGGTGATGTACCACTCCGCCACTTTTGGGGAGCGGATGCTCGGGCACGGCGAGCCGGTCCGCGTGCGCCAAGGCGAGCAGGTGCTGTTCCGCCTGCTGAACGCCAGCCCGACCATGCCCGTCTCGCTGGCGCTCCCTGGCCATCGTTTCACTGTCATCGCGCTGGACGGCAACCCTGTCCCCACCCAGGCGACCGTGGATACGCTGACCCTCGATGTCGCCGAGCGGGCCGATGTCATCGTTGAGATGAACAACCCCGGCGTCTGGGTCTTCGGCTCCACCGACCCGATGGATCGCAACATGGGGATGGGCATCGTCGTCGAGTACGAGAATTACGGAGGCGAGGCGCGATGGATCTCTCCGGCGAATGCGGCCTGGGATTACACGGTCTTTGGTCGGCCGGCTGCGCTCGCAACGCCGGATGAGACGATCAGCTTGAAATTCGAGAAAATCCCGGGTGGCCGCGGCCGTTTCAACCGCTGGACGATCAATGGAAAGTCCTGGCCCGAGACCAATCGGCTATTCACCGTCGAGCAGGGTAAGCGCTACCGGCTGCTTTTAAATAACAACAGCGGCGACACCCATCCTGTCCATTTGCACCGGCATAACTTCGAGATCACCAAGATCGGAGACACGGTAACCTCTGGGGTGATGAAGGATACGATCAGCATGCCACGCTTCACGACGGCTGAAGTCGATTTCGTGGCCGACGATCCGGGACCTACAATGCTCCATTGCCACCACCAGGATCACTTGGATGAGGGATTCGCCGGGGTATTCACCTACGCCTGAGATGAAGTGGTGCGCGAAAGCGACCAAAGCGCGCTCGCCGCGCTGGGCGGGGAGTTGGACGCCACGGTCGGCAATGCTCGCGCTTCGTGCCGACTAAAATCTGCGTTGAAAGATCCAAACGGCCCGGCTTCGGCCGGGCTGGCGCGCGGGAAGAAAGTGGCCGCTTTTTGAAAAAAGCGGCGCAAAAACTTTTATCGACGCCGGGCCTGTGGCGCTGAAACGGCACGGGCCTAAGATGAAAAAAGTTTTTTGCTTCTTTTTTCCAAAAAAGAAGCGCTTGCTTCCTTCACTTTTTCTTACGCCTCATCCGCGTTGGGGTCACCCGGCGCCGTCGCCCAGGCCAGCTCCACCAGCGTGACGATCCGCCTGCTGGCGCCGTCCTGTTGGCAGACGATCAGCCCCTGCTCCTCGATATAGGTCAGCACGCGCCGCGCGCGGCCCAGGGAGCGGGTGCCGTAGGCCCGGGCGATCGCCGGGTCGCCCGGGCAGGGCCATTTCTCCTGGGCGGCGCGGGCGAGCATCATGAAAATGCCTTGCATGTCCTCGGGCAGGATGGCGGCGCGGGCGGCGATATCCTGCCAGACCGCGTCCTCCGCCATCTCGGCGCTCACGCCGGCGCGAGCGCGGGTGAGCATGCGGCGGAAGCTGTTGAGGTCCGGCGCGCCGGCGCCCAGCCCCTCGATCCGGCAGCGGACCAGGAAATCCTGATAGAGCACGCCGATGGCGCGGAACCCGGCTTCGGGATCAGCCAGGATGGCGCCCAAGATGCGTTCCAGCCGGGCGCGCCGTTCCGCGAGTTGTTCGGGGCTCGGCGGCGCCTCCACGGCTTCGGCGCGATTATCGGCGGCGGCGGGCGCGGCGGCCATCAGCTGGCTGAGCAGGTCGGGCGCCGGCGGCGGCAGCGGGCGGCGCTGGGGGCGCACGGTCTCGGGCGGCGCAGCCAGGATGACGGCGTGTGCATCCTCCAACACCGCCTCCGGCAGCGGCATGAGCCGCGGCGTCGTGCTGGGCGGCAGGGTTTCCGTCGGGCCGATGCTCACGCTCAAGGGCCGGCGGGAGAGAGCGGGGCCGAGCGCCATGAAATGCCCGCGCTCCAGATCCCGGAACGCTTCCGCCTGGCGCCGCTCCATGCCCAGCAGATCGGCGGCGCGCGCCATGTCGATGTCGAGGAAGGTTCGGCCCATGAGGAAGTTGGAGGCCTCAGCCGCGACATTCTTGGCGAGCTTGGCGAGGCGCTGGGTCGCGATCACCCCCGCCAGCCCGCGCTTGCGGCCGCGGCACATCAGGTTCGTCATGGCGCCGAGGGACAATTTGCGCGCCTCGTCCGGCACTTCCCCGCCGACGGCCGGGGCGAAAAGCTGCGCCTCGTCCACCACCACCAGCATCGGGTACCAATGGTCGCGGTCGACCTCGAACAGGCCGCCGAGGAAGGCCGCGGCGCGGCGCATCTGGTTTTCCGCGTCGAGCCCTTCGAGATTGAGCACGGCGGAGACGCGATGGATGCGCGCCCGCTCACCCGCCAATTGCAGGCCCTGCTCGCTATGCGCCTCGGCGTCGATCACCAGATGGCCGAAGCGCTCGGCCAGCGTCACGAAATCGCCTTCGGGGTCGATGATCGTCTGCTGCACCCAGGGGGCGCTCTGTTCCAGCAGCCGGCGCAGCAGGTGAGACTTGCCGGAGCCCGAATTGCCCTGGACCAGCAGGCGGGTGGCCAGCAGCTCCTCGAGGTCGAGCGTCGCCGGCGCGCCTGCCGTTGTGTGTCCCATCCCGATCGCGATCGTCATATTCCGACTCACAGCCTCCTTGCGCGGAGGGGCTTATCAACCTCGCCGCGGCCCGTCGAGCATCCAGCCCTCGCTTGGAAACGGCTGGAGCGCGATTATAGTTAGGGGGACGTTTAAAGCTGCTGCGCCCCAGCGCTCACATCGAGAGGAGTTTCCCGTCATGGCCATCGAGACCAGATCCGAGCAGCTTTGCTTCGGCGGCGTTCAGGGCTTCTACAGCCATGCCTCGGCGGCGACCGGCACGGAGATGCGCTTTGCCGTGTTCGTGCCGCCCCAGGCCAAGACCGCGCCGGTGCCGGCGCTCTATTATCTGGCCGGACTGACCTGCACCGAGGAGACGTTCGTCATCAAGGCCGGTGCCCAGCGCCTGGCGGCGGAACTCGGCCTGATGCTGGTGACCTGCGACACCAGCCCGCGCGGGCTGAACCTGCCGGGCGAGGCTGAGAACTGGGATTTCGGCGTGGGCGCCGGCTTCTATCTCGACGCCACGGTTGCCCCGTGGTCGGCGCATTATCGCATGGGCCAGTACGTGGCGACGGAGTTGCCGGCGCTCATCGAAGCGCATTTCCCCACCGATCCCGGCCGGCGCGGCATCTTCGGCCATTCCATGGGCGGCCATGGCGCGCTGGTCACCGCCCTCAAGCACCCGCACCGCTACAAATCCGTCTCGGCCTTCGCGCCGATCGCCAACCCCGTCGCCGTTCCCTGGGGCCAGAAAGCGTTCACCAATTATCTGGGCCCGGACCGGAGCGCGTGGGACGCGTATGATGCCAGCGTGCTGCTGCGCCGCCGCGCCTTGCCCTATGCCATCCTCGTGGACCAGGGCGAGAAAGATCAGTTCCTGGACGCGCAGCTTCACCCCCAGGCCCTGGAGGAAGCAGCCTCGGTCTCCGGCCAGGAACTCGTTTTGCGCCGCCAGCCCGGCTATGACCATTCCTATTATTTCATCCAGACCTTCATGGAGGACCATTTGCGCTGGCACGCGGCGCGCTTGGCCGGCTGAAGACAGGCTACTTTTTGTGAACAAAAAGTAGCAAAAAAACTTTGTTAACTCTGGGCCATGGGCGTCGGCGCTGACGAAGCCCATGGCCCAGCATAATAAACGTTTTTGCGCCGCTTTTTTCAAAAAGCGGCTGCTTTCTTCGATGTGAAGGCGCCGGAGCAGAGCGTTGTGGCCTCGGCACGTTGATCGTGATATGAATTTGCCCCGAGGTTATTGGCTGGCGAGTGCGTCGGCGCGCCTGCAATTTCCTGAAGCTCGACAATCGACCCCGAGTCCATGGGGAGCGGGCTGACATTTTTGTTTCGTTATCCTGGCGGCTGGTCGCCCCATGGTTTCGCCATCTGATGAAGGAGAGACCCATGCATGTTCGGGAAGTGATGACGTCGCACGCGGAATGGATCGCGCCGACGCTTTCGATCACCGAGGCAGCGCGAAAGCTGCGCGACCACAAGATCGGCTGCCTGCCCGTCGGTGAGAATGACCGCTTGGTCGGTATTCTGACCGACCGTGATATCGTCTGCCGCGCGGTCGCCGGTGGCGCCGATCTGGCGACGACGAAAGCGGCGGATGTCATGACCAAAGGTGTTACCTACTGCTTTGAGGATGACACCATTGAAGCCGCCATCGACCAGCTCGAAGCCAACCGGATCCATCACATTCCGGTTCTGAGCCGGCAGAAGCGGATGGTCGGCATTTTATCGCTGTCAGACCTGGCCTCGCGCGGGCCGCAAAATCTGCTAACACGCGTATCGCAGCTGGCGTCGCGCGATTCAAGCCGAAGCGCCGCGCATTAAGGCCGGTTGTGCTGGTATAAAGGCAAGCCGGCAACCACGATGGCGCGCCTCCGGAATCGACAGGTTCCGGAGACGCGTGCGAAACTCACCACCCGGCAATAACAGCATTCAGTGCAAGCGCCCCCGCACGGCGGCGATGCCGCCAAGGACCGCTGCGACATCTCGCTTTCTCATTAATGTTATTAATTTTAAAGATTAATATAATTTTTCTATCATCCTTACATAAATTCGATGCGCATTGCGCACGGCGCCATGTTCCGGAAAAGCACCTAAAACGGGTTTTCCAAAGCAGTTTGAGACGCTTGTTACCCTCCTTATAACGAAACGATGCATCTTGGACGGCACGAGCGCCTTTGGCATCGTTTCAGGCTGCATCGCAGATCCCGCGAATTTCAGCCGCGTTTCGAACCATGCCCGCCACGGGATTTGTAACGGAAGGCGCAGAACCTCTATCGCCGTCTCCGGCGCCCCGGCTGCAGGATGCAACCACCGCCCTGGGGTTTCGCCGAACCTTAAAATTTAGTTCACAAAAAGACCGATTCCCTTGTTAAGTTCACTCCCACTGGTGCGGGAGCGAGCCAAAGGGACTCAAACCTGTGCGCCGGCAACTTAGGAGACTCACTATGACCTTCGTCAGTGCCGCCAACAATCCGTCCGCGTTCAGCAAAATGACCTCCGAGCGGCTGAGCAGCGAAACTTCCTGGTCCGGCCTGGATCCCGTTTCGGAACAATTCCCCGGGCTGGACAGAAGCCAATACGGCAACCTCGAGTTAGAACTCGACACGCTGAATGATACTTTCTGGTGCTTTATGCGACCGACAGGCAGGCCATCTTACACGCATGAGTTGATGAATGACATTGGCAGAATGCAGAATTCGATTGCCAACGCCTTTACGATGGTGCCCTCGTCCGCGCCCAAACCCTTCTCCTGGTTCGTCATGGCATCGGCGATTCCGGGAATTTTCAACCTCGGCGGCGATCTGGGTCATTTCGCCCGGCGCATACGTCAGGGCGACCTGGCGGCCCTTCGTCATTACGGGCATGTCGCGGTTGAAGCGATTCACCGCAATACCATCGCGTTTGGCGCTCCCATCGTCACCATCGCGCTGGTCCAGGGCGATGCCCTGGGCGGCGGGTTCGAGCATGCTCTATCCTTCGACCTGATTGTCGCCGAACGCAGCGCAAAACTTGGCCTGCCGGAAATTCTGTTCAACATGTTTCCGGGCATGGGGGCGTACAGCTTTCTCTCACGGCGCATGGATCGCACGCGCGCGGAGGCCATGATCCTGTCCGGCCGCATCTACAGCGCCGAGGAGCTCCATGAAATGGGGGTTGTGGACGTTCTGGCCGAAGATGGCGAAGGCCAGCAAGCGGTGCAGGAATATATCGCGCGTCATGATCGGAAATTTAACGCGCATCAGGCGACCTACCGTGCCCGCCGCCGCGTGAACCCGGTGACGCTCGACGAGCTCACGGACGTCGTCGACATCTGGGCCGAGGCCGCTTTGAACCTGACCGAATCCGATCTGCGCAAGATGGACCGGCTCTGCGCCGCCCAGGATCGGCGCCTGATGGCGATGCAGGCGCCCGCCTCCACCATGATGGCGGCGGAATGACGGTACCGACCATGCTCCGAGGGTAAGACGGAGCATGGCGTGGGAATTCATGTCAGCGATCTAATACCGCGGTCGGCGTTGAGATCTTTGATGGCGTCGCGGGTCCGACTTAGCTCAATCTGTGCGCGGGTGGTGAAATCGACTGCCCGCGCCCTTAATTCGGCCCCACGGCGATCAACCCAGGGGGCGCACAACTCCGCCAGAGCCCTGGCTCCAACGTTGCTGGCACTGCTTTGCAATGCGTGCGCTTGATTGCGGAACACCGTGGTATTGCCCTGGGCCGCGGCGGCGGACAGCGACTCGATCGTGTCGGTCGCATCGATGAGGAAATCCGAAAACAGTTCGTCGATGAATGTGCTGTCACCGAGCCGGCGCAGATTTGCGACGATCGTTTCGTCCAAGGCCGGAACGCCCGGTTTGCGGAAGCGGGGATGATCTTCAAGAATCGCAACGGTATTGGTCCGCATCACCGACGTCTTCCGGGCAATCGCGTCAATCGTATCCAAGAGGACCGCCGGATCTACCGGCTTTATCAAGCAACCATCCATATCGGCGTTGCGCCACCTTGCATCGGCTTCGGCCGACGCATCGGCCGTCAGTCCGATAATGGGCAGGCGCACGCTCCCGAGGGTCATCAGGCGGAACAGTTTCGTCGCATCGATACCGTCCAGTTCCGGCATATTGAAATCCATCAGCACAACGTCGAGGCGGCTCTCCTCATGTTCCAGCACATCGAGGGCCTTTTCGCCGTTTTCCGCGGTGAGCACCTCATGCCCCGCGGACTCCAGGATGCGCGTAAAGACACGCTGATTGACCCGGTTGTCATCCACCAGCAGCACGCGCCGGCATCGAGCCGGCTCGGTAAGCGGCGGGCTTGCCGCAACCTCAAGCGCTTCAGATCTTTGGCGCACGGACTCGTTCGTCAGGCGAAGCGCGATTGCCACCACCCTGTTCAGGGATTTCACCGAAGACACATCCGAAAGAACGGTCACACAACGCTTCTGGGTCGAAACGCTGGGCAAGGCTTGCGCGGCCGCCTCGTCAATCAGCACAACCGTGGCATCCGTCGCGGAAATCGCCGGTTTGACAATGTCCCAGTCGGGCGCGTGCACGAGCATAATCGGGCCCTTTTGTCCCGCGGCCGGATCCTGCGCGATGCGACCGGGCTCGACGACTGTAACCGCCACCCCGAGTGCCGAGAGCCCGCTCCGGACCTGCGTTACGATTTCCCGGTTGCGCGCCACAAGCGTTACATGGACCTTGTCGGCCGGCAAAGCTTCCGTGGCATTCGTCGCGGCCCGCGTCATGATCGATACGTGAAATGTGCTGCCTTTTCCGAGCGTGCTTTCGACATTGATCGTTCCGCCAAACAGCTCAACCCGCCGTTTCGTGAGCGCCAGACCGAGCCCCGTGCCCCCGAAGCGATTCATGATCATGTCGTTCGCCTGGGTGAAATCCTCGAAAATTCGCGTCTGATCATACGGCGCGATCCCGATGCCTGTATCGGATACGTCGATCGTTAAATTCACGCCGGATCCGGAACCTTCTGCCGGGTGACCGTCCACGGCAATCACCACCCCACCATTCTCGGTAAATTTCACGGCGTTGCCCGCCAAGTTGAGAATGATCTCGAGCAGATGCTGACGGTTCGCCAATAAGAATGGTGGCGTCCGTGGCGTGACATGGATGTCGAAACTGAGGTTTTTGGCGACGACCTGACTCTCGACAATGCGGCGGACATCGACCAGCAAATTCAGCAGATCCAGCTCTTCCGGCACATTCGGCATGCGCCCGGCTTCGATCCGCGAGAGGTCCAACAGCCCGTTAATCAAGGTTTGCAGGGATATGGAGGCAAGATTGATGGTTTCGACCATCTCCTGCTGCTCTTCGTCCAGCGCGGCGCGGCGCAGCAGCCCGCTCATGCCAACGATCGCGGTCAAAGGCGTGCGCAGCTCATGGCTAACACTGGCCAGAAACAGGCTTTTGGCGTTGTTCGCCTCCTCGGCGCTTCGTGTCGCCAGTGAGAGTTTGCGAATCAAAGTCCCGGCATAGGCCGGCAGGATGATCAGCCCGATCAGCAGCCCCACGGACAGATTCAACTGATTTCGCCAGAAAGGCGTGGTGGCGACGACGAGGGCAAAGCTTACTGCTGCCACCGGCACGGCTGCGGCGAGGTAGGCAAGACCGAACCGAAACCCATTTCCGAAAATTACCCAGAGATAGACGGGATAAAACAAAGCGACTTTCTGCCCGCCAAGGTGGATCTGCCAGGAGAGAAAGCCACAATCGAGCAGCAACGCGAGAATCCGCCTCGTCTGGCAGATTTTCGGAAATATGATGATGTGTCCCAGAATCGTCAGCGCCAGCACGATGAAGATGATCATGCTGTGCAAGGCGGGGCCGAACGCGCCGTTTTTCTGCCCTGAAATAAGAATGGCAACGATGATGGCAGCGAAACCGAGCCTGTTGAAACTCATCTCGTGCTCGCTGTCGGGGCGCCCGCGCAAACGCCCCGCGAGCCAGTTCAGCGGCGCCAGGAAAAGGCGTCTTGCGCCCTCTTGTGTCATTTGCACACCGAAACGGCCGTCACAACGACCAGCGCCAAATCGTCGCGAACAGAGCGGCCCCGCCCGCGCGGGCGAATGTCTTTCAGAAGCTCATGCATTGATCGGTTCACCTGCTTCGTCGCCCACCGCTTTGTGCGACATGGCTCCGCGCGCGGTATGTCGCATCGGTTGGCTCTGGACAATGGCGGTCTCGAACTGTGCCGCCGCCATCGGGCGCCCGGTCAGGAACCCTTGCACGAAGTCGCAGCCGGCCTCCCTGACCAGGTCGAACTGGGATTCCGTCTCCGCGCCTTCCGCGAGGATCTCCACGCCCAGGGCCCGGCCGAGGCTGACCACCGCCTTGATGATCTCAGCGTTATTGCGGCCGGCGGAATGGGCGATGAAGGAGCGGTCGATTTTGATCATGTCGATCGGCAGGCTCGACAGGCGCGCGAAGGAGGAATAACCGGTGCCGAAATCGTCGATCGCCAGCCGAACCCCAAGCCGGCGCAGCGCCTCGATTTCCTGGTGGATCCGCCCGGCGCCGAGCCACACATCCTCGGTCAGCTCCAGCTCCAGAAGTGCGGGCGAAAGCTCTTCCTGCGCCAAGGCGGCCATGATCGTCGCGCCGAAATTCGGCGCGCGGAATGTCTGCGTGGACAGGTTGATGGCTATTCTGATCGGCCGTGAACACGCCGCGCGCCAGAGCTTCGCCTGACGGCAGGCTTCCCGCAGCACCCAGATATCGATCGCGCGCATCATGTCGCATTCCTCGGCGAGCGGGATGAACACGCCCGGGCCGATCAGAGGACTTTGCGCCGGCGCCCAGCGAATCAGCGCCTCGGCGCCGACAATGGCGCCGGTGTTGAGATCGAGTTGCGGCTGATAATGCAGGACGAATTCTTCGCGCTCGAGGGCGCCACGCAGCTGGTCGCGCAGGCGAATCTCGTTGCGCACCTCGGAAAACATGGATTGGGTGAAACTTTCCGTTCCCTCCTGCCCCCGCGCCTTCGCCTTCACGCGGTACATGGCCAGATCGGCATTGCGCAACAATTCCTGGGCACTCTTCCCGTCCCAGGGATAGATCGTCACGCCGACGCTCGCACTCGTCGCGATTTCCCGCCCCGTAATGGCGAAGGGTTCCTTGAGCAGCTGCTTGATGCGCTCGGCAAAGGGGATGGCCTCTTCCAGGGTCTTCACCCCGAGCTGAAGTATCGCGAATTCGTCCCCGCCGATCCGGATGACGACATCGTCGTTGCGCACCGTCTGCCGCAGCCGCTTGCCGACCTCCTGCAACAGCTGGTCGCCGAAATGATGGCCCAGCCCGTCATTGATATATTTAAACCGGTCGAGATCGATATGATACAGCGCGAAGGGGCGCCGGGTCGCGCCGGCGGCGTCGATCTCCCGCGTCAGCCAATGATTCAGATAATGACGGTTCGGCAACGCCGTCAAATGATCATGCTCGGCCAGAAAGAGCCGCTCCTGCTCCGCCCGCTTGCGGTCGCTGATGTCCAACGATGTGGTCAGAACGGCCATCACCGTCCCGTCTTGCGACCGCAACGGGGATTTGGTGGTCAGGAACGTGCGCTCTTGCCCGCTCTGGTCGGTGATCTGTTCCTCGTAACTGGCCACCGCTTCGCCGGCGTCGAGCACCTGATGGTCGCGCTCATCGATGGCGCGGCGCCATGAGGGCCCGAGCAGCTGCGCCTGATAGGCATTGCTGAAAATGCTCGTGCCGTCGCGGTCGACCGCGCTGATCAGCGCCGGAATGGTGTCGATCACCTGGGACAGCTGCGCATGGCTGTCGCGAAGCGCCTGATCGCGCAAATACCGGCTTTGCAGCAGCGCCTGCTCCAGAACCCGCGCCCGTTCACGCGCGACGATCTGCCGGCTGCCGAGCTTGAGCAGATTGCGGACACGCGCCTGGAATTCGCTGAAATCGATCGGGCTCAACAGGAAATCGGTCGCGCCGGCCTCCAGCGCTTCAACGCGGAAATTCCTGTCGTGATAAGCGGTCACGATGATCACGGGCGTTTCCGCGCAAAGCGGCCGAAGCCGGACCTCGCGCGTCAGGTCGGCGCCCGTCATCCCCGGCATTTTATAGTCGGCGACGATGAGCGACGCTTCCCGCTCTTCCAGCCAGTCAAGCGCCGCCAGCGGATTGGAAAAGGCTTTGACCACGGCGTCCGGGCAGGCAACTTCCGAGAGTTTCGAAAAGACTTTGATGTTAGATTCGGAATCGTCGATGATCACGATGGTTTTGACCGGCCGCGGCTCGCGGCCGCCGGGGCGGGCAAGCCCGGCCTCGTCCCCACCCGTTTGCTCAGCTTCGCCTCTGACCATTTTTGTATCATTCTTCGATTTGCCCGCGAAACATGCGGGAATTTTCAAATCGTGTCCAGCCGGAGGTTGCGCCCGGTCCCGGTGTGCGCGCCCGGCCTCATCCCGTGGCGCCGCCGATAGACCGCGTTGAACTATATTTCATGCTTTATGACAGCGGATTTGACATGCCTGCAATGTGTCACGGCTTCTTTGCGGCGATGCCGGGGGGCGTATGATTTTTACTGCACAAAGAAAGGACAGCTTGATGTCTCTGCGTCCACGGGATCGTATTTGTTTTTGGGTGGCCCTCGCCAGCGAAGCGGGCGTGCTGGTGTTAATGGCCTGCCTTGGGCTCGGCGCGCTCCTGCATCGCCAGGATCTGTTCTTGGCCGGGCCGGTTTTCGCCTTGCTGATCGTCGGTATCGGCCTGTTAGGCGCCGGCCAGGAGCACGCCTAACGGCGCAAGAGCGGCGCCGCGGTTTCGGCCAAGAGCGGCGCAAAACTTGTGCGCATACGGGCCCGTGGCGCCGAAGCAGCACGGGCCCGCGTGGCTGTACCGGCCTTCGTTACTTGGCGGGCGCCCAGGACGCCGCGGCGCCGGGCCGGGCCGCGCGCCAGAAGTCTTTCACGCCTTGGCCGGTGACGTCGCCCGGTTTGGCATCCTTGCTCCAGGTATAGAGCGGATAACCCTTGTAGGTGAGCTGGCGCGGCGTGCCGTCATGGCGGGCCACGACGCCCCAGGGGGCAGCAGGCACGAAACCGGCCGGGGCGGCCACCGGCGGCCACAAGGCCGCGCAGCCGGCATAGCAGGCGGACGAATGCGAATGCGGGCTGTCCTTCTTGAACTCATAAACGGTCTTGCCGCCGGTGGTGGCGTAAACCGTGCCAATTTTGGTTTGCATCGTCTCAATATTGGCCGGCAGCGTGGCGGCGAGCGCCAGACCGGCAGAGAAGAGGGCGCCAATGCCGGCGAGCGTCGCAATTCGTTTAAGATACATGGTGAAATCCTCCTGCGGTTGACGAGAGCGCCGCACAATCTTGCGTTGCGCGCGCGATGCATGCCCGATTATTTCGTCGCTGCCAATAGCTCCGAAAGATCAGTAGCCAGGTGCGGCACCGCAATATTTTTTGCATAAAAACTTACACCCAACATTCCCATGTGGGAATGTTGGGTGTAAGCCTCCGTGGAAGAGGCCGGGAAGTAAACAAGTTTGGATCCGTGGTTTAAAGTACGCGTCATTGTCCCCGCTGTGATTCTTACAGCGGCGATCTGCTCCCAAGCCAATGCGCATGCGGTGGCCGGTGCCCGGGTCTTCGTGAACACCTTGCTCATCGATGATCCTATTTCGACGACATGTTCCCCAACTCCATCGGCAAACCCCTGATCGGAACAGCGCTATGAAACTCTTCACCGCCTCTGTCCTGCTGGCGAGCCTGGCCGGCTTGTCGCCCGCTTTCGCCCACGCCTTCCTGCTGAAGGCGGATCCAGGCGTCGGCAGCATCGTCGCCACCGCACCCGCCCAGTTGCTGATGACTTATACGGAGGGGCTGGAGGTCCCGTTCTGCGCTGTGACCGTGACGAGCGCGACCGGCACGGTGGTGAACGGCAAGCCTCAGGCAGTGCCCGGACACCGCAACGAGATGTCAGTGCCACTGCACATCACCGCGCCCGGCACCTACAGCGTAACCTGGCACGCCGTGGCCGTGGATACGCACCATACGCAGGGAAGCTTCAAATTTACGGTTTCACCTTAGGAGAGTGAAGGAAAGAAGCCGCTTTTTTGAAAAAAAAGCGGCGCAAAAAACTTTTTGTTTACGCTGGGCCTGTGGCGATGAAACGGCACGGGCCAAACTGACGAAAAACTACTTTTTGTTCACAAAAAGTAGCGCTTCCTTACTTCCTTTACCCTTTCCACCCGCCGCCCAAAGCCCTGACCAGATCGACGCTGCTGACAAGGCGCCTGGTGGCGACCGCCAATGCCGCGCTCTGGGCGTCGAGATCGGCGGTTTGCGACGTCACCACGTTGAGATAGGTGACGGCCCCTTCGGTGTATAAGTCCAGCGAGAGGCTCAATGTGTGGTCCGCCGCGGCGACAGCGGCGTTCTGTTGTGCGGCTTCCACCGCCAGATCGTTGCAGAGCGCCAGTTCGTTCTCGACCTCCTGGAATGCCGTCAAAGCGGTCGCCCGATACGCCTCGCTCGCCTGGTTGAACTGGTCGACCGCGATTTTCACCGCCGCCTTGCGAAATCCGCCGTCGAAGACCGTCAGCGCCAGCGAGGGGCCGAGCGACCACATGCTGTTCGAGAGGTTCAATAAATTCACCCCGCCGCCGTCACTCTCAAAGCCGCCGGACGCATCGATGCTCACCGTCGGGAAAAACGCCGCCCGGGCGACGCCGATTTGCGCGTTCGCTTCCGCGGCGCGCCGTTCCGCCGCGGCGACATCCGGGCGCCGCTCCAGCAAAACGGAGGGCGCCGCCACCGGGATCGCAGGGGGCAACGGCAAAGCGGAATTGGGGGGAAGCGAAAATGACGGCGCCGGCACCCCGACGAGGCTGGCAATCGCGTTCTGAAACAAGGCCCGGGCCGCGATGACGTCCGTCAATTGTGCTTGCGCCGTGTCATATTGCGTCTGGGCCTGGCCCACATCGAGGCCGGAGACGATGCCACCGCCATGCTGCGCTTGCGTCAGTTGCAGAGCACGCGCATAGGCCGCGACGGTTTTCGTCAGCAGAGCCTCCTGCGCATCCAGCCCGCGCAAATTGAAGTAGGCATCGGCAAGGGTCGCCTCCAGGCTGAGCTGCACCGAGGCGGCGTCATCTTTGGTGGCCTGGGCTTCATCCTTGCCGGCCGCCACGGTATTGCGCACACGGCCCCACAGGTCGAGCTCGTAGGAAAACGATCCCTGCAGCAAATCATTTTCGTAATAATCAGGGCCATTGACGCGAAGCGGCCGGTGGTCCGACTGGCGGTTCTGCGTGCCGCTGGCGAAAACGTCGATCTGGGGATACTCAGCCGCTTCTGCCTGGTTCACAGCCTGCTGCGCCTGATCGTAGCGCGACAGCGCGATCGCGAGCGTCGGATTGCTGGCATCCAGCTCCGTCTCAAGCCGCGACAAAGTGGCATCGTCGTAAATAAGCCACCACGCGCCACGTGATTTGGTGTCAGCCGGGCTGGCGGGCGTCCATGGCCCCATGTTGGTGTAAGCGACCGGCGTCGTTAGCGACGGCGGCACGTAGTTCGGGGCCAGTGAACAACCCGCGAGCGTGACCAGCAAAGCCACCGCTCCCCATCTGAAGTCACCTGCCATTGCCGCCCGACATGCCTTGAGATTTAAGCTTCACGGCTTGAACCAAGTCGCCCGCCTCGAGCGTATCCGGCGGATTGGCGATCACCCAGTCATCGGGGTGCAAACCGTCGGCAACCTCGACCGTGGCGCCAAAATCCCGCCCGAGCGAGACCGGACGGATCACGACATGATTGTGCGGCCCCAACACCGCCACCTCCATGCCGGAATCACGGAACAACAGGGCGCTGGCCGGCACCGTGATCGCGGGATCATTGTCGGACAGGGCGATGTGCACCTGGGCATAGTCGCCTGGCCGCAGCAGCCCGCCGGTATTGTCCATTTGAAACTGGACCAGCAATGTGCCGCTGCCGGTCGCGATGGCATCGGCCGTCGATGTCAAAGTCGCGTGAAACATTTTGCGTGGATATTGCGGAACCGTAAAGCTTGCCTGCATGCCGGGCTTTATATCCGCCGTATAATATTGCGGCACGCTCACATAGACGCGCAGCCGGCGCTCGTCATCCACCGTGAATAACGGCTGCTGCGTGGGGCTTCCCACGGAAATAAGCTGGCCGATATCGGTCGCGCGGCTCGTGACGACGCCATCGAACGGCGCGACGATTCGCTTGAACGCCTCCATGGCCTCCAAGCGATGGACATTCGCCTGGGCCGCCGTAACCTGGGCGATCTTGGCCTGCAGATCGCCGTTGCGGTCATCGGCATCCTGCTGCGACACCGCGTCCCGCGCCAGCAGCGCATCCCAGCGCTTCGCGGTCACCGAAGCGAGCTGCTCATTGGCCGACGCCACCTGCAAATCGGCCCGGGCCTGCAGCAATTGCTGATCGAGATCCGGCGTGCTGATGTCCGCCAGGAGCTGCCCGGCTTTCACCCGCGTGCCGATATCGGCAGACCAACTCTGCAGATATCCGCTCACCTGAGCAAAAATCGGCGCCTCGTAAAAAGCGCGTATATTGCCGGGGAGCACCAGGACGCGTTGGCCGCTTGAGCTTGGTTGAACGATATTGACGGTTGGAACGGCTTCCGCCGAAGTGGCCGCCGCGAGCTGCTGGCTGGCGTGCGACCGGTCCAGCAGACCGATCGCGACAATGCAGATGGCTAACAGCAAAATCACGGCGCCGAACAGCTTCAGCCGTTTCGGCATCGTATAGCGCAGAGCATCCGGCTCAGGCATGAGCACCTCCGCTGGTCTCTTCCTTGTGGGAAAGACCCTTGTTGGATGATGTGTCGGCGTGGCCCGAACGGCCATGCACGATGCTGAAGACCACAGGTACGAACATCAAGGTCGCACAGGTGGCGAAAATCAGGCCGCCGATCACGGCGCGGCCGAGCGGCGCGTTCTGCTCGCCGCCCTCCCCCAGCCCCAGCGCCATCGGCGACATGCCGATGATCATCGCCAGTGCGGTCATGAGCACCGGACGGAAACGCGTGACGCCGGCTTCGACCGCCGCCACCGCGGCGCTGCTGCCGGCCGCCAGGCGCTCGCGGGCGAAACTCACCACCAGGATCGAGTTTGCCGTAGCCACGCCCATGCACATGATCGCGCCGGTCAGGGCGGGGACGGACAGCGTGGTATGGGTGGTAAACAGCATCCACACGATGCCCGCCAACGCCGCCGGCAATGCCGTGATGATCACGAACGGATCGAGCCAGGACTGGAAATTCACGACGATCAGCAGGTAGATCATCACGATCGCGCCGAGCAATCCCAGCAGCAGCCCGGTAAAGGCGGTGTGCATGGTGGCGACCTGCCCCCGAATCACGATCTGCGATCCGCGCGGCAGATCCTTTTTCGCCTGGTTCACCACAGCCTGCACATCCGCGGCGACGCCGCCCAGGTCACGGCCCTGGGTCGTGGCGAAAATATCGATCACCGGCGCGATATTGTAATGGTCCACCACGGCATCGGATTGCGTGCGGCTGATATGCGCCACACCGCCCAGGACCTGGAAAGCACCCGGCTGCCCGGAACCGGTGATCGGCAGGTTTTCAAGGTCGGACAGGCTGTCGACCCGGTATTCGGGCGCCTGCACGACGATGGGGTATTCCACGCCGCTCGTCTGGTCCAGCCAATAGGCCGGCGCCGTCTGCCCCGTGCCGGCCAGGGCGGTCGCGACGCTGTTGGTCACGTTGAGTTCGGTCAGCCCGAACTGGTCGATCCGCGAGCGGCTAACATTGACATTGAGCTGCGGATTATCCGCCGATTGCTGGATCCGCACATCCGCAATGCCGGGAATCCGGCTCATCTGCCGCACCAGCTTGACCGCGAAGGCCTGATTGGCCGCCAGACGCTGCCCGACAATTTGCACATCCAACGGCGCGGGGGAGCCGAAATTCAGGATCTGGCTGATGATATCGGGCGGCAGAAAAGAGAAGGTCGTGCCCGGAAACGCCACCGGCAGGATCTTGCGCAACTGCCTCACATAGCCGGCTGTCGGCCGGTGATCCGCTTTCAGGCTGACGAAAATATCGCCGTCCTGGTAACCGATCAGCCCCGAATTGTTATAGATCGTGTTGATCGAGCTGGTCGGCAGGCCGATATTGTCGACGATCGAACCGAGCTCCGCCGGCGGAACGACCTGACGGATCCGCTGTTCGACCTCGCCGAACACGGCCGACGCATCTTCGATGCGCATGCCGACCGGGGGACGGACATGCAACGCGATCTCCCCGGAATCGACGGAGGGGAAAAAATTCTCACCCAGGAACGGCACCAGCGCCAAGGAGCCGAGCGCGACCGCGATGAAAGCCGGAACGAAGATTTTGCGATGCGCGAGCGCCATCGCCAGCAGGTTGCGGTAGCCCTCGCGAAGCCGCTCGAAACGCTGTTCGAATGCCTTCCGGAACCACGCGAAAAAACTCAAAGCCCCGTGGGTTTGTCCGTCGGCGCCTGCATGCGCCAGGTCATGCGGCTTGAGCAGATACATCGCCAGCGTGGGGACGAGCGTGCGCGACAAACAGAACGAGGCGATCATCGCGAACACCACGGCTTCCGCCATGGGGGCGAACAGATAGCCCGCCACGCCCTTCAGCAAGAACATCGGCACGAACACGATGCAGATGCACAGCAGGGACACGAAGGCGGGCGTGACGATCTGCTGGGCGCCGTCGAGAATCGCGGTTCTGACGTCCTTGCCTTGCTCCAGGTGCCAGTTGATATTTTCGATGGTGACCGTGCCGTCGTCCACCAGAATGCCAACCGCCAGGGCAAGGCCGCCCAGCGTCATGATATTCAAGGTCTGCCCGATCGCGGAAAGCGCCGTCACGGAACAGAGAATCGACAAAGGAATGGACGTGGCGATGATCAGCGTCGAGCGCCAGCTGCCCAGAAACACCAGAATCATCAGGCTGGTCAGGGCCGCGGCGATCACACCCTCGCGAATCACGCCGGACACGGCGGCTTTCACGAAGAGCGACTGGTCATTGATGGTGCTGATGTTGAAGCCGGGCGGCATTGTCGCCTCGATGGACGGCAACAAATCCTTCACGCCCTGGACGACGGCGAGGGTGGACCCTGATCCCGTCTTCAAAATCGATGTCAGGACCGCCCTTTGGCCGTCGACATGCACGATATTCTGCTGCGGCGGCGCGCCGTCGCGCACATTGGCCACATCCCGCACATAGATCGTGGCGCCATTGACCGTCTTGATCGGCAGATTGTTGAGCGCCGCGATGGTCGGCGCCGCATCGTTCAGATTCACCGTGTATTGGAGCGAACCGATCTTGACCGTGCCGGCGGGCAAAATCTGGTTCTGATCGGTGATGGCGTTCTGCACATCCTGGGCGGACAAGCCCCGCGCCTGCAGCTCCTGCGGATTGAGATCGACCTGGATCTGGCGCACCTTGCCGCCATAGGCATAGGGAATGGCGGTGCCCGCGATCGTGCTGAGCGAGGGCCGCATGAAATTTTGCGTGAGGTCGAGGATCTGCTGCTCGTTGAGCGTCTTGCTCGACGTCACCACCTGAATCACCGGCACGGTCGAGGCGTCGTAGTTCAAAATCAGCGGCGGCGTCGTGCCCGGCGGCATCTGCCGCAGGATCGTTTGCGAGATCGATGTGACCTGGGCGGTGGCGGTGCGAATATCGACGTTCGGCTGAAAATAGATTTTGACGATGCCCATGCCGGGCAGCGACTCGCTCTCGACATGCTCGACATTGTTCACCGTCGTGGAGATCACGCGCTCATAGGGCGTGATGATCCGCGCCGCCATCTGGTCCGGCGACAGGTTGGTGTAGGTCCAGGCGACGCCGATCACCGGGACGCGGATGCTCGGAAAAATGTCTGTGGGTGTGTTAATCGCTGCCAGCGGTCCGAGGATCAGGATGACGATCGCCAGAACAATAAAAGTGTAAGGGCGCGAGAGGGCGATACGGACCAGCCACGTCACAGCTTCGCGCTCCCGCACGGCTTGCGCGACTCACTGGTGGCGTAAAGAAATATAGTCAATTCAACCTGACAGAAAGATTTACAAACTATGATCGACGCGGCGCATCACAAAAATTTATCTTAATTTTCAAGTTGTTATGAATTTTCTGCTCAGGTTTTCCGACATGATATTCCCTCAAGCTTTTCTGACCGTTCCGTACCGTTATCATAAATAGGACAGAATTGTCACCCCAGACGGGCACTCTAAAATCATTCGTTACAATGTTGGTGGCCATCGTCTTTGCACGCCTCTGCCGGCGACGCCCTTCGAGGCGCCGCTCCGGCGAGCGCTAAACCTGTATTGCCGGCGGCCGGACGATCCTTCGGTATAAATGCCAGGTGGCGTGACCGAGGACGGGCAGGACCACGACCAGCCCGATGAAACACGGCACCGCGCCGAGCAGCAGAGCGACCACCACCAGCACCCCCCATAAGCCGAGCGGGACCGGGTTGCGCCGCACCGCCATCACCGACGTCGCGATCGCGGTCACCAGCCCGACCGGCCGGTCCAGCAGCAAGGGAAACGACACCACGCTGATCGCCAGGGCGCCGACCGCGAAGATCACGCCCACGACCCAGCCCATGCCGATCATCGCCCAGCCCGCCGGCGTCGTGAACAAATCTTGCATGAACCGCCACGCCGAGGCGGGCGGCGCCGGCCCCAGAGTCACGTCGTAAATCTCCTGCGCCACCAGCAGCCAGGCCAGGAACACGGCGATGAGACACAGGCCCAAGCCGGCGATCGCGCCGATCGAGGGCGAGCGCAGCACGTTGAACGTGTCGAGCCAGTTGAGCTTGCCGGTGATCTCACGCTGCCGGCTCATCTCGTAGAGGCCGACCGCGCAAAACGGCCCGATCAGCGCAAAGCCCGCGGCCGTGGGGAACAACAGCGGCAACCAGCCCCCTCGGGCCTCGGTGAGGGCGATGAACAAGCCAAGGATCGGGTAGATCAGCCAGAGAAACATCCAGTCGGCACGGCCGGCGGCGAAATCATGCAGGCCCCGCCGCACCGACTCCCGCAGATCCGCCAGGGTGATTTGCTGCACTTCCGGCGCGCCTTCCTGCCGCGTCGCCGGCCAATAGGCCTCGGGCGGCGCGCTGCCAAGGATGGAAGGGGTTTCAAGCTGCGCCACGGCCCATTCGATGGGATTGCGTATATGCATGGCACGGATCCTCCAGCCATGCGGTCTGTCGCGCCGCATGGGCTCGATGTGCCATGAATAATAGCACGCTAGGGGGTGGACGTTCCAAGCAAGAAAGCGGGCGCTTTTTGAAAAAAGCGCCGCAAAAACTTTTGTTTACGCTGGGCCTGAGGCGCCCGAGCGGCACGGGCCTTAGCTGCGGACCATGACGACACCAACGATCAACAACCCGGCCCCGACAAGGCGGGCCAGGCTCACAGGTTGTTGCGGCAGCCCGAGCAACCCGAACTGGTCGAAGGCCAGCGAACCGATCATCTGCCCGACGACGACAAGAGCGAGAACGGTCGCCGCGCCGAAACGCGGGACGTTCAGGATGGCCGTGATGATGAAGATCGCGCCGAAAAGGCCGCCGCTCCATACCGGCAAGGTGGTGCGCGACACCGCGGCGAGCGACAGGCGCGGCCCCGGCGCCAGCGACGCGAGCGCCAGCATCACCAGCATGCCGACAAGATAGCTGGCGAACCCGGCCCACCAGGGAGAGCCGAGCGTGGTGCGCAGCTTCGCGTTCACCACCTGTTGCAGGGCAAGGCTCGTCCCGGCGCCGATCACGAGCAGATAGCGGGTAAAATCAAGGGCAGATGGCATGGTTGGCTCCAAACAACGCCCCTGACTCTAAAAGCCGGACCAACTCCCTGTCTGGAACGGATGTGATCGCTCCCACCCCGCCCGATAAACGCCTGGCGTGACCCCGAAGGCGCGCCGAAAACAACGGCCGAGATGGCTTTGATCGGCAAAGCCGGCCTCGGCGGCCGCCGCCGCGAGAGGCAGGCCGGCGCGCAGCAGAAGCCGCGCCTGATTGAGCTTCATGAGCGACCGGAACTGACTTGGCGTAACGCCGCGGGTGCGGCGAAAGCGGCGGGAAAATCCCTCGCGGCTCATACGGGCCTGTTCCGCCGCCTCCCGGATCGTGCCATGCGCGTCGAAGGGCAAAACCATCCGGGGTGGGCCGCCCCCACCCGCCACGCCTTGCCGGTGCGCGCGAACCAGCCCCTTGAGGGCCGCCAGAGAAAAGCGCCCATCCCGCGCCCAATGGCGTGCCATGTCCTCGACCAGGCCGGAGAGCGCGCTCACCCCCGCGCCCAGATAGGCATTGAAGCAAACGACGCCATCGGGTTCCGGCAGGGAACTGTGCGGCGTGCCGGCAGTAATGAAGAGTCCCTGCCCCGGGCAAAGCGCGATGAGTTCGTCATCGACACGAAAACGCCGCCGGCCGGACAGGACGAAGGTGATCTGATCCTCGTCATGGAAGTGCGTCGGCAACGCCACCTCCGCCCCCCGAACCATCGCCAGTTCGACAATTTCGTGTGCCGCCGGCCGCCGGTAAAGCCACGGTCCGGTCGAAAGCTCACGGCACGCCGCTCGATCGATCCGCAACCGTTCGTCCATTTCCACCACCCATCGATCTTCGCCGAAGTGTCTGATCCTTCGTTTAGATGCCTGCCGCGCGGCCGGCAATTACCGCCTGCGTCGGGCACCTGATCGCGGTGCAAGCCGACCGATTATCGGGCAGGCTACTTGACATAACGCACCGAATAAGTGTCATTGCCGCACAAGTTTACAACTTATAGTAGCGCCCGACCGAGCTTCATGATGGTCCGAGTCGCCGTTTGTGAAGCCTGGTTTTCCGGCGTGAATGCGAGAATTGGCCGGTGACACGATGACAGAACAGAGAATCGAAGCTTTCGGCGAACTGGCGCCCCACGATCAAACCGATCTGGCCGCAGCGCTCCGGGAGCTGAAGGACAAAGTCGACAAACATACCGACAAACAGAACGAAGCGTTGATGCGGCTGGGCTACAGCACAACGACGCTCAGTTCGGCGGCTGCGGATGCCCTCTCGGCAGCAAAGTTCCTGGGCTTAGAACGACAGAAGCTCGCCGAGATCGTCGCCAGGCCGGCACCCCTGATGCGTCAGAGGCTCTATATCGCCGGGGCTTTGGTTGCCGGGGTGATCATCGGCCTGATCGCGCCGACGATCATCGGCTGGGTCAGCGATTTTATAGCCAGCTAGCCAAGGAGCCGCCGCTTTTTCAAGCCAAAGCGGCACCACATTGTGGCTTAATTCAGCTTGGCATAATCCGCCGCCGAAATGCCGCGCCCTTTCTGCAGGAATGCCGCGAGGTCCCAGATCTGTTGATCCGTCATGCTCTTCCCGAAAGCCGCCATGCCGGTCATTTTGACGCCATTCTTGATGACCCAGAACATCTGGTTCGGTTGGTTCTTACGGGTGGCCGCGAGCAGGAACGGGGCGGACGGATTAATGCCCCGCCGCAGCGGGCCCGGCGGCATGCCCGGCGCACCATGACACATCGCACACGTCGCGAGGTAAAGATGCGCGCCGGCTTGCACGTTGGCGGCGGTTTCCAGATCGGCCGGCACTGTGATGCCCGCTGAATCTCTTTCCATCGCGTGTTGATAGGTCTGATGTACAGCCCAGGCGACCAGGCGTGTATGAGGCGTCATTGCCGTCACATCGTAAATGCCGGAATCAATGAACAAGAGAGCAGCCGCGACGCCGCAAACGCCGACCGCCAAGAGGCCCACGACGCCCCGAACCAAAATTTTCATGACAACTTTCAGATCGTTTTTGCCGGCCTCCTATTTAGCCACGAAAGCCTATGCGTCAATGAAAAATTCAAGTTCCAGCCTTTAAACTTGAAAACAACCCAATTAAAAACCACGCATTTATACTATGCGCCAAAGAGATAATGCGTGATGTTTTCCCCTTGAATAAGGTAAATTTTCCAAGGACAAATAATTTGTATATCGAACAAAAGAGGCCGATCTTTCGGCAAGCCGTGTCGTGCGACTCCCAAGATCTTGCCGACACTTAAACGCATAGAGGCCGTTTGAACGGCCCGTGGCGTCTACTCGGCACCGAACGGCGCCGGGCTCGGAGCGAATGACAACAGCTCAGCTTTCCGGGGCACCGCAACTTCCCGTTTCGCGCGCTTGCCGATCTGGAACCGCTCGACCAGGCTGGCCAGTTCCGCGGCTTTGGCGGCCAGATCCAGGCTGGCTTCGGTCGATTTTCCGACCATCGCGGCATTCTGCCCCGTCACTTGGTCGATCTGGCTGACCGCGCCGTTGACCTGGCCGAGCCCGGTTGCCTGTTCTCGCGTGGCCGCGGCAATATCGTTCACCAGCTCGTTCAACCGCCCGACATGCGCGACGATGCGCTCCAAGGCGATGCCGGTCTGGTTCACCAGCCGCACCCCCGCATCCACGCCGCGGCCTGAGGCTGAGATCAACGCCTTAATCTCTTTGGCCGCCGTCGCGGAACGTTGGGCGAGCGCGCGCACCTCGCTTGCGACCACGGCGAAGCCGCGCCCCGCATCGCCGGCCCGCGCGGCTTCCACGCTCGCATTCAAGGCCAAAAGATTGGTCTGGAAAGCGATGTCGTCGATCACGCCGATGACCGTGCCGATCTGCTTCGCCGACGCCTCGATCTCGGTCATCGCCATCACGGTTTCGCGCAGCACGCCATTGGATTGTTCCGCATCTTCCTTGGCCGCCACCACCGCCATGTGCGCCTCGTGCGCGTTTTCGGCCGTCTTGCGCACAGTCGCGGTGATCTGATCCAACGTGGCGGCGGTCTCCTGCAGGCTCGCAGCCTGCTGCTCGGTCCGCCGCGACAAATCGTCGACGGCCTGACTCATATCGTCCGCGCCCGCTTGCACGCCCGCAGTGTTGGCCGCAATCGCCCGCATCGTTTCCCGCAGCTGGTCTGTCGCCGCGTTGAAGTCGGTGCGCAACACCTCGTATTCATGGCTGAACGAGGTCCCGAGACGGAACAGCAAATCGCCGTCGGCAAGCCGTTCCAGGCCCGCCGCCAGCGCCTCGACCACCAAGGCCACCTGCGCCGCCGCTGCGCCGCGCTCCGCCTCGTGGCGCCGACGTTCCGCTTCCGCCTGCGCACGCTCCTCCTCCGCCTCCCCCTCCAGGCGGATCTTCTCAAGGCCCGCATCCTTGAAGAGCTGAACCGCGCGGGCCATCCCGCCGATTTCATCCTTCCGTTCGGCGCCGTCGACCTTGGCTTGCAGATCGCCACCGGACAATCTGCCCATCACGGTTTGCAACCGCCTCACCGGCGCGGTGACCCAGGCGCGCACGGCGAAGGTGGCTGACAACATGATCAGCAGGAGCCCGACGAAAATCGCCAGGAAGGTGGCCTTGATGGTGCCTCCGGTCTGTCCCCGCAGCGCGGTCTCATCGGCGGTGACCTCGGCGGCGATGTGATTCGCCTCCACCGCGATGCCGCGCGTGAGGCCGGGGAAAATCGGCGAGCATTCCTTGAGGAATACGGTTTGCGCGCTCAGCATCGAGGGATCATCCATGGCGTTCAAACCCTGGTTGACGGCGTTCAGGCAGCTATTGTCGATGCTCTGCGTGTCGCGCCGCTTCAGCGCCCGAATCGCGGCGGCATCCGCCGGATCCAGCGCAGCGGCCTTCTCCATGTCATTGCCGAAATTCTGTTCATTCACGTTGATGGCGGCGAGATCCTGCTGGTTGCTCGCATCCATCGTCGAAATCATGAACTCCGCGATGCTGGCGCGGATGGTGGCGAGACTTTCGCTGCTGCGCGCCAGGTAAAGAGCGGCCCCCGCCTGGTGATCGTTCAGATGCGTGTAACGGTTGGCGATCAGCCGCATGCCGCTGGCCGTATAGAAGGAAATCGCGATGACAAAGACGCCAAAAGCGACGAGTATCGCAAGAATTTTCCCAATGATCGGAATATTTTTCATGAATATCCGCCTTCAAAGAGGCAACGGGTCGCCGCACGCGCAATGGGCTTGCACAACTCAGGCTGATGCCATGGCGTCATGTTAGTCATACCCTACCCTGCCTCCGCATGCCAAACACCGGCGATCGAACCGCTCGGCTTCGGGGGGCATCAATACAATCTCATACCGGCTGATTCTATTGCACAATTTTTAAATTATGCGGTGCAGCAGCTATTTCTGGCCGGCGCGAGAGACGATTTTGACGCCAAAATGAGGCGATACCAGTGCAAACTTCGCCTCCAGGCGGCGGTGTGCCGCCGCTGGCGCATCTTTCCCTGAACGGTGAAATCGTGCCAAAGGGGGACCGCCGTGATTTGCCTCCTCACCCCTCTCGCGCTGGATGTCCTTCGGGCGGCGAGCGATTCCATTCCAGCGCTCGAGCGGGCGAACATCACCGTCACGTCTGTCATGACATTCGGGCCAGGCGATGGTGCGTGCCTCGCCACCGTCCAGCTGAGCGACGGGCAGATCGCCCGGTTGCGTTACGCTGTCGGCAACCTGCCGCAGGCCATCGAGAACGTGCACATTGTCGGCCTGGAGCCCTCATCCCACGGCGACGCCGCCCAATAGGCGCACGATGCATTGTGCGCCGCATCAACCAATGCCTGGTGCAAAGCCATAAAAAATGCTCCCCGCCAACGAGATTATGTTAAGGAGGGGTCTCTCCTTAAGCCCTCCGCGTTGCGCGGGAGTCGCCGGGAGCCAATGAAACGCGGGGGTACGCCAGGAATAATACGCTGACAGGCGAATCCGGGGTGGAAACAATGCGATCCGCCGTGACGGTCAAGAAAGTTCCAACAACAATAAAATGGGGAAACAATGTCACAGCCAGCACCAACGCCCAAAAGGGTGCAAAAAATTCAGCGCAGCGCGCTGACCATGCTGTTGATCGCCGGCGCGATCAACTATATCGATCGCGCCACCCTGGCGGTCGGCAATCCGCTCATCCGCCACGATCTGGGCCTGTCGATCGCGGATATGGGCTATCTGCTTTCGGCCTTCCTCTGGGCCTACGCCTTTGCCCAACTGCCCTCCGGCGCGCTGGTGGACCGATTCCGCCCCCGCGTGCTGCTCACCGCCGGACTTTCGCTTTGGTCGCTCGCCCAGGTCGCGAGCGGTCTGGTCTCAAGCTTCGGCGGTTTCTATGTCGCCCGCCTCTTCCTCGGCGCCGGCGAAGCGCCGCAATTCCCGACCGCGACGCGGGTGACACGGGATTGGTTCAATCCGCGAAACCGTGGGCTGGCGTCCGGCATCTGGAACAGCGCCGGGCCGCTCGGCACCGCGCTCGGCGTGCCGCTGCTCACAGCCCTCATGCTCGCTTTCGGGTGGCGCTGGATGTTCATCATCATGGGCGTGGTGGGCCTTATCGTCGCGGCAATCTGGTTCGTGCGCTACCGCAACCCCTCGCAGGTCGCGCTTACGGACGAGGAAATCGCCTATTGCACCGAAGGCGACCCGGCGACGCGGCGCAGCCCGGTGACGTTCCGCGAATGGAAGATGCTGTTCCGGTTCCGCACCACCTGGGGCATGATCATCGGCTATTTCGGCTGCATTTACATGACGTGGATCTACATGGCCTGGCTGCCCGGCTATCTCGAGATCCAACGCCACATGAGCGTGAAATATACCGGTATCGCCGCGGCGATTCCGTTCGCGTGGGGCATCGCCGGATCGATGGCCGGCGGCTACAGCGCCGACCGCCTGATCCGCGCCGGGCAAACCGCGCTGAACAGCCGCAAGATCCCCGCCGCGCTTGCGTTGGTCGGCACCGCCTGTTTTACCATCGCGGCGGCCTATGTGCAGAGCAACATGCTCGCCATCGCCTGCATCTCGGCGGCGATCTTCCTGCTCTATGTCACCAGCACCTGTTCCTGGGCGTTGAGTTCGGTGGCCGTGCCGCCGAACCTCACCGCGTCGGTCGGCGCGATGATGAATTTCGGGGGCTATCTGGGCGGCGCGCTCGCACCGACCGTGACCGGGCTGATCGTGCAGCATAGCGGCTCCTTCGTCATCGCTCTCGTGGTCGGTGCCGTGATCTCGCTCGTCTCGGCGGCGTCCTACATGTTCGTCGTTCAGCACGAAATTTCCGACACGCATCTTGACGTACTGCATGCTTCGCTTGCCGAATAGAGGCTGAACATCATCAGATCGTGCCGGGACGCGCCACAATGGCGCGCCCGGCTACGGGGAGGAGCAAAACATGCGCGGCATCCGGCTCGGCCCATGGTGCCTGATGGCCCTGCTGGCCTTGGCTTTTCCGGCTTCGGCCAGCCAGGCGCCCGGCGGACGCCTCGCGCCCGGCGATATCAGCGTCCGCGGTTTGGTGCCGCCGCTCGCATTCACAATGCACGACACCGCCACCGGCGGGATCGCCACGCAGCAGGATTTCCGCGGCAAAGTCGTGATGCTGTATTTCGGCTATACCAACTGCCCGGATGTCTGCCCCGACACGCTCTACAAAGTCAAAACGATCTTCAACCTGCTCAAAGCCGATACGAAGAATGTCGTATTGCTCTTCGTCACGGTCGACCCGAACCGGGATACATTGCCTCTTCTCAAGCAATACCTGGCGCTTTTTGATCCGCACTTCATCGGGCTCCGCGGAAACGCCGACCAGCTCTACCGCCTCGCGCGGCGCTACCGCGTCGTGTTCGCCGTACATCCCTCTCCGGACCCCGAGAAATACGTCGTCGTTCACTCGTCGCTGATCTACGTGTTTACGCCACAGGGCAATGCCGATTTCGCGATCTCCGACCTCGATTTATCAAAACATCCCGATTTTCAGGGCATCTCCGCCGATCTGCGGCATGCCATGAATGCCAGGCCGGATCGGGGTGTTTTGAATTGGCTGGCACGAATCAATTAAGGCAAGGAAAATAAGAACTACTTTTTGTGAACAAAAAGTAGCAAAAAAACTTTATGACTCTGGGCCATGGGCGTTTTCGGCGACACAGCCCATGGCCCAGCATAACAAAAGTTTTTGCGGCGCTTTTTTCAAAAAGCGCCTGCTTTCTTCCTTCACTCCACAACGCCAAGCGCCGCCAACAACATCGCGCGTTGCGCCATGAATGCGGCGCCGTCATGGTGGCGTGGCCGGGGCGCATCGACGTCGATATCCAGTGCGATCCGTCCTTGGTCGAGGAGCAAAACCCTGTCGGCGAGGCGCAGGGCTTCGTCGACATCATGCGTCACCAGCAGCACGGCGGGGCGATGCGCCTGCCACAAGGCGCTGACCAGAAGCTGCATGCGCAACCGCGTCAAAGCATCGAGCGCCGCGAACGGTTCGTCGAGCAGCAGCAGCTCCGGTTCGCGCACCAGCGCGCGCGCCAAGGCGACGCGTTGCGCCTCGCCGCCTGACAAAGTGAGAGGCCAGGCCTGGTGGCGATGCGAGAGCCCGACCTCGTCGAGCGCCGCCTCGGCACGCTCGCGCGGGGCTGCCACCCGCAGGCCGAGCGCCACGTTCCGCCACACGCGCTTCCATGGCAGCAGCCGTGGTTCCTGGAACACGGCGGTCGTGGCGGCCGGAGCCCGCAGCGTACCGGCCGTCGCCGGGTCGAGCCTGGCCAGCGTGCGCAGCAAGGTGGATTTGCCCGAGCCGGAGCGGCCGAGCAAAGCGACGAACGCGCCGGAGCGGATCTTGAGGTCGAGATTCTGCAAGATGACGTTCGTACCGAAGCGGCGTGTCAGGCCGCGCAGTTCGACGGCATAGTCAGTGCTGGCTTCAGGGAGATTGGAGGCACGGACGGCCGCGTCGGTGATCGCGTTCATGAAATTCTCCCTCAATTTGCAAGCAGGGCGGGGCGCCAAGCCAGCAGCCTTCGTTCCAGGCTACGGACCAGACGGTCGGTGGCGAGGCCGAGTGCTGCGTAAACCAGCAAACCGTCGAAAATCACGTCGGTCTGCAGAAATTCCTGCGCGTTCATCACGAGATAGCCGATGCCGGAGGTGGCGTTGATCTGCTCGGCCACGACCAGGCTGATCCAGGCCAGCCCGAGCGCCTGACGCAACCCCACCAGGAAATTCGGCAGAGCCGAGGGCAGCACGACATGCCAGATCACCTCCCACGCGGAGAGGCCCAGCATGCCGGCCGCCTCCAACAATTTGCGGTCCGTGCCGCGGATCGCCGCGAACAAATTCAGATAGATGGGGAAACTGGCGCCGAGGGCGATAATGACGATTTTCGGCGTCTCGCCGATGCCGAACCACAGGATCATCAGCGGCAGCAAAGCGAGGTGCGGCAAAGTGCGCGCCATCTGCACCGTCGGGTCGATGAAATCCTCACCCAAGCGGCTGAGGCCGGCCGCCAGGCCGAGCATGATGCCGGCGGCAATTCCCGCCGCCAGACCTACCGACACCCGAAACAGCGAGGCCAGCAGGTTCGGGCCGAGCTGGCCGGACATGATCAACTGCCACAGGCTGGCGAGGATCAGCGATGGCGCCGGCATCGTTTGCGGGCTGGTGAAGCCGAGCGCGGCCACCGCCTGCCAGAGGGCCAGCAACGCCATTGGGGCCACGGCGCGGCGCAAACCGGCGGGTGGACGCCAGGCAGACGGCGATGCGGAAATTGTCTGGGATAGAATTGGCATCACGGCACCCCTCACATTACCATTAAATCCTATTGCATATATAGATTTTATATGCAATTTGGATTTTGTTGGTAGTGTGGAGCAAAGCCATGCGTAAGCGTTCTCTTCTTGTCACCGCCTCGTTGGCCGCCCCGATGCTGATGACGCGCCGTTATGCCGCGGCAGCGCAACGAGGCGTGTTGCGGATCGGTTATCAGAAGGCCTCGGTTACCCTCGTCCTGGCCCGCAACAAGGGCGTTTTCGAACAAAAACTGAACAGGCTGGGTTATGATGTGGATTGGGCCGAATTCACCTCCGGCCCGCCGCTCCTCGAAGCGCTCAATGCCGGCGCCGTGAATTTCGGATTCACCGGCGAGCCGCCCATGATTTTTGCCCAGGCGGCCGGCGCGCCAATCGTCTATGTGGCCGCGACCAATCCGAGCCCGCGCGCCGTCGCGATCTTGAAACCGGCCGGAAGCCAGCTGCGCTCGGTGCATGACCTCGCCGGCAAAAAAGTCGCCGTCGCCAAGGGCTCGAGCGCGCATTATCTGCTCGCCGCCGCCCTCGCCACGGCCGGTGTGCCTTATCAGCAGGTCACGAAAATATTTCTGCAGCCGCCCAATGCACGCGCGGCCTTGAGCAGCGGCGATGTCGATGCCTGGTCGATCTGGGACCCGTATTATGCCGGAGCGCAGGCGGCCGGCGCGCAGGTGCTCACCGATGGCACCGGCTTGATGCCGAACCGCGCTTTCTATTCCTCGACACGGGATTTTGCCACGCGCCATCCCGATGCCTTGAAGGCGGCGATCGACGTGATCAACCAAGTGGAAGCCTGGGAGGCGCAGCATATCGCCGAGTCGGCGGCGGATATCGCGCCGCAAATCGGCCTGCCCGCCCCGGTGCTGAAAACCTGGTTCGATCGCCAGAAATATGGCGTGTACGGGCTCACTCCTGAGATTTTCGTCGGGCAACAGAAAATCGCCGATGCGTTTTTCAAGCTTGGCCTGATTCCCAACCGAATCGATGTTTCCAACGCCGCCTGGAACGCTTGAGGAGAACATGAATGTCCCTGCAACCTGCAAATGATGCGAATATTCTTTGGTTTTTGCCGACGCATGGCGATGGCCGTTATCTCGGCACGCAGATCGGCGCCCGCGACGTGGATCACGCGTATCTTTCGCAGGTCGCACGCGCGGCGGACAGGCTCGGCTATTATGGCGTTCTGATCCCCACCGGCCGCAGCTGCGAGGATAGCTGGGTGGTCGCCTCGTCGCTGGTGCCGCTGACCGACACGCTCCGCTATCTCATCGCGTTTAGGCCCGGCCTGCTCAACCCGTCGCTCGCCGCCCGAATGGCCGCAACGTTCGACCGCATCTCCGGCGGCAGGTTGTTGATCAACATCGTCACCGGCGGCGACCCGTCCGAGAATACCGGCGACGGCATCTTTCTCGGCCACGATGCCCGTTATGAAATCACCCGGGAATTCCTGAAGATTTGGAAATCGCTCCTGAACGGCGAGACGGTCGATTATACCGGCGAACATTTGCGCATCGAAAACGGAAAAATCCTGTTTCCCGCGGTGCAGAGCCCGCACCCGAAACTGTTTTTCGGCGGCTCCTCGGAGTCCGGCATCGATGTCGCGGCCGAATTGGTCGACACCTATCTGACCTGGGGCGAACCCCCTGCCCTGGTCGCGGAAAAGCTCCGCCGCGTGGCGCAGGCGGCGGAGGCGCGCGGGCGCCGGCTGAATTTCGGCATCCGGCTGCATGTGATCGTGCGGGAAACCACGCAGGCGGCCTGGGAAGCGGCGGAGGATCTGATCCGCCATGTCGACGATGCAACCATCGCCAAAGCGCAGCAGCGCTTTGCCGGCATGGATTCGGTAGGGCAGCAGCGCATGGCGGCGCTCCATGGCGGTTCCCGCGAGCGGCTGGAGGTTTCACCCAATCTCTGGGCCGGGGTCGGGCTGGTGCGGGGCGGCGCCGGCACCGCTTTGGTCGGCAACCCGGACCAGGTGGCGGCGCGAATCCACGAATATATGGAACTCGGCATCGACCATTTCATTCTCTCGGGCTATCCGCATCTGGAAGAGGCCTACCGCTTCGCGGAACTGGTCTTTCCAAGACTCCCGATCCGCCATTCCGTCATGCCCCCCACCGGCACCGCCAATCATGGCCCGTTCGGGGAGATGGTCGGCAATTTTTATGCCCCCGGAGCCCGCGCCGCCGGGTAGGCACACAGGCCGCAAGGAAGAAAAATGACGCCATTTCAATCAGAAGCGACGCAATCATGCCGTTAAATTAACCCCATGCCTACGAAATCAGCACAAACCAGAACAAACAGAGTTTTTTGCTACTTTTTGTTCACAAAAAATAACCTTTTCCTTATCCTCCCTTTCCTACCCTACCCGGGCGGCTGAAATTGGAGACGTAATTGGATCGCATTGCTAGAACGACAGCTTCGCAAAACCCGGTCGCGAAATCCGCCCTCCGGAAGGTGGTCATCGCTTCCGTGATCGGCAACGGCCTCGAATGGTTCGATTTCGTCTCCTACGGCTATTTCGCCACGATGATTTCGCGGGCCTTCTTCCCAACCTCTTCCTTCCTGTCCATCATGCTCACCTTCGCCACCTTCGCGATCGGTTTCGTGGTGCGGCCGGTCGGCGGCATCGTGCTCGGCGCCTATGCCGACCGGCATGGAAGACGCCGGGCGCTTTCGTTGCTGATCGGCATGATGGCGTTCGGCACCCTGACCCTGGGCCTCACCCCCTCCTACGCGACCATCGGCATCGCCGCGCCGCTGATCGTCATTGCCGGGCGCATCGTCCAGGGCATTTCGATCGGCGGCGAGTTCGCCAGCGCAACCGCCCTGCTCGTCGAATATGTGCCGGAGAATCGGCGCATGCTGTTCGGCAGTTTCCAGATGTCCGCGCAGGCGGTTGGCCGTGTCTTCGCCGCGGGGATCGGACTGTTGGTGATTACGGCCTTCCCGCCCGCCACCATCCATGCCTGGGCCTGGCGCCTGCCCTTCCTGATCGGCGCGCTGGTCGGCCCGTTCGGTTTCTATATCCGCTACCGCTTGGCGGAATCCCCGGAATTTCAGCATTTGCAGGACGCCACGCCCGATCTGGTGAAGGCCCCGGTGCGCACCGTTCTGTCGCGCTTCGGCGTTCCGCTGGTGTGCGCGTTCGGCCTCGTCATCGTCGGCACGGCGAACACCTATGTGTGGAATAATTATCTGCCGGTTTATGTCGTCCGCGAGTTGCACCTCCCGCTCTGGGAGGATCTGTTCGGCGTCGTGCTGACCTCGGCGCTCGATATTTTCATCTGCATGCTGGGCGGCTGGCTCGCCGACCGGGTCGGGGCTTACCGGATGTTTTTCTGCCTGACGGCGGTCACCGCCCTGGTCTCCTATCCTTTGTTCGCTTACGTCCTCGCCGGGCCCAGCTTCACCCGCCTGCTCGAGGCTCAGCTCGTTGCCCTCACTCTGTTCGGCCTGCTCGCCGGCCTGGCGCCGGGCATGCTCGCCTCGCTCTTTCCGGTCTCGGTGAGGTCCACCGGCATGGCCATCTCCTACAATGTCGTGGTCACAATCTTCGGTGGTTTCTCGCCGCTCACCATCACCTGGATGATCCACGCCACCGGGAGCGACCTCATTCCCGCCCTCTATTTGATCGCCGCCGCGTTTCTCTCCCTCGCGGTCGTCGGCGGCACGCGGGCCGGCGTCCGCCGGCGGGCGGCGCTTCACGTGTCAACCGCGCCGAGCTGATCGCTGCCACGCTTTGCCGGGCGGACGCCTCCGGCGGGAGGGCGCGCAATTTCGTGCCCTTCCGGGGCGTCCGACGATTCCACGCGAGGCCATAATACTCTAAGCTCAACGCACCAGATCCAGTTTCGGGAGAGCAAAATGTCGCTGCGAATCAATGATACCGCGCCGGATTTCACGGCGAAAACCACTCAGGGAACCGTCAATTTCCATCAATGGATCGGCGACCAGTGGGCCATACTTTTTTCTCATCCCAAGGATTTTACGCCGGTGTGCACGACCGAGCTGGGATACATGGCCAGGATCGAGCCGGAATTCACCAAGCGCAATGCCAAGCTCATCGGGCTGTCCGTCGACCCCGTGGAAAACCACAGCAAATGGGCCGCTGACATCGAGGAAACGCAAGGCGCTGCCGTTAACTACCCGATGATCGGCGATACCGACCTCACGGTCGCGAAGCTCTACAACATGCTGCCGGCCGCAGAGGCCGGCACGTCGGAAGGACGGACCGCCGCGACCAATGCCACGGTGCGCTCCGTCTTCATCATCGGCCCCGACAAGAAGATCAAATTGATGATGACCTATCCGATGACGACCGGCCGCAATTTCGACGAGATCAT
>NZ_DATLPB010000032.1:0-13899 GCF_035535915.1 Acidocella sp.
AAAGTTTTTGCGCCGCTTTTTTCAAAAAGCGGCCACTTCCTTTCTCCCCGCCGGCGCCGGCCGGTAGCGCGGCGCCGGATTTGCTTCCGCCAGCACGGTCCAATGCCGCAGAATCAGGTCGATCTTGGCGAAGACCAGCGCCAGATCGGAAAATTCGCGGTTGAGCCGGGCCTGGGCGCGCAATTCCCGGTGCGAAGGCTCGCCGGAGATCAGCCGCGCCCCGGCCGAGACGCGCAGCGCCCCTTGCATCCCTTCCCCACCCGGCTGCGGCAGCGGCACAGGCTGGCCGATATGGCAGATGCGCGCCGCCAGGGCGCCGGCTTCGGGTAGCACTGCCGAAAGGTCGGTATTCAGCCAAAGATACACGCTGCGCGCCTCCGCCGGGGTGAGGCAGCGGGCGGGCGCATGCGGCGCGCGCAGCGAGAAGGTGAAAATGCTGGGCAGAAGTTCCCAATCCTCCGCGCCGTCGAACCGGCTGATGCCGGGCGCCTCCAGCAATGTGAGGGCTTCATGCCGGGCGATGGCGGCGCGCACGGTCTGCCCGAAGCCGCGCAGAATCTCGCCGCGCCGCGCCGGGGCCACGCGCAGCAATGCGCGGATTTCCGCCAGCGCCGCCTGCCAGCGCAGCGCCAGGCCGTAATTGCCGACCGGCGGCAGATGCAGGGCGGCCGGGCAGTCGGTGGGGAATTCGTCACGGCCGAAATAAGCGTCCAGCCCGTCCGGCAGCAGCGCACGCTGCAACCGTGCGGCCACCCACGCCGGCAGCAGCGCCGCCCCGGCGAAGGGGGGGCCGGTGAAAAACTTGGACCCGGTGATCAGCACGACCGAATCCAAGGCGAGATAACGCTGGATTGAGGCCGGGGAGAGCCGCGCCTGGCAGGCATCGAGCACGATATCGAAACTCTGCCCGTATTTCGCGCGCATCTCCGCCAGGAAAGCGGGGCGTGGGGCGAGCAGGCCGGTTTTCGACAGGTCGAGCCCGTGCAGAATCACGCGCTGCCCGGCTTCAATGCCTTGCGCCATCGCCGCCGCGATATCCGCCTCGATGTCCGGCGCCGGCCGCAACGCACCGGTCGGGCCGCGCAAGGCAATGTTCACCAGTTGCGTATCGTCCCGGAACCCGGTGATCGGCGCCTGGAAGGTCACGTCATGGCCGAGCGCGGTATCGACTGCGAAATGCAGCCCGCGCGCGGCCATCGGCACGCCACGCCCGGTCTCCTCCGGGGCGATGAGAATGTTCAGGACCGGCCGGTCGCTTTCCGCCAGATGCGAAAGCGCCAGGGCCAGCAGCTCGGTATCGGTGCCGGAGGCGGCGAAGACGATTCGCGTCCCGGCCTCCAGGCCAAACGCGCGGAAAATGCCGCGCCGCACCTCTTCGATCGCGTTGCGCACCGCGATCCGGCGGTCGACGCCCTTCAGCAGCGCCCGCGTGGTGCGCAGCCGGGCGCGATCAGCGGCCACATAGCCACGCTCGGAGGAGGAAGAGGCGGTGGAAGAGGCAAAGGTTACCGCCCAGGGGCGCGGCCGGTGGCTGCATCCATAGCCGTTCAGCGCCGAAAGCGGATCGCGCGCCAGGCGGATGTCTCCGCCGGTCTCCATCAGCGCCTCAACCGTGCCGAGCAGGCCCCAGACGCTGCGCACCAGGGCGATTTCCGCGCTGCCGGCAGCAAAATGCGCCGCGATCGAGGCGGAAGCGGGGGCGATTTCGGCGGCCATCACCGGCACCCAGCCGGGGAGCGCGGCACGGTCGGCCGGGCTCAGCGCCTCGGCCTCGGCCTCGATGAACTGCGCGCTCACCCGGGCCGCCGCCAGTTCGGCCACGGACTCGGTCACGCCCTGGCGGCGCAACCAGGCTTCCTCCAGCGCATGGCGCAGAAAAAAGCCCAGCAAGGCCGGGCGTTGATAGGCAATCTCGGGCAGGCTGACGGAAACCCCGCGAA
The DNA here is from genome assembly GCF_035535915.1 of Acidocella sp. GTDB lineage: Bacteria > Pseudomonadota > Alphaproteobacteria > Acetobacterales > Acetobacteraceae > Acidocella. Next base: position 1,941 of record NZ_DATLPB010000032.1, read on the forward strand.
AGGCGGCGAATTCCGGTTGCGAACAAAGGGCATCGAGGTGCAGCTTCCGCTCGACACCGATCAGCGTGGGACTCGTCATGCGGGCTCCGTCCGAAGAGTGAGGCCGCTTACCCCAGTCGGCCCGAAAATTCCACTGGCATCGGTTGCGGAGACGCCCGTCCCTCCCCCATTTGAGCTTATACCCGCCTGCCGTTCAGCCACGGATTGGCTGAATTGTCATTTGCGAGGTTAACTTTTGTCGCGGGCTCATTTAATCAGCCCTATACGATTCCAAGGAGCGACACTTTTGGCGACGATGTATACCGAGACGGTGCAGACCGTCCGGCACTGGACCGACACCCTGTTCAGCTTCACCGCGACCCGCAATCCCGGATTCCGCTTCATCAGCGGCCAGTTCACCATGATCGGGCTCCAGGTCGAAGGCAGGCCGCTGCTGCGTGCCTATTCCATGTGCAACGCCAATCACGAAGATCAGCTCGAATTCTTCTCGATCAAGGTGGCCGACGGCCCGCTGACCTCGAAGCTGCAAAAGCTCGCCCCCGGCGACCAGATCCTGGTCGGCAGCAAGCCCACCGGCACGCTGATCCAGGACAATCTGCTCCCCGGCAAGACGCTGTACATGCTGGGCACCGGCACCGGCCTCGCCCCGTTCGTCAGCATCATCAAAGACCCGGACACGTATGAGCGCTACGAACACGTGGTGCTGGTGCATGGCTGCCGCGCCATCCCCGAGCTCGGCTACGGCGAACTGGTGGTCAACCGCCTGTTCGAGGACGAGTTTTTCGGCGAGATGGTGAAGGACAAGCTGCTCTATTACCCGACCGTCACGCGCGAAGCGTTCCGCAACACCGGCCGCATCACCACCCTGCTGGAGACCGGCAAGCTGGAAGGCGATCTGCAGCTCCCCCGCCTGAACCGCGAAACCGACCGCGTGATGCTGTGCGGCAGCCCGGCCATGCTGTCGGACCTCAACAAATTCCTCACGGAATCAGGCTTCCAGGAAGGCAACCATTCCGAACCGGGCCATTTCGTGATCGAAAAGGCGTTCGTTGAGAAGTAAGGAAGCGCTACTTTTTGTGAACAAAAAGTAGCAAAAAACTTTGTTATGCTGGGTCATGGGCGTTGGCGCTGACACAGCCTCAGGCCCAGCATAAAAAAAGTTTTTGGTGCCGCTTTTTTCAAAAAGCGGCCGCTTCCTTCCTCAGAAGCGGCGGAAGGACGCCCTTATCTGCCCGCGGGCAAGGAAATAGCCGATCACGCCGAGCACCAGCAGCACCGGGATGATGAACAAAGCCGCCCAGAACATGACGGCGACGATGCACAGCGCCACGCCGAACGCGATGAGCCGGGCGATGATGGTGCCGATCGACGCAGGGGCAGGTTTCGGCGGGTCGATGAACGCGCCGTCGGGGGTCATATCGATGACCGGACCGTGTGATTTTTCCATGGGGCGAATATAAGCCGCGCTCCGGGCAAATCAATCATGCGCGTCCGCCGCTTGGTCCGCGCGCGAAAGCCCCTACGTAATATTGCGATTGCAAACTCATTACGGAGCCTTGCTTGACCATGTTCTGGAGCGGCTACCTCACCGTGTTTCTCGTCCTCGGCTTTCTCGATGCCGGCTGGCTGAGCTTCGCGCTCAACCATCTCTATCGGCCGGCCCTGGGGCATTTGATGGCGGAACGGCCGCGCATGCTGCCGGCGTTGCTGTTCTATCTGGTCTATCCGCTGGGCGTGACCGCGCTGATCGTTGTGCCGAGCCTGAACGGGCTGGGCCTGCATTACGCGATTACTCGCGGGGCGATCCTCGGCCTCACCGCCTACGCCACGTATAACCTGGCCTCGATGGCAAGCCTGCGCAGCTGGCCGGCCTGGATCAGCCTCGTTGACATCGCCTGGGGCACGCTCACCACCTGTGCCTCCTCCATCGTCACGGTGTTCGTGCTTGGGCGGGTTGGTTGACGGGGGCGCCAAGGTTAAGCTCAGCACAATTCCTCCGAACTCAAGGATACCCCGCATATGGCCGCTCGCTCCAAAAGCGACGCACCAAGCCTTTTTAGCCTTCACGCACCCCGCCCGCTGGCTGACCGGCTGCGCCCGCAAACGCTTGGCTCGGTGGTGGGCCAGGACCATCTGCTCGGTCCCGGCGGCCCCATCGCACGGATGGTCGAGGCGCGGTCCCTCTCGTCGATGGTGCTGTGGGGCCCGCCGGGCACCGGCAAAACCACGATCGCCCGGCTGCTCGCGCAAGCGACGGATCGGCATTTCGAGACCTTGTCCGCCATCCAGAGCGGGGTCGCGGATTTGCGCAAAGTTTTCGAGACCGCGCGGCAATGGAGCGAAACGGGCAAAGGCACGCTTTTGTTCGTCGACGAAATCCACCGCTTCAACCGCTCGCAGCAGGATGCGTTCCTCCCCGTGGTGGAAGACGGCACCATCACCCTCATCGGCGCCACCACCGAAAACCCGTCTTTCGAGCTGAACGGCGCGTTGCTGTCGCGGTGCCGGGTCTTTGTCCTCAAGGCGTTGGACGAGGCGGCGCTGGAGCACCTTGCCGAGCGCGCCGAAGCCGAACTCGGCAAGGCGCTGCCTTTGCTGCCCGAGGCGCGGGCCGGGCTGCTGGCGCTCGCCGGCGGCGATGGGCGCTATTTGCTGAACATGATCGAGCAACTCTGTTCGGCCGAGATCGCCGGACCGCTCGATACCGCCGGAATGGCGCAATTGCTGCAACGGCGGATGGCGACCCACGACAAAGCCGGCGACGGCCATTACGACCTGCTCTCCGCGTTTCACAAATCCTTGCGCGGCTCGGACCCGCAGGCGGCGCTCTACTACGCCGCGCGCATGATGGTCGCCGGCGAGGCGCCGGAGACGGTATTCCGCCGCCTGGTCTGCGCGGCCTCCGAGGATGTCGGCATGGCCGACCCGCAAGCCATGGTGCAGGTGATCATGGCGTGGGACGCCTATGAACGCGTCGGCTGGCCCGAGGCGCGGCTATTCATGGCGCAGGCGATCAATTATGTCGCCACCGCCCCCAAATCGAACGCCTCCTATCTCGGGTTCGACGCGGCGATGGGCGTGGCGCAGCAGACATCCCACCTGCCCCCACCTTTGGACGTGCTGAATGCGCCGACCAAGCTGATGAAAGAGCTTGGCTATCACGCGGGCTACCGATACGACCACAACCAGCCCGATGCGTTCTCCGGCCAGGAATATCTCCCGGCACAGCTCGCGGGAGAGAACCGGCCGGAATTCTACCAGCCGAACGAACGCGGCTATGAGCGCGAAATTATCAAGCGGCTGGATTATTGGGCCACGCTGCGGGAAAAACGCCGGGCTCAGGAAAAGTAAAGTAAGCGGCCGCTTTTTAAAAAAAGCGCCGCAAAAATTTTTGTTTACGCTGGGCCGGTGGCGTTGAAACTGCACGGGCCCAAAGTAATCAAAGTTTTTTTGCTACTTTTTGTTCACAAAAAGTAGCGCTTTCCCTTCGCTTGCGCTTAGAGAGCGCATGATTCAGCAATTCGAAGTGACGGCGAACGAGGCCGATACCCGTCTCGACCGGTTTCTGCGCCGCCAGGTGGACGGCCTGACCCAGGGCACGATCCAGCGCCTGCTGCGGACCGGCAAAATCCGCGTGAACGGTGGGAAAGTCGAGGCCAACGCACGCCTCGCCGCCGGGGACATCGTGGTGATGCCGAGCATCACGCCGCCGAAAGAGATGCCGAAAACCCGGCATGTGATGGCGCTCGACCCCGGCCAGCAGCGCGATCTGGAAGCCATGGTGCTGTATCGCGACGAGGACGTGATCGTGCTGAACAAGCCCGCCGGGCTGGCCACGCAAGGCGGCAGCGGCATTTCCGTGCATCTCGACGGCATGCTGGACGGCTTGCGCTTCGGCGCCGAGGAACGGCCGAAGCTTGTGCACCGGCTCGACCGCGACACGTCGGGCATCCTGCTCCTGGCGCGCAGCACAAAAGCGGCGCGCCAGCTCGCCGTCGCGTTCCGCGGCCGCGACGTGGAAAAGACCTATTGGGCGCTGCTCTGGGGCGTGCCGGAAGCGCTCGAAGGCCGCATCGACCTGCCGCTGCTGCGCGTCGAGACGGGCGGCTCCTCGCGCTCCGAGCCGGCGCCGCGCAAACATCCCGAGGCGCTGAAGGCGCAGACCGATTACCGCATCCTCGATTACGCCGGCCGGAAATTTTCCTGGGCGGAACTCAACCCGCTCACCGGGCGCATGCACCAGTTGCGCGCGCATTGCTTGGCGCTCGGCACGCCGATCGTCGGCGACGCCGCCTATGGCGCCGCCTTCGCCGAAGGGTTCGCGCCGCAATTGCATCTGCACGCGCGCCGGCTGCGCGTGCCGCATCCTGCGGGCGGCACGCTCACCGTGGAAGCGCCTCCCCCGAAGCATCTGCGTGACGGCCTGATCTATCTCGGCTTCACGATTCCTGATGTTATGAAGCCGCAACGTCGCGGTTAAGCGAAGAAAGCAGCCGCTTTTTGTAAAAAGCGGCGCAAAAACTTTTTGTTTACGCTGGGCCTGTGGCGTTGAAACCGCACGGGCCAAACTTACAGAAAACTTCTTTTTTTCAAAAAAGAAGCCCTTATTCTCCCTTCCTCTGCCTTCGTGAACGCTTCGTAAGCCGATCGCCCCTAGGCTATGCAGCGCGGGCATGGCAGGAACGAACCATGCGGCGGTGCCAAAAATATCTGATTGCCGGGCTGTGCGTCATTCTGGGTCCCGCCGCTTATGCCGCCGAAACCGTCCATTACACCGTGACGTTCCAGCCCAGCGGCGACGCCAAACTCGACACGCTGCTGAAGCAGACTTCCTCGCTCGCCTCTTTGCAGAAAGGCGTTCCCGCCGCGCCGTTCGCGCTGATCGGCCGTGCCCAGGCCGACACCGACCAATTCACGGTGGTGCTGCACAGCCTGGGCTACGATGCCGGCACCGTCACGGTCACCATCGACGGCATGACGCTCAGCGATCCGGCTTTGTTCGATCATCTGCAGCAGGCCCCGGCGGGCGAGAGCGCCAAAATCCTGATCACGGCGCACCCGGGCGCGGTGTTCCGTCTCGGCCGCGTCGACGTCACCGGCCTGCCGCCCGGCTTCAAGCCACCGGCTCTGGTCAAGCCCGGCCAGGAGGCGCTCGCCGCCCCGATTCTCGCCGTCACGCCGGCGCTGCGCACGGCGCTGCACAATGAAGGTTACGCCTTCGCATCGGTCAGCGAGCCGCAGGCCGTCGCCGTGCCCGCGGCGCACCGTCTTGACGTCTCCTACCAGGTTACGGCCGGGCCACGGGTGAAGATCGGTCCGATCCGGTTTTCCGGCCTCACCCGCACGAACGAGGCGTTCCTGCGCCGGCATATCGCGTTGCAGGAAGGCCAGACCTACAGCGATACGGCGATCACCGCGGCGCGCGACTCGCTGCTCAATCTCGGAGTCTTTTCCGCGGTCACGCCGCTGCCCCAGGACGAATTAGCGCCGGACGGCCAGGTGCCGATTTTGTTCCGTGTCACCCAGCAAAAGCTGCACGCGGTCACCTTCAGCGGCAGCTACGCCACCGACGTGGGCATGACGATCGGCGCCTCCTGGGAAAATCGCGACCTGTTCAGCCATGCCGAAACCCTCACTTTCACCGCGGCGGCGAACGGGCTGGGCGGCACCGGCACGGTTGCGCCGGGCTATGATCTGAAAGCCGTGTTCGCGAAGCCCGATTACTATATGCGCGGCCAGACGCTCACCGCCTCGCTCGAGGCGCTCGATGAATCGCTGAACGCTTACGACCGCACCGCCATTGTCGCCGGCGTGCAGGTTTCCCGCCCGCTGACCCCGCATATCACGCTCAGCACCGGCCCCCGCTTCGTCACCGAGCGCGTTGTCCAGAACAGCACCGCGCGCTCCTATGTCCTCGCACAGCTTCCCACCATCTTGGCCTACAACACCACCGACAGCGTGCTGGAACCGACGCGCGGCGTCATTGCCAGCCTCTCTCTCACCCCCACGGAACCGCTCGCCGGCACCGCCTCCGCGCCCTTCCTGATCGCCTATGCTTCGGCCTCCACCTATCTGGCGGTCGAGCCTAAGGGGCGCGGCATCATCGCAGTGCGCGGCCAGGTCGGCACCATCCAGGGTGCTTCGCAATTTCAGGTCCCGGCGGACCAGCGCTTCTATGCCGGCGGCAGCGGCACGGTGCGCGGCTACGCCTACCAGACCGTCGGCCCGCTCTTTCCCAACGACACGCCGGAAGGCGGGCTCGCGCTCGATGCTTTCAGCCTTGAATTTCGCCAGCATATCGGCAAGAGTTTTGGCATCGTCCCGTTCGTCGATGCCGGGCAGGTCAATACCGGCAGCACGCCTTTCACCGGCCGCATGTTCGTCGGCGCCGGTCTCGGCGGACGCTATTACACCAGCATCGGCCCGATCCGCGTCGATTTCGCGGTACCGATGACCAGGGTCGCCGGCGATGCTGGGTTCCAGATCTATGTCGGTCTCGGGGAAGCATTCTGATGCTGCGCACCCTGAAAATTTTGCTTCGCCTATGCGGCTTTCTCATCCTGCTGGCGGTGCTGGCGATGGGCGGGCTCGTTATCGGCCTCAACACCGGCGCCGGCCGGCATTTCGCGGTGACGCAAATCAATCGGCTGTTGGGGCCGCAAATCGAAATTTCGGGCCTCGGCGGGCATTTCCCGGCGGATCTCAAACTGGCGTCGCTGCGCATGGCGGACGCGCAGGGCACATGGCTCACCGGGGAAGAGCTGGAGCTCCGCTGGCAGCCGGCCGCGCTGCTGCACCACGACCTGCACGTCACCTCTCTGACCGCCGCAAGGCTGGAGATTCCGCGCCTTCCGCAGCAGGCGGCCTCCGGCCCGCCCTCCGGTTCCGGCGGTAGCGGGACATTTCCGCCCGTCTCGCTCCGGCTGGATCGCCTCGCGGTGCCGCAACTGGCGCTGGGGCCCGCCATCGCCGGCCAGGCCGTCACGCTCGACGTCACCGGGGCCGCGCGCCTGCCGCGACTGCAGAATTTCGATCTGCAAAATCTCCGCCGGGGCAGCGCCACCCTCAATGCGACGACGCCACAAGGGGCGGACTACCGGGTTCTGGCCACGCTCGATGGGCAGCAGGTACAGATGAAGCTGCATGTCGCCGAGCCCAGCGGCGGGCTGATCGGCCAGCTCGCCGCCCCGCAGCTTCACACCCCGCTCGCGCTCGACCTCGCCATGGCGGGACCGCGCGACCATGCCGCGCTGAATTTCGCCCTGGCGCTGGGGGCGGCGCGGCTGAACGGTCACGGTACGGTGGGCCTGATCCCCAACGCGCCCAGCGCCGATCTCGTGCTCGACATCCCGGCCCTGGCGCCCTTCGGCGCTTTCGCGGCGCAACAGATCGCCGGCAACGCGGCGCTGCATTTGCATGCGGCCCAACAACCGAATGGCGGTACCATATTGGCGCTCGACGGCGCGGTGGCGCTCAGCCAGGCCCCGTTCGACGCGGCCAAATATGTCGGTCCGGCCGGGCGTTTCTCGCTCCGCGCCAATCTCCAGGACCAGAGTCTCGGCATCGAGCAGTTCGACGCCTCCGGTGCGGCCTTCAGACTCTCGGCCTCCGGCAGCATCGCACCCTCCAGCTTTAACCTCGAGACACATGTCAGTCTGCCGCAAGTGAGCGATTTCGCGCCCGGCATTTCCGGCCAGCTCGCCGAAGACGGCTCGATCGTCGGCGCGCCGCGGGATTTCGCCGTCAATGCGCTGCTCACCGGCGATCTTGTGGAAAAAAACGTGCCTTCCGGGCCGTTCAGCATCGGCATCAACGCCCAGCATCTGCCGTATTTGCCCAGCGGCACGCTCACCGGCAGCGGCGCGCTCTTGAACGCGCCGCTGTTGCTGGCCGCCACGTTCGCCCGCGCGGCCGACGGAACCATGACGCTCGTGATCAACAATGCGCTGTGGCGCTCGCTGGACGCGACGGCCAATCTGACCCTGGCGCCGGGCGCCTACCTGCCGACCGGCACGGCCAATTTCAAGCTCGGCAACCTGGCCGATTTCCAGAGCTTTTCGCCAGTGCGTCTGCGCGGCAGCGTGAACGGCGATTTTTCGCACCTGCAAGGACAGATTTTCAAGCTCGACCTCGATGCAAAAAACCTGCTGGTGACACCGCAATTGGGCGCCGTGGATACCACGATCCACGCGCTTGGCCCCACCAAGGCGCTGAACGTCAAGGCCCGGGCGAACATCGCCAACCTCGCTTCCGCGCCGGCGAGCCTGGCCCTCGCCGGCGTGCTCGACCTCGATGACCGCTCCGCCAATGTAACCGCGCTCAGCGCCTCCTGGCGGGATATCAACACGCGGCTGCTCGGGCCGACCTCCATCGCCACGCAGTCCGGCATCGTCGTGCGGCATCTGGCGCTGGGTCTGAATGGCGGGCGCATCGCGCTGGACGGCAGGCTGACCCCGCAACTGGCCGCGACGGTGGACGTGCAGAATCTGCCGGCCGACACCGCCCGTTACTTCGCGCCCGGCATCAAGGCCACCGGCCTGCTCTCGGCCACCGCCACGCTCACCGGGCCGCGCGACGCGCCTTCCGGCAAGCTCACGCTGGCCGCGCGGAGCCTTAAACTGCATGAAGGCGAGGCAGCGGCGCTCCCACCCGCCGACATCAATGCCAGCGCCAACTTCACCAGCCAGAACGCCACGATCGACGCGCATATGACGGCCGGCCCGATGATCGGCCTGACCGCCAGCGGGCTGGTCCCTCTGAGCCGGACCGGCGCGATCAATCTGCGGCTGAACGGCCGCACCGATCTGCGCGTGCTCGACCCGTTCCTTGCCACGCGCGGCAATGTCGTGCGCGGCGAGGTGGCGGTGGATATGATGGTCACCGGCACGCCTGCCGCGCCGCAGGCCCGCGGGACCGCCACGCTTGCCAATGGCGCCGTGACGAATATTTCCTCCGGGCTCAACCTCACCCGCATCAGCGCGCGGATCGGGGCTAACGGGCGCCTGATCACCCTCGATTCCCTCAACGCCACCGCCGGCGAAGGGCGCATTTCCGGCTCCGGCCGGGTGGACCTCGGCAATCCCAACATGCCGCTCGACGTCACCGTGATCGCCACCGACGCCACCCCGATCTCGTCCGACATCATTGACGAGACGCTGGATGCCAACCTGCATCTGGCCGGGGCGTTGCGGGGCAAAATGGCACTCGGCGGCACCGTGCGGATCACCAAGGCGAACATCAACATTCCCCGGTCGCTGCCGCCGAATGTGGCCAACCTGCCGATCATCTATCCCGGGCAGGCCCCCCCGCCCCCGCCGACGCCACCGCCGCCGGTCGCGCTCGACCTCACCATCAGCGCGACCAACCGGATCTTCGTTCGCGGCGATGGGCTGTTCGCGGAGCTGGGCGGGCATCTGCATATCGGTGGCACCGCCGACCGCCCAGATCCCGAAGGCGGATTCGAGCTGATCCGCGGCAATCTTTCCCTGGCCGGCAAGACGCTGCAATTCTCCAAGGGGCAGATCGGGTTCAACGGCGCCGGCTTCATGCCAACGCTCGACCTTGAAGCCACCACGGTGACCACGACCAACAACACCGCCTCCCTGATCATCGGCGGCACGGCGGCGCAGCCGAAAATCACCTTGACCAGCACACCGCCTTTGCCGTCCGACGAGATCCTGGCGCAATTGCTGTTCGGCGAGAGCACCTCCGGCCTCTCCGCTTTCCAGGCCGCCTCGCTGGCGGCGGCCCTGGCGCAGCTCTCCGGCGTCGGCAGCGGGCTGAACCCGCTCGCCCGCGTGCGCAGCGCGCTCGGCCTGGACGAATTGTCGTTCGGCGGCAGCGGCTCCGGCCCGCCTTCGGTACAGGCCGGACGCTATGTCGCCCCGGGCGTTTATGTCGGCGCCAGCCAGGCCACCAACGGCCAGGGCACCCAGGCCAGCGTGCAGATCAATTTGTATAAAGGGCTGAAACTGAACAGCTCGACCGGCACGTCCAGCACCGGAACCGGCGATGCCAGCAGCATCGGGCTGACGTATCAGTTTAACTATTGAGGAAGTAAGCAAGCAGGCGCTTTTTGAAAAAAGCGCCGCAAAAACTTTTTTGAAACTGGGCCAGGGGCGGTGAAACCGGCACGGCCCAAAGTAAACAAAGTTTTTTTGCTACTTTTTGTTCACAAAAAGTAGCGCTTTCTTCCTGGGCTTACCTTCGCTCGCGCGTCGCCGAGAACGTCAGCTCCGGAAAATTCTCCTTCATCCGGTTCAGTTCCCAGCTATTGCGCACCAGGTAGACCGGCGCGCCCTCGCGGTCCTCGCTCATCGCGTTCTTGTTCACGTCGATGAAGAATTTCAGCCGCGCGGCATCCTCCGAGAAAATCCAGCGCGCGGTATCGAACGGCGCCGGCTCGAACGCCACCGGTACGTTGTATTCCTCGACGATGCGGCTGGAGAGCACGTCGAGCTGCAGCGCACCGACCACGCCGATGATCCATTCCGAACCGTTCATCGGCCGGAACACCTGGGTCACGCCCTCCTCGGCCAGATCTTCCAGCGCCTTGCGCATCTGCTTGGCCTTCATCGGGTCGGCCAGGCGCACGCGGCGCAGGATTTCCGGCGCGAAATCGGGGATGCCGGTAAAGCGGATTTTTTCGCCGCCCTCGGTGAGCGTGTCGCCGACTCTGAGCGTGCCGTGATTGGGGATGCCGATAATGTCGCCCGGATAGGCCTCCTCGGCCAACGAGCGGTCCTGGGCGAAGAAGAAGATCGGCGACTGGATGGCCATCGGCTTGCCGGTCCGCGAATGCACGAGCTTCATGCCGCGCGTGAATTTGCCCGAGCAGATGCGGGTGAAGGCGATGCGGTCGCGGTGCTGCGGGTCCATGTTGGCCTGCACCTTGAACACGAAGCCGGAGACCGGGGTTTCGCTCGGTTCCACGATTCTTGTGTCGGCCGCGCGGGGCTGCGGCGGCGGCGCATGCGCGACCAGCCCTTCCAACAACTCGCGCACCGAATAATCCTTCAGCGCCGAACCGAAATACACCGGCGTCAGATGGCCTTCGGCATAGGATTGCTGGTCGAATTCCGGAAACACGCCGCGCACCAGCTCCACATCCTCATCGAGCTGCGCCTGCTGATCCGGCGGAATGGCGAAGGTCGCGCCGCGCCCGTCTTCGCCGGGCTTCACCGCTGACACCGGGCGGTTGTTGCGGATATCGAAACAGCCGCGGAACAGCCCGCCCATGCCGACCGGCCAGACCATGGGGCAGATGTCCAGCGCCAGCGTGTTGGCGATTTCATCCAGCAGATCGAAGGCGTTCTGGCCTTCGCGGTCCACCTTGTTGATGAAGGTGGTGATCGGGATGTTGCGCAGGCGGCAGACCTCGAACAGTTTCTTGGTCTGCAGCTCGATGCCCTTGGCGGCGTCGATCACCATCACGGCGGAATCCACCGCGGTAAGCGTGCGATACGTGTCTTCGGAGAAATCCTCGTGGCCCGGCGTGTCGAGCAGGTTGAATACCGCGCCGCCGAATTCGAAGGTCATCACCGAGGACGTGACCGAAATGCCGCGCTGGCGCTCGATCTTCATCCAGTCCGAGCGCGTCTGGCGGCGGTCCTGCCGTGCCTTCACCATGCCCGCCTCGTGAATCGCGCCACCGAACAGCAGCAGCTTTTCCGTCAGCGTGGTTTTGCCGGCGTCCGGGTGCGAGATGATGGCGAAAGTGCGCCGCGGCGGGATTCCGGTCGCACCGTCGGCGTCGGTCGTGGGCAGGCTCTGATCCATCGCCGTCCCCTACCGCGACGAGAGCAGCAAGGAAAGTGGCCGCTTTTTGAAAAAGCGGCGCAAAAACTTATGTTTACGCTGGGCCGGCGGCGTTGAAACCAGCACGGCCCAGATTTAAAAAAGTTTTTTGCTTCTTTTTTTCAAAAAAGAAGCGCTTCCTTTCCCTGCCTTGCCTTACTCA
>NZ_DATLPB010000033.1:0-33613 GCF_035535915.1 Acidocella sp.
CCGCCGCCGTACGTGCCGTCACGCCAGCCACAAAAAACTCAGCCAGACGATCTTGCTGTTTTTCCGTTAAACGACAGTACCTTAGGTCCATAAAACCATCCTAGATCCGCTCAGGATCTGGGACAGCCCCAAAACTTTTGTTTATGCTGGGCCCGAGGCTGTGTCAGCGCCAACGCCCGTGGCCCAGCAAAACAAAGTTTTTTGCTACTTTTTGTTCACAAAAAGTAGTCTCCTTTCTCTCTATGTTGTCTCCCGCCAGATGCGCCGCTTGGTGGCAAGCGCGAGGAGGCTGAGGAAGATCAGGAACAGCACCGCGCGCACCCCGATCTCGCGCCTGGCGTCGAGATTGGGGTCCGCTGCCCAGGCGAGGAAGGCGGAAACATCTTCGGCCTCCTGCGGGAGGCTGGCGGTCACGCCATCGGCATAGGCGACGTCATTTCCTTTCAGCGGCGGCGGCATGGCGATCTGCCCGCCGGGAAATCCGCGATTGTAAAAATGCCCCGGCAGCACCGCGGTACCGGCCGGCGCCGCGAGATAACCGGTGAGCAGGCCGTAAATGTAGCGCGGACCATGCGGGCGCTCGGCGGCGATGTTGGAGAGGTCCGGCGGCATGGCGCCGCTGAAAGCCGAGCCCGGCAGATGCGGGGACTTGAGCCGGTCTTCCAGGCCTGCGTGCCCGCCATTCGCCAGCGTCACGCCGGCCGCGATGCCGCCGGCCTGTTCGGCGGTGAGGCCGAGCGCTTCGAGGTCGCGGTAATGCAGTGCGCTGGCCGCATGGCAGCTTGCGCAGACGCTCTGATAGACCAGGAAACCGCGCTGCACGGCGGCCAGATCGTAGCCGCCCAGCAGGCTTTGCGATTGGAAATGCAGCGGGCTGAGCGTGTCCTCGGCCTGGGCCGGCGCAAAACCACCGAACAGCGGGGCAGCGAGGACAGCGGCGAGCAGAAGACGGCGCATTATTTCTCCTCCATCGCGGTGAGCAGCGGGGTGAGGACCAGAAAATGGAAAAAATACCAGAGCGCGAAGACGATCTGCAGAATTACCGCGAGGGGGGAAGGGCGGCAGGCGGCGGCGAGGCCCAGCGCCAGCACGTCCAGCGCCAGCACCACCACGACGAGCCGGTATAAAAAGCCGGTGCGGCGCGTAGGGTCGGGAGACCGGTCGAGCCAGGGGAGGGCGAAGAGCAGGCCCAGCATGGCGAGCACGGCAATGACGCCGCCGGAATCGCCGGGCAGGAGCACGCGTACCGCGCTCAAAGGGGCGAGGAACCAGGGCGGCGTCGGGTTGATCGGCGCGATCAACCGGCTCGGAGCCACAGCGTTGAGCGGGTTGTCGCCGAAATGCGGGGCGAAAAAGACGAAAACGGCAAAAATCAGCGCGAAGATCGTGAAGGCGACAAAATATTGGGCGGTGTAATAAGGGTGGAACGCGACCGGGTTCGCGGCTTGGGGCTGCGCCGCCTTGCGCGCGGCACGCAGCAGCAGGAGCAGGGCGAACACGGCCACGCCCAGCACGGCGTGCAGCACGGCGAGCCGTGCCAGCGTGCCGGGGCCGTGCGGCCCGCCGAAAAACCAGCCCGCCAGCCGGCCCGGCAACCCAGGCCAGATCTCGGCGCTCAAGCTGGCCTGCATCAGGCTGGCGTTCGCCACCGCGCCGCCGCTCAGCATGTAGCCGAGCCACCCGGCCAGTAGCAGCACCACGGCCAGCGCCACGCTGCCGAGCCAGACGAACTCGCCGCTGCCCTTGTAGAGGCGCAGCAAGATCCCACGGAACAGCAGCAGATAGACCGCGCCGAACAGCATGGTCGTGCCGCTCTGATGGAAGGACTGGATCAGCCAGCCGTAATTAACCTCGCGCCGGATGAACCCGATCGACGCGTAAGGATGCCGGGGATCGTAGTACACAGCCAGCACCAGGCCCGAGGCGGCGAGGACCAACAGCGTGCCGGCGATCAGCGCGGGAAGAGTGTCGAGATAGGGTTGTTCCCGCGCCAGAGACGGCGTTTCGGCGCGGGTACGCCATACCGAAAGTTTCGGCCATCCCCGATCGGACCAGGCTTTTTGGGCTTCTACGTCCATAGGTGCTGTCCCTTATGCAGTTTGAGGAAAGCAGCCGCTTTTTGAAAAAAGCGGAGCAAAAACTTTTATTGACGCTGGGCCTGAGACGCGGAAACGGCACGGGCCCAAATTAACAAAGTTTTTTTGCTTCTTTTTGTTCACAAAAAGAAGCCTTTCTCTTCACTTAGCCTCATATGCCTCAGCCGAGTTGGATTTGCGCGTTGTCGAGAAAGGTGAAAGGCGGGATCGTCAGGTTACGGGTGGCCGGCCCGCCGCGGGCCCGGCCGAGCGGGTCGTAGATGCTGCCGTCGCAGGGGCTGGTCCAGCCATCCAGCGGGCCCCGCGATTCCCCGGGGTTGTTGCCCAGCAGCAGGCAAGGGGTGGCCGTGTTCAACCCGATGACGACCACAATGTCGCCATAGCCGGGCTTGGTGCGCTGGTCGTAGCTGGCGGGGTCGGGCAGGCTGCCCGGCACGACATTCTGGCTGTCGGCGATCTGCGCCTTGGTCAGGCGGCGGATATAGACCGGCTGGCCGGCCCAGATCACAGTGATGCCGGTATTTTCCGCGATGTCGGCGACATTGATGATCGGGCGCGCGACGGCGCTGCGGTCGGCGTTCGGGGCCAGGGCGTCGATGAACGGCCAGATGGCGGCGGCGGTGCCGACGGCCCCGGCGGCGACGGTGAGAATGGTGAGAAAATCCCGGCGCGAGGCGACATCATGTTCGGATGCGTGTGCGGCGTCGGTTGGTTCGGACGTCCCTGCCATTTCGTCTCCTGCGTAAATGGTCGTTGCCTCAAGGCATGACCGGAACGCGGCGGAATTTCAAGAGTGGATGGCGGGGATGCAACGGCGTAAGACACCCGGCATGACCGATTCCCCCGCCCGCCCGGCGCATGAGGCGCTGAAACCCCAGGCCGCTGCATGGTTTTCCGCCCTGCGTGACCGCATTTGCGCCGCGTTCGAGGCGCTTGAGGACAGAGCGGGGGGCACGCCCGGCCGCTTCGTCCGCACCGCATGGGACCGCCCGGGCGGCGGTGGCGGCGTGATGAGCGTGATGCGCGGACAGATTTTCGAGAAGGTCGGCGTTAATATCTCTGTCGTCGACGGGCAGTTCACGCCGGAGTTCGCCAAGAACATGCATGGCGCGACCGAGGATGGTCGCTTCTGGGCGGCGGGCATCAGCCTGGTCGCGCATATGCGCTCGCCGAAAGTCCCGGCGGTGCATATGAACACGCGCATGATCGTCACCAGCAAAGGCTGGTTCGGCGGCGGCGGTGATCTGACGCCGTTGCAGCCGGGCACCGCGGAAGCGGCCGAGGACGCGGCGTTCTTCCACGCTGCCTACCGGGCCGCCTGCGACAAGCATGATCCGGCTTACTACGAGAAATACAAAAAATGGTGCGACGAGTATTTCTACCTGCCGCATCGCGGCGAGGCGCGCGGCGCCGGCGGGATATTCTATGACTATCTCGATTCAGGCAGCGCGGAGGATGATTTCGCCTTTACCCGCGATGTGGGGGAGGCGTTCCTGGCGGCTTATCCGCAGATCGTCGAGCGCCGCTTCCGCGACAGCTTCACGCCGGAAGAGCGCGAGGCGCAGCTCATCCGGCGTGGGCGCTATGTGGAATTCAACCTGCTCTACGACCGCGGCACGACGTTCGGCCTGAAAACCGGCGGCAATACCGAGGCGATCCTCATGTCGATGCCGCCGGAAGTGAAGTGGCCGTAGAAAGAAGCCGCTTTTTAAAAAAAGCGGCGCAAAAATATTTTTGAAATTGGGCCCGTGGCGGTGAACCCAGCACGGGCCCAAACTGACAAAAACCTCACCTTACGGCGTGATGCCAACACCGTGCGGGGTGATGACCACTGACGGAGGCGCCACGTAGACCGGCGGCGGCGCGTAATAGACGGGCGGCGGCGGGGGCGGCGGGGGCGCATAATAGACGGGCGGCGGCGGCGGGTAATAGGCCGGCGGCGGGTAGTAGCCATAGGCTGGGCCGTAGCCGGGATACCAGACCCAAATATGGTGGGGGTTCCAATAGCCATGGCCTTGCCAGCCGCCGCGCCAGGGGCCGTGCCAGCCGCCATGGTCATCATCGCCATGGTCATAGCCGCCATGGTCATAGCCGCCATGGTCATAACCGCCGTGGTGGTAGTCCTGGGCCATCGCGCTCGGGGCCGCCAGAGCCGTAGCGGCGATCATCGCCGCGCCCACGGCCAGCAGTTTCAACTTCATCGAATACTCTCCTTCAGCATGGCTCACATATGGTGATCCACTATGTCGAGTTGGCGGTAGAACCAAGGTAAAATCGTGGCGGCGGAGGAAATTGTATTAAAATCATTGGGATATAAAGCGAAAGTACTTGCGAAACGGCGGCCGCTAAGACAGACTCGGGGCGTGTCCGGCTTATCCTTTCGCTCGAGGAACCCATCGTGCTCCGTGCCCTGAAATATCGCCTCCGCGCCTTGCTGCCGCCGGCTGTTTTTCTGGCCATCACCTGGTATTTCGGCTGGAACGCGATCCACGGTAAAAGCGGGCTCCAGGCGCAGCAGGTCCAGCAGGCGCAGTTGCATCAGGCCCAGCAGGATTACGCCAAGGCGGAATTGCTGCGCACGCAATGGCAGACGCGCATCGCCGATCTGTCCGGGCAATCGATCGAGCAGGACATGCTCGATGAGCAGGCGCGTAAGGTGCTGAACTTGGCCAATCCCAATGATCTGGTGGTCAATTTGGCGCCGGCAAAAAGCCCAGAATAAACACGCGTTTCTTGTGGGGAAGACGACATAATATGTCGTGCCGATGCGCTTCCACAACATTCGGTTTTTTTGCGGCCGGACGCTCCCAGGCGGCAAAAACAGATTAACCGATTTTTGGTTAATCTGTTTTGTTGCAGTGCGGAATGACCAACTTTGCAAGCGCGCCTCTTGCGCGCGGTGCGGTGATGGGCATACCTGCCGGCAACGCGTCGAATTTTTGATGGAGCCCTTTGTATGGCCGCGACCCCAGAGAAAACGAAGAAAGTCCGGAAGACCGACAATTCGATGACTCGCGACGAGTTGCTCGATGCCTATGGCAAGATGCTGCTGATCCGTCGCTTCGAGGAGAAGGCCGGACAGCTTTACGGCATGGGCCTGATCGCCGGTTTCTGCCATCTTTATATCGGCCAGGAGGCCGTGGTGGTCGGCATGCAGCAGGCGATCGATAAAGGCGATGAGGTGATCACCTCCTACCGTGACCATGGCCATATGCTGGCCTGCGAGATGGACCCGAAAGGCGTCATGGCCGAACTGACCGGGCGTTCGGGCGGCTACTCAAAGGGCAAGGGCGGCTCGATGCACATGTTCAGCAAGGAGAAGGGATTCTTCGGCGGGCATGGCATTGTCGGCGCGCAGGTCAGCCTCGGCACCGGGCTCGCTTTCTCGAACTGGTACCGTGAGAACGACCGTGTCAGCCTGACCTATTTCGGTGATGGCGCCTCTAACCAGGGACAGGTCTATGAGAGCTTCAACCTGGCGGCGCTGCTGAAGCTGCCGGTGATCTTCATCATCGAGAACAACCGCTACGGCATGGGCACCAGCATCGAGCGCGCGTCCGGCTCGCACGATTTGTCGGCCAACGGCGCGCCCTGGGGCATTCCCGGCCTGTCTGTCGACGGCATGGATGTCGAGGCGGTGAAGGCCGCCGGGCTGCAGGCGGTGGCGCATTGCCGCGCCGGCAAGGGGCCGTTCCTGCTGGAGATGAAGACCTACCGCTATCGCGGCCATTCAATGTCCGACCCGGCGAAGTACCGCACCCGCGAGGAAGTGCAGCGGATGCGCACCGAGCATGATTGCCTGGATTCCGCCAAGAAGAAGCTCGAGGAGCTGGGCGTGCCGGAGGCGGAGCTGAAGACGCTCGACGACGCCGCCAAGGCACGCGTGCAGGAAGCCGCGGATTTCGCGCAGACCTCGCCGGAGCCCGATGAGGCCGAACTTTGGACCGATATTCTCGTGGAGACGCACTAACATGGCGACGGAAGTACTCATGCCCGCCCTCTCACCGACGATGACCGAGGGCAAGCTGGCGAAATGGTTGAAGCGCCCGGGCGACGAAGTGAAATCCGGCGACGTGATCGCGGAGATCGAGACCGACAAGGCGACCATGGAAGTGGAAGCCGTCGATGAGGGCAAGCTGCTGAAAATCCTCGTCGACGAAGGCACCGAGGGCGTGCCGGTGAACACGGCTATTGCGCTGCTGGGCGCCGAGGGCGAGAGCGCCACGGCTGCGCCCGCGCCGAAAGCGGAAGCCAAGCCGGCCCCGGCGCCGCAGGCCCCCGCCCAGCCGAAGCATGCCCCGACCACGCCGCAGGACATCAAGGAACCCGAGTGGGGCGAGACCAAGCCGACCACGGTGCGTGAAGCGCTGCGTGAGGCGATGGCGCTGGAAATGCGTGCCGATAAGGATGTGTTCCTGATGGGCGAGGAAGTCGCGCAGTATCAGGGCGCCTATAAGATCAGCCAGGGCCTGCTCGATGAATTCGGTCCGCGCCGCGTCATCGACACGCCGATCACCGAGCATGGCTTTGCCGGCATGGCCGTGGGCGCGGCGATGAACGGGCTGAAGCCGATCGTCGAGTTCATGACCTTCAACTTCGCCATGCAGGCGATCGACCAGATCATCAATTCCGCCGCCAAGACGCTGTATATGTCCGGCGGCCAGATGGGCTGCCCGATCGTGTTCCGCGGCCCGAACGGCGCTGCTGCCCGCGTGGGCGCGCAGCACAGCCAGTGCTACGCCTCCTGGTACGCGCACTGCCCGGGCCTGAAAGTGGTCGCCCCCTGGTCGGCCGCCGATGCCAAGGGCCTGCTGCGCGCCGCCATCCGCGACCCCAACCCGGTGGTGTTCCTGGAGAACGAGATTCTCTACGGCCATAGCTTCGAATGCCCGACCTCCGACGATTTCATCCTGCCGATCGGCAAGGCGAAGATCGAACGCGCCGGCACCGATGTGACGATCATCGCCTTCTCGATCATGGTCGATGTGGCGCTGAAGGCCGCGGACGCGCTGGCCGAGCAGGGCATCTCGGCCGAGGTGATCAATCTGCGCACCATCCGCCCGCTCGACGTCGAGACCATCGTGGCCAGCGTGAAGAAGACCAGCCGCGTCGTCAGCGTCGAGGAAGGCTGGCCGTTCGCCGGCATCGGTTCGGAAATCGCCATGACCGTGGTCGAGCATTGCTTCGACTGGCTCGACGCCCCGCCGGTCCGCGTCGCCGGGCTCGATGTGCCGATGCCTTACGCGGCCAATCTGGAAAAAATGGCGCTGCCGCAGCCCAACTGGGTTGTGGACGCGGTCAAGAAACTCTTTTGAGGGAAGCTTCGCATGTCCACCAACATCCTGATGCCGGCCCTGTCACCGACCATGACCGAGGGCAAGCTCGCCCGGTGGCTGAAAAAAGAGGGTGACGAGATCAAATCCGGCGACGTGCTGGCCGAAATCGAAACCGACAAGGCGACGATGGAAGTCGAAGCCGTCGATGAAGGGTTCCTGGCCAAGATCGTCGTGGCCGACGATACCGAAGGCGTGCCCGTGAACGCGGTGATCGGCATTCTCACCGCGACCAAGGGCGAGGCCGTCGACGCGCCGAAGGAAGCGCCCAAGCCGGCCGCCGCCAAGGAAGCGGAACCGGCGAAAGCCGCAGAGCCTGCGAAACCCGCCTTGGCGGCGCAGCCGGTGAGCGCGCCGGCCCAGGGCGAGCGCATTTTCGTCTCGCCTCTGGCCAAGCGCATGGCCAAGCAGGCCGGCATCGACCTTGCCACCATCAAGGGCTCCGGCCCGAACGGGCGGATCGTGAAAGCGGATCTGGACAAGGCCGGCGCCGCGCCGGCCGCAGCTGCCGCGCCCGCAGCCCAGGCCGCCGCGCCCAAGCCTGCCGCGCCCGCGCCGGTCATCACCGCCCCGCACAAGAAGATCCCGAACTCGACCATGCGCAAGGTCATCGCCAAGCGCCTGCTCGAATCCAAGCAGACCGTGCCGCATTTCTATGTGAGCACGAACATCGAGATCGACGCGCTGCTGAAGCTGCGCGCCGAGCTGAACGCAAAATCGCCGAAGGAAGGTGCCGGCGCCTTCAAGCTCTCGGTCAACGACATGGTGATCAAGGCCTGCGCCGTGGCGCTGCGCCGCCACCCGATGGTCAATTCCACCTACACCGAGGAAGCGATCATCCAGTATGACGACGTCGATATTTCCATCGCCGTCGCCATTCCGGACGGGCTGATCACGCCGATCATCCGCAAGGCAGACGCGCAAGGGCTGGCGGCGATCAGCAACAGCATGAAAGACCTTGGGAGCCGCGCCAAGGCCGGCAAGCTCAAGCCCGAGGAGTTCCAGGGCGGCGGCTTCTCGATCTCCAATCTCGGCATGTTCGGCGTTTCCGAGTTCTCGGCCATCATCAACCCGCCGCAATCGGCCATCCTGGCCGTCGGCGCGGGCGAGAAGCGGGCGGTGGTGAAGGGGGACAATATCGTCGTCGCGACCGTGATGACCGTGACCCTCTCCTGCGACCACCGTGTCGTCGATGGCGCGCTGGGCGCGGAATTCCTCGCCACGCTGAAATCCATCATCGAAGAGCCGCTGAGCCTGATGCTGTGAAGCTCCGGGCTGCCAGGCCGGACGATGTGCCGACCATTCTCGGTCTCATCCGTCTCCTGGCGGCTTTCGAGCGGGAACCGGATGCCGTGGAAACCACCGCCGAACGGCTGCATGACGCGCTGTTCGGCGCAACGCCCGAGGCGGAGGCGCTGATCGTGGAGTGCGACGGCGTCCCTGCCGCTTTCGCCATCTGGTACCAGACATTCAGCACCTGGACCGGACGGCCGGGGCTGTATGTTGAGGATGTGTTCGTCCTGCCGCGACACAGAAGGCGCGGCATCGGCCGGATGATCTTTTCCTACCTGGCAAACCTTGCCGTCTCGCGCGGTTATGGCCGCATGGAATGGTCGGTGCTGGAGTGGAACGAGCCGGCGATAGGCTTCTATCAAAGCCTGGGGGCCGCCCCGCAATCCGAATGGCACAAATATCGTTTGACCGGCGCGGCCCTGGCGGCCTGCTGCCACTGACACAAAATCCTGAGGAGCAGAGAGATGGCTGAGGAGCAGAAATTTGACCTGATCGTGGTCGGCGGCGGCCCCGGCGGCTATGTCGCGGCGATCCGTGCGGCGCAGTTGAAGATGAAGGTCGCCGTGGTCGAGGCCAAGCATCTCGGCGGCATCTGCCTCAATTGGGGCTGCATTCCGACCAAGGCGCTGCTGCGCTCCTCCGAGATCAATCATCTGCTGCACAACATGGGCGAATTCGGCTTTTCCGCCGATAACGTGAAATTCGACCTGGACAAGATCGTGAAACGCTCGCGCGCGGTCTCCAAGCAGCTCGCGTCCGGCGTTGCGCATCTGCTGAAGAAGAACAAGGTCACGGTGTTCGACGGCTACGGCAAGCTGGCCGGCCAGGGCAAGCTTGAGGTGACCAAGGACGGCAAGCCGGTGGCCACGCTGGCGGCCAAGAACATCATTCTCGCCACCGGCGCGCGGCCGCGCCAGATCCCCGGCATCGAGGTCGATGGCAAGCTGATCTGGAGCTATTTCGAGGCGATGGTGCCGGAGAAGATGCCGAAATCCATGCTGGTGATCGGCTCCGGCGCGATCGGCGTGGAGTTTGCCAGTTTCTACCGCAATCTCGGCGTGGACGTGACCATCGTGGAGATGCTGGACCGCATCCTGCCGGTGGAGGACGCGGAAATTTCCGGCCTCGCGCGCAAGGCGTTCGAGAAGCAGGGCATGAAGATCTTCACCGCCGCCACGGTGAAAGGCGTGCAGAAGGGCGCCGACAACGTCACAGTCACGGTGGAAGCCGGCGGCAAGGAGCAGAAAATCACCGTGGACCGGGTGATTTCCGCGGTCGGCATTGTCGGCAACGTGGAAAATATCGGCCTTGAAGGCACCAAGGTGAAGGTCGACCGCACGCATATCGTCGTGGACGGTTTCGGCCAGACCGGCGAGCCGGGCGTGTATGCGATCGGCGACGTCGCCGGCCCGCCCTGGCTGGCGCACAAGGCCAGCCATGAAGGTGTGATCTGTGTCGAGAAGATCGCCGGGCTGCACCCGCATCCGCTCGACACCGGCAACATTCCGGGTTGCACCTATGCGCGGCCGCAAGTGGCGTCGGTGGGCATGACCGAAGCCAAGGCCAAGGAATCCGGGCGCGAGATCCGGGTCGGCCGCTTCCCCTTCATCGGCAACGGCAAGGCGATTGCCCTGGGCGAGCCGGAAGGCCTGATCAAGACCATCTTCGACGCCAAGACCGGCGAATTGCTGGGCGCGCACATGATCGGCGCGGAAGTGACCGAGATGATCCAGGGCTTTGTGGTGGCGCGCACGCTGGAGACCACCGAGGCGGAATTGATGCACACCGTGTTCCCCCACCCCACGGTCAGCGAAGCCATGCATGAATCCGTGCTTGACGCCTATGGGCAGGTTATCCATTTCTAGCCGCACCCGGGCCTGCCGGGCATGACGGCAGGCCTGTATACCGGACTTGAAGGCGCGGTTACAGGTAACGCATGACAACACGCATCGAGATCGACCACCGGGTTCGCCATCCCGAAAAGCAAGGGCGGCCTGACAACCCGATCAGCCGCAAGCCGGCCTGGATTCGTGTGAAGGCGCCCACGCACCCGATCTACCACGAGACCCGCGCCTTGATGCGCGACAAGAAGCTGGTGACCGTGTGCGAGGAGGCGGCGTGCCCGAACATCGGGGAATGCTGGTCGCAGCGCCACGCCACAATGATGATCATGGGCGAGATCTGCACCCGTGCCTGCGCATTCTGTAACGTGAGCACCGGCGTGCCGGCGCCGCTGGATGCCACCGAGCCGCAGCGCGTGGCGGAAGCCGTGGCCACGCTGGGCCTGCGCCATGTGGTGATCACCTCGGTCGACCGCGACGATGCGGCGGATGGCGGGGCGGCGCATTTCGCCGCCGTGATTTCCGCCATTCGCGCCGCCGCGCCCGACACCACCATCGAGATTCTCACCCCGGATTTCCTGCGCAAGCCGGGCGCGATCGAAGTGGTGGCGGCAGCCCGCCCGGACGTGTTCAACCATAATCTTGAGACGGTGCCCCGGCTGTACCCGACCATCCGCCCCGGTGCGCGTTACTATCAATCGCTGCGGCTGCTGGACCGGGTGAAGCAGATCGACCCGTCGATCTTCACCAAATCCGGGCTCATGGTCGGGTTGGGCGAGGGCAAGCCGGAGATTGGCCAGGTGATGGACGATTTGCGCGTCGCCGACGTCGATTTCCTCACCATCGGCCAGTATCTGCAGCCGACGATCAAGCACGCGGCGGTGGACCGCTACGTGACGCCGGAAGAATTCGAGGAATATGCGGCAATTGCGCGGGCCAAGGGATTCCTGCAGGTTTCCGCCACGCCGCTGACCCGTAGCTCCTACCACGCGGACGCGGATTTCGCGGCGCTGCGGGCGACGCGCGAAAAGAGGCTGGCAGAGGTGCAGCCGGCGTGACGACCTATGCGGAGAAACGGGTCGTCCGGTATTCGCCGGCGCAGCTTTTCGCGCTGGTAGCCGATGTCGCGAAATATCCAAGCTTTCTGCCCTGGTGCGTCGCGTCGCGCATCCGCAGCCATGTCGGGAACGATGTGGTGGCCGACCTCACGATCGGTTTCGGCCCGTTTCGGGAAAGCTTCACCTCCCGGGTGAAGCTGATCCCGCCCGATGCGACGGGAGCCTGCGCGATCAAGGTGGAATATGAGAACGGCCCGTTCAAATATCTGCACAACCGCTGGACCTTCACCCCGCACGCCGAAGGCTGCCTGGTGGATTTCTTCGTCGATTTCGAGTTCCGCAATTTCGTGCTGCAAAAGGCGATCGGCACGGTGTTTGCCGAGGCGGTGCGGGTGATGGTGAATGCCTTCCTCAAGCGTGCGAGGACCATCTACGGCCCCCCGGCGGTTGAGACCGTGCAGGTGGAAAGCAAGGCGACGGTTTAGCTAAGCAGGCAAGCACAAGCAAAGGAAGGAAGCGCTACTTTTTGTGAACAAAAAGTAGCAAAAAAACTTTGATTTTATGCTGGGCATGGGCGTTGGCGCTGACGTTGCCCATGACCCAGCATAAAAAAAGTTTTTGCGGCGCTTTTTTCAAAAAGCGCCTGCTTTCTTCCTGCTTATCCTGTCGCTTTCTTTTTTGTCTTTGCCTTTGTAACCAGCAGCGGCGCGAGGAAGCGTCCGGTATAGCTCCCCGGCGTGGCGACGATGTCTTCCGGCGTGCCGAGGGCGATGATCTGGCCGCCGCCGGCGCCGCCTTCGGGGCCGAGATCGATCACATGGTCGGCGGTCTTGATGACCTCCAGATTGTGCTCGATGACGATGATCGTGTTGCCGGCATCGACCAGCGCGTGCAGCACTTCCAGCAGCTTGCGGATATCCTCGAAATGCAGGCCGGTGGTGGGTTCGTCGAGAATATAGAGCGTGCGCCCGGTCGGCCGCTTCGCCAGTTCCTTGGCGAGCTTGATGCGCTGCGCCTCGCCGCCTGAGAGTGTCGTGGCCTGCTGGCCGAGCTTGATGTAGCCGAGCCCGACGCGGGAGAGGAGCGAGAGCCGGTCGTGGATTTTCGGCACCGCCTTGAAGAAGCCCATCGCCTCGTCCACCGTCATGTCCAGAACGTCGGCGATGGATTTGTCGCGGAACTTCACTTCCAGCGTTTCGCGGTTGTAGCGCTTGCCTTTGCACGTGTCGCAGGTGACGAACACGTCCGGGAGGAAGTGCATCTCGATTTTCAGCACGCCGTCGCCCTGGCAGGCCTCGCAGCGCCCGCCTTTCACGTTGAAGGAGAAGCGGCCCGGCTTGTAGCCGCGGGTGCGCGCTTCCGGCATTTCCGCGAACCAGTCGCGGATCGGCGCGAACAGGTCGGTATAGGTGGCGGGGTTGGAGCGCGGCGTGCGGCCGATCGGCGACTGGTCGATGTCGATGATCTTGTCGAGCTGCTCCAGCCCTTCCAGCCGGTCGAACGGGGCCGGGACTTCGCCTGAGCCCATCAGCCGGCGTGAGACCGCCTTGTAGAGCGTGTCGACCACCAGCGTGGATTTGCCGCCGCCGGAGACGCCGGTGATGCAGGTGAACACGCCGAGCGGGAAGGAGGCCGTAACGTTTTTCAGATTATTCCCGCGCGCGCCGATGAGTTTCAGCACGCGCCCGGCCTGGGCCGGGCGGCGCGGGTGCGGCAGCGGGATCATGCGCCGGCCGGAGAGATAGTCGCCGGTGATGGATTTGGGGTTGGCCGCGACTTCCGCCGGCGTGCCTTGCGCCACCACATAGCCGCCATTCATGCCGGCCGCCGGGCCCATGTCGATCAGATGATCGGCGGCGCGGATCGCGTCTTCGTCATGCTCCACCACCAGCACGGTGTTGCCCAGGCGCTTCAGCCGCCGCAGCGTGCCGAGCAGGCGCTCATTGTCGCGCTGGTGCAGGCCGATGCTCGGCTCGTCCAGCACGTAGAGCACGCCGGTCAGGCCCGAGCCGATCTGGCTGGCGAGCCGGATGCGCTGGCTCTCACCGCCGGAGAGTGTGGCCGAGCCGCGCGCCAGAGTGAGGTAATCGAGCCCGACATCGAGGAGGAATTGCAGCCGCTCACTGATCTCGCGCAGAATCCGCCGGGCGATTTCCAGCCGTTGCGGGGTCAGCGTGTCGGCCACGCCGGCGAACCAGGCGCAGGCATCGGCGATCGACATCTCCGCCACCTCGGCGAGATTTTTGGTCGCCACCTTCACCGCGAGCGCCTCCGGCCGCAGCCGCGCGCCGTGGCACACGGCGCAGGGGCGGTCCGCCTGGTAGCGCGTCAGTTCCTCGCGCACCCATACGGAATCGGTCTCGCGCAGGCGGCGTTCGAGGTTTTTGATGACGCCTTCGAACGCCTTCGTGACCGTATAGGCGCGCGCCGAATCCTTGTAGGTGAAGTCGATTTCGGTGCGTCCGGTGCCGAACAGGATGCCGTTGCGCACGTCTTCCGGCAGCTTCTCCCAGGGCGTGCTCAGCTTGATGCCGAAATGCTTGGCAAGGCTCGCCAGCGTCTGGTCGTAATAGGGCGATTGCGCGTTCACCCAGGGCATCACCGCGCCCTCGTTCAGCGCCCGCTGCTCGTCCGGTACCACCAGATGCGGGTCGAAGAACGTCTCATGCCCCAGCCCGTCGCAGGCCGGGCAGGCGCCGTGGGGGGAGTTGAAGCTGAACAGACGCGGCTCGATCTCTTCGATGGTGAAGCCGCTGACCGGGCAGGCGAAACGCGAGGAGAAGACCGTGCGCGTCTCGTCGTCGGCATTCTCGGCATAGACGATGCCGTCGGATAGTCCCAAGGCGGTTTCAAAGGAATCGGCCAGGCGCTTTTCGACGCCGGGCTTGACCACCACGCGGTCCACCACCGCCTCGATATCGTGCTTGAGCTTCTTGTTCAGCGCCGGCACCTGGTCGATCTCGTAGAGCTTGCCGTCCACCTTGGCGCGGGTGAAGCCGCGGCGCTGCAGCTCGGCCAGCTCCTTTTTATATTCGCCCTTGCGGTCGCGGATCACCGGGGCCAGCAGCAGCAGCCGCGTGCCTTCCTTCATGTCCATCACCCGGTCGACCATCTGCGCCACGCTCTGCGCCTCGATCGGCAGGCCGGTGGCGGGCGAATAGGGCACGCCGGCCCGGGCCCAGAGCAGGCGCATGTAATCGTGGATTTCCGTGACGGTGCCGACGGTGGAGCGCGGGTTGTGCGAGGTGGTCTTCTGCTCGATGGAAATCGCCGGGGAGAGTCCCTCGATGCTGTCCACATCCGGCTTGCCCATCAGCTCCAGGAACTGGCGGGCATAGGAGGACAGGCTCTCGACATAGCGGCGCTGGCCTTCGGCATAGATCGTGTCGAAGGCCAGCGAGGATTTGCCCGAGCCCGACAGGCCGGTGATCACGGTCAGCTCCTCGCGCGGGATCTCGATGTCGATGTTCTTCAGGTTGTGCTCGCGGGCACCCCGCACCGTGATGAACCCGGCGCCTGTTGTCTTCGCCATATCTATTCCAGATGTTCGTGTAATGTTCTGTACGATATGGAAAGAGCCGGCGGAATGCAAATGTCCCGGCGCAGGTCAGAGATAAGAAAGTGGCCGCTTTTTAGAAAAAAGCGGCGCAAAAACTTTTTTTACGCTGGGCCGGTGGGGGGGAAACCGGTGCGGCCCGAACGCTCTTTCAGGCGTCAGCGGTGGCGAGCTTGGAGCTTCTCTCGCTCGGTAGGGCTGCCTTGCCGCTATGTTTCCAGACCAGCCGGTACAGCAGACCGCACACGGCGCCGCCCAGCAACTGGGCCGCGACATACAGCCCGACCTCGCTGTAATTGCCGACCGCCACGGCAGGGCCCAAGGTGCGGGCCGGATTCACGCTGCCGCCCGTGATCGGGCCAAAGGCCAGGATGCAGACCGTCACTGTCATGCCGATGGCGATGGGCGCCAAAGCGCCCGCGGTGCCGCGCAGCCCCGCGTTCAGCACTGTGTTCGCGAGGAAGAACGTGCCGATCGCCTCGAGCGCGAAGCCGCCCGTCAGGGTGGTGCGGTGCAGGTTGATCATGGTCGCGCCGAGATCATGGGGCGCGGCGGGGCCGTAGATGAGCAGCAGTGCTTGCGCCCCGGCGATGCCACCCAGGAGCTGCACGAGGATGACCGGGATGGCATCGAGCAGCGAATGCTCCCCGGCGACGACCGCGGCAACGACGAGGGCCGGGTTGATGTAGGAACCGCTGTCCTTCCCGTAGGCATAGGCGAAAGCCATGATCACAAGCCCATGTGCGAGGGCAATACCGGCGATCTGGTTTGACCCCAGGACCGTGACGGCGCCGGCACCGATAAAGATGAGCGCGAAGGTTCCGATGAATTCAGCCAAGAGTGGTTTTGCGAGACGCATGGTCGTTCTCCTGTTTTCCGATGAGGAAGCAGGTGTGGTGGCGTTCAGGGATTCCACCCAGACGAAATATAAAGTCTTTCTAACATTATGAAACGCCTTTCATACAGGCTTAAGTAGACGGTCCCGCAGCGCGCCCGTATAAAACTTGGCCGTCATGCCGGGTCGGCGGGCCGTTATTTTTTTGAATTATTTCGGCGGGACAAGAAGATTTGGCAAATGTGCTCCTCATAGAGGATGACGGCGAAACCGCGGAAGAGATCGCGCTGGAACTGGAGCGCTTCGGCCATGCTGTGATCACGGTAGACAGCGGCCGCAACGGGCTTGAAGCGGCGCGGCAGGATTTTGACGTGCTGATCGTCGACCGGCTGCTGCCCGGACTGGAGGGGCTGGACGTGATCAAGACGATCCGCCGTGAGGGGATCCGTACCCCGGCGATCGTGATCAGCGCGCTCGGGCGGTTGGATGATCGGGTGCGCGGCCTGCGTGCCGGTGGCGATGACTATCTGCCGAAACCTTTCGCCTTGATCGAGCTGGTGGCGCGGATGGAGGCGGTGTTGCGGCGCCCGGCGGAAACGCGCGAGACACGCCTGCGTCTTGGGCCTTTGGAAATCGACCTGTTGTCGCGCCGTGCCTCGCGTTCCGGCCGCCTTCTGGACCTGAACGGACGGGAGCTGGATCTACTCGAATATTTCCTGCGCCGGCCTGGAGATATCGTGACCCGCTCGATGCTGCTGCAGGATGTATGGGGATACCGCTTCGAACCGCGCTCAAATGTGGTGGACGTGCATATGAGCAAGCTGCGGCGCAAAGTGGACCTGCCGGATGAGACTCCGCTGTTTCGGAACGTGAGAGGACAGGGATACCGGCTTGACCAACCTCGTTGAGGTGCTGCGGACGACCACCGTACGATGGAGCGCCGCGATCGCCTTGGCGCTGCTGCTTCAGTGGGCGGTTTTATGCGGGCTGATCTATTGGTGGACGGTGCGCCACGCTGAAATCCGCATCGACACCCAGTTGGTTGCCGATTGCACGAGTTTTGCGAAACTTGATCCCCACGATCTGAGCGCCGCCGTCAACGCCATGGTCGCGGCGGATCTGCACCGCACCCGTCCGGCTGCGGTGTTCGCGCCGGATGGGCATGTTCTGGCAGGCAATATCGTGACTTTGCCGCCGGAGCTGATCGCCCGCAGGGGGCCTATATCGGTTGGGTTGATACGCAGCCAGCCGCCAAATCTCCCGCCGGATCTGAGCCGCGCCATTGCCTGTCCGACCGCCGGCGGCGGCCATGCCGTCTTCGCGGAGGATATGGATTTCCTGACGCGTTTGCGTCTGTTGATCGGGCGCGCCCTTTTGCTGGTTACCGCACCCGCCGGCGCGACTGCCATCGGGCTCGGCATGTGTCTCAGTCTGCGTGCGCAGATGCGCTTTCGCATCGTCCGCCGCGCGGTTGAGGATGTGATGGCCGGCAAGCTGCAACAGCGCTTGCCGGTGCATTCCACGCTAGACCCGTTTGACCGCCTCTCCAGCGCCGTGAATGCGATGCTCGACCGGCTGGAGGAAGCGGTGACGGATTTACGCGCCCTGGGGGATGATATTGCCCATGAGCTGCGCACGCCGCTGACCCGCCTGCGCGCGCGGCTGGAGCGCGGTTACCAGGATGCGGCCTCGCCGGAAGAGTTCCGCGAGCTCGGCGAACGTGTATTGCACGATGTCGACCATGCGCTGTCGATGGTCTCTGCGATCCTGCGGATGCGGGAAATCGATGATAGTGCGCGAGCGGCCCATTTCACGCGCGTCGATGCCGCGCGGCTGCTGCGGGATGCGGCGGAACTCTATCTGCCGAGCGCCGAGATGCGTGGCATCTCGCTGCATGTCGATGACGGCCCCGCCGCCTATTGCCTGGCCGACCACGACCTGCTGATGGAGGCGGTCTGCAATCTCATCGACAATGCGGTAAAGTTCACACCAATCAACGGTGCCGTGCGTTGCGAGCTGCGCGGCGAAAATGGCATCGCGAGGGCGATCCGCGTGATCGATACGGGGCCGGGCATTCGCCCCAGCGAGCGCGAGGTGGTGCTGCGGCGCTTCCACAGGGGGCCGCAGCAAAATTCCGTGGCGGGGCATGGCATCGGCCTTGCGCTGGTCGCGGCGATCGTGCGGCTGCACGGTTTTTCGATGCGGATCGAGGACGCGGCGCCGGGCTGCGATGTGACGATTTTCTGCAGTTCGGCGTGAGGATCAGCCCGTGCTCGCTTGTTTTTCGCGGTCGGCTTCCAGCAGGTCGGCCAGCTCGGTCGCCGCCTGTTCGGTGGTTTGAATCAGGCGCCGTTCATCATCGGCATAAGCATGGGTTTCCCTGAGCAGCTCTTCGTCATGGGTACGAAACAGCGCGACCGTGCGCCGCGCCATCGCCTCGCCGATGCCGAGTCCGTTGAGGGCCAGTTCCGACATGCGCAGCGCCGAGAAAAACGTTTCGCGGACGATTTCGCGGACGCCGAGATCCATCAGCCGGTGCGCATGGTTGCGGTCATGCGCGCGGGCGATGATGGTCAGATGCGGGAATTCCCGTTGGGCCATGGCCGTGAGCGTGAGAATGGCCTCGCGATCGTCCAGGGCGATGATCAGGATCTTGGCGCGCGCCGCCCCGGCTGCGCGCAGCAGCTCCAGCCGGGTCGGGTCGCCGAAATAGATTTTCGGGCCGAAGCGGCGCACCGCTTCGATCCGCTTCGCATCGGAGTCCAGGGCCGTATAAGCGATGCGTTGCACGCTCAGCACGCGGCCGACGATCTGCCCCATGCGGCCGAAGCCGCAAATAATGACCGGGATGTCTGCAGGCTCGATCCGGTCGGCGGGCCGCGTCTCGCGTTTGGGCTGCAGGCGCGGGATGAGCAGCCGTTCCGACCCCGCAAACAGGATCGGCGTGATGATCATCGACAACGCGATGATCAGCGTCGCCATGTCGGCGGTGGGTTTGGCCATCACGCCCGCCTGGGTGGCGGCGGCGAACAGCACGAAGCTGAACTCGCTGCCTTCGGGCAAGGCGCTGGCGAAACGCAGCGCGCTGGTGAGGTTGCGCCGCTTGAGCCAGCCCGCGGCGAAGGTGATGGCGATCTTGACGAGCACCAGAAGAATCAGCCCGGCGAAGATGGCGCCAGGTTGGCGCAGCACCAGGCCGAGGTCGGCGGACAGGCCGACGGAAATGAAAAAGAAGCCGAGCAGCAGCCCCTCGAAAGGTTCGATGTCCGTCTGGATCGCATGGCGATATTCGGAATCGGAGAGCATCACCCCGGCCATGAAGGCGCCGAGCGAGGTTGAGAGCCCGGCCCATTGCGCCAGCGCGGCGGTGCCGGCCACCAGCAGCAGGGCGGTGGCGGTGAACACTTCCGGCGAACGCAGCCGGCCGACCAGGCGGAAGAGATGCGGCACGGCCAGGGTGCCGCCCACCAATATCACCGCGACCGCGATCAGCCCCCGCACCACGGGCTGCCAGGGGATCTCCGCGGCGTTGGGCAAATGGTGCGGCAGCAGCGGCACGCCATGCCCCAAAAGCGGCACCAGCGCGACGAGCGGGATGAACATGATGTCCTGGAACAGCAGCACGGCGAAACTGTCGCGCCCGGCGGTGGTGCTGAGCAGTTTGCGGTCGGCCAGCATCGGCAGCACGATGGCGGTGGAGGAAAGCGCCAGCCCGGCGCCGAGCACGATGGAATCGTGCCAGGCGATGCCGGCCAGATGCGCCAGCAGCGCGATCGCCGCCGCCGTCGGCACGAGCTGGCCGAGGCCGAGCTCGAGAATCGTGCCACGCAGGATCCACAAACGGTGCGGCCGCAATTCCAGCCCGATCAGGAACAGCAGCATCACCACGCCGAGTTCGGAGACCGCGGTGATCTGCCCGCTTTGCCGCACCAGCCCGAAGCCGGCCGGGCCGATCGCCACGCCGGCGATCAGATAGCCCAGAATGCTGCCCAGCCCGAGCAGCCGGGTCACCGGCAGGGCGATGACGCTGGCGCCGAGCAGCGCCACCAGGGTTTCCAGCATGCTTTGGCTCCCGGGTTGTACGGTCGCGGGGACCGAGGATCGTGAACCTATGCTAGGTGGCCCGTTTGCCGGGGGATGGCAACGTCCGAGGACTGTCTTTCTGCGTCCGGGGCGGATAGTATCGCCAAACGCAAGGTTGTCGTGAGCAAGAGGAGGTCGGCATGGCTGGTAGTGTGAACAAGGTGGTACTCGTGGGGAATCTCGGACGGGATCCGGAGGTCCGCAACGCGCAGTCGGGCATGAAGATCGTCAATCTGGCGGTGGCCACCTCCGATAGCTGGAATGATAAGGCCACCGGCGAGCGCAAGGAGCTGACCGAGTGGCACCGCGTCGTCATCATGAACGAGCGGCTGGCCGATGTTGCCGAGAAATATCTGCGCAAGGGCTCGAAAGTGTATATCGAGGGCAAGCTGCAGACCCGCAAATGGACCGACCAGTCTGGCCAGGAAAAATACACGACCGAAATCCTGCTCGGCCGTTTCGGTGGCGAATTGGTGTTGCTCGACCGCCCGGCCGGCGGCGGCGCCGCCGGTGGCGACGATTACGCCGCCTCGCGCCCGGCCTCTTCCTCCCCGCGCGCCGCGGCCCCGGCAGCGCGCGCCGTCGGCGGCTGGGACACGCGCCCCGGCAATAACGAGATGGACGACGAAATCCCGTTCTAAGGAAGGGCCGCCATTGCTAGTGGCACCCGGTCCATGATGCTGAAGATTCCAGTTGACCAGAGGAAGCTCATACAGTTACCTGAGCGGTATGGAATCCGTTATTTGCCACATCGCAGCGGACGGTCGACGCCGCCATCTCCTGATGGGTGGCCGACGTTTGTGCACGCGCTGAGCGAAAACGCACATTGAAAACAAGGCCTCCGTCGGCAGCGACGAGGGCCTTGTTTGTTTTGGGAATTCTTCGTCGCTCCTCTCAACCACCAAGGAGCATGCGATGTCCCCGACAACCTACCCTTCAGATTCAGGCGCGCCCCTCAATCCTTTTGCAGCGGTCATGGAAATCACGCCACGGTCGCCAATCATATTCGTCTCCGGGCAGGGATCTTGGCTGACGGACAGTACAGGCCGTCGCTACCTGGATTTCATCCAGGGCTGGGCGGTGAATTGTCTGGGCCATTCGCCGAAACCGCTTATCGAGGCGCTGACCCGGCAAGCGGCGCAACTGCTAAACTGTAGTCCCGCTTTTTATAACGATCAGATGGTCCGCTTGTCCGACCTGCTTGCGGCTCATAGCGGGCTGCATCACGTGTTTCTGGCCAACAGCGGCGCCGAGGCAAACGAGGGCGCGATCAAGCTCGCCCGCAAATGGGGTGCCAAGCACAGGGATGGCGCGTTTGAAATTATCACCATGGATCACGGCTTTCATGGGCGGACCCTCGCCACCATGGCTGCATCCGGTAAGCCGCAATGGGAACAGCTTTACGAGCCAAAGGTGCCGGGCTTTCCGAAGGTACCGTTGAACGACCTCGACGCTGTGGCCGCTTCCATCACACATCGGACGGCGGCTGTGATGCTGGAGCCTATTCAAGGAGAGGCCGGTGTCTTCGAGGCGACAATCCCATTCTTGCGTGCGGTTCGAGCGTTGACCCGCGAACAGGGGGTGCTGCTGATATTGGATGAAATACAGACCGGCATCGGGCGCACCGGCGATCTATTCGGCTTCGAGCATGCCGGAATTACGCCGGACATAATGACCCTGGCGAAGGGACTCGGCGGCGGCGTGCCGTTGGCCGCCCTGCTGGCCCATCGCGAGGTGTCCTGCTTCGACTATGGCGATCAGGGCGGCACGTTTTGCGGCAATCCGCTAATGGCCGCCGCAGGCTGCGCGGTGATTGAAGAGGTTAGCAGACCCGCTTTCCTGGCGCGTGTTAAGCAAGCCGGCCGGCGCGTTGCGGACGGCTTGCTTGGCCTATCGCGGAAGCATGGGTGCAGTGAGGTTCGCGGCCAGGGGTTGTTGCTCGCGCTCAACCTGGGCCGCGATAATGCCGCCCAAGTGGTCAACCTGTGCCTCGAACGGGGAGTGCTGATCAATGGTCCTCGGCCCAATGCGCTCCGCTTCATGCCCGCTTTAACGGTGACCGATGACGAGATCGACCGGATGCTGGATGTGCTGGACGAAGTACTCGGGGAGGTGAAGGCGCAGTAGTCAGCCTTTTGTTCAGCCACGCCGGAAGCGATGGGCTGAACTGGCGAATGTGTTTTACGGGGTGAGGTCGATGGTCGCGGAGACGGATTCTGTCACCGTCACGGGGCCAGGTTGGTCGGAGGGGGCGGCCATGGCCATCATGCGGCCGGGGAAGGGTGCGATGGGGCCGGCCTCGCCGACCGTGAGCGATTTGATCGGCCCGGCCTTCTCGCCCAGAGACGTGGCGATCAGCATGGCCTGATCGTGCAGCCGCCGGAGTGCGGCCTGGATCGCTTGGTCCTCCGCATGTTGCCGCCCGGCGGGGGAGAGCTGCGCGCTCAGCGTATTCACCTGCAACCCTTGCGCCTGCAGCCGGCCGACCAGATCGGTGAAGGACGCGGCGGGGCGCCCGTCCTCGGCGGGACCGGTGAGGTGCAGGACCTGGCTCGCGGCATATTGCGTGACATGGCCTTGGGCGTCGCTGCTGGTCGCCACGTCATAAAGGCCGGTGGTGGCGGTGATGCCCGGCGCGTGACGCGCAGCATCCAACGCCGCCGCCATCAGCCGGTTGACCGAAGCCTGCGCGGCGGCGGCCTGCGGCGCATAAACCTGCACCGTGAGGTCGGCGACGGCCTCGTCGGGCGGCAATTGCACTGTGCCGGTGGCGGTCAAATGGAGTTCGGTCGGCGTCTGGGCCCCGGCCGACGCGCCGCCGAGCAGCACCAGCAGGACAGCGAGGCGTGGGACGGACATGCGGGACATGTGGCATCTCCTGTTGGGCATTCCGCAAAGCGGCCCTTCCTTTAATCCGATTTGGCCGCCATGCTCCAGCTGCGATGACCAGCGCGCTTGAGACTTTAGCTGAAGAAGCCCGGGCCTGCACGCTATGCGCGGGCCATCTGCCGCTCGGGCCGCACCCGGTTTTCCGCGTGTCCGACACCGCGCGGCTGCTCATCATCGGCCAAGCGCCGGGCACGAAAGTGCATGCGTCCGGGATTCCGTTCGACGACGCTTCCGGCGAGCGGCTGCGCGGCTGGATGGGGACCGAGCGCGAACAATTCTACGATGTGACGCGGATCGCCATCATGCCGATGGGCTTCTGCTATCCCGGGCGTTTCCCCCAAGGCGGGGACCTGCCGCCGCGCAAGGAATGCGCGCCTGCCTGGCACGAGAAATTCCTCGCCCTGATGCCGCAGATCGAGTTGATCCTGCTCGTCGGCTCCTACGCCCAGCACCGCTATCTCGGGCCCGGCAGCATGACCGATCATGTGCGCGCCCATGCCGACCATCCGCGCTTCATGGCGCTGCCGCACCCGTCCTGGCGCACGATCGGCTGGGAAGCGAAAAACCCCTGGTTCGGCACGGAAACTTTGCCAAAGTTGCGCGAGGTGGTCGCAAGGCAGTTCAGGTAAGCAAGGAAGGCTACTTTTTGTGAACAAAAAGTAGCAAAAAAACTTTGTTATGCTGGGCCACAGGCTGCGTCGGCGACAACGCCCATGGCCCAGCGTAACCAAAAGTTTTTGAGCCGCTTTTTTCAAAAAGCGGCTGCTTTCTTTCCTTATCGAAAACTCGCGAGGCTGCGTTTCGCGGTGCCGTCCGGGGCAAAATTTTCGGGCGCCAGCCAGGCCTCCATGGCGTCGCGCCGGCTTGGCCATTCGGCGGCGGTGATGCTGAACATGGCCGTGTCGCGCTCTCTTCCTTTGACCACTTTGTGGGACCGCAAGATCCCTTCCGGGGTGAAGCCGAGGCGCTGCGCGGCGCGGATCGAGGCTGCGTTCAGGGAGTGGCATTTCCAGACCAGGCGGCGATAGCCGAGCTCGTCGGCGGCGCGTTTGAGCAGCAGATACATCGCCTCGGTGGCGGCGCGGGTGCGCTGCAGGCGGGGCGAGAACCAGATATGGCCGAGTTCGATCGCCGCATTCGCCGGCTCGATGTCCATCAGCGACAGCCAGCCCGAGGCGACGCCGGTGGCGATGGGGCGGATGGCCCAGAAGATCGGGTCGTGCTGGGCGGCGTTGTGCGCGATCAGCCGCGCCATCTCATCGCGCGTGGCGAAGGGGCCGAAGCCCATATAGGCGAAACTGTCATCCGCCCCGCGCGCCGCCTCGAACAACTCGTCCGCATGGCGCCGGTGCAGCGGCTCCAGCGCGGTGTACATGCCGGCGAGCGGCGTGCGCGCGGGGAGGGGGCGGGGCCAGGGATCAACTTCCGGTCCGAGCGGTGGTGAATTCACGTCATGGTCTCCTCAAGAAAGAAAGCAGCCGCTTTTTGAAAAAAGCGGCGCAAAAACTTTTGTTTATGCTGGGCCGTGGGCGTTGTCGCCGACCCAGCCCATGCCCTCCGGGGCTATTCCAACGGTGCTACGCACCGCCGGAACCTTCAGCCCCTCCGCCCAGAGTAAATAAAGTTTTTTTGCTACTTTTTGTTCACAAAAAGTAGCGCTTTCTTTGCTTGCCTGTTTAACCCCGCAGTCTCGCCAAAGTCGCCGTGGTCGAATGGCCCGGCAGCAGCTCGGCCAGGGCCACGCTGCCGCCCCAGCTTTCCACCTCAGCGGCGCCGACCACGGTGTCGCGCGTATAGTCCGCGCCTTTGATGAGCAGGTCGGGCCGGATCAGTTTCAGCAGCTCCAGCGGCGTGTCTTCTTCGAACAGGCAGACCAGATCGACGCTGGCGAGCGAGGCCAGCACGGCGGCGCGCGCCGCCTCGCCCTGGGCCGGGCGGGTTGGGCCTTTCAGGCGTGCGACCGACGCGTCGGCATTGATGCCGACGATCAGGCGGTCGCACATGGCGCGGCATTGTTCGAGCAAATGCACATGGCCGGGGTGCAGCAGGTCGAAGCAGCCATTGGTGAAGCCGACCTTGTAGCCGCGCGTGCGCCAGCGTTCCGCCGCCTCGGCGGCGTTGGCGGCGGTGACGACCTTGCGCAGGGCGCCGGTGACCGGGGAGAGGGCGGCGAGCAGGTCGGCCGGGCGCGCCACAGCGGTGCCGACCTTGCCGACGACGATGCCGCCGGCGATGTTGGCCAGCCGGGCCGCGTCGACCAAGGGCACATCGACCGCCAAGGCGGCGGCCAACGTGGCGACCACGGTGTCGCCGGCGCCGGAGACGTCGAACACTTCCTTGGCTTCGCCGGGAAAATGGCGGACTTCGTCGGCGGTGATCAGGCTCATGCCATCCTCGGCGCGGGTGACGAGCACGGCGCCGAAATCGTAGCGGGCGAGCAGCACCTGGGCGGCGGCGACGATGGCACTTTCGCTGTCGACCGACAGGCCGGTGGCTTCGGCCAGTTCGCGCCGGTTCGGCGTGACCACGTCCGCGCCTCGGTAGCGGCTGTAATCGCGGCCCTTGGGGTCGACGATGACGCGCCGGCCGAGCGATTTGGCACCGGCGATGATCTGGGCGGCGACTTCGTCACTCAGCACGCCTTTGCGATAATCGGAGAGCAGGGTGATGGACGTCGCGGCGACGGCATCGAGGGCGATGCGGATGAGGCGTTCAGTGAGCTTTTCCGGAAGCGGAATGGTCTGCTCGCGGTCGGCACGGATGAGATGCTGGCCTTGCGCGATATAGCGGGTTTTCAGCGTGGTGGTGCGGCCGCCTTGCACCAGCAGCCAAGGCTCCACCCGTTCCTGGCCGCCGATCAGCCCGGTCAGGTCCGAGCCGGCCTGGTCGTCGCCGACCACGGAGACAAAGGCTGCCGAGGCATCGAGGGCGGTGAGGTTGCGCACGACGTTGCCGGCGCCGCCCGGCATTGCCACTTCGCGCGTCACCGTGAGGATCGGCACCGGCGCTTCGGGGCTTACGCGTTCCACCTCGCCATAGACGTAGCGGTCGAGCATCGCATCGCCCACGACCAGAACGCTGGCGCGGGCGAGGCGCTTCACACAGGCACCCAAATCGATTGTCGTGTCAGCCATTGTCATGAGAAACCGCTAACCCCTAGCCGCCGATCTGGCAACGGCGCAGAAACCTATCTATCTTCCGGCCGATGACAGATTTACCGGCTTTTCTCGACTCGAACCGGCCGGATGTGCCGGATCTGGCGGTCCCCCGCGGCATCACGCCTTTCTTCATCCCCAGCCAGCCGGTGCGCGGCCGTTTGATCCGGCTGGGGCCGCTGGCTCATACCTTGTTGACGCGCCACGACCACAGCCCGCCGGTGCGTGCGCTGCTGGGCCAGGCGCTGGCTTTGGCTGCTTCGCTGGCGACCGCGCTGAAATTTTCCGGCTCGTTCAGCCTGCAGGCCAAGGGCGATGGCCCGGTCTCCATGCTGATCGCCGACTGCACCGACGGCGGCGCGCTGCGCGGCTATGCGCGCGTGGACAAGGAGGCCGACATTCCGGCCGACGGCACGGCCCGGCAGATGCTGGGCAACGGCTATCTCGCCTTTACCGTCGATCAAGGCATGAGCCGGGAACCGCAGCAGGGGATCGTGGCGCTGGAGGGGGAGACCCTGGCGCAGATGGCCGAGAGCTATTTCACGGTTTCCGAGCAGTTGCCCTGCAAGGTCTATCTTGCCGCCGGTGAGACGCCCCAGGGCTGGCGCGCCGCGGCGCTGGTGATCGAGCGCATCGCCGGGGCCGGCGGCGTCGGC
Source organism: Acidocella sp. (assembly GCF_035535915.1). Taxonomy (GTDB): domain Bacteria; phylum Pseudomonadota; class Alphaproteobacteria; order Acetobacterales; family Acetobacteraceae; genus Acidocella. Next base: position 26,796 of record NZ_DATLPB010000033.1, read on the forward strand.
CCGGACAGTTCCGCCGATGAGCAGGAGGAGGTCTGGCGCACCGCCTGTATCCTCGCCGACACGGTGACGACGGATGAATTGCTCGACGATTCACTGGCGCCGGAACGGCTGCTTTACCGGCTGTTCCATGGCGAAGGCGTGGCAGTGGATCGGCCGCGCGTTCTGGCCTATGGCTGCCGTTGTTCGCGTGCCCGTCTGGGCAGCATTCTTGAGGGGTTCTCGCCGGACGATCTCGATCATATGGCGGTGGACGGTGATATCGTCATGAATTGTGAGTTCTGTAATTTCGCGTTCCGTTTTCCCCGTGAGACTGTTAATGGCCGTTCTGGAGCCTCTTAACATGAAGTTATGGCATTTTTCGTCCTTCGCCGTGCTGGCCGGGCTGGCCGGGTGCAGCAGCCCGCCGCCGCCGCAATATTTCCCGCCGCTTACTTATTCTTATCTGCCGCCGCTGGTGCTCAAGGTCGCGACCCTCAACATCGTGGACGACTATGTGCCGACACCCGACACGGTGGCGTTGCTGGCGCAGGACCCAGCACCCCCGGCCCAGACGCTGATGACAATGCTCAGGGGACGGGTGGTGGCCTCCGGCGCGCCGGGGACGGGCACGGTGACGATTCAGAACGCGTCGGTTCACCAGGTTGACGGCACGTTAACCGGGGCGATGACGGTGGATGTGACCGTGGCAAGCGCGGACGGGCACAGCACCGGTTATGCCGAGGCCACCGTGTCCGCCTCGCGCTCGGCGCCGGGGTCCGATGACGGGCCGAACGCCATGCCGGCGGCTTTGTACGGCCTGACCAAGCAGCTGATGGAAAACATGAACGTGCAGCTGCAATACCAGATGCAGCATAATCTGAGCGGCTGGCTGTCCTGGTCGCCGACCCCCGGTTCGCCGGTGCCCGGCTATGCCCCCGCCGCCGCGGGCGCTGCGGTCCAGACGACGCCGCTGACGGCGCCCCCGGCAGGGGGAGGCGGCGCGGCGGCTGCGCCGGTGGCCCCCGCCGCGCCGGGCCCCGCCTATCCGGAGCCCCAAGGGAACCTGATCCCGCCCGGCTATCCCGGTAGCCAGGTGCCGCCGGCGCAATAAAGCCGTCCGCCGGGCGCGGGGCATGGCGGCTTGGTTACTTGACGCCGTGCTCCATGCGGTCTAGACCGCGCGCTTCATTGACGGTTTTTTTATCGGCGGAACCTTATGGCCAATATCGCACAAGCGCAGAAGCGCATTCGGCAGACTCTCAAGCGCACGATGCGCAACAAGGCGCGCAAGTCGCGCGTTCATAGCGCCATCCGCAAGGTTGAGGAAGCCGTGGCTTCTGGCAACAAAGAGGCGGCGCAGGCCGCGTTCCGCGCCGCGCAGCCGGAATTGCAGCGCGCGGTCGGTAAGGGGGTGCTGAAGGCGAACGCCGTTTCGCGCAAGATCTCCCGCCTTTCGGCCCGTGTGAAGGCCGTCGCCGCCTAGCCCTTCGCGGCCAGGCTGCAGCGGTTTGTTGACTTCCTGAGCGTGAGACATGGCGCGTCCCGGGTCTATGACCGGGACGCGCCATTTTTGTTCTTAGAATCTAACCCATTGTTATCGTTCAGAGATTTGTGGATGGAAACCTTGGGTTGAGTATCTGTTGAATTTACACGTTAATTTGGAATGATCAGCGCCGTATCGGCCGTGATGAAGGAATTGAGCACTTGCCAGTCCAGGCGCTTCTAACTTAAAGTCGCCAAGCATACTTGTGCCCGCGTGGATGCCGTTAATTGGGAAACTTATAGTCTATTTCAGGCTTTTTCCCGAAAGCCTACGCCGGGCATGTCTTTTTTTGGGGCTGGAGCGGAATTGGGAATGAGCCTGGAAATCGGTTCCATGCGTGATGGAGGTGTCGCGGTTTCGTCTTCGCCCGCGCGCCGAGATGACGCCGCCCTGAACGAACAATGGGCGCGTGTGCGCGCCCGCCTGCAGGCAGAGGTTGGGGAAGTCGAATATCGCACCTGGCTGAAGCAGGTGGCCCTGGCCGGGGTCAATGGCGACGAAGTGACGGTCATCCTGCCCACGCGCTTTCTGCGCGACTGGGTCAACAAGGAATATGGCGAGCTGATCGCCGCGTTCTGGCAGGCGGAAAACCCCGACATCCGGCATGTGGACATCCGCACCCAGCCGAGCCGCGGGACCGCGCCGAATCTCGCCGAGCCCGAGCCGGCGAGTGTGCCGGCCGCGACGGCCACCGTCGCGGCTGCAACCTCCGCGCCGCCGCGCTCGGAGCTTGTGGCGCCGCTCGACCAGCGTTTCACGTTCGACACGTTCGTGGTCGGCAAGCCGAACGAATTCGCCTATGCCTGCGCCCGCCGGGTCGCGGAATCGCCGGCCACGCCGGGGTTCAATCCGCTGTTCCTGTATGGCGGGGTCGGCCTGGGCAAGACCCACCTGATGCACGCCATCGCCTGGGAATTGTCGACCCGGCGCCAGGGCGCGGGGCCGGTGTCCGTCGCTTATATGTCGGCGGAAAAATTCATGTACCGCTTCATCAACGCGCTGCGCTCGCAGTCGACGTTGGAGTTCAAGAACGAATTGCGCAGCGTCGACGTGCTGATGATCGACGATCTGCAGTTCCTCATCGGCAAGGATAACACCCAGGAAGAGTTCTTCCACACGTTCAATGCGCTGGTCGACGCCGGCAAGCAGATCGTGATTTCCGCCGACAAGTCGCCGTCGGATCTGTCCGGCCTCGAGGACCGTTTGCGGACCCGTCTCGGATGCGGAATGGTCGCGGACCTGCACGCCACCACCTTCGAACTTCGCATTTCCATTCTGGAGGCAAAGGCCTCACGGGCGGGCGTGGACGTGCCGGCCAAGGTGCTGGAATTCCTGGCACGCAAGATCACCTCCAACGTGCGCGAGCTGGAAGGCGCCCTGAACCGCCTGGTGGCGCACGCCAACCTGTTCGACCGGCAGCTGACGATGGAGACCGCGCATGAGGTGCTCCATGACGTGCTCAAGGCCTATGACCGCAAGGTCACGATTCAGGAGATCCAGAAGCGCGTCTCCGATCATTACAATATCCGCGTGGCGGAGATGTCGTCGGCGCGGCGCGCCCGCAACATCGCGCGCCCGCGCCAGGTGGCGATGTATCTGGCCAAGCAGCTGACCAGCAAGAGCCTGCCGGATATCGGCCGGCATTTCGGCGATCGGGACCATACCACGGTGATGCACGCCGTCTCGCGCGTGGGCGAACTGATGGGCCAGGATGCCGCCTTCGCCGAAGACGTGGAACTGCTGCGCCGCATGCTGGAGAGCTGAGCCGCCAGCGGGCGGCGCATTGCGGGGGTGAGGGCGCTGAGGCGCGGGCCGGATGGCGGTCGGCGGCCCTGCCCTGCGCCTCTGTGCGTGGCGCAGGGCAGAGCTTCCCTATCGGAGCGCCCCTTGCTATCCTGACGGGCACGAATCGGTCGTCGCGACGAGACTCAAGTATTGCCGTCAGGAAGGGTATCATGAAGTTCAAGGCCGATCGCGCCACGTTGATGAAGTCGCTGGCCCATGTCCAGAACGTCGTCGAGAAGCGCAATACCATTCCCATTCTGGCCAACGTGCTGCTGGCGGTGCGCGACGGAAAGCTGACCATCGCCGCCACTGATCTGGAGATCGCCCTGGTCGAGGAGGTCGCCGCGCAGACCATGCGTGACGGGGCCATCACGGTGCCGGCCACGACCTTGTATGAGATCGTTCGCCGTCAACCCGACAATGTTGAAATCGAATTGGACCATCCGGGCGGGGACGCGCCTTTGGCGTTGCGCGCCGGCCGCTATGCCACCAGCCTGGTGGGGTTGAGCGTCGATGAGTTTCCCAAGCTCGATGCCGGCAAGCTGACGCACCAGTTCGTGCTCTCCGCGCAGGAGCTGCGCGGGCTGATCGACCGCACGCGTTTCGCGATCAGCACCGAAGAAACCCGCTATTACCTGAACGGCATTTTTCTGCACGCGGCGGAGAGCGAAGCCGGCCCCGTACTGCGGGCGGTCGCCACCGACGGCCACCGTCTGGCGCGCGTCGAGGAACCGCTGCCGGCAGGGGCCAAGGGCATGCCGGGCGTGATCATTCCGCGCAAGACCGTGACCGAGCTGCGCAAGCTGCTCGATGAGGTGTCGACCGAGGCCGATGTGGCGCTCTCGGAGACCCGCATCCAGTTCACCATCGGCACGATGCGCCTGACCAGCAAGCTGATCGACGGCACCTTCCCCGATTATGAGCGGGTGATTCCGCGCGGCAACGACAAGGTGCTGCGGGTCGAGAAGAAGGATTTCAACGATGCCGTCGGCCGCGTCTCGGCGATCAGCGCCGAGCGGCACCGTCCGGTGAAATTGTCGCTGGCCAAGGATCTGCTGGTCATTTCCGCCTCCAGCCCGGAACAGGGCACGGCCTCCGAGGAACTCGGCTCCGAGCTGATCGACTACCAGTCCGGCCCGCTCGAGATCGGCTTCCAGGCGCGCTATCTGTCGGACGTGACCGACCAGATCCGCGGCAAGGTGGAATTCGTGTTCGCCGACGGCGCGGCGCCGACCCTGGTGCGTGACCAGGACGACCAGTCGGCGGTGTACGTGCTGATGCCGATGCGGGTCTGACGACGCAGCTCAGCCGGCTCACCCTTAGCGATTTCCGCTCCTACGCCTCACTGCGCTTTGCGCCCGCCGCGCGGGTCAATGTGTTTGCCGGGCCGAATGGGAGCGGCAAGACCAATCTGCTCGAAGCCATCTCCTTGCTGGTGCCGGGCCGGGGCCTGCGAGGTGCGAGGTTTTCGGAACTCGCGCGCAAAGGTGAGGGCGCGACGGGCGGTTGGGCGGTTGCCGCGCAGATCGACGACGCAGCCGGCGGGTTCGAAATCGGCACTGGTTCCGCCGAAGGGGCGCCGGAGCGCCGGGTGTTTTTGCTGGATGGGCAGAAGCCGCGCGCGCAGGCAGACATCGCTTTGAGGCTCGCCGCCGTCTGGCTGACCCCGCAAATGGACCGGCTGTTCACTGAATCCGCCTCCGGCCGCCGGCGCTTCCTCGACCGCCTTGTGGTGGCGCTGGAACCCGGCCATGCGCGGGAGATGGCGGCGTTCGAAGCCGCTTCTTCGCAGCGCAACCGCCTGCTCGGCGACCGGCCGGACCCGGCCTGGCTTTCCGGCCTCGAGGATGCCATGGCCCGCCACGCGGTGGCGGCCACCGCCGGCCGGGCCGCCTTGCTCGGTCAATTGAACGCAACCCTGGCGCGCGGCGCGGCGGCGCCCTTTCCCCTGGTGGGGCTGGACCTGGCCTGCCCGATCGACGCCAAGCTGCGCCAGCGCCCCGCCTTGGATGTGGAAGATGAATTGCGCACTTCCTACCGGAACGCCCGGGCGCAGGACGCCGTGCAGCGCGGCGCCTCGCTGGGGCCGCAGAAGAGCGACCTGCTGATCACCGACGCCGCCACCGGCCGGCCGGCGGCGCTGTCGTCCACCGGGCAGCAGAAAGCGATGCTGATCGGCATCGTGCTCGGCCACGCGGCGCTGATCGCCGCCACGCGCGGCACGCCGCCGCTGCTGCTGCTCGACGAGCCGCTGGTGCACCTGGATGCCGCGCACCGCACCGCCCTCTTCGCGGCGATCGGCACGCTGGATCTCTCCGCCTGGCTTACCGGCACGGATGTCGAGCCATTCGCCGGGCTGGCGGCCGCCTGTTACACGATCCGCGATGGCTCTATAGGTTTGATATGAAAATTGTCATCCTCGGCGACCTGCTCGGCCGCACCGGGCGGGAAGCCGCGATCAAGGCCATCCCGCATTTGCGCGATCATCTCAAACTCGATTTCCTGGTGGTGAATGGCGAGAATGCCAGCCACGGGTTCGGCCTGGCGCCGGAGATGGCGGACGCCTTGTTTGCCGCCGGGGCCGACGCCATCACGCTCGGTAACCATGCCTGGGACCGGCGCGAGATCATCCCCTATATCGCCCAGGAGAAGCGGCTGATCCGGCCGCTGAATTTCCCGCCCGGCACGCCGGGCTCCGGCGCCACAATGATCACAGCGCGGGATGGGCGGCGCGTGCTCGTGGCGCAGCTCATGGGGCGGCTGTTCATGGACCCGCTGGATTGCCCGTTCCAGGCCACCGAGGCGCTGCTCAACCGGCACCGGCTGGGCAACGGGCTGGACGCGGTGCTGCTCGATTTCCACGCCGAGGCGACCTCGGAGAAAATGGCGTTCGGCCACGCGTTCGACGGCCGCGCCTCGATGATTTTCGGCACCCATACCCATGTGCCGACGGCGGACCATCAGGTGCTGCCGAACGGCACGGGCTTCGTGACCGATCTCGGCATGTGCGGCGACTATGACAGCGTGATCGGCATGGGCAAGGACGCGGCAATGGCGCGCTTCATCCGCAAAATGCCGGGCGAACGCCTGGCCCCGGCGGAAGGGGAGGCAACCGTGTGCGGCGTGTTCGTCGAAACCGATGAAAAAGGGCTGGCACTGCGCGTGGAGCCGGTGCGTATGGGCGGAAGGCTGCGGCCTGAGATGCCGCTGGTTTAGGAGTAAGGGAAGGCTACTTTTTGTGAACAAAAAGTAGCAAAAAAACTTTGTTAATCTGGGCCATGGGCGTTGTCGTCGACAAAGCCCACGCCCTCCGGGGCTATTCCAACGGTGCTACGCACCGCCGGAACCTTCAGCCCCTCCGCCCAGCATAAACAAAAGTTTTGGGGCTGTCCCAGATGTTAGGTTGAATTCTTTCTGACCCAGCGCTTGAGCTGCTTCAAGAGCTGGGCGGGAGAGCCATCGTTGAACCTCCACTCGCATTCCTTGAGGAAGAGGTGGAAATTGGCTTTTG
>NZ_DATLPB010000034.1:0-9507 GCF_035535915.1 Acidocella sp.
ATGATCGACGGCAAGGCCTATAAGCATTTGCCCGCCGGCATGGCGGCACAGGCGGCGGCCACGCCGATCTATGAGGAGCTGGAAGGCTGGGAAAGCTCCACCCGCGGCGCGCGCTCCTGGGCGGAACTGCCGGCGGCGGCGATCAAATACGTCAAGCGGATCGAAGAACTGGTGGAAGCGCCGGTGACCCTGCTCTCCACCAGCCCGGAACGCGACGATACGATCCTCGTGCAGGATCCGTTCGCGAATTAAGGAAGAAAGCAGCCGCTTTTTTGAAAAAAAGCGGCGCAAAAAACTTTTACGACGCTGGGCCTGAGGCTTGTCGGCGACAACGCCCCAGGCCCAGCATAACAAAGTTTTTTTGCTACTTTTTGTTCACAAAAAGTAGCGCTTCCTTCCTTCTCTCTATGCTTGGATAGCCTTCACCGCGCGGCGGGCGATCACGCCCACCAGATGCGCCCGGTAGGCGGCGCTGCCATGGATGTCGGCGCTCATCATGTCTTCGTCGGTGGCGACACCTTCCAGCGCCTCGGGGGTGAAAGACTTGTCCAGCGCCTGTTCCATCGCCGTGTGGCGGAACACGCCGTTTTGCCCCGCTCCGGTCACCCCCACTCGCGCGCCCGAAGTGGTTTTGGCCACGAACACGCCGACCATGGCGTAGCGCGACGCCGGGTTGGCGAACTTCACGTAGGCGGCGCGCTGGGGCGGCGTGAAGATCACGGCGGTGATGAGTTCGCCCGGTTCCAGCGCCGTGGTGAACAGGCCCTGGAAGAATTCCGCCGCCGGGATGTCGCGCCGGTTGGTGCGGATCACCGCGTCCAGCGCCAGCACGGCCGCCGGATAGCAGGCGGAGGGGTCGTTATTGGCGAGCGAGCCGCCGATGGTGCCGCGATGGCGCACCTGCCGGTCGCCGATATTGCCGGCCAGCTCGGCCAGGGCCGGAAAATCCTGTTGCACCTCCGGCGCGGCTGCGATTTCGGCGTGCGTCGTCATCGCTCCGATCTCGATCTTGCCGCCCACCCGTTTGATGAAGGCGAGATTCAGCCCCGCCAGATCGACCAGCACGGACGGCTGGTTCAGCCGCTGCTTGAGCACCGGCAGCAAGGTCTGGCCGCCGGCCAGCGGCTTGGCCTCCATGTCGCCAGCGAGGCGTTTCGTGCCCTCGGCGAGGGTGCGGGGTTTGATATAGTCGAAATTATACATGCGTCCCCCTCCCTATACCGCCGCGTACGGCAAAGGCTCACTTTGCATCAGCGGCCAGGCGGCGGCGATGGCCTTGACGATGTTGTGGTAGCCGGTGCAACGGCAGAGATTGCCCTCCAGCCCGTGCCGGATCTGCGCCTCGGTCAGGCCCTCGGGATGGGTTTTCACCAGATCGATCGCGCTCATCACCATGCCGGAGGTGCAGAAACCGCATTGCAGCGCGTGATGTTCGCGGAACATCGCCTGCATGGGATGCAGCGTGCCGTCCGCAGCGGCCAGGCCTTCGATGGTGGTGACATGGCCGCCATCGGCCTGCACCGCCAGCACCGCGCAGGATTTCACGGATTTGCCGTCGAGGCTGACCACGCAGGCGCCGCACTGGCTGGTATCGCACCCGACATGCGTGCCGGTCAGGCCGAGCGGACCGCGAAGAAAATCGACGAGCAGCGTCCTCGCCTCGACCTCCGCCGTTACCGGCTGGTTGTTCACGGTCAGGGAAAGCTGGGGCATTCTTCGGCTCCATTAATTTCGTTGCGCGCGCATGTGAGCGCCCCGGGACCGAAGCGTCAAGCCGGCAAGCGCGCCATGCGCGGCGCGGGCCGGCCAGCCCGCGGAGAAAGACGCCGCATTTTCGGCCAAAAGCCAGGCAAAAACTTTTACGGCGCTTCCCCGCCGGGGCGTCTTGCTCTACGCCGACTTAACGATGCCCCGAAACTCCGTTTCCCAGCAGGTTCTGTCGCTCCTCGATGCTGGTGTCCTGCTGCTGGCGCGCACGGGCTTGAGCGCGGATTTCATCCGCTTCGGCATGGTCGGCGCGCTCGGCTTCTGCTGGGACACCGCGACCGTCTATGCCACGAAGAGCCATTTCGGCCTGTATGCCGCCGGCACGCTGGGCTTCATCGTCGCCGCCACGGCAAACTGGGTGATGAACCGCTGCTGGACCTTCCGCCACCGGGCGCATGGCGCCGCGCATGTGCAATGGCTGAAATTCCTTGCCGCCAATTTCGTCGGCTTCATCTTCAACCGCGGCACCTTCTTCACGCTCATCGCCGTCAGCGCGTTCTGCCGCGCGCAGCCGGTGTTGGCGATCATCGCCGGCACCGCCGCCGGGCTGGTGTTTAACTATTTTCTTTCAAAAAGATTAGTTTTTCGTTAACTTCTACCCCAGGTAACGATTCGTAATCGTAACAACCTGAGGGCGACAGGATGTCTGGCATACATGCCGCCGCCGGGCCAAAGACAAGGCGCGGATGTCACAAACCGACAATACCGGAGCTGCCGCGCGGCCTGGGGGCCGCCGCCGCGGATTTCTGCGCGGTCATGGCGATCCCGCTTTGTGCCAGCCTGCTGCGGCAAAGCGCGGAAAACCTGCCCCGCAACCTGATTTTCTGGACGTTCCTGGCGCTGATCACCGTGGCGCTGATCGCCTCGCATGGCGGCTACGCCACGCGTTTGCGGGCCGCGTCAGCGGCGGGGCTGGCCATCAACTGCTTCCTCGCCACCAGCGCCGCGATGCTGCTGCTCGCCTTTCTGCTCGGCCATCCGCACATCCTGACACGGCGCTGGACCGTGGCGGATTTGGTTCTCACCCCCGCCGCGCTGGGCCTGGTCCGCGGCGCGCTCGGCTTCCGCGCCGCCGGCCCACCCCCCGGCCCCGCGGGCCGCACCTTGATCGTGTGCCACGACAACTGCCCCGCCGGGCTGCTCTCGGCCTTGAATGCCCAAGGCATTTCAGTGAAAAATCCCGAAATCATGTTCCTCGCGGGCCCTCTCCGCCAGGACGCCATCCACCGCCGCCTGCGCGCGCTGGCCGACAAAAAAATCCAGGACATTCTGTTCCTGTACCATCCGGGGCTGGACCGCCTCACCGCCGCGCCGGAATTGCTGGCCGAATTTCTCGCTCTGCCGGCGCGGATCTGGATCGGCTTCGACATCGCCGGAAGCTTTCCCAAATTCCTGCTGAGCGAGCCCGACACGTACCGGATCGTGCGGGTGGCGGGCGATTTCGTCTCTTCGCTCAATCTGACGAAACGGCTGTTCGACATGACCCTGGCCGTGCTCCTGCTCTTCGCCTGCGCCCCGCTGCTGCTGCTCGCCGCCATGCTGGTGAAACTGAGCGGCCCCGGACCGGTGATTTTCCGGCAGTCGCGCATCGGCGCGCAGGGCCGGGCTTTCACCGTGCTGAAATTCCGCACCCTGGTGTTCACGCCCGGCGCGCCCTTCACCCAGGTCCAGCCCGGCGATGCGCGGGTCACAAAGATCGGGCGGTTTCTGCGCCGCACCTCTCTCGACGAGCTGTTGCAGCTCATCAACGTGATCAAGGGCGAGATGTCGCTGGTCGGGCCGCGCCCGCACGCGCCAGAAACCGCCGTGGAAGGCGTGCGGTTCGAGGATGCGGTGCGGCTCTATCGGCTGCGCCACCGGGTGAAGCCCGGCATGACCGGGCTGGCGCAGATTCGCGGCCAGCGCGGCGCCACCCCGCACGTGACGACGCTGGAACAGCGTTTGGCGAGCGACCTCGAATATATCCATTCCTGGTCGCTCTGGCTGGACGTGATGATCCTGATCCGCACCGTCCCGGCCATTTTGCGGCCGCAAAATGCCTGGTGAGGCGCCGCGGCTGATCGCCGGACACAGGCCGGGCCCCGAGTCCTATGATGCGGATATCGTGATTCTGTGCCTGGAGCGGCCGGCGGAAACATGCGCCGCGATCCGCTCGGCCTTAAGCCAGCGCGGCGGCGTTTTTCACGTCAGCGTGCTGGATCAGAATTCCAGCGCGGAGACCATCCAGGCCCTGACAATTGCTTTCGCCACCACGCCGCGTTTTGCCCTGTACCGGTCCACGCAAAATCTCGGGGTCGGCGGCGGCCGGAATTTTCTGAGCGGCTGCGGTCATGGCCGGATCATCGTCGGGCTGGACAATGACGCGGTGTTCCACACCCCGTGGACCGTCGCCGGCGCGCTCAAGGCCTTTCGCCGCCGGCCGGATCTGGGCGCGCTCGGCTTCAATATCCTCGGCCCGGACGGGACGGCGCCGGATTTGTCGAGCTGGGGTTACCCCCAGCTGCTGCGGCCGAAATTTCGCGAAACATTCGACACCACCACCTTTGTCGGCGCCGGCCACGCGATCCGCCGCGCCACCTGGCAGGCAGTGGGCGGCTACGACCCCAGCCTGTTCTTCACCTGGGAGGAATATGATTTCTGCCTGGCCGCGATCGCCCTGCAATGGCGGATCGCCTATGACGGCGCGCTGGCGGTTCGGCACGGCCCCGCCGTCGCCGCCCGCATCGGCTGGGACGGCGCGCGCATGACCGCCTATGTCCGCAACCGGCTGCTGATCAGCCGCAAATGGGGCGCCTCCTGGTGCGCCCTCGCCCCGCGCATGGCCGCCTACGCCCTGCATGGCGCGGTGAATGGCTGCCTGCCGGCGGCGCTCCGTGGCATCGCCGCGGCCTGGCGCGCGGGCATCCCCCGCGGACAACCAATGCCGAAAGTGATGCGGACCTATATACGCGCGCATGAAACCCGGCATCGCGGGTCGTGGCTCGACCGGTTGCGGCGGGAAGTGCTGAGCAAAGACAGAAAGGCTACTTTTTGTGAACAAAAAGTAGCAAAAAAACTTTTGTAATTTGGGCCCTGGTGGTGTCGACGCCAGCACGTTGCGGTCTGGTTCAGCCTGTTGGACTAGCGCCTGGTAAATTTATGCCCGTAATTTAGGCTGTTATGAAGATTTTTGGGCGCCATCTGATTTGTTTCGGATCGAGACCGTCCTAACTTGCATTTTTTCTGACCAAAAGCAGCTTGTTCTTGACCGTAACGAGTGTTCAACTCCGGCTTCGGCGCAACCTGCGCCATTTTGATCCCGGAGGTTGCCGTCATGAAGCTGTTTTCGCGTACCCGCTATCTCGGTTTGGCCGCTCTCGGCATTGCCGCCTTGGCCGCGCCGCGTTCCACGCAGGCTGCCAGCGCCGCACTGCCGGCGGATGTTACCGCCACCAAGACGTTGACATTCTGCAGCGCCGTCAACCTGCCCCCGATGGAGTTCTTCTCAGCTTCGCAACAGCCGGAAGGCGTGGATATCGAGTTGGGCGACGCGCTGGCCAAGCGCCTCGGCGTGACCGCGAAATGGGTGAACATCCCGTTTGCCGGGCTGGTTCCAGCGCTGCTCGCCGGCCATTGCGACGCCATCATGTCGCAGCTTTTCATCAAGCCGGCGCGGCTGAAGGTGATCGACGAGATCCCGTATATGTACTCGCAGGAAGGCTTTATCATGAAGGCCGGCACGCCGAAGCTGAGCGGGCCGCAGGCGCTCTCCGGCGAGAAGGCGGCGACGGTGACCGGCACCACCGCGACCGATCTGCTGAAGCAGGCGAACACGGCCCTGCAAACGGCAGGCAAGCCGCCGGTCAACATCGTGATGTTCCCCGACAACGCGCCAGCGCTGCAACAGGTGCAGTTCGGCCAGGTGGCGGCTTATGGCGTCGCGTATGAAACGGCGTTGTATTACGCCGCCTTGCAGCCGGACCAGTTCGAAGTCGGCGGCGCGCCGTATTTTAAGATCCTCACCGGCATCGGCGTCTCCAAGGATCAGCCCGGACTGAACGCCCGGCTCACGGCCGCCCTGCACGACATGATGGCCGATGGCAGCTACGCCAAGATTTTTAAAAAATGGCACATCGGCGTCGACGCGCTTCAGCGGTAACAACGGGTCCCGAGGCGCTAAACCCGCGCCAGCGGGTGATGCGCCTCCACCAGGCGCTGCAGCCGCTCCGCCAGCACATGGGTGTAGATCTGCGTGGTGGCGATGTCGGCATGGCCGAGCAGTTTCTGCAGGCTGCGCAGATCCGCGCCATGGGCCAGCAGATGCGAGGCGAAGGCATGCCGCAGCACGTGCGGCGAGAGCCGCGCCGGGTCGAGGCCGGCGGCGAGCGCCGCCTGCTTCAGCAGCAAGGCAAAACCCTGGCGCGTCATCGGCTGTTTGAGGTCGCGCCCGGCGAAAAGATAGCGCGGCTTCTGCTTGCCATAGCCGGCGCGTAAGGCGCCGGCAGCCTCCTTGGCAGCGTCCGACAGCGGCACAATGCGCTCGCGCCCGCCTTTGCCCTTGATCAGCAGCATCGCCGCATCGGTGGCCAGCGCCGCCGCCGGCAGGCTGAGCAACTCGGTCACGCGCAGCCCGGTGGCGTAGAGAATTTCCAGCCCGGCCAGGGTTTTCAGGCCCGGCATGCCCTTGATCTCCCGCGCGGCGATGAAGAGCCGGTCCACTTCCGCCTCGCTGAGCGTCTTGGGCAGCGATTGCGGCAGGCGCGGCGTGGCGAGCTCCGCTGCCGGGTTGTCGGCGCGAATCCCCTCGCGCAGCAGGAACAGGAAAAATTGCCGCAAGGCCGAGACCCGCCGCGCCGCGGTGCGCGCGCTGCGGCCGCTGGCGTGCAGCGATTCCAGGTAGGCACTGACGTCCGCGGCACTGGCCTGTGCCGCCCCTGCACCGAAAAAAATGGAAAAATCCTCGAGATCCGTGCGGTACGCCGCCAGCGTGTTGCGCGCCGCCCCGCGCTCGGCCGCGAGCATTTCCAGGAAGGCTTCGGTGGGGCCATCTATCGTCATGTCGATCTTGTGATAAGCCTCGGGCAACATGCAAGACAACAGTGACCCCCTCCCCAAGGCCGAACGCAGCATCGTACTGGTGGGCCTGATGGGCGCCGGCAAAACGGCAATCGGCAAAAGGCTGGCCGAGCAGCTCGGCCTGCCTTTCCACGATGCCGACCACGAAATCGAGAAAGCCGCGGGCACCAGCATTGCGGAGATTTTCGCCCAGCACGGCGAGGCGCATTTCCGCGCCGGGGAAAAGCGGGTGATCCAGCGCCTGCTGGCCGGAAGGCGCATCGTGCTCGCCACCGGCGGCGGCGCCTATATGGACCCGGAAACCCGCGCGATGATCCGTGAACGGGGCCTCTCGGTCTGGCTGCGCTGCGCGCTGCCGATCCTGCTCGCCCGGACCCAGGGGCGCACCCACCGGCCGCTGCTCAATGCCGGCAACCCAGCCGAGACGCTGGCACGGCTTTCCGCGCAGCGCAGCCCGTTCTATGCCCAGGCCGACATCATCGTCGACGGCTCAGAGGACCCGGCCCACGTGACCACCGACAAAGTCATCGCCGCCATCGCCGCCTATGCCCCGCCGCTGCGCGTGCCGGTGACGCTCTCGCAAAGCCGCTACGAGGTGGTGATCGGCGCCGACCTGCTCCCCCGCGCCGGGGCGCTGATCGCGCCGGTCATGCCGCAGCCGCGCTGCGTGATCGTCACCGACGAAACCGTCGCCAGGCTGCATCTGGCAACGCTGCAGGCGAGCCTCGACGAGGTCGGCATCGCCCAGACCGCGATCATCGTGCCGCCCGGCGAAACCTCCAAGAGCGTCGCGACCTGGCAGCACGTGGTCGACCAGCTGCTGGAGCAGAAGGTCGACCGCGCCACCAGCATCGTCGCGCTGGGCGGCGGGGTGATCGGCGACCTGGCGGGCTTCGCCGCCGCCGCCACCTTGCGCGGCCTGCCCTTCATCCAGATTCCGACCACCTTGCTGGCCCAGGTGGATTCCAGCGTCGGCGGCAAGACCGGCATCAACGCCCGGCAGGGCAAGAATTTGATCGGCGCCTTTCACCAGCCGATCATGGTGCTGGCCGATACTGGAGTCCTTGCCACCCTGCCGGCGCGTGAACTTGCCGCCGGCTATGCAGAGATTTTCAAGGCCGGGCTGATCGCCGACGCCGACCTGCACGCCTGGTGCGAGGCCAATGGCAAGGCCATGCTGGCGGGCGATTCCCGGCTTCTGGCCGAGGCGGTGCGCCGCGCCGTGAGATTCAAGGCCGAAGTGGTCGGCGATGACGAACGCGAGACCAAGCCGAATGACGGAAGGGCGCTGCTGAATCTGGGACACACATTCGCCCACGCGCTGGAAGCGGAAACCGGCTACGGCAAAGGGCTGCTGCATGGCGAGGCGGTGGCGACCGGGCTGGTGCTGGCCGCGCATCTCTCCGCGTCGCTTGGCCTGTGTCCACAGGAAGACAGCCCGCGCATCGCCGCACATCTGGCCGAACTCGGCCTGCCGGTGCGCATAAACGGGCTCGAAGCCGACAGGCTGATCGCCCACATGACGCGCGACAAGAAGATGCGCAACGGCAAGCTGACTTTCGTGCTCAGCCGCGGCATCGGCCGCGCCTTCACCAGCAGCGACGTGCCGCCCGAGGCGGTGCGGGCGACGTTGCTGGCCAACGGGGCAGTCTGAAGAAAAAGGAAGCGCTACTTTTTGTGAACAAAAAGTAGCAAAAAAACTTTGTTTACTTTGGGCCCATGCCGGTTCAACGCCTCAGGCCCAGCGTAAACAAAAGTTTTTTGCGCCGCTTTTTTTCAAAAAAGCGGCTGCTTCCTTTCTTCCTTTTTAAAACCGGTCGCCGGGCGAAAGCACCCTGCAGCCGGTCGGACTGGAGGAAAGCCGGTCACAGGCACTCACCGCCGTATCGTGCGCCAGCCCCGCGAACCGCGCCCGGTAATAAGTGTGGCCGTGCACGAACACCGACGAGACCAAGGGCTGGCTCTTGCCGAGCATCCGGTCGGCGGTGAGCTCGGCGATGCCGAGCGCGGCCTTGGCATCGCCGGGGCTGTTATAGGCCCCGACCTGAATGGCCCAGCCGCCGAGTCCCTCGGGCGCATCTTCATGTGCCGGTACGGCGCGCGGCCGGTACACGGGCGACGGCGTGTCGGCCATGGCGGCGGGGACCAGCGAAAAATGCGGCCGCGGCGAAGCGGCCATTTGCGCCGGCGCACGGGGCGGCGGGACGTAAATCGAGGAGTCCGTCGTGCCGGATACCAACGCGGCCACCTGCGCCGGAGACGGCACGCTTGGCACCGGCGCTGGGGCCGGCGCGGGGGCGCTTGCCACCGGGGCCGGCAGCGCCGCCTGGGCGACGACCACCGGCTGCGGCGGGGCACTCTCCGGCGCCTGCGGCAGCGCGCTTGTCGCCGCCCCCTCGCCGCCGGTCTCTGGCTGGGCATTTGACGCCAATTGCACGTCCGCGCTGTTTCCGCCCGGATAATCGCCCGCGATGTGCGGCGCGATCATGGCCAGATAGGCCTGCGTCTCCTGCGGCAGCGGCACATGCTGGTTGACATATTCATCCAACCGCCCGGGCCCGGCATTGTACGCGGCCAGGAAGCCCGGCGAACCGTAGATCGAATACATCTCATGGATATAGGCGGTGCCGGCCATGATATTGTCGTGCGGGTTGAAGGGGTCCGGACCGAGCCCGAATTGCGCCG
>NZ_DATLPB010000035.1:0-8578 GCF_035535915.1 Acidocella sp.
TTTGAAAATCCAGAGTTTTACGTCTGGGGGTTGCGGTAGTTTCATCAGGCCTTCACGCGTGGACGTTGAAGGCGCCGGGGCGGATTTCCATATTCGTGGTATGAAGAAAAGCTTTTTTGCCGCGCCCCTGGCGCTCGCTCTCCTCGCATTCAGCCTGTCGGGCTGTGTCTGGTATTATCCGCATCACGGATATCACGACCATGGCGGCTATTACGCCCATGGCGGTTACGGCTACGATCACGGCGGCTATTACGGCCACTAGGTTTAAGAAAGAAGCCGCTTTTTAAAAAAAGCGGCGAGGCCATGGGCGTTGTCGCCGACACAGCCCATGGCCCAGCAAAATAAAGTTTTTTTGCTACTTTTTGTTCACAAAAAGTAGCACTTCCTTTTTTCCGGCCAATCAGGCCGCTTTGCTGGCGCCGCGCACGCCCTCGGAGAGGGCTGCCACATCGTCCAGCACGGCCGGCACGCCTTCCTTCACCAGCTTGTCGATCAGCGCTGAGGCGATGATCGCGCCGTCGGCATGTTCCGCGACGATGCGCGCCTGCTCCGGTGTGCGCACCCCGAACCCGACTGCGACAGGGAGATCAGTAACGGCGCGGATGCGCGGAATGTCCCGCGCGAGGTCCGCCGCGGTGGCGGTGCGCGTGCCGGTGATGCCGGTGATGCTGACATAATAGACGAAGCCGGAAGAGCCGCTCAGCACTTTCGGCAGGCGCTCGTCACTGGTGGTGGGCGCGACCAGGCGGATTACGTCCAGCCCGTTCGCCGCCGCGTCGGGCAGCAGCAGGTCGGCTTCCTCGGTGGGCAGATCGACCACGATCAACCCGTCGACCCCGGCTTGCGCCGCATCGGCGCAGAAGCGTTGCACGCCGTAGGAGACGATCGGGTTCAGATAACCCATGACCACGATCGGGGTGTGGCTGTTGGTGGCGCGAAACTCCCGCACCAGGCCGAGCAGCCCGGCCAACGTGGCGCCGGCGCGCAGCCCGCGTAGGCCGGCGGCCTGGATGGTCGGGCCATCCGCCATCGGGTCGGTGAAGGGCATGCCGATCTCGATGATGTCGGCGCCGCGTTCGGCCATGCCGCGGAGCAGGGCCAGCGAGGTGGCGCGGTCCGGGTCGTAGGCTTCCACAAACGGGATCAGCGCCGCGCGGCTTTGCGCCTTCAGCGCGGTGAAGGTTTGCTTGATCCGGCTATCTTTGTTTGGCGCGCCGCCGCCCGCCAGCCCAGCGCGCGTCATAGCTCGACCCCCAGATGCTTGGCCACGGCGAAAATATCCTTATCGCCTCGTCCGGAGAGGCACATCAAAATGATCTGGTCCTTGCCGAGCGTGGGGGCGAGCTTGGCCACGTGGGCCAGCGCGTGGCTCGGCTCCAGCGCGGGGATGATGCCTTCGGTGCGCGTGCAAAGCTGGAAGGCCGCCAGCGCCTCCTGGTCGGTGATGGCGACATATTCCACGCGGCCGATATCATGCAGCCAGGAATGTTCCGGGCCGATGCCGGGATAATCGAGCCCGGCGGAGATGGAATGGGCTTCGAGGATCTGCCCGTCATCGTCCTGCAGCAGATAGGTGCGGTTGCCATGCAGCACGCCCGGCCGCCCGCGGCTTAAGGATGCGGCATGCGCCCCGGAATCCAGCCCGTGCCCGGCGGCTTCCACGCCGATCAGCCGCACCGCGTTGTCATCGAGGAAGGGATGGAACAGGCCGATGGCGTTCGAGCCGCCGCCGATCGCCGCGATCGCCACGTCCGGCAGCCGGCCTTCGGCTTCCTGCATCTGCGCCTTGGCCTCATTGCCGATCACGCACTGGAAATCGCGCACCATGGCGGGGTAGGGGTGCGGCCCGGCCGCGGTGCCGATGATGTAGAATGTGTCCCGTACATTTGCGACCCAGTCGCGCATGGCGTCGTTCATCGCGTCCTTCAGGGTCGCGGCACCCGACGTCACCGGCACCACTTCGGCGCCCAGAAGCTTCATGCGGAAGACGTTCGGTTTTTGCCGCTCCACGTCGGTGGCGCCCATATAGATGGTGCAAGGCAGGCCGAACAAAGCGCAGACTGTGGCGGTCGCGACACCGTGCTGCCCGGCGCCGGTCTCGGCGATGATGCGGGTTTTGCCCATGCGCTTGGCGAGCAAAATCTGGCCCAGGCAATTATTGATCTTGTGCGCGCCGGTATGGTTGAGCTCTTCGCGCTTGAAATAGATTTTCGCGCCGCCCAGCTCCTGCGTCAGGCGCCTGGCGAACCAAAGCGGGCTCGGGCGCCCCACATAGTCCTTGAGGTAGTAATCCAGTTCGGTCTGGAAGCTGGGATCGGCCTTCGCCGCCTCATAGGCGGCCTCCAGTTCCAGGATCAGCGGCATCAGGGTTTCGGCAACGAAACGGCCGCCGAATTCGCCAAACCGGCCGCGCCCATCCGGGCCGGAGCGTAAACTATTAGGGAGCGCCTTGTTCATGGTCCGGCTTTAGCGGAAGGGGCAGGGCTCGGAAAGGGGCCAGAAAGACCGCAAGTTTTCCGCGCGTTCTCTCATTCGTGCTATGATGCGGCGCTCGACGTTCAACGTAAGGGGAAGCGTCATGGCCAAAGGTCAGAAAAGATCGAACCGCGAAGCGAAAAAGCCGAAAAAGACCGGCGCAGAGCGGGCTAAAGCCGCTGCCGCCAAGGCAGCGCCGGTCGTCGATAAGATCAGCCCGAAGAAATAAAATAACGCGGCTTTTTGGGTGGAAGGAAGCAGGCGCTTTTTGAAAAAAGCGCCGCAAAAACTTTTGTTATGCTGGGCCTGAGGCTGTGTCCCTGACAACGCCCATGCCCAGCGTACCAAAGTTTTTTTGCTACTTTTTGTTCACAAAAAGTAGTCTTCTCTTCCCTTAACCTTCACCCTGCGGCCGCTCGAACGCGTCCTTGCCGTCGAAGCGCTGCAGTTTCTCGATGTGCATCCAGGTGAATTTCGCGCCGATGCGCTGCACCAGGTAGCTGATCTCCGGCTGGCCGTTGGCGGTGGACTGGGTCAGCGGGATCGGCGTCTTCAGCATGAAGCGGCAGGCGAAATGGTCGACCAGGAAGGTCTGGCCGCCGGTTGGCGGGTAGACCTGCACGCCGCGGTTGGAGATGCCGTTGAGGCGGAAGGGCGTGTCCTGCGCCACCTCTTCCAGCGTCTTGCCCAGTTCCTCGGCGCCGAGGCCGGTTTCCAGGAACACGTCGATGCCGACCAGTTCGCGCGTGCCGGGTTCCATGTGCGCGGTGAGTTTCGGCCAGCTCTGCAGTTCGAGTTTCTTGTAGTCGCGCGAGGGCAGGTTGGAGGTGCGGCCGAGATTGGCGATGACCTGCTCCGTGAAGGCGGCGGTGCCGACGCCGTGGCCCCGCGGGGACAGGTCGCCGGTGAGGTTCTTGCCTTCGGCCAGGGTGATGAACAGCGCCTGCTCGACCTTCTCTGCCACATCAAAGGCGCTGATATGGCGCAGCAGCATGATTGCCGCGGAGAGCAGGGCGGTCGGGTTGGCCAGCCCCTTGCCGGCAATGTCCGGCGCCGAGCCGTGCACGGCCTCGAACATCGCGGCATGGTCGCCGAGATTGGAGGAGGGCGCGATGCCGAGCCCGCCGACCAGCCCGGCCGCGAG
Source organism: Acidocella sp. (assembly GCF_035535915.1). Taxonomy (GTDB): domain Bacteria; phylum Pseudomonadota; class Alphaproteobacteria; order Acetobacterales; family Acetobacteraceae; genus Acidocella. The sequence continues at coordinate 3,620 of NZ_DATLPB010000035.1, forward strand.
GTCGGAGATGATGTCGCCGTTCATGTTGGAGGTGACGATGACGTCGAACTTCTCCGGCGCGATCACCAGCTGATGGGCGCAGTTATCGATGATGATGTGGTCGGATTTGAGGTCGGCGAATTCCGGCGCGACCTTTTCCGAGACGCGCTTCATCAGCCCCTCGGTCAGCTTCATGATGTTGGCCTTGGTCGCGGTCGTCACTTTCTTGCGGCCTTCCGCCTGGGCCAGGCCGTAGGCGGCGCGGATGATGCGCTCGCAGCCCGGCGCGGTCATCAGCTTCAGGCACTGCGCGACGGTGGTGGTCTGCATATGCTCGATGCCGGCATACACGTCCTCGACGTTCTCGCGCACGATCACCATGTCGATGCCGCGGCCGGAGAAGGGCGTGGTGATGCCGGGCAGCTCACGCACCGGGCGGATATTGGCGTAGAGCTCGAAATGCTTGCGCAGGGTCACGTTGGCGGACTTGCCGCCATAGCCGACCGGGGTCTCCAGCGGGCTTTTCAGCGCCAGCCCGTTGCGGGCAATGGAGTCCAGCGTCTCGCGCGGCACGCCGGTGGCGAGGCCCTTTTTGAACACTTCCGCGCCGGCTTCGGCCATCTCCCATTCGATCGGCGCGTCGGCGGCCTTGAGGATGGTCATGGTCGCCTGCATTACCTCGGGGCCGATGCCGTCCCCGGGAAGCGCCGTGACCTTGGTCTTGCTGGCGGTATGCGTGTTCATGCTTGGGCCCTCAAATCATTGTTTTCGCTGGCGCTTATATCCCCTTATTGCGGCGCAGCATATACGGCCCGTTCAAAGCTGCCATAGGTTTTCAGCGCCCGTTCGTCGCAGAAGGGGAATAATTGCATGAGGATCATGCCCGCCAGCCCGGCCGCCGGGTCAACCCAAAAATGCGTGTTGGCAAGGCCCGCCCAGCTGCCGCTCCCGGCGCGGCGGCCGCCTTCTTTCGCCTCCGGATATAGCATGAAGCCGAGCCCCCAGCCGCAGGTCACGCCCGGGGTGGCGTCGGCGCCGGTGTGCAGCGCCGGGTTGGCGGACGGCAGGTAGCCGGCGCGCAGGTTCCCCACCTGGTTGCGCAGCATGTCCGCAAGCGTTTCCGGCCGCAGCAGACCCGCCCCGCCATTGAGCAGCGCGCGCAAAAATTTCTGATAGTCGGCCAGCGTGGAATAAAGCCCCGAGCCGGCGGAGAAGAATTCCGGCACGGTGACCGGTGAGAGCGGGCGCGCGGTGAGGCTGCCATCGGCGGCGCGCTGATGCGCGGCAACGCGCCGTGCGTGTTGCGCCTCATCGGGCAGGAAGCTGGTGTCGTTCATGCCGAGCGGCGCGAAAATATGGGTCCGGAAATAGGCGTCCAGCTTGAGGCCGGAGGCCGCTTCCACCGCCAGCCCCACCCAATCGGTGTTGATGCCATATTCCCAGCGTTCGCCCGGCTCGAACAGCAACGGCATGTTGAGCGCGCCGAGCGTGCCGGAGGGCGGAATATTGTTGGCCGCGACATAAGCGCCGTATTCCGCACGGGTGAAGGAATAGGCAAAGCCGGCGGTGTGGGTGAGCAGGTGCCGCAGCGTGATTTTCGTCCGTGCCGGGCGCAGCCTTCCATCTTCGAGAATCTGCGGGTTGGCCAACGCCGGGAGCAGCTCGCCGATCGGCGCGTCCAGTTCCAGCTTGCCCTGCTCGACCAGTTGCATGGCGGCCACCGAGGCGACCGGCTTGGTCATGGAGGCGATCCAGAACATCGAGTTTTCCGTGATCGGGCGGCTACCACCCGCCTCTGTGGTGCCGGCCACGGCCATGAAGCGCGGCCCCTCTGGCCCGATCACCGCGGCCGCCACGCCCGCCACGTCACCTGCCGCCACGGCGCGGTCGAGGACCGCTTGAATTTCTGGGCCGTTCATTTGGAAGCTCCCGAGAAACGGAGGAAAGGGAAGGAAGCGCTACTTTTTGTGAACAAAAAGTAGCAAAAAAACTTTACTAATTTTGGGCCGCGCTGGTTTCACCGCCCCAGGCCCAGCGTAACCAAAAGTTTTTGCGGCGCTTTTTTCAAAAAGCGCTTGCTTCCTTCCTTGCCTAATGTGCCGCGCCCCAGTTCTTGGCGATCCCGGTCTCCACGGTCAGCGGCACGGAGAGCGTTGCCGCCTCCTGCATGACAGACTGGGCCAGTTTCGCGGTGGCTTCGGCTTCGGCGTCCGGCGCCTCGAACAGCAATTCGTCATGCACTTGCAGGATCAGCCGTGCGGAGAGCCCGGCTTCCCGTAGCGCCTTGGGCAGCCTGATCATCGCCCGCTTGATGATGTCCGCCGCGCCGCCTTGCAGCGGCGCGTTGATCGCCTGTCGCTCGGCATAGGCGCGCAGGGCGGGGATCTTGTCTTTGATGCGCGGCACCCAGCAGCGCCGGCCGAACGGGGTGAGCACGAAGCCGTTGGTCCGCGCCTGTTCCTTGGTGCTGTCCATGAAGGCGCGGATTTCCGGATAGCGTTTGAAATAGGCGTCGATATAGGTCTTCGCCTCGCTGCCGCTGATGCCGAGCTGCCGGCCCAGGCCGAAGGCGGAGATGCCGTAGATGATGCCGAAATTGATCGCTTTCGCGCGCCGCCTAGTGGCCGAGTCCATGCCGGCCATCGGCACGCCGAACACTTCCGAGGCGGTGCGCGCATGGATGTCTTCGGCGCGGGCGAAACTTTCTTTCAGAGCCGGGATATTCGCGACATGGGCGAGCAGCCGCAATTCGATCTGGGAATAGTCGGCCGAGATCAGGCTGTGTCCCGGAGCGGCGATGAACGCCCTGCGGATCCGCGCGCCCTCTTCGGTGCGGATCGGGATGTTCTGCAGGTTCGGGTCGGTCGAGGAGAGCCGGCCGGTGGTGGTCACGGCCATCGAGAAACTCGTGTGCACGCGCCCGGTCTTGGGGTCGATCTGCTCGACCAGCGCATCGGCATAGGTCGATTTCAGCTTGGCGAGCTGGCGCCAGTCCATCACACGCTGCGCGATGTCATGCCCGGCTTCGGCCAGGGCCTCCAGCACCGAGGAATCCGTGCCCCAGGCGCCGGTCTTGTTCTTCTTGCCGCCGGGCAGCCCCAGCGTGTCGAACAGGATCTCGCCGAGCTGCTTCGGGCTGCCGACATTGAATTTCTGGCCCGCCAGGCGGTGAATGTCGGCCTCGATCTCGACCATGCGCGCGGCGAAATCGACCGACATCGCGGTGAGTTCCGCGCGGTCCACCATCACGCCGTAAAGCTCCATGTCGGTGAGCACCGGGATCAGGGGCTTTTCCACCAGCTCGTACAGCGCCAGCGATTTGTTCACCCGCAGCATCGGCTTGAGAAGCTGCCAGAGCCGCAGCGTCACATCCGCGCCCTCGGCGGCATAGGCGGTGGCGGCGCCCAGCGGCACGTTGATAAAGGCCAGGCGGTTGCGCCCGGAGCCCGCCGCATCGTCGAATTTCTTCGGGGTATGAGCGAGGTGCTTTTCACAAAGCGTGGCGCGGTCATGCGCGAAATTGCCGGCATCCTGCGCGTAGGAAACCAGCATCGAGTCGTCGATCGGCGCCACGGCGCCGAACCCCGCGCGGGTCAGCACTTCGAGCTGGTATTTCGCGTCGAAGAAGATCTTCATCACGGCGGGATCGGCGAGCAGGGGATTGAGCGCGCCGACCACCGCCGCCAAAGGCAGTTGCGGGGCGTCTTCCAGGCCGAGATTATGCAGAAGCGGCACATAGGCGGCGCGGCCCGGCGCGGTGGCGAGTGCTAAGCCCACCAGGTTGCCGTGCAGCGACAGATGATTGTCGGTCTGCATGTCGAGCGCCAATATTCCGCCCCGGCGCGCTTCGGCGATGAACGCCTCCAGCGCCTCCAGGCTGGTGACGGTGGCGTAGCCGCTGAACGGCGCGGCGTGGCTCGGCTCCGGCGCCGGCGTTTCCGCCGTGTCGCCCAGCCCCAGCCGATGTTTGATGCTTTTGAAGGTGTTCTGGTCGAGAAAGGCCGCGAGCACCGCATTGTCCCAGCTTCGGACGACGAAATTCTCCAGCGGTTCGGGCAGCTTCATGTCGGCGCACAGGGTCACCAGCTTTTTGGAGATCCTCGCCTTCTCCGCATGCTCGATCAGCATGTCGCGCCGCTTGCCGGGCTTCATCGACGGGGCGGCGTCCAGCACCGCCTCGAGCGTGCCGTATTCGTTGATGAGCTGCGCGGCGCCCTTCGGGCCGATGCCCGGCACGCCCGGCACGTTGTCGACCGAATCGCCGATCAGCGCCTGCACCTCGACCACTTTATCCGGCGTCACGCCGAACTTGGCTTCCACCTCGGCCGGGCCGATCGGCGTGTTCTTCATCGGGTCGAGCATGCTCACCCCCGGGCCGATCAGCTGCATCAAATCCTTGTCGGAGGAGACGATCACCGTCTCGGCGCCGGCCGCGCTGGCGGCCTTGGCGTAGGCGGCGATCAGATCGTCCGCCTCCCAGCCCGCAAGCTCGATGCAGGGCAGGCCGAAGGCGCGCGTGGCTTCGCGGATCAGCGCGAATTGCGGCCGCAACTCCTCCGGCGGTTCCGGCCGGTGCGCCTTGTATTCGCCATAGAGCTCGTTGCGGAAGGTCGTGCGCCCGGCATCGAAGATCACCGCCAGATGCGTGCCGGTATGGTCCTTCAACAGCCGCGCGATCATGTTACAGAAGCCGAAGACCGCATTCACATGCGTGCCGTCGGGGCGCGTCATGTCGGGGAGAGCATGGAAGGCGCGGAAAATGAATCCCGAACCGTCGACGAGTACAAGCCTCATGGGATCAGATCAATGCGCGGAGTCGGTGGCGCCGGGTTCCAGCACAAACAGGCGTGAGCAATAGGGGCACATGATTTGCTTTTGCGCCTCGACCGTATCAAGAATCTTCAAGTAGACTCGCGGGTGGCCATAGGCGCCATTGCCGCCATCGCAGGAAACCGCTGTGGTTTTGACATGAATTATCTC
>NZ_DATLPB010000036.1:0-19617 GCF_035535915.1 Acidocella sp.
GGCGATCTGCTTGGACGAGGTCTCGATCCCGTCCATCGCCCCCACCGTCTGGCGCACCACTTCGCCGGACCGCTCGGCATCGGTCTTCGAGGTCGAGACCAGGTCGCGCGCCTCGTTCGCCACCTCGGCGGTGCGCCGCACCGTCGCGGTGATCTCATCGAGGGCCGCCGCCGTCTCTTCCAGGCTCGCCGCCTGCTGCTCGGTGCGCCGCGACAGATCGTCCGACGCCTGGGTGATCTCCTCGGCGCCCGAGCGCACGCCTTGCGTGTTGGTGGCGATGGCCTGCATCGTCACCTGCAGCTTCTCCATCGCCGCATTGAAATCGCCGCGCAGCTTTTCGTAATCGGCCGAGAACGCCTCGGTCAGGCGGAACAGCAGATCGCCGCCGGAAAGCTTTTCCAGACCCGTGGCGACGGAATGCACGACGAATTCCTGCTGTTTTGCCGCCGCCGCGCGTGCCGCCTCGTTGGCCGCGCGTTCCGTATCCATCTGCGCGGCGGTCGCCTTGGCGTCTTCTTCCAGGCGCAGTTTCTCGAGGCCTGCGTCTTTGAAAACCTGTACAGCCCGGGCCATGCCGCCGATTTCATCCCTGCGTTCAGCGCCGAGGATTTTAGCCTGAAAATCGCCACCAGATAGGCGGCCCATTACATTTTGTAGCGCTTTCACCGGCGCCGAAATTCCCGATCTGGCCCCGAAAAAGCCGGCCACCATCATAAGCACTAGGCCGACGAGAATCAGGGACAGGGTCGTCGTAATCGTACCACCTGTCGCAGCTGCCAGGGATGCGAAACGGGTGTTCTCGTCGGCTGCGACACGATTGATTTCGGAGACAATGTCATTGCTCAAGGCAACAAACTGAGGCACGCATTTACTAAGAAATTCCGTTTGCATGGTACCACCGCTGCCATCCACCGTCGCCGTGGCGGCCAGCTCATTCGGGTTACCGCATTGCCCGTTGGCGAGTTGCAATCCCCTCGTTTCCAGCTGCTGCATGGCTGCGGCATCCTGCGGATATGCCCCCGCCGCTTGCTCCAAGAACATTGCCGTATGCGCGCGCACCCGCGCCACTTCAGCCACGGTCGTCGGATTGCCTGATGCCGCCTTGCTCACCACCAGTTCACCAAGGTCGGAACGCATGATTTCGAGCGCCCCGTTGGCCCGCAACAGCCCGATAAGCGCGGCGGTCTCGCCCCCACGGAGATTTTTGTACCCGGTATCGATGGTCCGCATCTGGTGTGTCACGTAACCGGTCACGGCCAAGACAAAGAAACCAAAAGCGCCCAGGATTGTAAGGATTTTACCGACAATGGGAAGATTTTTCACGTAAACCCCTGCTACTCAAAATTGTTCTCGAGGCATCTTGATGAAGCCAATAGTGGCGGCATCTCTTGTAAAGATTACACCGCCCTAATATGCAGTCCACAACTATAGATGGCAATGATGAGCGCGCCAATCGCGTTAAATTAGAACGCAGCTTTTGGAAATGGCATAAATAGCTGGAACTCCCTCCGCTCATCGCGAGGGCCAGCCAATCGGCGGGCCGTCATTTGGTGGACGCCGGCGCTGGTCTCGGACCTTCATTCACAATGTGGTCCGGCCGCATTATTGCCCGGCTATCGACCGCCAGCGCCAGAGGTTTTTGGTGTGGCCGCCACCGCCAGCCACGTTGAAGGGCGCGGTGCGGGCTACACCAAAACCAAACCAGCCACAACGAAACTAACTATACTGGATGTGGATTACCGTTCGGGGCTTGTCAGTGGTGCCGTTCTTGCCCTTTTCGGGGCTAGACAGGCGGTAGAAGCGCCCACCATAAGATAGTGGGGGCAGTTTTATGGTGTTGAAACCGGCTGCCTCCTGCTGCCTGGTATGACCTGCTGCGCTTTGCTCCGGACCTGTCGGTAGACAGAGCCTTCAGTGAATCTGTTTCAAATTTATGTGTAAAATCAACAACTTATGTGCAGAGATGCGGCCTGGAAAAATCCAATTTTTGCTTGACAGTATAGAAAATTCTAGGTTGCGCATTTCTGCGCGTCTAACTGGCCGAAACCACTTCAAACTAGGCCGCCTATCAAATGGTTAGCCACAATCTTGCCCGATCGGCAAAATTTCGAAGCACGCGATTTCTCTCGCCTTCAGTATTGCTGACGCCATTGGTCCTCATAGACACGATGATGAAAGGGTGGCGGGGGACGTACCCCCCGCCGGTTTGACCGCTCTCGGCGTTGCTGGTCCCAAGTGTGGCGACCTCCGGGAAGAACCCGGACCCGATGCCATCCCGCCTTTCGGCGGTGGGTCTGCTAGGGGCGAAATCATGTTCGCATATCTTCGCTGCTTTTTTCAACATTTAGGGCCAGATTACCGTCCAGATCATGGACGGTAATCGCGGCATTTGGGTATCACCGGAACTCTCACGCAGTGATAGGCGAGTGATAGCGCGATGCAGCCTTTCGCGGCGGATTCCTTGGGGCCGCGCCCGCTTGGGTGAGACTCTAGAGCGCAAAATTTACTATCACAAAAGCCGGTATTAGCCCCAGCCTTGCGTCGTGAACCTGGGCAGGACGCTCGCTCCCGTGATCTGGCTGATGGCCGGCCCGATGTCGCCGCCGAGCGCCGCTCGCAGGATCGCCCGCGCCGGCAGATACTTTCGCTCCGCCATCTCCTCGCCGCCGGCGATCACCGGCCGGATCGGATCCAAGTTGTCGGCATTGTCGGCCAGCTTCACCCGGATCGCGTCCTCATTGCCGCACAAGGCCAGGGAGGCGATGAATTTATCCCAAGAACAGTTTTTTAGCCGACGTCAATAGGGGCGCTAACTACCCACCATTGCCCCCAAGGGAGCGGAGGCTTCTAGGAAAATTGAACCGCCATGGGTCGCTATAGGGCGCTGGCGGCTGGAGCCGGTTGATCGGGACGCTTTTCCGAAAGTCTTGAATTTTGTAAACGGCTACATGACCTCCGCTTGACAAAGTAAGGAAAATACCTTACCACTTTATCCAAAGTGATAGGAGCCGCATATGCAGGTGGTCGAAGAAGTTTGCACAATTACGGCGAAGGGTCAGACGACGGTGCCAAAAACCGTCCGGAAAGCGCTCGGCGTTGGCTATGGCGGCCGTATCGCGTTCCGAGTGGAAGGCAACACCGTCACCATCCATGCGATGTTGGATGACGCCGAGCAGGACCCGGCACTGTCACCGTTTTTAAGCCTCCTAGCTGCCGATTTGGCGGCCCGGCCAGAAGATGCCGTCCGTCCTCTCACGCCCGCCCTGGCCTCTCGCATGGGCGCCTTGGCCAAAGAAATTGGCGACGTGGACCTCGACGCTCCCATTGAGGGGGATGTCTCGCTATAGTTCAGCTTCCTGAATTGAAACAGAACGGGTGGAGCCTTTGTGCCCACCCCCTGTTTCTGGATCAATTAGAGAGGCTTGTGGCAAGCGTGCAGCGCGCCACACAATCAGACCCGACTGGTTGGCGGGGTAAGGCCGACGCGCAGACGCTGGCGGCAATCTATGCTCTGGTGTTTGATCGTATCCCACATGATCCGCTCGCGCCCGAATTTCGACAGGGCAACACGCTAGGAAAGGAGCATAGGCACTGGTTCAGGGCTAAGTTTGGCGGCAGCCGTTTCCGACTGTTTTTCCGGGCGGACTCAACGGCCAAGGTAATTGTTTACGCTTGGGTCAATGACCGCGACACGCTGCGCAAGGCAGGCGCCAGCTCAGACCCTTATGCGGTTTTTGCGAAAATGCTAGGGAGCGGCAATCCGCCTGACGGCTGGCCTGCACTTTTGGCCTCGGCACAGACGCCCGACGCTGTAAAACGGTTTGCGGCATCAGCTGGCAAGGTGATTGATTGAACGCAGCAGAGATCGTCCTATTCGAGATGATCTGAACGGCTACTTCAGGCTTGCGCCGAAAGCAGTCATATCCCCGGCCGTCGAAGCCATCATGTCATCAGTGCATCCGACCGCTCCCGGTCGTAGGCCTGTTGGGCTTGCACCACCGTGCCGGAATATTCGGCCACCCAGGTCGCGAGCGCCATACAGGGTGCCTGAAGCGAACGGCCAAGCGGCGTGATCGAATATTCGACACCCAATGTCGCTGTCGTGAGGACGCGCCGCGAGACAAGACCGCTTCGCTCCAGGCGCCTGAGCGCCTCCGTCAATGCCTTATGCGTGATTCCATTCAGCCGCCGCTTGATGGCGTTAAACCGCGCCGGTTCGATGCAGACAACCGTGAGGATCAAGATGGACCATTTGTCGGCAATCTGCCCAAGCACCAAACGGTTCGCATGCGCCTGGGTGAGCAGGAGGTGGGTTGGGTGCGCGGTATCCTCGACCATATCTAGGCTCCCTCAGGTGCGTAATTGACCCTAGATTTAGATTATATACCTTGAGTAAGCTAGGGAATTACCTTGGCCTCAAGGAGATATAAATGATCAAGTTCGCCTACCTGATCAATCGCGTCGAAGGCATGAGCGTCGAAGCGTTTGTCAATCATCATCGCAACAAACACGCCCCGTTATTTACCTCCATTCCCGAAGCGCAGCAGTATGTCCGCAGATATGCGATCTCGCATCCGGTTGCCGCGCTAAATTATCCCGCACCCGCCTTTGATGGCCTGACCGAGATTTGGTTCGATAGCTGGGCCGATCACGACGCCTTCTTCAACTCCAAAAAATTATTTCGAAACGGTGAAGCCCGATGAGCCGACCTTTATCGATTTCACTTCTGTTGCCGTGATGGTGACGGAGGAACGGATAGTCATTGGATAACGAGAAAATGGAAGCGTTCCAGCGCAGATCAATTGCTTCTCGGACACGCAGGGACGTCGAGAACCCGCTCAGCCTCGCCGAGTATATTGAGGTGTGAGGCCAGGCTAGCATCTAGGTTGAGGCGAGGCCGGCCGTCGACCCTTTTACGTCATTGCGTGCTCGTTTGCCTCAGTCTGAAAGCGGACACTAGGCTGACAAACGCTTGCATAAATTACTACTATTCCCGTAGACTTATTTCCCGACAAAGCCGGACGACACCCATCCAGCCATGCACCTCCCCGGATCATGAAATTTCGTGAAAGGGTCATGGCTAATTCAGGAGTAACTGCATGGCTCTTTCCTTCCACTGGTTCCTGCCGACATACGGGGACAGCCGCTATATTGTCGGGGGTGGGCATGGCCTGCCAGCCGGCACCGCCGGTGGCATCCGTGCGCCGACCTTGGCATATTTGGGCCAGATCGCCCGGAGCGCAGAGCAACTGGGTTTCATCGGCGCGCTGACCCCGACAGGGGCCTGGTGCGAAGATGCATGGCTGGCAACTGCCATGCTGGCCGAAGTCACGGAAAGCCTGAAATTTCTCGTCGCTTTCCGTCCCGGGCTGATCGCGCCCACGCTAGCAGCACAGATGGCCGCGACATATCAGAACTATTCCAAGGGCCGTTTGCTGTTGAACGTGGTTGTCGGCGGTGAGGCGCATGAGCAGCGTGCTTATGGTGATTTCTTGGGGAAGGATGAGCGCTATGAGCGCGCCGGCGAATTTCTGGAAATCGTGCGGGCGCTTTGGCAAGGGGGGGCGGTCAACTATGAAGGCAAACATTTCCGTGTCGAGGGCGCGGCTCTTCCCCGTCTGCCGGCGGTGACGCCGCCGCTTTATTTTGGCGGTTCGTCCGAAGCTGCCGGCCCTGTGGCCGCGCGACACACTGATGTTTACCTCACCTGGGGCGAACCGCCTGCCGACGTCGCGGCAAAGATCGCCTGGATACGCCGTCATGCAGAAGCGCAAGGCCGCGATGTTCGCTTCGGAATTCGTCTGCACGTTATCACGCGCGATACGTCTGAAGCCGCCTGGGCGGAAACCCGGCGCTTGCTTGCCGCGATCGACCCTGAGACAATCGCCAAGATGCAGGCGGGATTCGCCCGCAGTGAGTCGGTGGGCCAGGCGCGCATGGTGGCGCTCCATCAGGGCGCGACGGACAGGCTCGAGGTTGCCCCCAATCTATGGGCTGGCTTCGGGCTGGTGCGTGGCGGCGCCGGGACCGCGCTCGTCGGCAGCCATTGCGAGGTTGCAGACCGCATCAAGGAATATGCGGAACTCGGCATCACCGAGTTCGTCCTCTCCGGCGTGCCCCATCTCGAGGAAGCCTATTGGTTCGGCGAGGGGGTGCTGCCGATCCTGCAACGCGAAGGGTTGTGGACACATCCGCAAGGCGGAGAGAGCGGTGTGAGCGCGACGGGGGATATTCCGTTCCTGCCGGCCGTCACGCAGCAGAAGACCAGCGCGCGCTGCGCCTGACCGATGCGCGGGGAGCGGGCGGGCCACCGCGCTCCGCGCATCGGATGTAACGCGCGGGGTTTTTCTTAACGTTGCGCGGCTGCCACCGCGGGAAGACCGAGATGCTCACGCAGCGTTTGCCCCGTATAACGCGTGCGATAGAGACCGAGGTGCTGCAACTCCGGCACGATTTCAGCCACGAATTCCGTAAAGCTTCCGGGCAGATAGGCCGGGCTGATGACGAAGCCGTCGCATGCGCCGGCCTCGAACCACGCCGCCATCGTCGCCGCGATCTGTGCGCCGGTGCCGGCCAGTTGCGGGACCCGCACGCTGCTGGCCCAGATTTGTCCAAGGGCGCCGAGTGTCATGCCCGGCTCGCCGGTCGTCCGCAATTTTTCGCGCACCGCATCGGGCAATGCGGGATCGTCCGCGAGGCGGGAGATCTCGGTCTCGAGCGCGAACGGACCGAAATCGAAGTTGAGCTGGCTCGACAATGTGGCGATGCCGAGCTCCGGCCTGGCGAGGGCGTTATGTTCGTCGCGTTTGGCGATGGCCTCCGCTTCGGTGCGCCCGATGAAAGGCATGATTGCGGTGAGGATACGGCTGCTATCGGGTGCGCGCCCGTACGCGACGGCTTGCCGCCGCACGTCATCGCGGAAGGCGCGGGCTTCCTCGATGGTGCGGTTGATGGTGAAGATCGCTTCGGCCCAGCGCGCGCCGAAGCGGCGCCCGCGCCCCGATGAGCCTGCTTGAATGATGACCGGATGTCCGGTCGGGCCCGGCGGCATGTTCATCGGCCCTTCGACATCGAAGAATGCCCCGTGATGCGCGACGCTGCGGATGCGCGCGGGATCGGCGAAGATGCCGGTTGCCTTGTCCTGCACGAGCGCGTCCGGATCCCAGCTTCGCCAGAGTTTGAAGGCGACTTCCATGAACTCGTCAGCCCGGTCGTAGCGCTGATCGTGCTCCATATGCTGCGCATGCCCGAAGATCCGGCCCTCGCTGTCGTTCATCGATGTCACGACATTCCACGCGCCACGTCCGGCGGTGAGATGATCGAGCGTCGTGAAGCTGCGCACGATGTGGTTCGGCTGATAATAAGTGGTCGATCTTGTGACGCCGAGCCCGAGCCGGGTGGTTGCCGCGGCGAGGAAACTCACAATCGGCAGCGGATCGAGCCGCGCGGCGTCCTGTGCGCCATAGCGGAAGGACAGGTCGCGCCCACCGTTGAGCTGGCTCGAAACGCCGAGGCGATCGGCGAAGAACAGAAAATCGAACAGCCCGTTCTCGAGCGTCTGCGCGACTTCCACATAAAGGCGCGGGTCGGTGAAGGGACGTGTGGTCAAAGGGTGCCGCCACAGCGCATGGCTATGGACCACGGGGCCGGCGATCATGAAGCCGGCGAGGTGAATCTCACGTTTCGGTTCGGACATTGCGATCTCTACAGGCGGGTTTTGGCAATATAATATTTACTATATCGGCCAACTAGATTAACCGCGCAATACTCAATGCGATATAGCCGAAGAACGGGATGGATATGGTGCATCATAAAGCCGGGTGGGCCGCGCCGCGGAGCCGCTCTTACGAATTATTGGCGGAGCGATTTCAGCCGATTTTCCGCCGCATCAGGGAAGGCGCGTTGCAGAGAGAGACTGACCGGACGCTGCCTTACCAGCCGATCCGCTGGCTTCGGGACGCGGGCTTCGGGGCTGTGCGCATCGCGGCGGAAGATGGCGGTGGCGGCGCGACCTTGCCCGAGCTGTTTGCGCTTTTGACCGAACTGGCGGTCGCGGATTCGAATGTCACGCAGGCGCTGCGCGCCCATTTTGGCGTGGTCGAGGATATACTGAGCGCGGGCGATGCGTCGCGACGGGCGCGGTGGTTGCCGCGTTTCGTCGCGGGGGATCTGGTCGGCAGCGCCTTCAGCGAAGGCGGCGGCAACCAGGTCGGTTCTTTCGGCACGATTCTGGTGCAGGATGGAGCCCGTTATCTCCTGAATGGCACGAAATATTACAGCACAGGCGCTCTATTTGCGGATTGGGTGAATTTCGGTGCGGTGTTGGACGGTGAGGTCGTGAGCGGCCTGGCCTTGGCGACCGACCCAGGCGTCTCGCGCCGTGAGGACTGGAACGGTTTCGGACAGATCCTGACAGGCAGCGGCACAACCGAATTCGTCAATGTTCCGGTCGATCCAAAAGATATATTCCGGCTTTCCAGCCGGTCCAAATATCGCACGGCATTTTTCCAGCTTGTGCATCTCGCGACATTGTCCGGCATCGGGCGGGCGGCCGCTGAAGATGTCGCGGCTGAAGTGGCGGCGCGCACCCGGACTTACACCCACGGCGCCGGCGCACAGCCGCGCGTGGATCCGCAGGTGTTGCAGGTGGTGGGGCGGGTGCGCAGCCTCGCCTACGCCGCCGCGGCGATTACGTTGCAGGCGGCCGAAGCGGCGCAGCGTGTGTTTGAACTTTCGTTTGCAAACGAGGCCAAGCCGTTGACGGAAGCCGCCATCGATGCGGAGCTTGAAATGTGCGCGGCGCAGCCTGTCGTGGCCAAGCTGATTCTCGAGGCGACGACGCTCATGTTCGACGCGCTGGGCGCTTCGGCAACGGACCGCGCCAAAGCACTCGACCGCTATTGGCGCAACGCGCGGACGATCGGCTCGCATAATCCGCTGATCTACAAGGAGCGCATCGTTGGCGATTTCGCCGTGAATGGGACGGCGCCGCCTTTCACCTGGATGGTCGGGGAGGGGGGCTCCTGACCTCAGGAACGCCGCCGGATCCGAGCGGCGGCATGGACGTATTTCTAAATAATATATATCATATTGACTAAATAGGTTTATCGTCGGCATGATGGATGAAACTGAAGAGCGGATACGAATCGTGAAGACGGATGTTGTGGCGGTGGTGCCACGCACGGGAACGGCACCCGCGCACCGGATCGGAACGGACAGTGAGGCGATCGAAGTGGCGCACGCACTGGCGGCGGCGTTTGCGGTCGGGGCGGCCGAGCGGGACCGTCTGCGCCAACTTCCGCATGAGGAAATCGAGCGTTTCAGCGCGAGCGGCCTATGGGCCATTGCCGTGCCGCGCGCCTTTGGCGGCGCCGAACTGTCGTACCGTACCGTCGCGAAAATGATCGAGATTATCTCCGCGGCGGATCCGTCGATCGGCCAGATTCCCCAAAACCATTTGAGCGTCGCTTTTCAAATCCAGTCGCTGGGGAGCGAGGCGCAGCGGCGCTATTTCTTTGACTTGATCCTGAACGGTGCGCGCTTCGGCAACGCGCTCGCCGAACTCACGGACAAGGCCGCGCATCAGTTCGAGACGGTCATGACGCCCGTGCAGCGCGATGGGCAAGCCGGTTATGAAATCAATGGCCGAAAATTTTATTCGACCGGCGCGCTGTTTGCCGATTTCATTTCTGTCGGCGCGTTGGATTCCGCCGGCCGCCGCTACACCGCCATCGTGCCGCGGAACGCCCCCGGCCTCACGGTGAGCGACGATTGGTCGAGCTTCGGGCAGCGGACAACGGCGAGTGGCACAGTGATCCTCGAGCGGGTCTTCGTGCCGGAGAGCCATGTTCTGCCACTCTATCTCGTACAGGAACGGCCGGTGCCGAACGGGGCGGTGGCGCAGATCATCCAGGCGGCCATCGACAGCGGCATCGCCGTTGCCGCGGTTGAAGATACCAAGCGGCTGGTTCGCGAGGTCGCCCGCCCGTGGCGGGATTCCGGCTCGCCCCGTGCGGCGGACGATCCCTACACGATCGCCACGATCGGCAGGCTCGAAATCGCGTTGCATGCGGCGCAGGCGCTGCTCGATCGTGCCGGCGGCTTCGTCGATCGCTCGATTGCGGCGCCGACCGAGGGCAGCGTCGCCGAGGCTTCCATCGCGGTCGCCGAAGCCAAGGTGTTGACGACGGAGATCGCGCTCGAAGCGAGCAATGTGCTGTTCGAACTGGCGGGCACACGGGTGACGCTGGAGCCGCACCGGTTCGACCGGCATTGGCGCAACGCCCGCGTCCATACGCTGCACGATCCCGTGCGCTGGAAATACAATGTCATCGGCGATTGGGCCTTGAACGCCAAGGCGCCGCCGCGGCACGGGCTGGTTTGAGGCTGCGATGAGCTTCCATCTTGCCAGCCTGTTTGTCGCGGGTGCGCTCGACACGCTCACCTATTGGAGCCTCGCCTTCCTTATCGCGTCGGGGCTCACCGTGGTGTTCGGCATGCTCGGCTTCCTCAACGTCGCGCACACGTCTTTCTACATGCTGGCCGGCTACATCGCGTATTCGGTCGCCGAGCGCACCGGCAGCTTCTGGCTCGCTTTGTTGTTGGCGCCCCCGGCGACGGTCATTCTCGGCCTTGCCGCCGAGCGTTGGCTGTTCCGCCGTCTCTACGCGGCGGGCCACACGCCGCAATTGCTTCTCACGATCGGCATCGCCTATGTGATCGCCGAGGCGACCAAGATGGTCTGGGGCGACGATGCGCTGACAGTCGCGCCGCCGCCGGGTCTGCGCGGCCATCTCGCCATCCTCGGCGCGACGCTGCCGGTCTATCATTTGTTCGTCATCGCCATCACCTTGGTGCTGGTCGCTCTCCTGGCGTTGCTGATCGGCGGTACGCGGCTTGGCATGGTGGTCCGCGCGGCCGCGACCCATCCGCAAATGGTCGATGCTCTCGGCTTCAGGGTGAGCACGGTGCACATGCTGGTCTTCCTGGTTGGTCTCTATCTCGCTGCGATCGCCGGCGTGGTGATGACCCCGATGGTCGGCGTGTATCCCGGCATGGCGGATGACGCTTTGGTGCAGGCCTTCATCGTGGTGGTCGCGGGCGGTCTCGGCAGCCTGTCAGGCGCCTTCGCCGTCGCCGGCCTGCTCGGCTTGGTGCAAGGTTTCGGCAGCGTCTTTTTCTCAGATTACGCGCTGTTCTTTCCGTTCATCGTGCTTGCCGGGGTGTTGCTGTTCCGGCCGCTCGGCCTGTTCGGCGCCCGGAATGGCGCGTGAGGAGTGAAGCATGACCATCCCCGGTAAACTCGGCCCCGTGCTCTCGGCGCTCGACGCCGAACGCGGTCGTGGCCGGGTGGCGGAAACATTGGCGACAATCGTCCTGCTTGCCGTGGTCGCAGGCGCACCCTGGATCGTTTCCAAAGCTGCGCTCAACGATCTCGGCCAGGCCATTCTGTTCGGGCTGTTCGCGATCAGCTTCAACATCGTGTTCAAATATTCGGGCTTGCTGTCGTTCGGTCATGCCGCGTTCTTCGGCTTGGCGGCCTATGGGGCTGCCTTGCTGCTGCAGGCCTTCCCCGCGCTGCCGGTGCCCGTGCTCATCCTGATAGCCGCTTCCGGCGCCGGCCTGCTCGGCCTCCTGCTCGGACATGTCTGCGTGCGTCGCGCGGGCGCTTATTTTTCCATGACGACGCTCGCCATCGGCGCCTTCTTCTACACGATCGCGTTCAAATGGCACGCCGTTACCGGCGGCACGGATGGGCTCGGCAGCTTCATGCCGGCCTCGTTGATGCTGCTGCCGGGCTGGCGCCTCGTGAATCCCTCAATTACGCAGACCTACGAATTGTCGGTCGCCTTCCTCATCCCGGTCGCGTTGGCGGCATGGTTCCTTCTCGAACGCACGCCCTTCGGCAACGCCATCCAGCTGGTCCGCCAGAACGAACAGCGCGCAGTGTTTCTCGGCTATGACGCGCATCGCGTGAAGCTTGCCAATTACGGCCTCGCCGCCTTCATTGCCGGCATCGCGGGCGCGCTTTGGGCGATTGCCAACGGCTTCGTCTCGACCGACAGCATCGACCTGACCTTGTCGACCACCGTGATCATCATGACCTTCATCGGTGGCTCCCAATGGTTTTGGGGTCCGCTGCTGGGCAGCACCATCTACATCTTCGGCTCGGACCGGCTCTCCGCCGTGACCCAGCATTGGCAGCTTTGGATGGGCCTCGTTTTCATCCTGCTGGTTCTGGTCTTTCCTCGCGGTGTCGCCGGGTTGCCTGGCATGTTGTTTGCCCGCCTGATCGGACGCCGCGATGTCTGATGATCCTTTGTTCGCCCTGCGTGGCATTTCGAAAAGCTTCGGCGCGGGGACGGTGCTCGACAATCTCTCGCTTGCCATCCGCAGCGGTGAGCGGCGGGGTTTGATCGGACCGAACGGGGCCGGCAAGACGACTCTGATCAACATCATGACCGGCAAATATCGTCCCGATGCCGGGCGCATCGCGTATCGCGGACGGGACATCACATTCTTGCCGCCGCACCGGCGCAACCGGCTCGGCATCGGACGGTCGTTTCAGATTCTCAGCCTGTTCGGCGAGGCAAGCGTGGGCGAGAATATCCGTGGTGCGCTGCTGCGCAAGCACGGCCTCGGCATGACGCCCGCCCGGCGGCTTCGTCGTCTCGAACAGATATTCGCTGAGACCGAGCAGATCGCGGCCTTGGTCGGTTTGTTGTCGGTTCTGACACAACGCGTCAACACGCTACCTTATGGAATGCAACGCCGGCTCGATATCGCCCTGGTTCTGGCGCAAGACCCGGAACTCATCATTCTCGACGAGCCGGCCGCGGGGCTTTCCGCCGCCGAGACAAGGGACCTCATCGACCTGCTCAAGACGGTGATCGGCAACCGAACGCTGATCCTCGTCGAGCACGACATGGATGTGGTTTACGCGCTTGCGGACCGGATCACTGTGCTCGATTACGGCCACGTGCTGACCGAGGGCACGCCCGCAGAGGTGAATGCCGACCCGGAGGTACGCCGGGTCTATCTCGGCGAGCCGGTTTCGTGACATGCTGAGGATTGACGCGCTTGCCGCGGGCTACGGACGAAGCCAGGTGCTTCATGACGTCAAGCTGACCTGCGGTCCCGGCGAGGTGGTGTGCCTGCTCGGCCGTAACGGCGCCGGCAAGAGCACGACGCTGAAAACCGTCATGGGCATCATTGGGGCGGCCGGCGGCGAGATCCGCTTTGGCGGCGCCTCTTTGGTCGGTTTGCCGCCGCATGCCATCGCGCGCCGCGGCATCGGCTACGTGCCGGAAGAGCGATTGATCTTTCCGGATCTGAGCGTTGCCGAAAACCTCTCGATGGGCGTGTGGCGCGGGCTCGGCCGGCCGTCGCGCGCCAGCTTCGGTCGCGTGCTCGATATTTTTCCACGTTTGGCGGGCAAGCTGCGCCAGCGCGGCCGCACACTATCGGGCGGCGAGCAGCAAATGCTCGCCATCGGCCGGGCCTTGATGGCGGAGCCGCGTTTGCTCCTTGTGGATGAACCCACGGAAGGGCTTGCGCCGGTGATCGTGCAGGCGCTGGAGCAGACGCTCGAGGCGCTCGCCGAAACCGGCATCGCGGTGCTGGTGGTGGAATCCAAGCTTGCCGTTGCCCGGCGCATTGCCGATCGCATCACGGTGATGGCCAAGGGTGAAACGGTGTTCGACGGTACGCCGGACAGGCTCGAGGCATGTACCGACATCAGGCGGCAATATCTTGAAGTCTGACGGCCGCGCCATCGGCTTTATTCATTGAGCCATCGATCGCGTCGCCATTTCACCCCCGTATCCATGAGGAGATTAGACAATGACAAGACCCAGCCTTAAAGCTTTCGTGGCCTCTTTGTTATGCGCCACCGCTTTGGCGGCGACGACGCACCCCGCCGCGGCCGATAATGGCAAAGCACCGATCACGTTTCTGGCGGCCATCATCGAATCTGGTCCGTTCAAGGTGACTGACGGCCAGAACCTCGCCGGCATCGAGTTCGCTGTCGATCAGATCAATGCGAAAGGCGGCATCGATGGCCACCCTGTCAAACTCGACGTGATCGATACCGAACTCAACGCCGCTGTCGCCAGGCGTAAAACGGTGGATGCCGTGCTGCAGGACCATGTGAGCGTAATCATCGGCGCTTCCGGCTCGGACATATTGCGCGCCTTGGTCGCGGTCGGGCAGCAATACCATGTGCCGGTGATCGCATTCGCCGGTGAGGTGGATGAACTGACCGGCGCGGAATTTCAGCCGGCGGTGTTTCGTGTGGCGTCCAGCGCAACGATGCACGCCGCGGCGATCGTCTATGCGCTCAAGCATGATTACCCCGGTGTGAAGAAAGTGTTCCTGTTGAACGAGGATTATTCGTTCGGGCATCAATCCGCGGTCGGTTTCCAGAAAGCACTCGCAAGGCTCGATCCTGGCGTCCAGATCGTCGGCGACGTGTTTCATCCGCGCGGCGCCGCCGATTTCTCGCCCTATCTGCAGCAGATCCAGGCCTCCGGCGCGGATTTCGTGCTGACCGCCGATTGGGGCGCGGATCTCGTGCAATTGCTGAACCAGGCAAATAGTTTCGGGCTGAAACCGCGGATCGGCGGCACCTTCCTGGCCGACCCTGACGTGCTCAAGCATGTCGGCAACGCCGCGATCGGCGATATCGGCGCGGACGTTTACGAGCCGACGATCGACAGCCCGCAAAACGACGCCTTCGTTGCCTCCTGGCACGCGGCGCACGCGCAGACCGATGTTCCGTGGCCGACCGCATCTGTCGGCAAATCCTACATCGCGACGCAACTCGCGGCCCTGGCGATCCAGCGCGCCGGCTCGACCGATTTCGATAAGGTCGAAAAAGCTTTGGAAGGTTTGCAATACAACTCGGTCGCCGGTCCTCTGACCATCCGTTCCTGCGATCATCAGGTGCAGATCGGCCAGGCGACCGGCGAGGTCGAGCCGACCACCGGTAAATTCTACAACTTCCCCTTCATCGGCACGGCGTTGATCGCGCCGATCGGTGCGATCGCGGTGCCGCCTGCGCAAACCGGCAATTCGCGCTGCACCACGGGGAATGGTTGAAACGGCGGGGAGGCGGGCGCGTGCGCCCGCCTTAGCCGTCAGTTTTTGACGCGGGGAAAGATCTCCTTGGCGAAGCGGCGCATTTCCGCTTCGAAGGGTTGGTATTGCAGCATGAAGAGCTCGATCCCCGCCGCATGGAACGCCCGAATGCGGTCGGCTACTTCGTCGTAGCTGCCGACCAGGCCGGCTGCCGTCCCGCCATTGGTGCCGATCCGCGGTGTCTGCGCCGCGTGCGTGTGCTTCATCACCACGGCGGGATCGGTGTTCGCCGCCTGACGCGCACGGATCGGCGCATCCTTCGCCGCGATCGAAGCGAGATGGGCATAGGCGGCCTCCGCTTCTGCTGTAGTTTCGCGCGCGATGACGAAAGCGGAAAGGCCGAAACGGAGCGGCGGCCCACTGCGCGGCAGGGCCCGGGCGCTGGCGATCAGGCGCTCCACCTCGGCAAGCGGCTGGCCGTTGATGAACCACACGTCGCCATGCGCCGCGACCAGATCCTGCGCCGGCAACGACTCGCCGCCGACATAGATCGCCGGGCGCGCGCGGAACGGATCGGCCGGGCGCAAAAGATAGTCCCGCACCTGGAAGTAACGTCCATCGAAACTCACCCGCTCGCCGCGCAAGAGCGGTTCGACGACGGAGATCCATTCGCGGCCATAAACGTAACGCTCGTCATGATCGGCGAACAATATGCCGGCTTTTTCATATTCCGGCTTGTTCCATGCATTCACCAGGTTGATCGCGAACCTGCCACCGGAGATGTGCTCGATCTGCTGGGCCATCTTGGCGAGCACGACCGGGTGGTAGAGCGGCGGCTTGATCGCGGCGATGATCTCGATGCGCTGCGTGAGCGCGGCAAGGGCCGCCGCCGCCGTCCAGGCTTCCAGCTCGTCCCATTCGTCATTGTAGGGGTTGGCCGTGTGCTGGGCGATCAGCGTGGAATCATAGCCCAGCGCCTCGGCCTCCAAAACGAGCCGCCGGTTGCGCTCCCAGGACGCGTCCAAAGGCTCATCGGGGTCCTGAAAGGCGCCACGGCTGCCATGCACCAAGGCCCAGATGCCAAACCGCAAGGCACTCATGCTGAGTGTTCCCGTGTTGCTGGTTTCGCCGATTGTCTCTCCTCCGTCGTTGGCCGGATCGAATTGGTGAATTTGACGGTCATCACTTTTCCCTACTTTAACTATAAATGTTGTAGATAATAAAGAAATATGAAAATGCGAAGTACCCTACGGCGGCCACGTTCATCGCCAAGCCGCCTTTGCCCCTCTTTGGTCTAACCCCCCAAGAACTGATCCACCATTGATGTGGTTTTGATGGGTATGAAGTGCTCCGGTTTGGTGGTCCGGCTTGAGAGTTGGCCTTCGACGGTCATTAAACGCTCAGTATGGGCCCAAGTCCCCCCGTAGACAAAGCATATTCTCGAGGCGTTTTATTGCCCAGAGCCATGTGAGGCCGGCTCTCATTATAGTCTTGGCGCCACGCCTCGATCAGGGATCGGCTTCGACAATAGTGTTGAACCAATGCAGGTTCAGGCACTCCTCCCGCAGCGATCCGTTGAATGTCTCGATAAAGGCGTTGTCCATCGGTTTGCCGGGCCGCGAGAAGTCGACCCGGACGAGCAAAATTTCCTTTCTTTTAAAGAACCGAAAGCTGAGTCCGGCCGATATCCGAGACTGATTTTTCCTCCGGCTGATTCTGCAGCGCGGATGGGGCGCCCCCTTCTCGAAACACCGCGCCGCCGGTGAAGGCGATGTCGACCGGCGTGCCGACGGCGAGCCCCGCCGCCAGCAGCGCGTCGGCGGTCATGCCGCTCTCGAGCCGCGTTTCCTGCCAGGCCAATGTCAGGCGCGCATGAGTCCCGCTGCTGGCAATCTGTGCGACGCGCCAGGGACCGGAGGCGCTGGGCCTGACGGCGATCTGGTGCGGGCGGACGAAGGCCGTCGCCGCCCCGTCAGCGCCATCCGTCTGGCCGAGAAAATAGCCGGCGTCGGCACGCACCTTGAGGTCGACGACATGGCAGGCGATGCGATTGCTCTCGCCGAGGAATTCGTGGACGAAGATATTGGCCGGCTGCCGGTAGATGTCCATCGGCGTACCCTGCTGGGAAATCCGGCCTTGCTGCATGATCACCACCCGGTCGGCCAGTTCGAAGGCTTCTTCCTGGTCATGGGTGACGAAGATCGTGGTGATGTTCATCTCCCGATGCAGGTGGTGCAGCCAGCGGCGCAGGTCGCGGCGCACCACGGCATCCAGCGCGCCGAACGGCTCATCGAGCAGCAGCACGCGGGGCTGGCTGGCGAGCGCGCGGGCGAGCGCCACGCGCTGGCGCTGTCCGCCGGAAAGTTGCGACGGGTAGCGCTTCGCCAAGGCTTCGAGCTGGATCAGGCGGAGCAGTTCCACGACACGGGCGCGGATCTCCGTTTTGCCGGCTTTGCGGACGCGCAACGGAAAGGCGATGTTCTCAAACACGCTCATATGGCGGAACAGCGCATAATGCTGGAACACAAAGCCGACGCCACGTTCTTTGGGCTTGCGCGATGACGCGTCGATATCACCGATGGTGATGCGGCCGGAATCGGGCTGGTCCAGCCCCGCGATCAGCCGCAACAAGGTCGTCTTGCCGGAGCCGGACGGGCCGAGCAGTGCGAGCAATTCTCCGGGCGCAACAGTCAGCGACACGTCATCCAGGACTTTATGGGCCCCGAAGCTGCGGGAGACATGGGAAACGGCGATATCGGCGGTCATTCTTCAAGCGGCCTTTTGCGGACGAGCAGATGTGCGCGGGCGTGAGGCGGCGATCTCGTCACGGTGCCACCATTCCAGCGCGGCTTTCAAGACCAATGTGGCCAGAGCGAGCAAAGCGAGCAGCGAAGCGGCGGCGAAGGCCGCCTGAATCTCATAGCTCTCGTAAAGCGATTCCACGGCGAGCGGCAGCGTGTCGGTGGAGCCGAACACCTTGCCCGAGACGACCGAGACGGCGCCGAATTCGCCCATGGCCCGGGCGTTGCAGAGCAGCACGCCGTAAAACAGGCCCCAGCGGATTTTCGGCAGCGAGACGCGCCAGAATATCTGCAACCCGCTGGCGCCCAGGGTCACGGCCGCCTCCTCCTCGTCATTGCCCTGTTCCTGGGCAAGCGGGATCACCTCGCGCGCGACGAAGGGGAAGGTGACGAAGATCGTGGCGAGCACCATCCCCGGAAGCGCGAAAATGATCTGCACGCCATGCGCGGCGAGGAACGGCCCGAGCAAGCCGTTGAGGCCGAACAGCAGCACTTCGAGCAGGCCGGCGACGACCGGGGAAATCGAGAACGGCAGGTCGATCAAGGTGAGCAGCACGCTGCGCCCGGGGAAGCGAAAGCGGGCGATGCACCAGCTGGCGACGATGCCGAAAACGAGATTGGCCGGCACCGCGATGGCGGCGATGAGCAGCGTAAGCCCAATGGCGGCGGTAACATTGGGGTCGACGATCGCGGCCACATAAGCGCCGAACCCGGCGGAAAGCGCCTGGATGAAGACCGTGAGCAGCGGCAGGACCAGGAACAGAACCATGACCAGCAACGCCGTGGTGATGAGCAGAATTCTAACCATTCTGGCGCCGCCGGACCCAGGCTTGCAGCAAATTGATCGTGAGCAGCAGCAGGAACGAGACGCCGAGCATCAGCGTGCCGATCGCGGTCGCGCCCTGATAGTCGAACTGGTCGAGCTGTGCCACGATCAGCAGCGGCACGATTTCCGAAATCATCGGCTTGTTGCCGGCGATGAAAATGATCGAGCCATACTCGCTGAGGCAGCGCGCGAAAGCCAAGGCGAAGCCGGTGAGCAAAGAGGGCAGGATGGCGGGAAAGCTGATCCGCCAGAAAATCTGCCAGGCGGAGGCGCCCATGAGATGGGCGGCTTCCTCCTGCTCGGCATCGAGATCGTCGATGACCGGCTGCACGGTGCGGACGATGAAGGGCAGCGAGACGAACATCATGGCGACGACGATGCCGGCCGGCGTGAAGGCGACGCGCAGGCCGAGCGGTAGCAGCAAATGGCCGAGCCAGCCTTGCGGCGCGTAGAGCGTCGACAAGGCGATGCCGGCGACCGCGGTGGGCAGCGCGAAGGGCAGGTCCACCAGCGCATCGACGATGCGCTTGCCCGGGAACGAATAGCGCACCAGCACCCAGGCCACCAGCAGCCCGAACACCACGTTCACCAGCGCGGCGAGGAAGGAGGCGCCGAAGGTGAGCCGGTAGGACGCCAGCACCCGCGGCGAGCTGATCGCGGTCCAGAACTGGTCCCAGCTCAGGGTGAAGGTCTTGAGGACCAGCGCCGAGAGCGGGATGAGGACGACCAGGCCCAGGTACAGCAGCGTGTACCCGAGCGTGAGGTTGAAGCCCGGCAGGACCTTCTTGCTGCCGCCGGCCGCCATCACTTGACCGTGTACAGCTTGTCGAACTGGCCGCCGTCGTTGAAGTGGACCTTCTGCGCCTCGGTGAGCGAGCCGAACAGTTCCTGCACCGTGAACAGCTTCAGCGG
>NZ_DATLPB010000037.1:0-26341 GCF_035535915.1 Acidocella sp.
CTGCGCGTTCAAGGCGACGTCCATCACGCCGAACAGCGCGCCATAGAGCAGCAGCAAGGCGGTGAAGACGGCAGGCGTCGGCGCCAGGCTCAAGGCCGGGAGCAGGGCGCCATAAACCAGACCGGAGGCGAGGATGACGGCGCGGCTGCCCCAGCGCGCCACCGCCATGCCGGCGAAGGGCATGCAAAGGATCCCGCCGCTGCCGCCGGCCAGCAGCATCATCCCCAGAGTGCCGTCATCGAGATGGAAGCGGAGCTTGGTGTAGGGCACGGTGACGGCCCACACCGAGAGCCCGATGCCGGCCATGCTGAACACCAGGCGCATGGTCCGCAATTTCGCGGCCAGTTCCGCCGGATTCATCATGCTGTTGGCCTACCCGATTGGTCCCGGGCTGGGGCCTATCTCGGGCCGCGCCGGGCGGTCAAGGCCGGCAATGAAAACGGCGCCGCGAACGGCGCCGTTTTCGGGCGGCCCGGCATCGGCGGCGGTCGGATCACCCGCGCTGCCGGCCGGCGGCATGATGGCGGTCAGGCCATCACGCTCGGGGCACGCGACGCCCGGTCACCGCATGATAGACGACCAGCACGACCACCGCGCCGACCACCGCGACGAACAGGCTGTAAAGATTGAAGCCGGTGATCGGCACCGCGCCGAGCGCGCTGAAAATCGCCCCGCCGACGATCGCGCCGATGATGCCGAGAATGATGTCCATCAACGGTCCGCGCCCGCCATTGTCCACGATATGGCTGCCGATCCATCCGGCGATGAGTCCAAGCACGATCCACCCAATAATCGACATTCCCTGCCTCCTTGGTGCACACGCAGGAGACATGGCGGCGGCGCGGGTGGGAACAAGCGGCGCGGGGATTTCTTAACGAAACAGCAATGTTTATTTAAGGCTACGTGCCACGCTGGCGGTTTTCAGCCGCCGCGCCTCGAGGCTCTGCCAGACCACGAGCACCGGCATGGCGATGACGAAATCGCGCGCCCGGCGCATCAGCGAAAGGGAGAGCGCGATGTCCGGCGGGATGCCGAAAATGCCGCCGAGCAATGTATAGGCGGCCTCCTGGACGCCGACCCGGCCGGGGATGAAAAAGGCCAGCGCCATGATCGCGTGCAGCATCGCTTCGATGCACACCGCGTCCGCATAGGTGATGTCCACGCCGAGCGCGTGAAAGCCGATGAACGAGGCGGTGGCCGTGCCGAACCAGCAGATCAGGTGGAAGAACGCCGACCAGGCAAGCCGGTCGCGTTCGCCATACATGACGTTCAGCGCCTCCTGCAGCTTGGCGATGTTCGTCGCCGCGCCTTCGCCGGCGGCGCCGGCGATCCGGGTGGCCAAGCCCCGGAACAGCTTGGCGCCGCTGCCGCGCTGCGCCAGCACGAGCCCGACCCCCATGAACACCGCGACGCAAAGGCCGATGGCGACCGGCAGTAGCAAATCGCTGCCCGGGGCGAGATGCGCGAGGATCGACAGGCCGATGCCGATGAAGGTCAGCTGGGCGAGAAATTCCGTGGTGATGTCGCCGAGCGTGGAGGCGGTGGCGTCGGTGACGTTCA
This sequence comes from Acidocella sp., assembly GCF_035535915.1. Taxonomy (GTDB): domain Bacteria; phylum Pseudomonadota; class Alphaproteobacteria; order Acetobacterales; family Acetobacteraceae; genus Acidocella. Next base: position 1,561 of record NZ_DATLPB010000037.1, read on the forward strand.
CGCCGCTCAGGGTGATCACCCGCGCCCCCAGCACATAGCCGCCGACCTGGCTGAAGGGCAGGAACTCGCCGGTGGCGTCGCGCACCAGCCGGCCCCAGGTACAGAGCCAGAAGCTGCCGCGCATGCGGCTGCGCAGCAGCATCCGCCAGCACAGGCCGAGCCCCAGCGTGATGACGAGCTGGGCGATGATGTAGGAGATGAAGCCCGTGGCGCTCACCGAGGCGAGCACGCGCAACACGTCACCCACGCCGTAATAGATCACCAGGGCCGTAACCACGGCAACGCCGGCCAACGCGAAGAGGGCCGGCAGCAATCGGAGTTTTTGTTTCAAGACTTCTTCTTCGGTCGGACAAACAGGCGGGCCATGCGCGCCAGGCGCGGCATGGTGGTGGGGCGTAGCAGGCGCGGGTCATAGCCGGCCATGCGCTTCTTGTCTTCCTCCAGGCAGATATCGATCAGGACCGCCGGGTCCATCTCGTCGCTCAGCGCCTTGGAGCCGTTCATGGTGAAATTGGCGTCGGCGCCTTCCAGCCCGTCGACGCTGCGGGCGATGCCGATCCGCTCCCAGATCAGGAACGCCCAGACCGCGAGGGTCTTCACCGCGAAATAGGGGCGGCGCCAGAGTGGCATGTTCGCCTTGTGCCACGCGACCCAGTTGGTGAAAAACAGGATGTGCCGGCCCTCTTCCTGCACCACCGGCTCGAAGGTCTCGACCAGGTCGGCGGGGAAGAAGCCGGAGCGGCGCGCCATCTCGAACAGACCGTAGGCGAAAAAACTGTCGATGCATTCGGAATAGCCGGTGACCATGAAGCCCCATTCGGCGTCCTTCGGCAGCTGGTAGCTCTCTTCCGGCTGCATCGGGATGTCGTAGGCCGCGACGAGGCGGGAGAGCACGTCGCGGTGCCGGGATTCCTCGCCCGCCATATGCAGCAGCGCCTGGCTCAGGGCCGCATTCGGCACGGTTTTCGCGTAATTCTCGATGCGCATCGAGGCCTTGATCTCGGTCTGCACCGCAATGTCCCAGATCGGCAGTGAGGTGATGCGCGCCAGCGTGTCCGCGTCGAGCTCGGGCCATTTCAGGACCGAGGGCTTGTATGGGTTGTAGGTGGCTTTCAGCAGCTGGGTGAGCATTTTGAAGTGATTGTCGGTGCCGATTTTGATCTTGCCGGGCACCGGATAATCCCAATTCCGTGCGTTGTAGTCGGCGGCTGCGACGACTGACTCGCTCATCTTTTGCCCTCAGGTTGCACCAAAAGCCGCAATGCGTTCTACAGCAGCACGGCCCGCGCCGTTATATGGCGCGGGTTGCGCGGCTTGTGAACCATGGGGTGGGGCTTGGGGCAGGGTGATCTGACACTGGTGACGGGGGCGACCGGGTTCGTCGGCGCCGCGGTGGCGCGCGCGCTGGCGGCTTCGGGGCACCGGCTGCGTCTGGCCGTCCGGCGCGGCAGCGATCGCCGCAATGTAAAGGATATTGCCGCCGAACTGGTGGAATTCGACCTCGCCGAGCCGGCTTCTTTTGCCCCCGCGCTCGCCGGCTGCCGCTATCTGTTCCATGTCGCCGCCGATTACCGGCTCTGGGTGCCCGATGTGGCATCCATGCGCCGGGTGAATATCGACGGCACGGTCGCGCTGCTGCGCGCCGCCGCCGGCCAGGTGGAACGCAGCATCTACACGAGCTCGGTCGCGGCGCTCGGGCTCACCGCGGATGGCAGCCCGGCGGACGAGACCACCGAAATCAAGCCCGCGCACCATGTCGGCGCGTATAAGAAGTCGAAATACGACGCCGAGCAGGCGGTGCGGGCGCTGGCCGCCGCGGGGCAGAACATCGTCATCGTCAATCCGACGGCGCCGGTCGGCCCCGGCGACGTGAAGCCGACCCCGACCGGGCAGATGATCCTGGACGCGGCGCGCGGCAACATGCCCGCCTATGTCGATACCGGGCTGAACGTGGCGCATGTGGACGACGTTGCCGCCGGGCATCTGCTGGCGCTGGAGAAGGGCGTCGCGGGCGAGGCCTATATTCTCGGCTCGGAAAACCTCATGCTGCGCGAGCTGCTGGCGCTCATCGCCGCCCAGGCCGGGCGCAAGCCGCCCGCCTGGCGCCTGCCGATCGGCCCGCTGATGCCGCTGGCCTGGGCGATGGAGCACGTCGCCAACGTCACCGGCAAGCCGCCGCTGATGACGCCTGACATCCTCGCCATGGCGCGCAAAAAAATGTTCTTCTCATCGGCAAAGGCTCAGCGCGAGCTGGGCTATGCGCCGCGCCCGGCCGCTTCGGCGGTGGCCGCAGCACTCGCCTGGTTCCGCACGGAGGGGTACCTGACATGATCGCGGCCCTCGCTCTGCTCGTCTGGCTCTATCTGGTCTTCCTGCACGGGAATTTCTGGAAATCCGAGCCGGAACTGCCGCCGGCGCTGCCCGGCGCGCTGCCTTCGGTGGACATCATCATCCCCGCTCGCGACGAGGCGGAGACGATCGGCGCGGTGATCGCCTCGCTGGTGAGGCAGGATTATGCCGGGCCGTTCCGGGTGATCCTGGTCGACGACAATTCCACCGACGGCACCGCCGCGCTGGCCGGAACGGACCCGAAACTCACCATCATCACCGGCCAGCCGAAGCCGCCGGGCTGGTCGGGCAAATTATGGGCGCTGTCGCAAGGTGTCGCGGCCGGCAGCGCGGAAATCCTGTTCTTCGCCGATGCCGACATCACCCACGATCCCCGCCATCTCTCATCCCTGGTCGCCCGGTTGCTCGCCCCGCGGGTGGACATGGTCTCCGAGATGGTGAAGCTGAACTGCACGTCCTGGCCGGAGCGGTTCCTGATCCCGGCCTTCGTCTATTTCTTCCAGATGCTCTACCCCTTCGCCAAAGTGAACGACCCGCTGTCGGCGACCGCGGCGGCGGCCGGGGGCACGGTGCTGGTGCGCCGCGAGGCGCTGGCCCGCATCGGCGGGCTCGAGCGCATCAAGGGCGCGTTGATCGATGACGTGTCGCTGGCGACCGAACTGAAAAAATATGGGCCGATCTTTCTCGGCCATTCGGGCCTCGCGACCTCGATCCGGCCCTATCCCCACATGGTCGACATCTGGAACATGATCACCCGCACCGCCTTTACCCAGCTGCGCTATTCCGGGCTGGTGCTGGCGGGCACGATCGTCGGCCTGGCGCTGGTCTGGCTGGTGGCGCCGTACGAGGTTCTGTTCGGCCATGGCTGGCGCTTCATCGCCGGGCTCGCCGCCTACGGGCTGGCGGTGGCCAGCTATTTGCCCACCCTGGCCCGTTATCGCCAGCCGAAAATCCTCGCACTCGCGCTGCCGCTGATCGCCTTGTTCTACATGGCCGCCACGCTCGGCTCGGCCTGGAATTACTGGCGCGGCACGGGCGCGAAATGGAAAAGCCGTGACTATGGAGCGACATCGTGACCGCCAATGACAACATCGCCAGGCCGGCGCCGGCGGCAGCCGCGCCGGATGTCGAAGCCTGGTCCGGCAAGGATCGCGGCGACGAGAATTTCCCCGTCGGCTCCTGGCTGATCCGCAAGGAGCTGCGCGACCATGTGCATGCCTATTATGCCTTTGCCCGCAATGCCGATGACATTTCCGACAGTTCCACGTTGTCGTCGGAACAGAAAATCGAGCGGCTGAATGCGATGGAAGAGGTGCTGATGGGCGCGCGGGCGGAGGGCTCGCCGAGTGCCGTGAAATTGCGCGACTCCCTGGCCCGCTCCGGCGTGGATGAGATTCATGCGCGCGAGATACTGGTGGCGTTCCGCCAGGATGCGCTGAAGAACCGCTACGCGAACTGGGGCGAGTTGATGCATTATTGCCGCTACTCCGCCGCCCCGGTCGGGCGCTACGTGCTCGACCTGCATGGCGAGGACCGCGCCACCTGGGACCCCTCCGACGCGCTGTGCGCCTCGCTCCAGGTGCTCAACCACATGCAGGATTGCGCCAAGGATCTGCGCGACCTGGACCGCTGCTACATTCCGCAGGACTGGCTGACCGAGGCCGGGCTCTCCACCGACGATGTGGCGCGGCCGGAGACGGTGCCCGCGCTGCGTACGGTGTTCGACCGGATGCTCGACGCCACCGACGAGCTGAACCGCGTTGCCGCGGACCTGCCGCGCCGGGTGAAGGCGCGCCGCCTGCGGGTCGAAACCGCGATCATCTGCGGCCTGGCCCGCCGCCTGACCGCGCACCTCAGAGGCGGCGACCCGCTGGCCACGCGGGTGAAGCTGACCAAGGCCGATTTCCTGGCCGCCACCCTCGCAGGCCTGAGATTCGCGGTATGACCCAGGAAGACATTGATTTCGTCACCACTTTGGTGAAGCAGGCGGGCACGTCCTTTTATCACGGCATGAGGATTCTGCCTCCGGCGCGGCGGGATGCGATGTACGGCATCTACGCCTTCTGCCGCGCGGTGGATGACATCGCCGACGAGGATGGGGATTTTGCCGCCAAGCGCGCCGCGCTGGATGAATGGCGGGGCAAGATCGCCGGTTTGTTCCATGGTGCGGCCGATGACGCGATCACGCGCGTGCTCTGCGACGCGGTGCGGACTTACGATTTGCGCCGCGAGGATTTCCTCGCCGTGATCGACGGCATGGAGATGGATGCGGGCGACCCGATCATCGCCCCGGACCTCGCCGAGCTGGATCTTTATTGCGACCGTGTCGCCTCTGCGGTGGGCCGGCTCTCGGTGCGGGTGTTCGGCGATGCCGGCCAGTCCGCCCAGGAGACCGCCTACGCGCTGGGCCGCGCTTTGCAGCTCACCAATATTTTGCGCGACGTGGGCGAGGATGCGGAGCGCGGACGCATTTATCTGCCGCGCGAGTTTTTAAAGGATGCCGGCATCGCGCCGGTGCCGGAGACGCTGCTGGTGGCGCCGGCGCTGCCGCAGCTCTGCGCCCGGCTGGCGGATATGGCGGAGGCCTATTTCGCCCAGGCGGAAGCGGCGATCGCGCGCTCCGACCGCGCCGCGATGCGCCCCGCCGCCATGATGGCGGCAAGCTACAAGCCGCTGCTGAAGCTGCTGCGGACGCAGAATTTCGACTACCGGAATGGCCGCGTTTCCTTGCCGAAATGGCGCAAGCTGGTATTGGCGGCGCGGTTGCTGCTCGGTCGATGAGCGTCCACGTCATCGGCGCCGGCCTCGCGGGCCTCGCCGCCGCCTGCGCGCTGACCGACCGGGGGCACCACGTGGTGCTGTTCGAGGCGGCCAAGGCCGCCGGCGGCCGCGCCCGCTCCTATACGGACCCGGTGCTCGGCTGCCGCATCGATAACGGCAACCATCTGCTCCTTTCCGGCAATATCGCCGCTTTGTCCTATCTGCACCGCATCGGCGCGGCGCGTTCGATCACCGGCCCGACCGAGCCGGTTTTTCCGTTCATCGATCTCGCGTCCGGCCAGAGCTGGCGGCTGCGCCTGAATCGCGGGCGTTTTCCCTGGTGGGTTTTTTCGCCCTCCAGGCGCGTGCCGGGGACCGGGCTGCGCCACTACGCTTCTTTGTTGAAGCTGCGCCGGGCCCGACCGCAGGACACGGTGGCGAAGCTGGCCGGCGAGGGGCCGCTTTACCGCAATCTGCTGGAACCGCTCGCCATTGCCGCGTTGAACACCATGCCGGACGTGGCTTCCGCCGCGCCGTTGCGGGAAGTTTTGGCCGAAACCCTCGAACGCGGCGGGGCCGCTTCGCTGCCGCGCTATGCCCGCATCGGCCTGTCGGAGAGCTTCATCGACCCGGCGCTGGACTGGCTGCGGGCCAAGGGCGCGGAGATCCGCCTCGGCGAGCGGGTCACGTCGCTCAACCCCGCCCAGGCCACGGTGCTGGCCGTGCCGCCCTGGATCGCCGCCACGCTGGTGCCGGGCCTGACCGTGCCCGACGAATTCGAATCCATCTGCAATCTGCATTTCAAATACAACCTGGGGCAGGAAGGGTTTTGGGGCCTGATCGGCGGCACCGCCGAATGGGCGTTCGCGCGCCCGGACATCCTCTCCGTCACCATCTCCGCCGCCAACCGCTATGCCGACATCGACAATGACGCGATGGCGACGCGTGTCTGGGGCGAGCTGTGCCGCGCCTTCAACCTTACCGCGGACCTGCCGGTGCACCGGGTGGTGTGGGAAAAGCGCGCCACTTTCGCCTGCACCCCGGCACAATTGGCCCGCCGCCCGGGGGCGAGGACGGCAAACCCCAATCTGGTGCTGGCCGGCGACTGGACCGATACCGGCCTGCCCGCCACCATCGAAGGGGCGATCCGCTCCGGCAACATCGCCGCCGCGGCGCTGCTCAACCCCGCCAGGTAGGAAGGTAGGCAAGGAAGTAAGCGCTACTTTTTGTGAACAAAAAGTAGCAAAAAAACTTTATGACTCTGGGGCATGGGCTGCGTCGGCGACAACGCCCATAGCCCATGCATCCCGGCCTGCATTTAAGCCCCTGGCGGATCGGGAAATAATCCGCCTATAGAGCGGAAATGGACGCAAGTTTGGATATGTCGATCGCCCGCGCCGATGCTTCGCTGCGCCGGGAGCAGCGGCAGGATGGGCACTATCTCTATGAGCTCGAGGCGGATGCGACGATTCCCGCCGAATATGTGTTGCTGGAGCATTATCTCGACCGCATCGAGCCGGAGCTGGAGCAGAAGATCGGCGTGTATCTGCGCCGCATCCAGGGCGACCACGCGACCAACCCGGGCGGCTGGCCATTGTTCCATGGCGGCAAGTTCGACCTGTCGGCCTCGGTCAAGGCCTATTTCGCGCTGAAAGCCATCGGCGACAGCCCCGACGCGCCGCATATGGTGCGTGCCCGCGAGCTGATCCTGAAAGCCGGCGGCGCCGAGCGCAGCAATGTGTTCACCCGCATCCAGCTCGCTTTGTTCGGCGCCGTGCCCTGGGACGCCTGTCCGGTGATGCCGGTCGAGCTGGTGCTGATGCCGTCCTGGTTCCCGATCACCACGCGCAAGATTTCCTATTGGTCGCGCACGGTGCTGACACCGCTGCTGGTGCTGATGGCCAAGCGGCCGGTCGCCCGCAACCCGCGCAATGTCCGTATCGACGAGCTGTTCCGCACGCCGCCGGCGCAGATCCGCGACTGGATCCGCGGCCCGTACAAATCCGCCTGGGGGCATGTGTTCAAAGCCGTCGACAGCGCGCTGCGCCCGCTGGAGCGGCATTTTCCGGCGAAGAGCCGCGCGCGCGCGCTGGCCAAGGCACGGGATTTCATCGTCGAACGGCTGAACGGCGAGGACGGGCTGGGCGCCATCTACCCGGCGATGGCGAACGCGGCGATGATGTTCGACATGCTCGGGGACCGGCATAATTTCGACATCGCCTATGGCTCGGTGAAGAAGCTGCTGGTGGTGCATGGCGATGAAGCCTATTGCCAGCCCTGCCTGTCGCCGATCTGGGACACCAGCCTGGCCGCGCATGCCCTGGCCGAGGCCGGCAGCGACGCGCCGGTGGCTGCCGCCTGCGACTGGCTGATCCCGCGCCAGATCCTCGATGTGGTCGGCGACTGGGCCGACAACACCCCCGGCACAAGGCCCGGCGGCTGGGCGTTCCAGTATAATAACGCGCACTATCCGGACGTGGACGACACCGCCGTGGTGGGCATGATCATGCACCGCGCGAAAGACCCGGCCTATGCGCAGGCGATATCGCGGGCCCGGGAATGGATCGTCGGCATGCAGTCGACCAACGGCGCCTGGGGCGCGTTCGACATCAACAACGACCGGCAATATCTGAACCACATCCCGTTTGCCGACCATGGCGCGCTGCTCGACCCGCCGACCGAGGACGTGACGGCGCGCTGCGTCTCCTTCCTGGCCCAGCTCGGCCACCAGGAGGACCGGCCGGCGATCGCGCGCGGGGTTGCTTATCTGCGCGCGACACAAAAGCCGGACGGCTCCTGGTTCGGCCGCTGGGGCACCAACTATATTTATGGCACTTGGTCCGTGCTGTGCGCGCTGAACGCCGCGGGCGTGGACCATGATGACCCGGCCATGACCCGGGCCGTGGCCTGGCTGCTCGCCAAGCAGCGCGCGGATGGCGGCTGGGGCGAGGATTGTGAGAGCTATGGCGATGCCCCGCCCGGCGAATTCCATGGCGAGGCCGCGCAAAGCCTGCCCAGCCAGACCGCCTGGGCCATGCTCGGGCTGATGGCCGCCGGACAGGTGGACCATGCGGCCGTGCAGCGCGGCGTCGCCTTTCTGCAGAACACGCAGGACGGGCAGGGTAGCTGGACGGAAAAAGCCTATAACGCGGTCGGCTTCCCCCGCGTGTTCTATCTGAAATATCACGGCTATCCGCGCTTTTTCCCGCTGCTGGCGCTGAGCCGCTATCGCAACCTGATGGCGTCCAACGACCGGCGGGTGCAATTCGGCTTTTAAGGGAGGAAGCAGGCGCTTTTTGAAAAAAGCGCCGCAAAAACTTTTTTTATGCTGGGCCTGAGACTGTGTCAGCGCCAACGCCCATGGCCCAGATTAACAAAGTTTTTTTGCTACTTTTTGTTCACAAAAAGTAGCGCTTCCATTTTCTTTGTCTGCCTTCTCCCTGCCAAGCAGCGCCGCCTTGCGGGCCAGCCCCCAGCGATAGCCGGCGAGGTTGCCATCCTGCCGGACCACGCGGTGGCAGGGGATGGCGATGGCCAGCTCGTTGGTCGCGCAGGCGCGTGCCACCGCCCTTACGGCGTTGGGTTTGCCCAGGGCGGCGGCGATCTTGCTGTAGGTGGACGTGGCGCCGGGCGGGATTTTTTGCAGCGCCTCCCACACCGCGCGCTGGAAGGCCGTGCCGCGAATGTCCAGCGGCAGGTTCCGGGCCTGCCCCGGCGTTTCGATCAGGGTGACGACATCCGAGACCAAAGCGGCGAGGCGCGGATCGGCGCTGATGTCCGCGTTGGCGAAGCGGGCGCAGAAATCCGCGCGCAGTTTTGCCGCGTCGTCGCCCAGTTGCACCGCGCACAGCCCCGTTTCGGTGGCGGCGACCAGCACGGCGCCGAGCGAGGTCGGGGCCGTGGCGACGCGGATTTTTTGCGCGGCGCCGCGCTGCCGGACGGCGCGCGGGCTCATGCCCAGCCGGGTTTTGGCGCCGTCGTAAAAACGGCTGGCACTCCCGTAGCCGGCCTCATAGAGCGCCTCGGTCACCGATCCGGCTGTTTGCAGCGCGGCGGCTTCGCGCCGGGTGCGGATCGCGGCGGCGTAGGCTTTGGGCGTAAGGCCGGTCGCGGCGCGGAATTTCCGGTGGAAATGGTGTGGGCTCAACCCGGCGATGCCGGCCAGTTCGGCGAGGGACAAGGGCGTTTCGGCCTGTTCGATCTGCCGGCAAACGCGGGCGATCATCGCGTTCTGCGGCTTGGTATCGGCGTGTGGATGGCATTTTTTGCACGCCCGGAACCCGGCGGCCTCGGCGGCTTCGGGGGTGCTGAAAAACGTGAGATTTTCCGGCCGGGGCGCGCGGGACGGGCAGCCGGGGCGGCAATAAATGCCGGTGGTGCGCACGGCATAGACGAACGCACCGTCGAATGAAGCGTCATGCCGCCGCACCGCCTCTTCCCAGGTTTTCGCTTCGATCATCTCCATTTCATTGGTTCCTGTACGCTATTTCGGCTGTTTTGCGCCCTTTTCCCCGCCGGGGCTTCCCGTTTTTTGCGGGGTAATCCATGGCCACGGCCGCCCGCGCGGCGAAATGGGCAACGATACGATCCGGGTCCCATTGCTTCGCCCCGTTCTTCGGCGCAAAATTGGCAACATTATTGAGAGTTTCGTGACAGGTTAGGATTGCAGATGGCGGAAGCTTACGGCGCGGCGCTCGGTCCCAGATCGCCAATGGATGCGGATGCCGTCCGCGCGGCTTATGCCCGTCAGGCCGATTTTTATGACCGCTGGTTCGGCATGGTCTCCCGCCCGGCGCGGCGCGCGGCCGTCGAGTTGGTGAACTGCGCGTCGGGAGACCAGGTGCTGGAGGTCGGCGTCGGCACCGGCCTGGCCCTGCCGTTCTATGCCGCGGAGAAGCGCGTCACCGGCATCGACCTGTCCGGCGACATGCTGAACCTCGCCCGTAAGCGCGCTGCCGCCGGCGGCTTGCGCAATGTCGAGGCGTTGCTGGAGATGGACGCCCAGGCGACCAGTTTCGAGACCGCGCAGTTCGATATCGCGGTGGCAATGTTTGTGGCCTCCGTGGTGCCGGACCCGCAGGCGCTGGTGGCGGAGCTGCGCCGCGTCGTCCGCCCCGGCGGAAAGATCATTTTCGTCAACCATTTCGCGCAGGATCGCGGGCTGGTCGCGCGCATCGAGCGCGCCTTGGCGCCGGCCTCCGCGAAACTCGGCTGGCATCCGGACTTCCATTTCCGGCATATTTTCACCTCGGCCGACCTGGCCGGCGCCAAAATCACGCCGATGCGGCCGTTGGGGCTGTTCCGGCTGGTGGAGCTGGATAATTAGGCGAAGGAAGAAAGGCCTACTTTTTGTGAACAAAAAGTAGCAAAAAAACTTTGTTATGCCGGGCCATGGGCGTTGTCGGCGACACCGCCTCAGGCCCAGCATAACAAAAGTTTTTGCGCCGCTTTTTTCCAAAAAGCGGCTGCTTACTTCGCCTTGCCTTCGGCAACGTGCGGGATAACTTGATTCTCGCAGTCCGGGCTTCTATCACGGCAAGATAGAACAGACCGGTTACAAGGCCGGCGAGCCCCGGGAAACGAATAAAAATGAAGCGTGTCCTGAAAACGAGTCTGGGTGCCTGTGCTGCGCTTTTTCTGCTCGGAGTCCATTTGGCGCTCGCCCAATCGGACCCGACCGAAGCTGCCAATGCCTATGTCGACGCGCCGCATGACTGGCAGATGTGGTTCCCCGCCGCCGGCAGCCCGATGCAGGCGCATATCGACTGGCTGATGCAATATGTGTTGTGGATCATGGCTGGCGTGGTCGGCCTGGTCGGCTGCTTGATGGCTTATGCGATGTTCCGCTTCCGCGCTTCGCGCAACCCGGTGCCCGGCCGCATCACGCATAACACGGTGATAGAAGTGATCTGGATCGTGGTGCCGACGCTGCTGCTGGCAGTGATCATCATCCCCTCGATCAACCTGATCTATTACGAGGCCGATGACGGCGCCCCGTATATGACCGTTACCGTCACCGGGCATCAATGGTACTGGGAATACAGCTATAATTCGGTGCCGGGGCTCGATTACACCAGCTATATGATCCCGGACGACCAGCTGAAGCCGGGCGAGTTGCGCCGGCTTTCCGTGGATCATCCGATGGTTCTGCCGGTCGGCAAGAAAATCCGCTTCAACATCACCAGCGGCGATGTGCTGCATGGATTCTATGTGCCCTCACTGGGCGTGCAGCGTTATGCCGTTCCCGGCACCATCCTGACGAGCTGGACCGAGATCCCCAAGGCCGGGACCTATTATGGCGAATGCAACCAGATCTGCGGCGCGGACCATGCCGCCATGCCGATCGAGATCAAAGCCGTGCCGCTGGCCGACTATCTCGCCTGGGTAAAGGACGCGCAGGCCAATTACACGGAGAATGCCGCGCCGGCCTCACCGCTTTCGCCTTTGTCATCGCCGTTGCCGCACAACCAGCTTGCCGCCGCCAGTCTCGGCGCGGCCAGCCCCCGTTAAGGAGCGAACATGTCCTCCACCACACACGATGCGGATATTTCCCACGGCCATGCCGAGCATGGCCACGCCCGCCCGGGTTTCGTCCGCCGCTGGCTGATGAGCACCAACCATAAGGACATCGGCACGCTCTACATCACCATGGCGGTGATCGGCGCCTGCGTCGGCGGCGTGCTGTCGATGATCATGCGCTCGCAGCTGATGTATCCGCACAACAATATCGTCACCAGCGGCGAGGAATGGAACGCGATCATCACCGCGCACGGGCTGCTGATGATCTTCTGGTTCGTGATGCCGGCGCTGATCGGCGGGTTCGGCAACTGGTTCGTGCCGATGATGATCGGTGCCCCGGACATGGCATTTCCCCGGCTGAATAACATGAGCTTCTGGTTCCTCGCGATGGGCTTCATTTTCGTCATGCTGGGTCTGCTGCTGGGGAATGGCGCCGGGGCAGGGTGGACCTTGTATCCGCCGTTGATCAACGCCCATTACTCGCCCGGGGTGGCGACCGATTTCTCGCTGTTCTCGCTGCATCTGGCGGGTATTTCCTCGCTGCTCGGCGCGATCAATTTCATCGCGACGATCCTCAACATGCGCGCGCCGGGCATGACGCTGCATAAGATGCCGCTGTTCTGCTGGTCGATCCTGGTCACCGCCTTCCTGCTCCTGCTGGCGATCCCGGTGCTGGCGGGTGCGGTGACGATGCTGATCATGGACCGCAATTTCGGCACCTCGTTCTTCGAGCCCGCGGGCGGCGGCGACCCGGTGCTGTTCCAGCATCTGTTCTGGTTCTTCGGCCACCCGGAAGTCTACATCATGATCTTGCCGGGCTTCGGCATCATCAGCCACGTGGTCTCCACATTTTCCCGGAAACCGATCTTCGGCTATCTCGGCATGGCCTACGCCATGGTGGTGATCGGTTTCGTCGGGTTCGTGGTCTGGGCGCACCATATGTTCATCTCGGCCATCAGCACCGACAGCCGCATCTATTTCGAGGTGGCGACTTTGGTGATCGCCGTGCCGACCGGCATCAAGGTGTTTTCCTGGATCGCGACGATGTGGGGCGGGTCGATCGAATTCAAGACACCTATGCTCTGGGCGATGGGCTTCATCTTCCTGTTCGTCATCGGCGGCGCCACCGGCGTGGTGCTGGCCAATGCCGGCCTCGACCAGGAACTGCACAACAACTACTTCGTCATCGCGCATTTCCATTATGTGCTGTCGATGGGCGCGGCCTTCACGATTTTTGCCGGATTCTATTACTGGATCGGCAAAATGTCCGGGCACCAATACCCGGAATTCTGGGGCAAGGTGCATTTCTGGACCTTTTTCATCGGCGTGAATCTCACCTTCTTCCCGCAGCATTTTCTCGGCCTGGCCGGCATGCCGCGGCGCTACCCGGATTACCCCGACGCGTTCGCCGGCTGGAACTTCGTCTCCTCGGTCGGGGCGTGGATCTCTGGCCTGTCCACCCTGATTTTCTTCTATATCCTCTATCGCATTTTCACCTCGAGAGAGGTATTGGCAGACAATTACTGGGGTGAGGGCGCGACCACGCTGGAATGGGTCGTGCCGTCGCCGGCGCCGCACCATACCTTCGAGGATGTGCCGGTCATTCGCTAGGAGACTAAAAACGGTGTGTAGCATGACGAAAGCTGAGTGGCGGTACTGGGGCGGCGCATGAGCGGCGCGGCTCTGGAAGCGGCCCTGGGCGGCACCGTTGCGGACTGGTTGGCGCTGCTGAAACCGCGGGTGATGACGCTGGTGGTGTTCACCGGCGCGATCGGGCTGGCCATAGCGCCGCACCACCTCAACCCGGTGCTGGCGTTCATCGCGATCCTGTGCATCGCCGTCGCCTCGGGAGCGGCCGGCGCGATCAATATGTGGTACGACCGCGACATCGACGCGGTGATGAAGCGCACCGCCAACCGGCCGATCCCGGCCGGGCGGATTTCCCCGGAAGGCGCGCTCGGCTACGGCATTGTGCTGGCCGTCGTCGCCGTGCTGGTCATGGCGCTGGCGACCAATCTCATCGCCGCCGCGGTGCTGGCGCTCTCCATCGCCTTTTATGTGTTCATCTACACGATGTGGCTGAAGCGCAGCACGCCGCAGAACATCGTCATCGGCGGCGCGGCCGGGGCGTTCCCGCCGGTTATCGGCTGGGCCGCCGCCACCGGCTCGGTGGGGGTGTTGCCGCTGCTGCTGTTCGCTATCGTGTTCTTCTGGACGCCGCCGCATTTCTGGGCGCTGTCGCTCTATGCGTCCGGCGATTACGCGCGGGCCGGTGTGCCGATGCTCCCGGTGGTGAAGGGCGCCCGGCACACGCGAATCTGCATCATGGTCTATACGCTGCTGCTCCTGCCGCTCTCGCTCGTGCCCTATATCCTCGGGCTGATGGGCCCGATCTATGGCGTCACGGCGCTGCTGACCGGGGCGGTGTTCGCCTACCATTCCTGGCGGGTGTTGACCGACCGGCAGGACGCGCAGGGCAACAGCCTGACGCAGAACGCCCCGGCCCGCGCCGCGTTCAAATACTCGATCTTGTACCTGTTCATCCTGTTCGGCGCCTGCGTCGTCGACCGGTTCCTCTGATGGCCGCGCCCATGCCCCGGACCGAACTTGGGCCGGCGCATTGGGCACCCGAGGCGCGCGCGGCCTTCCTGCGCCGCCGCCGCTTCCGCAACCGCCTGCTGCTCGCTGCCCTGTGCGGCTTCTGCCTGGTGATCTACGCCATCGTGCTGGTGCGGCTGCACGAATTCGGGACCATGTGGTGATGAGGACCAGCTAAATAAAAAGCCCGCGCGACAGCGCGGAAAAAAGGGGGGAGAGAATGAGCAGTTCAAGGCATACGGCGGAGGACCAGATTAGGGCCACGGTGCCGCATCCCTATCATCTGGTCACACCCAGCATCTGGCCGCTCTGCGGCGCGGTCTCGGCCATGCTGATTGCCGCCGGCATCATCATCGTCGCGCATTTCAACAATTATATCGTGCTCATCCTCGGCGCCCTGGGGGCGTTTGCCACCATGTATGTGTGGTGGCGGGACGTGATCGTCGAATCCCGCACGCCCGGCCTGCATAAGCTGATCACGCAGATTGGCATGCGCTACGGCATGGCGCTGTTCATCGCCTCGGAAGTGATGTTCTTCGTCTCGTTCTTCTGGAACTATTTCAATTACTTCTTCTACCCCGACAAAATGGGCACTGCCTTCGCCGCAGTGTGGCCGCCGCAGGGGGTCACCACGATCGACCCGTTCGCGATCCCGCTGTTCAACACCATGACGCTGCTGCTCTCCGGCACCACCATCACCTGGGCGCACCACGCGCTGATCGAGGGCAACAACCGCGACACCGTGCGCGGCCTGGCGCTGACCGTCGTGCTCGGCCTGATGTTCCTGTGCGGCCAAGCCTGGGAGTACACGCACTCGCCATTCCCGTTCTACCATGGCGGGGTTTATCCCTCCGCCTTCTTCATCGCTACCGGGTTCCACGGCTTTCACGTGATCGTCGGCACCTGCTTCCTTACCGTCTGCCTGTTCCGGGCGATGAAGGGGCAGTTCACGCCGCAGCGGCATTTCGGCTTCGAGGCCGCCGCCTGGTACTGGCACTTCGTGGACGTGGTGTGGCTGTTCCTGTTCGTGTGCATCTATTATCTGGGCCGCAGCGCCATTGTCGCCGGTTGAAAGAAAGCAGGCGCTTTTTGAAAAAAGCGCCGCAAAAACTTTTTTTATGCTGGGTCATGGGCGTTGTTGGGGACGTTGCCCATGGCCCAGAGTCATAAAGTTTTTTTGCTACTTTTTGTTCACAAAAAGTAGCCTTCCTTTCTTATGAACTGGCGTCGGCTGGTCGTCCCCGGCATTGCCGCCTTTGTCACGTTCTGGCTGCTGATCGGGCTCGGCGTCTGGCAACTGCACCGGCTGAAATGGAAGGAGGGCATTCTCGCCGCCATCCATCAGGCGGAGATTTCCGCGCCGATTCCGCTGCCCGCGCATCCCACGCCGTTCGAGAAAGTGTCCATCGCCGGCCAGTGGATTCCCGGCAAGGCGGCCTTGTATGGCGATGAGGTGCATGACAGCCCGAACGGCCCGGTGCCGGGCGGTGAGCTGATCATGCCGTTGCGGCGGCCGGACGGGCAGGTGGTGCTGGTGGATCTCGGCTGGGTGCCGAAGCAAATTCCCGTCCCGCTCGCCGAGCCGGAGGGGCTGACCGAGGCGGTCGGCTATGTGCATGCGCCGGTCACTCCCGGCTGGTTCGCCGGCACGGACGACCCGAAACGGGGGCTGTATTACACGCTCGACCCGCAGAAAATCGGCGCCTTCATGGGGCTGCAGGTGGCGCCTTATATGCTCATCGCCATGGGGGAATTGCCGCCGCCGGGGAGCATGGCGCCGCAGCCCGCGCAATCATTGCCGACACCGCCCAATAACCACTACGAATATGCCTTGACCTGGTTCGGCTTCGCGCTCGTTCTGGTGTTCGAGTTCTTCTTTTTCGCGCGCAAGAGGTTGCTGGATTCATGAGCGTTTACCAACGTCTGACCGAACAATTCGCCCGTATCGCCACCTTGAACGAGGCCGCCGCCATGCTGGGCTGGGACGCTGCGGCGATGATGCCGGCGGGCGGCGGCGTGGCGCGGGGCGAGCAGATTTCCACATTGGCGGGGCTGGCGCATGAATTGCTGACCCGGCCGGCGCTGGCGGACGACCTCGCCGCCGCGGCGCCGGCGGGCGATGAATGGCAGGCGCGGAACCTGGAGCTGATGCGCGAGGCGCAGCAGCGCGCCACCGCTCTGCCGCGCCGCCTGGTGGAAGCCCGCGTGCTGGCCACCAATAAATGCGAAATGTTGTGGCGCGAGGCGCGCCCGGCTTCCGACTTCGCCGCCGTCCGCGCTTCGCTGGAGGAAGTGTTTGCCCTGACGAGGGAAGCGGCCGGCATATTGGGGGAGACTTTCGGCCTCTCGCCGTATGACGCGCTGATGAGCCAGTACCAGCGCGGCATCGGCGCGGCTGACGTCGCACCGGTCTTCACCAATTATGAGCTTTTTTTGCAAAAGGCCTTGCCCGCGGCGGAAGAGCGCCAGCGCCGCCGAAGCCATGAGACCCTGCCGCCCGGCCCTTACCCGGCCGACATTCAGGAGGCGCTCTGCCGCCGCCTCGCGCAGGATGCCGGGCTGGATTTCGCCCATGCGCGGCTGGACCGTTCGGCCCACCCGTTCTGCGGCGGCACGCCGACTGATGTGCGCATCACCACGCGCTATGACGAGATGGACCCGCTTTCGGCGATCTGCGGCGTGCTACACGAGACCGGCCACGCGCTCTATGAGCAGAATTTGCCGCGCGACCATCGGCGCCAGCCGGTGGGCGAGGCGGCGGGCATGGCGGCGCATGAAAGCCAGTCGCTGATCGTGGAAATGCAGGCGGTGCGCTCGGACGCTTATCTTTCTTATCTTGCCCCGTTCCTGAGCCAGGCTTTCGCCAGACCGGTCAACGAAGCGGCGCTGAAACGCCGGCTGCTTCACGTGGAGCGAAGCTTCATTCGCGTCGAGGCCGATGAGATGACCTATCCGGCGCATGTGATCCTGCGCTTCCGCCTGGAGCAGGCGCTGATCTCGGGCGATCTCGCCGTCGCCGACCTGCCCGGCGCCTGGAATGACGGGCTGGCGGCGCTGCTCGGCATCACGCCGCCGGACGACCGCCAGGGCTGCCTGCAGGACATTCATTGGTATGACGGGCTGGTCGGCTATTTCCCCTCCTACACGCTGGGCGCCATGGCCGCCGCGCAACTGATGGCGGCGGCACGGCTTGCTGTGCCGGATCTGGACAAGGCTTTCGCCAGCGGCGACCTCTCCCCGCTCGTCACCTGGCTCTCCACGCACATCCACCGGCACGGCTCGCGGTTCGGGTTCAATGAATTGCTGCTGGCGGCGACAGGGGAAAAACTGAATCCGGCTGCGTTCGAGACGCATCTAACGGCGCGTTATTTGGCGTAGAAAGGAAGCAGGCGCTTTTTGAAAAAAGCGCCGCAAAAACTTTTTTATGCTGGGCCATGGGCGGTGTCGGCGCCAACGCCCATGGCCCAGAGTCATAAAGTTTTTTTGCTACTTTTTGTTCACAAAAAGTAGTCCTTTCTTCCTCTGTAGAGTTGGACATGAACGATACGATCTTTGCCCCGATCACGGGGCGCGGCGGGGCGGTGACGGTGTTGCGGCTTTCAGGCGTGGGAACGCTGGGGATTGTCGCGGCGCTGGTGGGGAAAGTGCCGCCGCCGCGCCATGCGTCTTTGAAAAAGCTGGTCTGGCGCGGCCGGTTGCTCGACCGTGCGCTGGTCGTGATTTTTCCGGGGCCGCAGAGTTTTACCGGCGAGGATTGCGCGGAATTGTCGCTCCATGGCGGGCGGGCGGTGCTGGCTTCGGTGAGCGCGGCGCTGATCGAGGCCGGCGCGCGCCCCGCCGAGCCGGGCGAGTTTTCCCGCCGCGCGCATCTCAACGGAAGGCTGGATCTGCTCGAGGCCGAGGCCATGGCCGATCTGATCGCTGCCGAGACCGAGGCGCAGCGCCGGCTGGCGGTGGACGGTGCGGGCGTGTTGCAGGAGTCTGTCGCGCGCTGGCGGGAAGAGCTGCGGCAGATCATGGCGCAGCAGGAGGCGCTGATCGACTTCCCCGACGAGGATTTGCCGCCGGAGGTGGAAACGCGGCTGCTCGGCCGCGTTGCCGCACTGGCCGAGGAGATGCACGGTGCGTTGAACGCCGCGCCGGCGGCGGAACGGCTGCGCGAGGGGCTGGAATTCGTGATCCTCGGGGCCCCGAATGCCGGAAAATCGACATTGATGAACGCGCTGGCGGGCGAGGATGTCGCCATCGTCTCCGCCATTCCCGGCACCACGCGCGACATTGTCGGCACTCGAATCGATCTTGGCGGCGTGCCGGTGCACCTCACCGACACGGCCGGGCTGCGCGACACGGCGGACGAGATCGAAGCCGAAGGCGTGCGCCGTGCCCGCCAGCGCGCCGCCAAGGCCGATTTGATCATCGCCGTCGCCGCCGCGCCGGGTCAGGAATTTCTGCCCGTGCCGGAGGGTGTGGAGGTGCTGCACCTGGTGACCAAGGCGGATCTGCTCGCTGCGCCCGTTTCCGGCCTCGCCGTGTCGGCCGCCAGCGGCGCCGGGATGAACGATTTACGCGCGCGCCTCATCGACATCGCCGCCCGGCTCACCGACACCAAGGGCGCCGCCGCGCTCAGCCGGCCAAGGCAGATCGCCTGCGTGCGCGACACCGCCCAGGCGCTGGACCGGGCGCTGGCCATCGATGAGCCCGAACTGCGCGGCGAAGAACTACGCGCCGCCGCGCACGCGCTGGCGCGGTTGACCGGGCAGATTGGGGTGGAAGAGATTCTCGACGCGGTGTTTTCGGGGTTTTGTATTGGGAAGTAGGAGAAAGAACATTTTCTGAAACGGTTTTTGGTTCCGTTTTCGTGCGTGTGGGTATGTCGAGTGGGGGCTGAAAGCTGCCATTCCGCTTTTACATGAACTTCCCCCGGCTCGATACCAACGTGCTGGAGCAAGTCCCGCTTGAGTGGGACCCGCCCTTTCACTGTGACCGCAAGCGATGCAACCGAAACCTCCTTAGTTCCATATGATCTTGCATCCAACGCGCCGGCCGCTACAATCAGCCGGAGTCGGGTGTGCAAAAGAAGGTAAGCGAAACACCAAGATCCATGGCTGGAAACTCTAAGGCAACACCGTCATGGACTTGAACCCGCAAACGTTGTTGTCTGTGATGCTGTTCGTGGGGCTCCTGACCGGTGGTGCCTCCTGCTTGGCATGGCTGCAGGACAGGAAGCAGACAGTGCCTATGTGGATGGCTCTGGCTATGATGTTGCAGGTTTTGGGTCTTGTTAGTCGTTTGCTTATACCGTTTCTTCCGGGAACCATTTTGTCGCCTTCGTTGGTGCTGACGAGCTTCGGTTTGATCTGGACGGCGGGCCGCCGCCTGCGGGACCTGCCACCGCTGCCGCTCGTCATTTTTTCTCCGGTCATCGTCTGGCTGGCGCTTTGTTGTTTTCCCTCGTTCCGGGACGATCAGAATCTCCGCGTCGGCTTAGGTCTTTTTTTGCTTTTGCTGCCGATCAGCCTGCTGGGACGTGAATTATGGTTGCGAGCGGAGGCGTCGCCGGTCATGCGCCGGGCGCTGTTGACGATCATAGGTCTCCAGATCGTCTATATGTTTCAAGGCGGTGTTCGGGCGCTTCTGTTTTTGCCGCACGGCCATGAGATGCCGTTCCAGTTGCTCCCCGGCTTTGCCCGGGTGATGCTGGATCTTATCGCGATCATGGTGGCTCTCAGTTTCGGAATGATGGCCATCGCGAAGGAGCAATCCGAACGCCGTTACCGAGATGCCGCGCGTTGTGACTTTCTGACCGGCGTCGGCAATCGGCGTGATTTCGAGGACAATCTGCACAAACATTTCCGGCGCGCGCAAGAGTCTGGCGCGCCGTTGGCATTGATCATGGTCGACGCCGATAGTTTCAAAGCTTACAACGATCTCTATGGCCATCGTGCCGGCGATCAATGTCTGCGGTTTTTGGCTCGGACACTTGAGCAATGTTGCCGGCAGACCGATTTGGTGAGTAGGTATGGCGGCGAAGAATTCGTGGTACTGTTGCCCAACACCGATGGCGACCTTGCTTTGGCTATCGCGGAGAGGATGCGGCAAGGCGTTTATGAATCCCGGATCACGCATGCGGGCCGGCCCGAAGGGTGGCTCACGATCAGTCTCGGCGTGGCAACGCTGAGGCATCAGGAACGTGAGGCCACGCCGGACGCGTTGATCGATTCAGCCGACCGCGCGCTGTATCGTGCCAAGCGGGAGGGACGAAATCTTGTCCGCTCTGAGATTGCCCAACATCGCGCGGAGCGGGAGCGCGAGATGCAACAGACCCAGGAAACGAATGGAAGCGCTCTCTCTGAGGGATAAAGGCGGCGGATGCGACAGCGTCGTGCCGCTCTTTCTCCGGATGCTTCGCCCCCTGACCAATATGACCTCGGATTTTTCGGCTCAATTTCGGCCGCGCTATACGTGGAACGACGATGTCATGCGCGCCGCCTGATGGTGGACGATGTGGTGGCCCTGGGTTAACCTTGGGATTCTGCCAAGTTTTTTTCGATGCCACGGCCTTACTCCGCCGCCATTTTTGGAGTGCCGGCGACGCTTGACCTAAGGCACGGGTCGATGGAGGAGGGCGCTTGTCGAGCGCCCGATTTCAGGATCGACCGCAACGGGCGCTTGGTGGTGCGTAAACTCGAACGCTTACAGTTATCGGAAGGTCCGCTTGAGAAGGCGGCACGAGGCGCTTCACGTCCACAATGGGCGCAAAGCCGCCGGTCGTTTCTCCAACCGCATTGGGGCGCAAGACATTTCGTTCACGGTTCGGCTAGGACCAAAAAGCGGTTGCCCGGCGATCCATAGCCCAAGTCGTCGCAGAGCCGCCGTAATTGGATACTTGCAGAAAGTTAATATTTTTGTCATGCCGCCAGGCATGGAGATCATATCGATCGTCGTGCCGTGCCATAACGAGGGGGCCAACATTGCCACCTTGCACGCGCGCATTTCTGGCATCCTCGATCCCTTGAACGAGTGCTGGGAACTTGTTTGCGTCAACGACGGCAGCCGGGACGATACGCTGCTGCGGCTGATCGCCCTGCATAACGCAGATCCGCGGGTCCGGGTCATCGATTTATCGCGCAATTTTGGCAAGGAGGCCGCGTTGACGGCCGGGCTCGACGCGGCGCGCGGCGCGTGCGTGATCCCGCTGGACGCCGATTTGCAGGATCCGCCGGAAATTATCCCTGAACTGCTGGCGAAATGGCGTGAGGGGTTCGAGGTGGTCAATGCCGCGCGCATCGAGCGCGATGGCGATAGCTGGCTGAAGCGCGTGACGGCGCGCGGTTTCTATTGGGTGATCGGCGGCTTGAGCGATGTGGAGATCCCGGCTGACATTGGCGATTTCCGCCTGATATCTCGTCCGGCGTTAGAGGCATTGAAATGCCTGCCGGAGAGACGGAGATTCATGAAGGGCCTGTTTGCCTGGGTTGGATTTCGCACCGCGTCAATTCCTTATCGGCGCGCGCCCCGCCACGCGGGAACGACGACATGGAATTACTGGAAGCTCTGGAATTTCGCCATTGAAGGGATCACGTCATTCAGCTCGGCGCCGTTGCGCTTGGCCTCTTATCTTGGATTCGCGGTCTCGCTGTTTGCGTTTCTTTATGCCGTGATCATCATCTTCAACAAACTGGTCTATGGCAACCCGGTTGCGGGTTACCCTTCGCTGATCGTCGCAATCTTGTTTCTGGGCGGTGTGCAACTGCTCGCGCTGGGCATCATCGGCGAGTATATTGGCCGGCTTTACGAGGAGAGCAAGCAGCGGCCGGTCTATCTGGCCCGGCAGGTATGGGAAGCAGGAACCGCCGGCCCTACCGGCAATGAGATACCGTAGGTGAATGACAAACTGGACTCTTGGATGAGGAAGGATATGCACGTGCCTCGCTCGCCGGTGGTAAGCGGTTGCTCCTGGCTGGCCCGTAAGAGTTTTCAGCCCATTCTGGCCGCCTTGATCATCTTCGGTTGGCTCGGCGTTTGCTGGTACAAGGCGCCGCCCCCGGGGTATCTGTGGACGTATGACCAGCCCGTGTATCTCAGCATCGCTTATGACATCGAGCATTTCGGGCGGTTCACGGACGGGACTGCGTGGGGCACGCCGAGCGTGGATCCAACGCGACCGCCGGGGATGGTGCGCACGCCCCTCTACCCGATGTTTCTGGCGACAACGGCGGAACTGGACCCCGTATTCAACCGGACCTTGAACTGCCTGGTGCAAAACCAGGCGGCAACCACGTGCCCGCAGCAAGCGCCGCTTCCGCGCGTCCTGCAGTTTTTGATGACCGTCGCGTTCTATCTCATGTTGTGGCGGATCGCGGTTCGCGTGACCGGGTCATCGCGGATCGGCTGGTTGTCGCTCGGCGTGGGGTTGGTCGTGGCGCCCATTTTGATACGAAGCGTCGATAGCCTCATGACCGAGACGCTGACTTTGTTCTTCACCACAATCGCCACGCTGGCGGCCGTGGAGGTGTTTAAAGAGCGGCGATCTCTCGGATGGGCTCTGCTGTCAGGGGCGATGATTGGATTGGCGGCGCTGACGCGCCCACCCTTCGTCTATCTTCTGCCCGCCGTCGCCCTTGTGACCTTCCCGTTGGTTATGCGCAATTCTCAACGGTGGCGCGGTGCGGTGGTGCTGGCGGCCTTTTTGTTGGGCGGTATCGGCGTGCTGACGCCATGGATCGCGCGCAACGCGGTCATTCTGGGCCATCCGACCATGACGTCGGAATATGCCCAGTTGGCGCTGACTCAACGCGTCGCCTATGACGAAATGAACTGGCGACAATACGCGCTTTTTAACCTGTGCTCGCTTCCTGACGGTGCCGGCATGGGGAGCCTTCTGGTCAAGCCGAACGCCTGTGCAAAATTCGGGTATGACGGAACCCCAGGCGGTTTTTACGTGATCGGATCGACCACTCTTTTGCAAAGCACCGCGGTTGCCGCAGGGGGAACGGCCCATCAGGTCGGCTATATTCTTTACCATTACGTGATCTTGCATCCTGTTTGGCACGCCATCGTTTCAATCCCGTTCGCCATGAGAGGGCTGTGGATCGACCATTATTGGGGGTTCGTGCTGGCGATATTGTGCATCCCCCTAACCTGGCGGGCCTTACGGAGCCTTGATGCGGCGATGCTGGCCGTGACGCTGCCCGGCTGGTTCCTGCTGGCATTTTATGCAGCAGTCTCGGCCGACCAAACGCGCTATAATTTAATGCTGATCATCCCGTTTTCGCTGGCGGGGGGTATGATGCTCGAGCGCTTTGCGAAAAGGAAGAAAGCAGGCGCTTTTTGAAAAAAGCGCCGCAAAAACTTTTGTTATGCTGGGCCATGGGCTGTGTCGGAGCCAACGCCCGCGGCCCAGCATAACAAAGTTTTTTTGCTACTTTTTGTTCACAAAAAGTAGCGCTTCCTTGCTTGTTTACTCCTTCGGCGGCGCCACGACAGCAAAGCGCCCGCCTTGCGGGTCGAGCCCCTGGATGATCCAACTGCCGCCCGGCACTTCCTGCGGGCCCATTTGCACCGTGCCGCCGGATGCGTTGATGCGGGTGAGCGTGTCCTTGATGTCGCGAACGTTGAAGTAATAGGTCCAGCCGGTCGGGGCTTGGGCTTGCGGGCAGGTCATCATGCCGCCGATTGGCACGCCGTTATGGGCGAAAAGCTGGTAGCTGCCCATCGGGCCCATATCGATGGCTTCGGCTTTGGTCCAGCCGAACAGGGAGGAATAGAAGGCGAAGGCGTCCTGGGCGTTGGCGGCGATCAGCTCGTGCCAGCCGCCATGGCCGGGGTTGCGCAGTTGCGGCAGGCTGGCGGACTCGCCGCCGTGGGATTTGAACAAGGCGAACAGCGCGCCTTGAGGGTCGGTGAGGACGGCAAAGCGGCCGACATTGGGAATATCCGCCGGCCCTTTGTGCACGACCGCGCCCTTCGCGGTGGCCAGGGCAGCGATTTTATCCACATCGTCCACGCCGACATAGCCGAGCCAGAGCGGCTTGGCGCCGGTGGCGCGCAGGGTCTCGGGCATCTCCATCAGCCCGGCGGCGGACTCGCCGTTGATGGAAAGCAACGTGTAAGGCACGCCGGGGATGCTGGCATCCTTCGCCTCCCAGCCGATCACGGCGCTGTAGAATGTCGCGGCTTTTGCCGGGTCGGTGGTGAGCAGCTCATACCAGACGAATTTGCCGTGGCTTTCGGACATTTTGATCTCCCTCATGTGTTCATCGGGTGAATGGCGGATTGTACGATGATGGAAGCGCGAGCTTGGTTTCGGGCGCATTATTATTTGATAGTGAGAAAGTAGCCGCTTTTTGAAAAAAGCGGCGCAAAAACTTTGGGGCTGTCCCAGATCCTGAGCGGATCTAGGATGGTTTTATGAACCTAAGGTACTGTCGTTTAACGGAAAAACAGCAAGATCGTCTGGCTGAGTTTTTTGTGGCTGGCGTGACGGCACGTACGGCGGCGGATTTGCTGGGGGTGAACCGCAAAACCGCCGCCTATTTTTACCACCGTTTACGGC
>NZ_DATLPB010000038.1:0-5559 GCF_035535915.1 Acidocella sp.
TGGAAGCTCAGCGGCAGATGCGTCGCGATCATCCCTTCCGCCGTCGGCGAGACCAGGATGGGCAGTGACGCGGCGCGCATGATGGCGTGCAGTTCCGCCGGGTCGTTCTCGGCAAAGGCAGGCGGGATATACATGGCGGTCCCTTATCTCGGCAGGTGCGCTTCGAAACGGAGGATCGTATCCGCGACGTCGCACCAGCCCGCTTCCAGCATCAGCATATGCGACATCGTGTCAAACATGACCGGCTTGGTGCGGTAGGCGCGCGCGGTCAGGGCCACCGCTTCCGGCGGCACCATCTGGTCGCGCCCGGCGCCGATCACCTGGACCGGGGTGCCGATGGCTTCAGGATGCGGGATGCGGCGGGTGAGCATCGACGCCGCGACGCGCGTGCTCTCCGGCTGCACATTGGCCAGATACGCATCCATCGACCGGTCTTCCGGCCCGCGCGAAAACATCTTTTGCCGCAGCATGTCGCGGTTGAAATCCTGCTTCGGTCGCGCCGCGCGGATCAGATGCAGCGGCTGGGCCAGCAGGGATTTGACGAGCAGCCCCGGCATCGGCCGGGGCGGGGCGCTGGCCAGCAGAACGGCACCGCGCAAAGTGGCCTGCGTCAGATAGGTCTGCAGGACGAAGCCGCCCATCGAATGTCCGACCACCACGGGCCGTTCGACCGTTGCCAGCACGCGCCGCAGATCGTCCACGTAATCGTCGATGGAAAAACCGTTGAGATGGGCGCGGCCGTCGCTGCCGCCGTGGCCGCGCAGGCTGAAGGCAACCGCGTCGAACCCGTGCGTCGCGAAATAGGGCAGGAAAAAAGGTTTGAAATACCAGTTCCAGCACCAGGCGCCGTGCAGGAACACGAAGGTTCCGCGCCGCGCGCCCAGCGCCGAAGCTGTGGCGAGTTCGAGCCTCACGCCATCCGCATATGGCGCAGATAGCGGTCGAACAAGGCGGTGGTGACCAGGCCGGGGCCGCCATTGCCGACCGGCGCGCCGTCGAGCCGGGTGATCGGCTTGACGAAGGAGGTGGCGCTGGTGACGAAAATCTCCCTGGCCCGCCGCAGCTCGGCCAGCGTGAAAGCGGATTCCGCAAACGCGATGTCGCTGCCCAGCTCCTCGAGCAAAGCGGCGCGGGTGCAGCCGGGCAGAATTTCGGGACCGAGCCGGCGGGTGCGGAGCGTGCCGTGCTCATCCACCATCCACACCGAGGAAGACGCGCCCTCGGTGATGGTCTGTGCCGAATCGTAGAGGATCGCCTCGTAGGCGCCTTCCTCGCGGGCCGCCTGCTTGGCCAGCACATTGGCCAGCAGGTTGGTGGATTTGATGTCGCAGCGCGCCCAGCGCTGGTCCGGCAGGGTGATGGCGCTGCCCGCCCAGGCGGCCGCGTCGCGCGGCGGGGCCGGGATGTGCCGCGCGGTGACGACCAGGCTGGGGCGGACAAGGGAGACGGGAAACGCGTGTTGGCGCGGCGCCACGCCGCGGCTGACCTGGATGTAGACGAGCCCGGTGCTGACGCGGTTGCGCCGCAGCACCTCGCGGATCACCTGCTCGAGCGCGTTCGGGGCGAGCGGCGGGAGGATCGCGATTTCACGCAGGCTGCGCTGCAGCCGCGCCATATGCAGGGCGGCGTCGACCGGCCGCCCGTCCTGCACATAGACGACCTCGTAAATGCCGTCGCCGAACTGAAAGCCGCGATCCTCGATATTGACCGAGGCCTGCCTCAAAGCGAGGTAGCGCCCGTTCACATACGCCACTGCCCCCATGCGCCGCGCCGCCTTTTAGCGGTTCAGCGCGGCCATGGCGGCCGCCGGGTAGCGGGTGCCGGCCACTGCGTCCGGCGCGAACGCCTTGCTCAGCGTTGCCAGCTCGTCGGCGGTCAGCGTGACGTCCAGCGCGCCGAGATTCTGCTCCAGATAGGCGCGCCGCTTGGTGCCGGGGATCGGCGCCACATCCGCGCCCTGGGCCAGCACCCAGGCCAACGCCACCTGTGCGGTGGTGATTTTCCGCGCCGCCGCGATATCTTCGACGGTCTTCACCAACGCGAGATTTTTGGCGAAATTTTCGTCCGAGAAGCGCGGGTTGTTCTTGCGGAAATCGCCGGCCGGAACGGCGGCGGCGGATTTGAACGCGCCGGTGAGAAAGCCGCGCCCGAGCGGGGCATAGGGCACCAGGCCGATGCCGAGTTCGCGCAGCGTGGGCAGGATTTCCGTCTCGATGTCGCGGGTCCAGAGCGAGTATTCAGTCTGCAGCGCGGTGATCGGGAACACTTTATGCGCGCGGCGGATGGTGGCGGGGGCGGCTTCCGAGAGGCCGAGATGCCGCACCTTGCCTTCGCGCACCAGCTCCGCCATGGCGCCCACAGTGTCCTCGATGGGCACGTTGGGGTCGACGCGGTGCTGGTAATAAAGGTCGATGATTTCGATGTTCAGCCGCTTCAGCGAGGCTTCCGCCGCCATCTTCACATATTCAGGCTTGCCGTTGATGCCGAGGAACCCGCCGTCGGCCGAACGCATGTTGCCGAACTTGGTGGCGATGACCAGCCCGTCGCGCCGGCCCTTGATCGCCTGGCCGAGCAGCTCTTCGTTCTTGCCGACGCCGTACATGTCGGCGGTGTCGAAATGGGTCACGCCCTTGTCGATCGCCAGCTGGATGGTGGCGATGGATTCGGAATCGTCGCGGCCGGCGTAGAAATCCGACATGCCCATGCAGCCGAGGCCGAGCGCGGAGACGCTGAGGTTCTCGCCGGCGGCATTCTTGCCGAGTTTACGATGTTGCATCATCAAACGTCCTTTCATGAAGCTTCAAGCCTTCATCGCCGCGATGAAGGCTTGAAGCGTGATTTTGGGCGAGCGATTTCATGCCCGCGGTGGACGCTGCCTTGTCCGCCTGGCGGCGGATCAGGCGGCCACGCGCACCACCGCCTGGACCTGAGCGAATTGCTCTGGTGTTAGATAGGCGCCCAGCACCTCTTCGGGAGGTCCGGCGAGCTTGATTTGTCCGCCATCCATCCAGATCACGCGGTTGCACCAGCGCATGATGATCTCCGCGCTGTGCGAGGAGAGAACCAGGATTTCCGCGCCCTGGACCATGCCTTCCAGACGGTGCCGCGCCTTGTCCAGGAATGAGGCGTCGCCGGCGAGGATCCATTCATCCATCAGCAGAATCTGCGGCCGGATGGCGGTGGCGAGCGCGAAGCCGAGGCGGATGACCATGCCGGAGCTGTAGGTGCGCACCGGCAGCTCCAGGAACTGGCCGAGTTCGGCGAAGCTCGCGACATCCTCTTCGAGGCGCTGGATCTGTGCCTTGCTCAGCCCGCTGTAAAGGCCGCGCAGGCGGATATTCTCGCGGCCGGTCAGCTCCATGTTCATGCCCTGATTGGGGTCGAGCAACGCCGTGATCGCGCCGTCGATCTCGATGTTTCCCGCCACCGGCTCATAGATGCCGGCCATGGTGCGTAGCAGGGTGGTCTTGCCCGCGCCGTTGGAACCGATGAAACCGAGCCGGTCGCCGCTTTTCAGCGAGAATGAGATATGGCGCAGCGCCTCGACCACCAAACGGTGTTTCTTGTCCTCGCCCAGCCGCCCGGAGGCCGCGGCGAACACGGTCTTTTTCAGACTGCGGCTCTCGCCGTGATAAAGCGGAAAGGAGACCGAAACATCGTTGAACTGCAGGCTCGCCACGGCTCAGATCCAGTATGCGATGCGCGCGCGGGCGCGGGTGAAGGTCAAGGCGCTCAGCAGCAGCAGCAGCGCCGAATAGCCCAGCGCCATGGCCCAGGCTTCGGGCTCCAGCGGTAAGCCGAGCAGCGGCCCGCGCAGGATCTCAAGCAGGGCATAGAAGGGGTTCCACTCCACCAGCACCCGGCCGATATGGCGGTGCAATATCATGGTCGGGCTCCAGATCACCGGCGTCACGTAAAAGGCAATCTGCACGATGCTGGCGATGATCGGTGGGATGTCGCGAAAGCGCGCGCCGAACACGCCGAGCAGCAGGCACACGGCCATGCCGTCGACCAGCCAGAGCGCCAGCGCCGGGACCACGCTGAACACGGCTTTGCTCGGCACGACATGGAATATGGTGAACACCACGACGATGACGACCAGATTATGCGCGAGCACGAACAGGTTGCGCATCACCACCCGGGCCGCATGCAAAGACAGCGGCATGCGCTGCGCGCGGATCATGCCTTCCGCGGCCGTGAATGAGGTGCCGCCCTCGCCCGTGAGCGTGCTCAGAAACCCCCAGAAAATCAGCGAGATCGACAAATAAGGCAGGTATTGGCCGACATCCTGATGGAACAGCCCGGCATAGAGGAAGCCGATGGCGCCGATCATCACCGCGGTGGAGAGGGTGAGCCAGAACGGGCCGAGCAGCGAGCCGCGATAACGCAGCTTGATGTCCATGAAGCTGAGCGCCAGCACCAGCCGCCACAGATGCATGGTCTCACCCAGATCCGCCAGGGCCAGGGCGAAGCGCTGCCCCCAGCCCTGTGCGGCGGAAATCGACATCTTTCGGCCCGTGGGTTGCATGAGATGCGGAAGCTCCGTTCCGGATTTGCCTGGTCCCGGTGCGATCATATTCATAGAGCGGCGATAGCGGAATGGGCCGGAAGCGGCAACCGCTAAGCGGGATTTACCGAGGCCGCACCACCGTATTCGCGGCCTCGACGATCATGACATGCTCGCCGGAGACGAAACCCGGCTGCCCGGGGCCGGCCGGCTGCACGACGGATATCACGGAATTATCCTGTTGGCGGATCACCAGCTCCACCGCATCCTGCTCGGCCGGCGCGGGGACGTTCAGCGTGGTGAGAATTTTGTGCGCCGCCTGGTTGTCGCCATCGAAGATCGCCGGCCGCACCGAAACCACGGTGCCGAGGCGCAACAGGCCGGTGGACGCCGGGGCGCTTGGCGGCGCGTGGCCGGCGCAGGCGGCGAGCAGGAGCATCAGCCCGGCAAAAGCCAGCCACTGGCAGGTCCGGCCCGGAACAAATTTCAACCCGTTCATCTTACCCATGCTCACGGTCTTATCATTGCCGTTCGCGAGCGGATAGCAGCCGTTGCCGGCAGGTTTTTGTTGCTGCGAGTTCTGTTCTCGTTTAGGGGGTTAGCAGACCTTGTTTAAGCCATCATTGAGCGAAACCCCGGAAGACTTTACCAAGCAAAGGCGTTCCAGTTGGAGGCTCCCCCGTGACGACGACTTCATGCGGCCGCGCGGCGCCGTGCCGCGGGTCCGCGCATCGGCCGGCACCGGCCCGTATCGCCCGTTTGGTGCGTCTTTCAGCCGGCTGCGCCAGCCTGGCGCTGCTGGCGGCGTGTTCGGGCGGGCGCGGGGGCGCGTCGCTCGGCCCTTCCACGCATTACTATGTCACGCATGCCGCGCCGCAGAGCTACCAGCCGCCGGGACCGCCCGGCGACCCCTGGGGCCCGTATATCGGCGAAGCGTCGCAGCGTTTCGACGTGCCGTCCTCGTGGATCCGCAATGTGATGCGCGTGGAATCCGGCGGCAACGAATATATGGGGGGCCATCTCACGGTGTCCGCTGCCGGCGCCATGGGGCT
>NZ_DATLPB010000039.1:0-7280 GCF_035535915.1 Acidocella sp.
CGCGCGCGCCGCTTCCACCCCGGCATTGAGCGCCAGCAAATTGGTCTGGAAGGCGATCTCGTCGATCACGCCGATGATGTTGGCGATCTGCTTGGACGAGGTCTCGATGCCGTCCATCGCCCCCACCGTCTGGCGCACCACCTCGCCGGACCGCTCGGCGTCGGTCTTCGAGGTCGAGACCAGGTCGCGCGCCTCGTTCGCCACCTCGGCGGTGCGCCGCACCGTCGCGGTGATCTCATCGAGTGCGGCCGCCGTCTCTTCCAGGCTCGCCGCCAGCTGCTCGGTGCGCCGCGACAGATCGTCCGACGCCTGGGTGATTTCCTCAGCGCCCGAGCGCACGCCTTGCGTGTTGGTGGCGATGGCCTGCATCGTCACCTGCAGCTTCTCCATCGCCGCATTGAAATCGCCGCGCAGCTTCTCGTAATCGGCCGAGAACGCCTCGGTCAGGCGGAACATCAGGTCGCCGCCGGAAAGCTTCGCCAAGCCTTCAGCCACCGAGTGCACGACGAACGCCTGCTGCTTGGCCGCCGCCGCACGCTCGACTTCCGTGCGCTGCCGCTCCTGCTCAACCGTCTGGCGCTGAGACTCAGCTTCTGCTTCCAGCCGCTGCTTCTCGATGCCGGCATCCTTGAATACCTGTACCGCGCGGGCCATGCCACCGATCTCGTCCTTGCGGTCCGCACCGGTGATCTCGGCTTGCAGGTCGCCGCCAGACAAGCGGCCCATCACTTTTTGCAGCCCCTTGATCGGCATGACAATCCAGCTGCGGACGGCAAAGAAACCGCCCAGCATCATCAGCACCAGGCCCCCGAGGATCAGGGCAAAAGTTGTCATGACCGTGACGTTCGCCACCTTCGTCAGCGTGGATGCCGTCGCGGCCTGGCCGTTCAAGAGGCGGGATTTCAGCCCCTGCATGCCTTTCACCAGGGCGGGAAATTGCGGTGCGCACTCGCTGAGAAAGGTGGCTTGCGCGGTCGCGATTTCTGCGGACGTGGTGGCTGTCGTGGCCAGGTGAATCGAATTGCCGCAAGCGCCATCGACGACCTGCAGGGCATGCGATTTTAGATTCATGAAATCATTGGCAAAGCTCGGAGACGCGATCGCGGACTGATCCAGGAACTGGCCAAATCGATCTTTGTACCATGCGGTCGCAGACAGATCAGCTTTTTGCTCCGCGGAACCGGGAGCGTCGAGCATCACCTGAGCGGTGTGCGCTTCCATCGCCTGAATGTCTGCATTCGCCTGGGCGATGTTCTCGGTGGATAAAGTCAGGCCATCTTTTAGATGTGTGTACTCATTATTGATAAACCGCACCTGGCCTGTCGCATAGAATGCGACAGCAATGACAAAAACTCCAAACACGAGAGCGATAGAAAAAATCTTACCAAAGATCGAGAGGTTATTCATGGCCATCCAATTCCGTGCGGTGAGTACATTAGTCGTCGTCGATGGTAACGATTACCGATATTCCGTGAACGTTCCCGTGTACGCCTAAAGTTTAACTTACTTTCATGTATACAACTATTGCGTGTATATTGACAATCTTGGAATCGCCAATTTTAAAAAATTTGAAGGCAATGTTCGACTAGGTTCGTTCAGGTCGGTACACCCTTACGATCGATAAATGTCGGGCGGCCGACCTAACGCCGCGCCGCGTTCCCGCCGGATCAGCTTTCGGGGGGGCGGGGAAGGGGCGGTGCTTCGGCGCGATCGGCTAGTTGCGCGCGAAGCTCCCGCAGCTCGCGACGTAACGTTTCCATCTCCACGCGGTCATATCCCTGGCCTGCCTGAATCGCGAGCCTGTGCAACAGGTCGCTTTCATCGGGTGTGATATCGCTGCCGGTTTCATGGGGGCCGAAGAGAGCGAGGGCGATGGCCTCTCCCGCCCAGCCCAGGATCGGCACCGCAAGGCATGGCGCCTGCTCTTCGGAGGGCGATCCATCAGGCTGCCACTGCCTGGGGAGGAGTGGAATCGGCTTGCCCCGCGCAAGACATCCGGTTACCTGGGCGTCGAGGTCCCGGCGCAGCTCGGGCAGTGGCGCGGCAGGCCAGCCGATGGCCGGTATCATGCGCTGTAAAGCACCATCGACATCGCGAAATACAGCCGCCGATGTGAGGCGGAGAGAGCGAACCGGCGCTTCGACGAGCCATCGGTCGATGGTGGCGAAATTGTCAGCCTCGCGGACCATGCGTTCCGCCAGCTCCAGCCCATGCCGGGCCTGGTGATAGCTATGATGAAAGGCGTGATCCGCGAGGTCCACCGCGACCTCGTGCAAGCGCTGCAGCGCGACCAGCAGGACCGGCGCAACCACTAACGGCCAAAGCCATCGCGGCAGGTGCCACATTTCCTGACTTTGCGCGATGCGCTCGTGGAGAAACATGACGGGGACACCCAGCGCCAGTGTCAGCGCCGTCATGACGGTGCCTCGCCGCAGCGGGATGGCGACGCTGATCACGCGTTCGCGGCGCACGGCCGTCCATACGAAATAGGCCAGAACGCCCTGGACGAGATACAGCAACCCGAGCACCGTCTGCGACGGAGCATTGCCCCATATATTCTGCAGCAGCCCGGTCGTCTGGCAGAGCTCGGCAAAAATGAAAACCGGCAATCCGATCGCGCAACCGGCAATAACCCAGCGCATGCGCTGCTCGTTACGAGGATGCAGTTCACGCCGGCGCACCAGCAGCAAGGCCAGGGCCATCGCATTAAGGCCATAGCTGTAGATATAACCGGCCATGGAGAAGATCTCAGTCGGCAGGCCAAACAAATTAGCGCCGATGAGCAATTGCAGCACGGCCATGCCGGCGCCGAGCCAGAGCGCCAGCCGGGCCCATCGGCGCCAGCGCGGATCCGGAACGGCATGGGGGAAGCTCAAGGCAAAGATGAGCAGCCCGCCCATGGCGGCGCCTATGGCAAGATCTTCCAGACCTTGTTCGATCAGAAGCAGCACCGGCTGAGCTTGGAGGAGCGCGTAATAGACGTAGGTCTGCCCTGGATTGAACCAGAAGAAATAGAGAAAAAACCCCCAAGTCATCCACCCGGGTCGGGTCCAGACCAGCCAGGCGGCGGCCAGCATTGTGAGAATGCTGGCGATGGTGTCCGCGAGCAGAACAAGCCGGCCGGACAGGTCGAGCGAAACACGCTTCGCGCGCAGATGCACGACGCGGCTCGCCCCGCCTGTGCCCGGGCGGATGATGAGGTTTACGTTCCGGTCTAGGAATGTTTCCTGCAACCCCGCCGACCCGCCGAGCACCGTGACGAGCGCCGCGCAAACAAGGCTGCCGGGAGCCCAGCAGTTCATTTGTTTCAGGTCGATCCGGTCCCCGACGGTGAGCCCCGCCGCTGCCGCCGGGGAGTCCCGGATGCTGTCGAACGGGCCGACCAGATCGACCACGACGCCATTATTGTCCACGTCGAACCCGAATGACGCAAGCGGCCAGGCCAGGCGATTGAACGATGGCAGGACCATCGACATCCCCCATGCTGTCAGAACCACCAATGCAAGCCGGGATAAAGCGGAATTGGACAAAGGCAGGGCTCCGTAGGTGCCGGTGCTGATACGATGTGGCCGACCGGGGCAAAACGCAGCGCCGGCCGCGAAAGTTCAACCTACCCGCATGGCGCCACGGGGGCGCATCATATTCGATGCGCGGGTCTATGGAACGGGCAAAAAACGTTTTATCTTCGGTGGTGCGCGATCAGAGTGGTTTTTACACGAATTTTCCAGCACATTGCGATCGCGCATAGGGCGTGGTTTCATGATGCAGCTTGAAGTGGCTAATGCCTATTCAGGCCACATGCTAAAGATGTGCATCCGTTCCGCCCGTGAAGCGTACGCCTTCCGATCATCACAATCAGAAACACGGAGGAAGCAATGTCTCACTTCATGATGCGTTGGCAATTTACTGCCGGGTCAGCCAAAGCGCTGGTTGAGAGGCCGAACGACCGCACGGGCGCGGCAAAGGCGCTTATCGAGGGGTTCGGCGGCAAACTGCACTATTACTATTTTTCGCTGGGTGACTATGATGGGCTTGGGATCTGTGAATTTCCGGATTCGAAGACCGCCGCCGCCTGCGCGCTTGCGGCCATGGCGACCGGCGCTTTCACCCGCTTCGAGACGGTTTCGTTGCTGAGTGCCAGTGAAGCCGAGGCGGCCATGAAGCGCGCACACGATACGAAGACTGGATACAAGCCACCGCACGCTTGATGCCAATTTGCTCCCGCTGGTGAAAGGCGTACCGAGAGTGGGGCGGGCGCGTGGTGGCCCTTCGCCTTGAAACAAAGCCGGCCGTCAGCCGAAATCATTCACGGCCTGTTCGATCGCTGGCGCCGCGTTCCGCAGATCCTCGGCCACCATTGCCGGCATAACTTCGATGCTGGCATGCAGCGCCAGGAACCAAGGTTCGGCGATGCGCGGGATGTCCGAGGCGCTGACCAGGTCTATGATCATCAGGCAGGTGCGCCGGCCGCCGATCGCGACGAAATAGGCTGCTTCAGGCTTCTGTTGCCCGAGAATGGTATCAACCACCTTAAACCCGTCCTTCTTCGCGGCGGCATTGCCGGCCTCGACAGGGAAGGAAATCTTCATCAGGAATCTCATCGTTTCGCTCCCATGCTCAGAATGTCATTGCTGTCTCGAAAATAAACGGGGTTGTCACGGCTGGTCCCCGGGGGAAGCCCATTCATGCCCGCCGCCATCTGGCGAACGGGCCCGGCCTGACGCGGGCCATCCTGGATGGCGGAATGGCCATCGGGAACGTAAGAGGCATCGGTCTCAGGGCCGGACGGCACTCTTAAACGATTTCAGTCAACCCGCGTCATCATGCTCCATCGCCAGCTCGGCTTGGAGGTTCTCGACGTCACGGAAGATCGAGGCGACGGCTAGGACACGCTTGTTGCGCTTGAATCGAAGAATGCAATCCTTGGCGGCGATGTCGCCCTCGACCACGAGTTCGTCCCAGGTTTCGGCATGGCCGACATAATTGATCGGGATGTCGTAATGCTGGCTCCAGAAGAACGGCACGGCGGTGAATGTCTCGTGGTGGCCGAGCATGTTGAGCGCGGCGGTTTGCCCCTGGCGCTCGGCGACCACCCAATGTTCGACGCGGATATGCTCGCCGCTATGCGGGTCGGGCCAGCGCGCGATGTCACCGGCCGCCCAGATGTCCGGCGCGCTTGTTTGGAGATATTCGTTCACGACGACACCGCGGTCGACGGTCAGCCCCGCGGCTTCCGCCAACGCAATCCGTGGGCGCACGCCGACGCCGAGGACCACGAGGTCCGCCTCGAGCGTATTGCCGCTTGCGAGCGTCACCCGCTTGTCGCCGATGGCGCTTGGCTTGTCCTCGAGGTGGAAGACCACGCCGTGCGTCTCGTGCAGCGCGCGGACGAAATCGCCCATCTGCGCCCCGAGAATGCGCTCCATCGGCCGCTTTTCCGGCGCGACCACATGCACGGCAAGGCCACGCGCCCGCAGGGAGGCGGCAACCTCAAGGCCGATAAAGCTCGCGCCCAGCACGACGACCCGGCGGGCCGAAGCGGCGCGCTCGATGATGGCCTGGCAGTCCGCGAGCGTTCGCAGCGTGCGCACATGCGGCAGGTCGGCGCCCGGGATCGGCAGGCGGATCGGTTCGGCGCCGGTGGCGAGCAACAGACGGTCGTAGGGCACATGGCGCCCGTTCCCGACCATCACCCGGCGCGAAGCCACATCGATGAAGCTGACGCTCTCCCCCAGGCGGAGTTCGATGCCGTTCTCGGCGTAGTAATTGTCAGGGCGCAGCGGGACCCAGTCCTCCGGGGCGCTGCCGGCGAGATAATCCTTGGAGAGGTTCGGCCGGTCCACGGGCGCTGCATCATCGTTGCTCAGCATGATGATGCTTCCCTGGTAGCGCTCCCGCCGCAACCGCTCGGCGGCGGCAAACCCGGCCGCGCCGCCGCCGACGATTACGATTCTTTCGGGCGCGTTCGCGCCTTCCGCGCCACGGGGCGCCGCCGCAACCGGTTCCTGCTTCCTGCGCACGAAAATCCTGCCGCCGGTCTGCTCGACGGAAAAACACGGGAGCGGGTCGAAGGCCGGCGGGCGTGTGGCCTCGCCCGTGCGCAGGCTGAAGCAGGCATGATGCCAGGGACAACGCACCGTGTCGCCCACCACGAGTCCATCGACCAGGGGCGCGTGATAATGCGTGCACTGGGCCCCAACGGCGAACAATTCGGGCCCCTGGCGCACCAGGAGAACCGGCTCGCCCTCGACATGGCCGACCAGCTTGCCGCCCTCGGCAAGGTCAGCCGGCTCGATGCCCTGGGTGAAATCGGGGCCGCTGACCCCAGCTTCCTCGTTGGCCATGTCCGTCCCTTCCGTGATCCGATCCGCACCAACTTAATATGGTCGATCGGGTGGCGTTTTCATCGGATGCCGCAATGTTCACGGAAGGGTAAGCCGCTGCGATCTGCGTGGGCTCAGGCGGCCGGAAAATCAGACGCCGGCAAATTGATCATAGCCCTGGTTTTCCCAATATCCGCCCGGATCCTTGTTCGTCACTTCAATGGCCTGCAGGTTTTTCGCGCTTTTGAAGCCGAGCTTGGTCGGGATCCGCAGGCGCAATGGCGCGCCCCATTGCGGCGCGAGCGGCTGATTGACGAAATCCAGGGCCAGCAGGGTCTGCGGGTGCAGCGCGCTTTCCATGTCCAGGCTCGTCGAATAGCCGTCGAAGCAGGTGAAGCTGACATAGCGTGCCCGTAGGTCCGCGCCGACGCGGCGCAGAAACACATGCAGCGGCACGCCGCTCCACTGGCCGATCTGGCTCCAGCCCTCGATGCAGATGTGGCGGGTGATCTGCCCCTGCTGCGGCAGCGCCATCAGCGCCGGCAACGTCCAGGGCCGTCGGTCGGCGACCTGGCCGCTGACAGCCAGCGCCCAGTTGTCCGGCACCGGCCGCACCTGCCATTCCGCATAAAACGCGTTGAAGCGGTACGGGCGGGTGATGGCGCTGGCCTCGTAGGTCGCGGCCAGGCGCTGGCGGCTGAACAGCGCCGCCTGGACCCGGTCGTCGAAGCGCATGATCGCCTCCAGCGCGGCATCGACACCGGAATGGGTGGCAAGGTCGCAGCCGGTCAGCAGCGTCAGGCCGCCCAGCGACAGCGCGTTCCGCAGGAAGCCGCGCCGGCGCAGCCGTTCCAGTTCCGGTCTGATCTCGGCTATGCCGACGGCCGGCCTGTTGCGTCGGGCGCTCATCGGCTTTCCTCGGTTTCCGTAGGGACAGTAACGATCATCGACTTCAGC
>NZ_DATLPB010000040.1:0-2067 GCF_035535915.1 Acidocella sp.
CACCCCTTTTCCCGCGGGGACCTCCACCCCCAGCAGCAATTGGCCGGCCGCGTCCCAGCGGCCCCGGACCCTTGTCACGGATCAGGCGAACGACGGACGCGTCCTGGTCGGGTTCGACCTGGGGCATCGCGAATGTCATGCCAGAAACGACGCGCGGGGGGCGCGTCTTCTTCAGAAGAGATCGGTTTGCGGCACTCACTGGCATTCAGTCCAATTTGTACCGGCCCCCAAAAGTGAGACACAGAAATAGCGGACAGTTTCTCAGAGGAGGAACTGATGCGACGACGATTTCTGGCTGAGGAGAAGGCGGCGGCGATCCGACGGGTGGCCGAGGGCGAGGCGGTGACCTCGGTGGCCCGCAGCACGGGCATCGACCGCAAGCGGCTGTACGAATGGTACGGCAAGTACCAGGAAGGCGGCGCGGACGCGCTGCGGGCGACGGGCCGGCCGCGCAAGCAGGCGGCCCTCAACGCACAGGCGCGGGGGTGGCAGGACGGCCGCGATGAGGCGGCGGCGTTGCGCCGCCAGCTCGCCGAGCAGCAGCGCAAGATCGGCGAGCAG
Source organism: Acidocella sp. (assembly GCF_035535915.1). GTDB lineage: Bacteria > Pseudomonadota > Alphaproteobacteria > Acetobacterales > Acetobacteraceae > Acidocella. The sequence goes on from NZ_DATLPB010000040.1 coordinate 562, forward strand.
GAGGTCGACCTCGATTTTTTTCGGCGTGCCTTGCGGCAGCTCGAGGAGGCACGACGCACGACCGCCGGACCTGGCAGCGCTGCGTCTACCAAGTCATCAAAGAGATGACGTCCTCGATGCCGCAAGGCTGTGGCCCTGCCATTGGCCGGCTGTGCCGGCGAGCCGACGTCAGCCGCGCCGGCTACTACCGCTTCTGGCGCAACAGTGCACCGCGCCAGCACGACACGACGGTGCGCGATGCCATCCAGCGACTGGCCCTGGCCAATGGCCGCCACCGCGGCTATCGGCTGGTCGCCTTTCAGCTGCGGCAGGAAGGCCTCAGGGTCAACCACAAGCGGGTGCTGCGGCTGATGCGCCAGGACAACCTCTTGTGCCTGCGCCAGCGCGCCTTCGTGCCGGCGACCACCGATTCCAAGCATGGCTGGCCGGTCGTGCCCAATCTGGCCGGCGACATGCTGGTGAGCGGCCTCGACCAGCTGTGGGTGGCCGACATCACCTACATCCGCCTGCAGCAGGAGTTCGCCTACCTGGCGGTCATCCTCGATGCCTTCAGCCGTCGCGTCGTCGGCTGGGCGATGGAGGACCATCTGCGCGCCAGCCTGGCCGTCGAGGCGCTCAGGAGGGCGATCGAGGGCCGCAGGCCCAAGCCCGACAGCCTGATCCATCACTCCGATCGCGGCGTGCAGTACGCTTGCAGCGACTACACCGAGCTGCTGGCGGCCTACAAGATCACCGCCAGCATGAGCCGGGTTGGCAATCCCTACGACAACGCCAAGGCCGAGCGCTTCATGCGCACGCTCAAGACCGAGCAGGTCGACGGCACCCTCTATCGCGACCTGCGGCACGCTCGCGCCGACATCGGCCCCTTCATCGACAAGGTCTACAACGGTCAGCGTCTGCACACCGCCTTGGGCTATCGCACGCCCAGCCAGTTCGAGGACCTTCACCGCGCCGAGCTCCAAAAACGCGCCAACGGGGCGGCGCCTGGCGGCGCCGCTCCGACCAGCAACAAAAAGACCAGCCCAGCCGGCAACATCGCTCGGACCGGGCGCGGCCGACGCTGCGCGCGATCGGGGGCTACGCGCCGCCCGCGCCCAACATCGCCGGCGCCCTCCGCTTGACCCATTCAAACAACCGTACCATTCATGACAACATCAACCCTGTCCGTTGTTTTGCTGTCTCACTCACGGGGTGCAGTCCATCAGGGGTTTCCGCAGTTCCCGCAGTTTGCGCTACCCCCATTTTCCGCGGTGTCGCACCCCTTTCCGCGGCGTCGCAGGGCTCGCCCGGGCGAGCGGGAATTTTCGGGCACCGGTGACGTATAAAATATCGGGGAATAACCAAGCACCGGTTGCCTGGAAAATGACGGGTAATAAAGAAGCACTACAGGGGGAGAAAATTCGTGATCGACCGCGACGGCGCCGCGTCCGGCAGCGGGCGTTCTGCTCCGGGTCGCTCGAGCCGTCGGCGCGGCCGATCGTGACTGGCGGACGCGCCGGGGGGTCG
>NZ_DATLPB010000041.1:0-6514 GCF_035535915.1 Acidocella sp.
ATAACAAAGTTTTTTTGCTTCTTTTTGTTCACAAAAAGAAGCTCTTAACTTCGCCTGCCGATGTCACACGCGGGTGATCGACCATTTCACATGCTGCGGTCCGTCCTGATGCCCGGTCAGCACCACCTGCTCGGCGCGGCGGGGCTCGTTCTGGCCGAAATACACGCTTTCCTCGATCGAGACGGGCGCCCCCAAGGCGCGCAGTCGGAAGCCCTGGCCGCCCGGCGTGCGCAGCAGCACCGTCTCGTTATCCTGCTGCAGGCTGGCCGTGACGCTCGGATGCAGATGAAAGCGGATGGTGAAGGGCTGCGGCTGCGCCGCCTCGATGAGGTCCTCGCCCTGCAGCTCATCACCGGACTCGAACAGGCCGAGCCGGCGGTGATGAATCGCCCCGAACAGCTGCCCCCAACCGTCATGATTGGCCTCGATCCATTGCGCTCCGCCGGCCTCCAGCCGTTCGGCCCGCATTTGGGTCGGGCGGCGGCCGAGGCCCGAGTCGCGCAGTTCCGAGGAGGACACGTCGGCGATAGCCAGGGTCGAATGCGCGGCGGTGCTGCGTAGCGCGTCGTGCCACGCGCCGCTGCTGGCCGGGGCCGCGCCGCAATTCACGATCAGCCGTTCCTTGCCGACGGAAAACTCGAACGACAGCGCCCCGGCATGGGCCCGGCGATCCTGTCCCGCGGGCGGCGGCGCGCCGGCGTCCATGAACAGCAACGCCTTGCCGGTGCTGAGACGGTACAGGCCGCTCTCGCCCAGATAGGCGATGGTGCCGCGCGAGCGGCCGGCCTGGGCCAGCACCAAATCGATCAGGCTGCCCAGATCCTCCTTGCTGCCGTTGAACAAGGCGAGCCCGCCATCGCCATGGCGCAGCGCCCGCATCGCGCAGGCGGCGCTCTCGATCGCGCCGACCAGGGCGGAGGGCGGTTCGGTATTGCCGGCCTGCAGCAACGCGCGGATCTCCGTGAGGTCCTGCAACGCCGTCAGATGCGCCGCCGGGCTGCGCTCGACATGGCAACCATCGGACAGGATCTGCCGGCTCAGTTCGGGCACCAGGAATTTCAGCATCCGCGCCAGATGGCCGACATGGTCGGGCATCGCCACGCTCGCCGCCGCGAGCCCTTTCAGCGCTGTCAAAGCGCGTCCGTCCAGCATTTCCGCGGGCAGGGAGGCGGACAAATTGCGCGCATCCATCACCAGACGGCTCATCAGCCGCTGGCGGAAATCGTCATCGGCCGAGGCCGCGAAAAAATCGTAATGGCCGAGCCAGGCGGCCAGCCGGGCGCCGCAGACATCGGGCGCGGTGGCGATGGCATCCGGTGTTTCGGTGTCCATGTAGGCCGACACGTAGGCGCGGGCGCGGGAGCGCGCGGCATCGGTACCCAGGGCGCGCAGGTCGCGCAGCCAGGTGAAGCCGTGCGCATGGGCGCGCATCGCGGGCGTGGCGTTGACCGACTGGAACACCGTGCGGCTCAGGCTCAGCACCGCGCCGCAATATTCCAGCTCCGCTTTGACCAGCCTGGCGCCCCGGCTGGGGTCACCCGGCCAGGGATCGCGCACCGCGACGGCGGGGGCGTCCGGGGCATTGCGGATGCGCAAATTCTGCAGCCGCGCAAGGAATCCCCGGGCGCTGCGGCCGAAATTTTCCTTCTGGCTCATCCGCCGCCATCCGCCACATCCGGGCGGCCGCTGCGCCGCGCGGCGCGCAAGGCGGCGATGGCCTTGGCATAATCCTGGGTGCCGTAGACGGCAGTGCCGGCGATCAGGCAGTCCGCGCCCATGTCCAGCACGTCGGGCGCCGTGGCCGGCGTGATTCCACCATCGATCTGCAGCACGATATCCCGGCCGGTCTGGTCGATCAGCCGCCGCAGGGTCGCGATCTTGCCCAGTTGCGAGGCGATGAAGGCCTGCCCGCCGAAACCGGGATTCACCGTCATCACCATGATGATGTCCACAAGATCGAGCACATTCACGATCGCCTCGACCGGGGTGCCCGGGTTCAGCACGACGCCGGCTTTTTTGCCGAGCGAGCGGATGAGCTGCAGCGTGCGGTGCAGATGTGGCCCGGATTCCGGATGCACGCTGATATGGTCCGCCCCGGCTTCGGCGAAGGCGGCGATATACGGATCGGCCGGCGCGATCATCAGATGCACGTCGAGCGGCATGGCGGTGTGCTTGCGCAGTGCCTTCACCACCAGCGGGCCGAAGGTGATGTTGGGTACGAAATGCCCATCCATGACATCGAGATGCAGCCAGTCGGCACCGGCCCGTTCGACTGCGGCCGTTTCCTCGCCAAGTCGGGCAAAGTCGGCGGCCAGGAGGCTGGGAGCGATCAGGAGGCGAGTCGGGAGTGTGTTCATGGCGTGAATTGTACCCAAGCCGTTACGGTTTTCACAAGCGTTGCCGAGGGCATTCAGCATCGATGTGAATTCCACAGGTTGATATTTCGTATAAATCTACATCTTTAGGTAGAATTTTCCGATTCGATCCAGAGCGTGTCGGTTGCTATGGCTCAGTCGGCGGCTTCGGCCACCTGGCCGTTGAAGCTCAGCAACACGATATCGAGGCCGATCTGTTGCTGGGTATTGGGCGGTCCGAGCGAGGAGATCTGGGTCAGGAACTGCGCGCGGTCCTCATGGTCGGCCTGGCCGACCCGGCCCTGGATCGCCCAGACCCGGTGCCCCGCGGCCAAAGCGGCGGCGGCCTGCTGCACGTTCTGGGTCCAGGCGGTCTCCGGCAGATGCGCGCCCTGACGCTTCAAATAGACGTTCATCATATGCACAGCCCCGGGGTCGTCCACCAGCAGCAGGTCGCCGGGCTGGAGATCGGTACGCAGGTCTGCGGCGGCGAGATCCCAACGCGGCTTGGTCTCGTCTTTGTAGTAAGGGTGCAAATTGAGCGCGGCGAGCAGGCCGACCACCGCCACCACGGGCAGTTGCAGCCGGCGCGGCACCAGGGTGATGCCCAGCCCGGCGCAAATGAAGAACGGCGCCGCGCTCCACAGCGTATAGCGCGGCACCCAGACCGGGCTGACGGTGGAAATCGCCAGCAGGCTGACCGGCAACACCAGCACCGCCGCGCCGATCACCACCAGCGCCGCGCGCTGCCGGCGCAACGCGTACACCCCGCCGGCGGCCAGCAGCAGCACCAGCCAGCCCAGCCCGGGAATGCCGGAGAACACGCGCACCGCGATCAGGCTGGTGGTGTGCATGAAATAGGTTCCGGCCAGCGTCCACCAGATGCGCGCGCCGCTCAAGGGTGGCACCCAGTCCAGCCCGCCCATCGCCCCGCGCTGGCCAAAAAATTTCAGCGCCAGGAACCAGGGCAGGCAGAACAGCACGATCACGATCTGGGCCAGCAGCCAGTTGCGCCAGAAAAAGCGCGCCCGGCCGGCGGAAGCCCAGGCAATCGCGACCGCGGCGAGGTTGGCCGCGAAGAACCAGAACATGGAATCGCCGAGCACGTTGAGCGCCGCGATGGTGCCGGCCACATAGCTGGCCCAGGCGCCGGGACGGCCGCCTTGCGCGCGCAAGGGCCGCGCCGCGCCTTCCGGGTCCTGGGCCAGCATCACCAGCCCCCAGAGGGCGATGAGGATGGTGCAGATCAGCAGCGTGTAGGAGCGAGCTTCCTGGCCGTATTGCACCTGGGCGGGGGAGAATACCATCAGCAGCCCGGCGGTCAGGCCCGCCAGCGTGCCGCCGAGAGTCCGCGCCACGCCAAAGGCCAGCGCGCAGGACAGCGCGCCGAACAGGATCGCCGGCATGCGCACCCAAAGCTCGTCATGGCCGAAATGCAGCGCCCAGGAGGTGAGGATGAAATAGGACGGAAACTGGTGAAAAAACACCGAGTTCTGAATCATCTGCCAGAGCGGCAGGCGGGCACGGTGAATGGTCGTGACCTCGTCCAGCCAGAACGGCTTGGCGGCGACATCATGGATGCGCGTGGCAAAGCCAAGAAGGAATAAGCCGATAAAGCATGAAATGCTCACACGCCTGGAACGGCGCTCGCTTGTGATCTGGTTTTGTTGCAATCTCGTCAAGATTCTTACAATCCTTGCCCAAGCGGGCGGCCCGGTAGCTCCAGGTGGGAAAGCGAGGCAGGGAAATCAAGCGCCATTTCACGTCTGACGCGAGCCCACACCGTACAGATAGCCGGGAAAAATGGCAGCTTTTTGAAAAAAGCTGCCATTCGGAAGATACTTTTAGAAGATCACCCGCTCGCGCCGCAGCCGCTCGAAAAGGTCGAAGAAGCTGTCGTCGGAGGCCTGATAATCAAGGAAGCCGAGCCGCCGGCTTTTCGACATGTCCGTCACCACTTCGATCGGCCGGCCGAGATCGGCATCGGTGTGCCAGGCGGAGGTGAGGCTGAACAGATCGGGGCCGATCAGGCCGTGCTTGGCCGCGAGGTCCGCCCAGACCGGTCCGCAATCTCGCATTTGCACCGCCAGCGGCCGCTCTTCCCCGGAGAATGGCACCGGCTCCACGCCGAACCAGCCGGCAATGCGCTCCCACATCCAGCTCCAGCGGAACACGTCGCCATTGACGATGTTCAGCGCCTCATTGCGCGCCGCTTCGGTGGTCGCGGCCCATTCCAGCTGGCGCGCCAGCAGCCGCGCGTCGGTGACGTCGGTCAGCCCGTTCCACTGCGCCGCCGAGCCCGGAAACTGGAATTTCCGGCCGGTCTCGCGGCAGATGGTCGCGAAGACGCCGAGCGTGACGCCCATATTCATGGCATTGCCGATCGCATAGCCGATGATCGTGTGCGGACGGTGCACGCTCCAGGTGAAGCCGTCGCGCGACGCCGCCGCGTACAGCTCGTCCTCCTGGGCGTAGTAGAAATTCTCCGTATCGAGGCGCGGCTGGCTCTCGCGAAATGGCGAGGCGGGCAGGGCGCCTTTGCCGTATGCCTCGAACGGCCCCAGATAATGCTTCAACCCGGTCACCAGGGCCACGTGCTGCACGGATTGTTGGGGGCGCAACGCGTCCAGCAGGTTGCGCACCATGGCGGCGTTGACCTTGATGTTCTCCGCCTCGGTCGCCTGGCGCATCCAGGTGCAGATGAATACATGGCTCGGCCGCAGGTCGGCCAACGCGGCGCGCAGCCCCTCGGCGTCGGTGAGATCGGCGGCAACCGGCTTCAACCCGGCGATATCCGCCGGCGGCCGGCGCGCCAGGCCGTGAACGTTCCAGCCCTTCGCGAGCAAATGGCGGGCGAGATTATTGCCGACGATGCCGCTGGCACCGACGACGAGAGCGGTCTTGGTCATATGGCATTCTCTCCAATGATCGTGGCGAGGACAGGGCCGGCGCGCAGACGGCCTGCTTTCAGGCTCTTACCAGCCGGGCAATGAAAAACCCATCCATGCCGCCGCGCTCGGGCCACAGGCCGGGATGCGTGCGCACATCGCCTTGCGCCGTTACCGCTTCCGGAAGTTCGGGCAAATGGAGCGGGTCGCGCCGCAGGCCGAGCCGGGCGCAGGCGGCATCGATCCGCGCCGCCCCTTCGTCCGGCTGCAGCGAGCACACGGCATAGACCAGCCTCCCGCCGGGAGCGAGCATGTCCATGGCGGCATCGAGCAGGGCATCCTGCGCCTTCGTCAGCGTTTGCACATCGCGCGGCTTGCGCAGATGCAGCAAATCCGGGTGGCGGCGGATCGTGCCGGTGGCGCTGCACGGCGCATCCAACAAAATCGCCGGGAATTTCGTATCTGGACGCCAGGTCACGGCGTCGGCGAGAATTGTTTCGGCGCTCAGGCCGAGCCGGGCGAGATTGCCTTTGAGCGTGCCCATGCGGCCCTGGTCGCGCTCCACCGCGGTGACGATTCCGCCGGCGGCGGCAAGTTGCGCCGTCTTGCCGCCGGGGGCGGCGCAGAGATCGAGCACGCGCTCGCCCGGCTGCACCGCGAGCAGCCTTGCGGGCAGGGCGGCGGCGGCATCCTGGACCCAGATCTCGCCGCCGCGGAATCCCGGCAGTTCGGTCACGGACGTGCCGGCGGGAAGGCGGGTGGAACCGGTCGGCAGAATTTCGCCCGGCAGCGAAAAACCGGGCTTGGCGGAAATATCGAGGGGCGCCTCATGCGCGTGCGCGGTGGCGATCGCCCGCGCCTCCCGTCCCCAGCTTGCCCAGGCCCAGCCTGGTGTGTCGAGGCGCGGCATATCCAGCCCGTCCAGCGCCGCCGGCCCGGCAGCGGCGACCTTGCGCAGCACCGCATTGACCAGCCCGGCAAAGGGAGTGAGCCCGCGGGCCCGCGCAAGATCGACCGCGGTGCCCACCGAGGCATGCGCCGGCGCGTCGAGAAACAGCGAAGCCGCCGCGCCGAGCCAAAGAACATGCCGCACCGGCACCGGCGGCTCGCGGCGCAAATGCGCTTCCAGCACCTCGTCCAGCGTGCCGGTATGGCGCAGCACGGCGGCCGCCAGCCGATGCGCCGCCGCCTTGTCGCGCGGCGCCATGGCAGGCAGCGCATCGAGGGCCACGTCCAGCGAGGTGTTTTTCGTCAGCACCGCCTGCAGCAGCG
>NZ_DATLPB010000042.1:0-123058 GCF_035535915.1 Acidocella sp.
TTGCGCCGCTTTTTTCAAAAAGCGGCCGCTTTCTTCTTCCGCAGATCCCCGTAAAGTCACGCTGGAACAACAGCAGTAGGACGACACGCATGGAAGTCTGGACGGAACTGACTGCACTGGCCCAAGGCAACGCCAACATCAAGCGATTGTTCGCCCAGAATCCCGGCCGGTTCGCGGCGTTTTCCGCCCGGCTCGACGACATGCTGCTGGATTTTTCCAAGACCGGCCTCGACGCAAGCGCGCTCGCTTTGCTGCTGGACATTGCCGCGACGGCGAATGTCGCGGCCAAGCGCGACGCCATGTTCGCCGGCGCGGCCATCAACACCACGGAAAACCGCCCGGTGCTGCACACCGCCCTGCGCAATCTCGACAACCGGCCGGTGCTGGTGAACGGCCAGGATGTGATGCCGGCCGTGAACGAGACGTTCGCGCGCTTGTTCGCCTTCGCCGAGGGCGTGCGGTCGGGGCAGATTACCGCCGCCGACGGCCAACCCTTCACCGACGTGGTCAATATCGGCATCGGCGGCTCGGATCTCGGCCCGGTGATGGTGACGGCGGCCCTGGCCCCCTATCATGACGGGCCGCGCACGCATTTCGTCGCCAATGTCGACGGCGCGCATCTGGCCGACACGCTGCGGGCGCTGGATCCCGCGCGCACCTTGATCATCGTCGCCTCGAAAACCTTCACGACCATCGAGACCATGACCAACGCCGCCTCGGCGCGGCGCTGGATCGTCGCCGGCCTTGGCGAGGCGGCGGTTGCCGCGCATTTCGCCGCGGTCTCCACCGCTCTCGACAAGGTCGCCGCCTTCGGCATCGCGCCTGAGCGCGTGTTCGGCTTCTGGGACTGGGTGGGCGGCCGCTATTCGGTGTGGTCGGCCATCGGGCTGCCGGTGATGCTGGCCATCGGCGCCGCGCGCTTCCGGGAATTCCTCGCCGGGGCGCAGGCGATGGACCGGCATTTCTGCACCGCACCTTTCGCGCAAAATCTGCCGGTGCTGCTGGCGCTGGTCGGAATCTGGCACCGCGATGTCTGCGGCTACGCCGCCCGCGCCATCCTGCCCTATGACCAGCGTCTGGCCCGCCTGCCCGCCTATCTGCAGCAGCTGGACATGGAATCCAACGGCAAGAGCGTGCAGCAGGACGGCACGCACGTGCGCCACCCGACCGGCCCGCTGGTCTTCGGCGAACCCGGCACCAACGGCCAGCACGCCTTCTACCAGCTGCTGCACCAGGGCACGAACATCATCCCCTGCGAATTCATGATCGCCGCTGAAGGCCACGAGCCGGAGATGCGCGACCATCATGACCTGCTGGTCGCCAACTGCCTGGCCCAGGCCCAGGCCCTCATGCAAGGCCGCTCGCTGGAGGAGGCAACCCGCCAGGCGCGAGACGCGGGCCGGCCGGCAGGACTGGCGCCGCACCGCGTGTTTCCCGGCAACCGCCCATCCCTGACGCTGGCTTACCGAAAACTCACGCCGGAGACGCTCGGCCGGATCATCGCGTTGTATGAGCATCGCATCTTCGTCGAAGCGGCGATCTGGAACATCAACGCCTTCGACCAATGGGGCGTGGAGCTCGGCAAGGAACTGGCGACCGCCCTGCTGCCGGCCGTGTCGGGCCAAGGCACCGCCGCCGATGATGAATCGACCGCCGGGTTGGTGAAATTTTTGCAATCCCTCAGTCCGGGAAACAAGAAAGCGGCCGCTTTTTGAACAAAGCGGCGCAAAAACTTCTGGAAACTGCGCGGCCTTACGCGGCCTCGCCGTTTCCGCGTTGCCCCAGCGCTTCGCAATGGCTGAGCAGATCAGTGAAGACGAAAGGCTTGGCGATATAATCATCGCCGCCGGCATCGAGGCCCTTGATCCAGTTCCTTAAGCCCCCATGGCCCGACAGGAACAGCACCGGCGTGCCGACCCCCCGGCCGCGCAGATCCTTCAGCAGATTGGCGCTGTCGACCCCGTCCGGCAATTGCCGGTCGAAAATCATCACGTCGAAACCACCGTCCAGGGCCCGGCGCATCCCTTCCGGTCCGGTCGCGGCAAAAATCACCTGATGCCCGGCTTCGCCCATGCCCGCCGTGATCACTCGGGCGACATCTTCATCATCCTCGATGAGCAAGATACGCATGGTTTCGCCCTCCCTTATGCTGTACTACGATGATTGCTTAAGGTTCCGCAGTTTAACCGTAAAACTTTTGTGAAACCATCTGCATTTTTCTTCGCCTTTACGAAGTTTAATGTGAAAGTGACGACCGTTTCACAGGAATTCAATGACTGACATCATTTCTGACTCATCGGCCGGGCTTTCCGCCATCGAACTGTTCGCAGCCCAGACGGCGCACGACCTCAACAATCTTCTGACCGGCATTCTCGGTAATCTGGAGCTGATGCAGAACCGTGCGCGGCGCGGCGGCATGGCGGAGTTCGACGATTACCTCGCCAGTGCCCGCCAAGCCGGGAGCCGCGCCGCGCACTTCACGCAGCGCCTGCTGGCTTTCTCCGGTCGCGATGCGCAGGCGGCCGCGCCAGTCGCGCTCGATGCCGTCATCCCCCGCGTGATCGAGACGCTGCGCGCCACCGGCCTCGCCATCGACATGGAGCTGGCGGTCGGCAAGGACGTGCTCTGCTCCGCCCCACAACTGGAACTGGCGTTGCGGGAATTGCTGGACAATGCCGCCCAGGCGGCGGGCATGAATGGCCGCATCACGCTGCGCACCGAATATGCCGGGGACGACGCCGTCATCAGCGTGACGGATACCGGTCCCGGCATGGCGGCTGATATCCTCCGCCGGGCCACCGAACCGTTTTTCAGCACCCGCACGGGCGGCGCCGGCCAGGGGCTCGGCCTGGCCATCGTCGAACGTTTCGCCCGGCGAAGCGGCGGCACGCTGGAGCTGGTCAGCCACGAAGGCGAAGGCACCACGGCCCGGCTGCGCCTGCCGGCCATCGCCCCGTGACCCCCCGCGTGCCCCCGTTCGGCACCGTGCTGGTGGTGGAAGACGAGCCGACCGTGCGCGAACTGGTGGTGATCAAACTGAAGGAGCTGGGCTTTGCGCCCCTGGAGGCGGCGGCCGGCCTGGCGGGGCTCAACATCCTGCACACGCCGCAGGACATTGACCTGCTCATCGCCGATATCGGCCTGCCGGACATTGATGGCCAGGAAATGGCCGCGCAAGCGAGGTCGCTGCGGCCCGGGCTCAAAATTCTGTTCATGACCGGCCACACCGATGTCGGGCGCGCGCTGGAACCGGGCATGGCGCTGATCGCCAAACCTTTCTCGCTCGACGCCCTGGCCGCGCAGACGCGGATGATGCTGGAGGGCTAAAAGAAGGGAAGGAAGCGCTTCTTTTTGTGAACAAAAAGAAGCAAAAAAACTTTGTTATGCTGGGCCATGGGCTTTGTGGCTGCCACAGCCCATGGCCCAGCATAAAAAAAGTTTTTGCGGCGCTTTTTTCAAAAAGCGCCTGCTTACTCACTGACTGGCTTACCTGAACTGGCTGGGACGGGAGGATTCGAACCTCCGCATGGCGGAATCAAAATCCGCTGCCTTACCGCTTGGCGACGTCCCAACGCGTCCCGCTCATAGGTCGACGGGGGGTGGCTCGTAAAGACCCCCGCCCCAACTCCACCATCCGGGACGGTAAATTATTTCAGCGGCCGCGGCGGCTTCCTCAGGCGTTGCGAAAATCGCGAAGCAGGTCGCGCCGGAGCCGCTCATGCGCGCCAGCAGCGCGCCGGGCAGGGTTTCCAGCGCGGCCAGCACTTCGCCGATCACCGGCTGCAGGGCCACGGCCGGGGCTTGCAGATCATTGGTCAGGCGGCTGAGCGCATCCGCCATGCCTCGCGCGTCATGCCACGCTGCCGGCAGCGTGGCCGGGGCCGAGAACGGCCCTTGCCGGGCCTTGAAAACGGCGGGAGTGGCCACCGCCACGCCGGGATTGACCAGCACGATGCCGAAGCGCGGCAGGCGCGGTGTGGGCGCCAATATGTCGCCGATGCCGCCCATCCGGGCCGGCACCGAGTCGAGGCAGACCGGCACGTCCGCGCCCAAAGCCAGAGCCGCCTCATGCAGCGGCGCGGCAATGTCCCAATGCCGCGACAGCAGGCGCAGCGCCGCCGCGGCATCCGCGGACCCGCCGCCGATGCCCGAGGCGACCGGCAGGTTCTTCTCCAGCGTGAGGGCGACGCCCGCGCCCGGACGCAGGAGGCGCGCGGCGCGCAGCAGCAGATTATCCGGCTCGGCCTGCAGCGCCGCGCCGAAGCCGCCGGAAATGCTCAGGCCCAGCGCCGCCGCCGGGGATACGCCTACAATGTCGCCCACGGCGGGAAATACCGCCAGGCTGTCGAGCAGATGATAGCCATCGGCGCGCCGGCCGATGACGTGCAGATACAGATTGACCTTGGCGGGCGCGAAGCTGGTGTGCGTCATTTGGCCGGGAAATAATTGTGCAGCTTGGCCTTGAGCTCGGTCTGCAGCTTGGAGTCGGGTTTTAGGGTCAGCGCGCGCTGCCATTGGTAATTGGCCTGTAGCTTCTGACCCGACTGCCAGAATGCATCGCCCAGATGCGCGTTGACCTCGGCATCGTCCGGAGCAAGCTCGACCGCCCGGGTGAGCTCGGCGACGGCCGCGCGCGTGTGATGCAGATGAAGATCGACATAACCGAGCGAGTCGAGCACCGCGCCGTCATTCGGGTCGAGGCTTACGGCCCGCTGCAGCATCGCCTGCGCCCGCTCCAGGTGCTCGCCACGCATGGCCCAGCTATAGCCGAGATAATTCAGCACATAAGGCTGGTCGGGCGAGAGGGCGAGCGCCTCGACGATGTCCGGCTCGGCGGCAGCCCAGTTGCCGAGTGCATCCTGGCTGAGGCCACGATCGAAATACAGGGCCCATGCCGCCGCCGGCGGCGGCGAGCCGACCATGGCCAGGGCACGATTATAATAGGGCAGCGCCTTGGCCGGCTGACCGGCGTTGCGCCAGATGTCGCCGGCACCGGCCTGCAGGCCAGGATCGTTCGGCGCCGCGGCGCTGAGCTTGTCGATCAGGGCAACCGCCTCAGCCGGCCGATTCAGCGCCGCCAGCAATTGCGCCTGCTGCATCGCCACCGGGCCGTAGAGCGGATCGTCCGGCGTCACGGGCTGCAGCGTGGCCAGCGCGTTCCGCATCTGGGCTGGCTTCGGCGTGGCGCCGGGGTTGCCGAGCTGTGCGCCCGCCAGCAGCAGCCGCGCCGGGGTGAGGTCCGGCCGCAGCATCAGCGCGAAATGCAGCAACGTGATGCGCAGGAAGGATTGCGCTGGCGCGTCGAGCGAACCGGCCAGGGTCAGATAAGCCTCGGCCAGCCCCTGCGTGGCCGTGTCGATCACCGGCTTGCCAAGCTGCGCCTGCAATTGCGGCAAGGAGATCTGCAAATTGGGATGCGCCGCGACCAGCACCGCCAGATCCTGTGCCGCCTGCTCCGGCTGCCCGTGCCGCTGGTGCCAGCTGCCGAGAATCTCGGCGAGACGCAGATTGGTCGAGCCGCTGGAAGCCTGATTATAGAGCTGCGCCGCCAGCGCGTCGTCATGAACGGCGTCCGCCATCAAAGCGCCGTTCAGCACGTAGACGGCGCTGAACGGGCCGTTATCGAAATGGGGCTTCAGCACGGCGAGCGCCTTGTCGGCGTCGCCCTGGCCGAAAAGGGTCCAGGCCAGCAGCAGCGGCCGGATCAGGCCGATCATCTGGTCCTGCGGCAGCTGCGTGAAAATCTGGTTGGCCGCCGCGTAATCGCCGCTTTGCGCCGCCTGGTTGCCGCGCAGCATGACGGCGAGGGCGTTGGCCGGCACTTCCGCGGCAAGCTTTTCAGCTTCCGGGCTGCCGGCCAGCAAGGCGGCGAGGAACCCTTCATCGACCAGTTGCTGGTTGCCCGGCTCGACATGCAGAGCCTGCGTATAATATTGGCTGGCGAGCCCAGGATCGTGCTGAGTCTCGGCGTACCGCGCTGACAGGAAGGCCCCATAGGCCCGGTCGCTGGGCGGATCGCCGGCCACGCCACCACCCGGTCCGGCCGCGCAGGCTGACAGCAAGATGCACACGGCGACCGCGCCGCGGCGGCTCAAGACAGAAAACATATTCATTGCTCCAGATGTAGCAGCGCGCCCCTCGCCGGGCAAAGCCGGCCGCGCCGTGATCCGGGCGTGCCGCCCCACGCCACGCCGCGGGCAATCCATCTATACAAGGCAGAAATGCTGCCCTTGTTTGCCTCTCCCGGCTGGGTTAGGCTTCCCAACCCGGACCGGGAAAATGCAAGCCAGTAAGGCAATTCTTTATGACCCCAGGCTTTGAAGCTACGACGGCAGGTATCACCGTCACCGTCCAAGTGTTTTATCTGGCCGACAAATCGGAGCCGGAGAACGGCCACTATGTTTGGGCCTATCATGTCAGCATCGCCAATCACAGCCCGCAAATCGTGCAATTGCTGGCGCGTAGCTGGACTATCACCAATGCGCATGGCCGCGTGCAGTATGTGCATGGCGAGGGCGTGGTCGGCGAGACGCCAAGGCTGGAACCGGGCGAGGTGTTCGAATACACCTCCGGCACGCCGCTGGCTACGTCTTCGGGCTTCATGTGCGGCAAGTACCATATGCTGGCGGTGACCGACGGCACCGAGTTCGATATCGAGATTCCGACCTTCAGCCTCGACAGCCCGCACCAGAACACGTTGCGCCATTAGAGCGCGATGACTTTAAGTCTGAATCCGTCTCTAGACGCCGGAACATGTCTGCAATGTGCGCCTGCGCCATTGCCACGCCACGGGCCCGAAACGACCGAAAAAACGGCCGTTTTTTCTGATTGAAACGTAACGCGCGGCTCTCTGGCTTGCCGGTTCCCAGCCTTGCCCACATGCCTTTCAGGGTTCACAAAGAACGAACCAGGATTTCAAGCCGCATACGGAGACTGCCGTGAATATTCATACGCCCGCCGCGAATCTGACGGCCGCCGCGAAACCGAGCCGCCGCGAGGCCGAAGACGCGGTACGTACGCTGTTGCGCTGGGCCGGCGAAAATCCCGACCGCGAGGGTCTGCTGGACACCCCCGCCCGCGTGGTGCGCTCCTACGAGGAGTTTTTCGCAGGCTATGAAGAAGATCCGGTGGCGCTGCTCACCCGCACCTTCGAGGAAATCGAAGGCTATGACGAGATGGTGGTGCTGCGCGACATCCGCATCGAAAGCCATTGCGAGCACCATATGGTGCCGATCATCGGCCGCGCCCATGTCGCCTATCTGCCGGGCAACCGCGCGGTGGGCATCAGCAAGCTCGCCCGCGTGGTGGACGCCTATGCGCGCCGCTTCCAGATCCAGGAGAAGTTGACGGCGCAGATCGCCAACACCATCGCCGAGGTGCTGCAGCCGCGCGGCGTGGCCGTGGTGATCGAAGCCGGGCACCAATGCATGTCCACCCGCGGCGTGCACAAGCCGGGCTCCAGCATGGTCACCAGCCGCATGCTCGGCGCCTTCCGCGACGACCCTTCGACACGGCGGGAATTCCTGGCCATGATCTCGCCGCGCAGTTGCCAGTCCGTGGAAGCCTGAGCGCAAGTTAAGCAAGGAAAGCGCTACTTTTTGTGAACAAAAAGTAGCAAAAAAACTTTGCTAACTTTGGGCCGTGCTGGTTTCAACGCCACAGGCCCAGTTTAACAAAAGTTTTTGCGCCGCTTTTTTCAAAAAGCGGCCCTTTCTTCCTTAAAATCAGCCCCAAAGTTGCCGCCCTCGCATTTCACGGTTAAGCACGCCCCACGCGGTTTCGTATGTTCCACTCCGAGGACGACTGATTTTGCATAGCCATATTCTACGCCCCGCTGCGGCGCTCGCGGCCCTGGGGATTCTCTCCGGCTGCGGCATTGGCCACCAGACGCTTGGTCTTGGAAGCGACCAGAACGCCGCCCTCGGCGAAACCAATGTGGCGCCCAGCGTGTTCGGCTATGCGGTCGCGGACGAACCGCAAGCCGCCTTGGCGGGGCGCCAGATGCTCAATAATGGCGGCGATGCGGCGGATGCCGCGGCGGCGGAGGGGTTTGCCCTCAGCGTCACCCTGCCGTCGCGCGCCGGGCTTGGCGGCGGCGGCGCCTGCATCGTGAAAATGCCGAATGCGCAGGGACAGATGCAGCCCCCGGTGGCGCTGCTGTTTCCCGCCGGCAGCCCCGCCGGAAATGGCGGCAGCCGCCCGGCCGCGGTGCCGGCCATGGCGCGCGGGCTGCTGGCGCTTCAGGCCCGCTATGGCGACCTGCCTTATGCCAGCGTGATCGAGCCGGCCGAACAGCTGGCCGCCGGCTCCCCGGTCTCACCGGCGCTGGAAGCCGACCTGCAGGTCGTGGGCCGGGCGCTGCTCGGCGACCCTGCCGCGGCCGCTGTATTCGGGCCGAACGGCACGATTCTGCCGGCCGGCGCCAATCTCGTGCAGCCCGATCTCGCCAGCACGTTCGAGGTGCTGCGCACCCAGGGGCTGCAGGGGTTCTATGCCGGCACCAGCGCCCAGCAATTCGTCGCCGCCGCCGACCAGGCGGGCGCCGGACTGACCGTGGCCGACCTGGCCGATTCCACGCCGAAATTCGTGAAGCCGGTTATCTCCCGGGCGCATGGCCTGACTCTGGCAATGCTGCCGACCGAAGCCGCCAACGGCCAGACCCTGCCCGCGTCCGCCGCCTTCATGGCCCTGGACAAGAAAGGCGGCGTCGTTGCCTGCGCGGTCAGCATCAATAATCTGTTCGGCACCGGGCGCATCGCGCCGGGCACCGGCGTGCTGCTTGCTGCCTCGCCGCGCAACGTGCCGGCGCCGCAACTGGCGGCGGGCATCGCCTATGACGACGCCCTCACCTTCCGCGCCGCCGCCGCCGGCACCGGCCAGGCAGCCGCCGCCGCCGCGGCGCGCCTAGCGCTGACCGACGCCGTCTCCGACGGGCGCCACAAAGTCGCGCCGGTGCCGGACCCCGGCCGCGCCGACGTGATCGCCTGCCCCGGCGGGGTGCCGGGCGGCGAAGGCTCCTGCACCGCCAGCGTCGACCCGCGCGGCCAGGGGTTGGCCATCGGCGGGCGCTGAGTCCGTGGCGCTGAAAATCGGCATCGGCCGCGAGGTGCCATCGTTCCGGGTGATGGATGTGATCAACCGGGCCAACGCACGACAGCGCGCTTTGCCCCCGGATGCGCCACGCATCTTGCGCATGGAGGTGGGGCAGCCCGGCACCGGCCTGCCCGAAGGCGCGCGCCGGGCCGTGGCCCAGGCGCTGCAGACCGGCGACGTGATGGGCTACACCGAGGCGCTCGGCCGCCGGAGCCTGCGCGAACGGCTCAGCGCGCATATCCATGACTGGTACGGCACGGCGGTCGCGCCCGAGCGGATCGCCGTGACCTTCGGCGCCTCCGGCGCGTTTTCCCTGGCCTATCTAGCCGCCTTCGACCCCGGCGACACGCTCGCCCTCGCCGCGCCCTATTATCCGCCTTACGTGAACATCGCGACCGCCCTCGGCCTGAAACCGCTGATTCTGCCCTGCGGCATCGAGACCGGGTTCCAGCCGACCGTCGCCATGCTCGAGGCGCTGCCGCAAAAGCCCGACGGGCTGCTGATCGCGAGCCCCGCCAACCCGACCGGCTCGATGCTGCCGCCGGACGCCATTGCCGCCCTCGCCCGCTATTGCCATGCCAACGGCATCCGCCTGATCTCCGACGAGATCTATCACGGCCTGACCTACGGCAAGCCGGTGGCCTCCGCCGCCAGCTTCAGCGACAGCGCCATCGTCATCAATTCCTTCTCGAAATATTTCTCCATGACCGGCTGGCGCGTCGGCTGGATGGTGCTGCCGGAGGAACTGGTGCGCCCCGTGGAGCGGCTGGCGCAGAATTTCTTCATCTCCGTGCCGCACATCTCCCAACTGGCGGCGGAAGCCGCATTCAATTGCCATGACGAGCTGGAGGCGCGGCGCGCCATCTATGCGCAGGCCCGGGAGATCATGGCGGAAGGGCTGAACGCGGCGGGGTTCAAGAAATTCTCCTCCCCGGACGGCGCGTTCTATGTCTACGCCGACATAGCCGGGCGCGCCGCCGACAGCATTGCCCTATGTGACCGGCTGCTCGACGAAGCGGGCATCGCGGCAACGCCGGGCTATGATTTCGACGCCGCGCGCGGCGGGGATTTTTTCCGCCTCAGCTACTGCGCCCGGCTGGAAGAAATCGAGGAAGCCATCGAACGGCTATGCCGTATGCGGCAATCAGAATAGACCTTGCGCAACCGCTGCCCTTTCCCCGGCGGCAAAGAGCCAATATCTAAGTCCGAGGCCCGAGCCACAAACCCAACACAGGTTAAATAACACCATGAAATTATTGGTCGCCGTGAAACGCGTGGTCGATTACAACGTCAAGGTCCGGGTCAAAGCCGACCAGAGTTCCGTCGAGACCAGCGGCGTGAAAATGTCGATGAACCCGTTCGACGAAATCGCCGTCGAGGAGGCGGTGCGCCTCAAGGAGAAAGGGATCGCCAAGGAAGTGATCGCCGTGTCCATGGGTGTGGCGCAATGCCAGGACACGATCCGCACCGCGCTGGCGATGGGCGCCGACCGCGGCATCCTGGTCGAGACCGACGCGGCTTTGGAGCCGCTTTCGGTCGCGAAAATGTTGAAGGCGCTGGTCGAGAAGGAAGGCATCGACCTGGTGGTGATGGGCAAGCAGGCGATCGACGACGACATGAATGCCACCGGCCAGATGCTGGCGGCCTTGCTCGGCTGGCCGCAAGGCACCTTCGCCAGCAAGGTGGAAATCTCCGGCGGCGTGGCGAACGTGACCCGCGAAGTGGATGGCGGGCTGGAGACCGTGGCGCTGACCCTGCCGGCGGTGATCACCGCCGATCTGCGCCTGAACGAGCCGCGCTACGCCTCGCTGCCGAACCTCATGAAGGCGCGCAACAAACCGATCGAGGCGCTCAAGCCGGCGGATCTCGGCGTCGATCCGGCGCCGCGTTTGACAATCATCAAGGTGGCGGAGCCGCCGCCGCGCAAGACTGGCGTCAAGGTGGCCGATGTGGCGGCTTTGGTCGACAAGCTGCGCAACGAAGCGAAGGTGATCTGACCATGACCTCTCTCGTGATTCTCGACTTCGACGCACACGGCGTGAAGCAGCCGGCGCGCTCCGCCATCGCCGCCGCCCTGAAACTGGGCGACGTGCATGGGCTGATCGCCGGCAAGGATGTGGGCAAGCTCGCCGAAGACGCCGCCAAGCTGCCGGGCCTGAGCAAAATTCTCGTGGCCGACGACGCCACTTTGGAGCATGCGCTGGCCGAGCCGCTGGCCGCCTTGCTGGTTTCCTTAGCACCCGGCTATTCGCATATTTTCGCCGCCGCGACCGCGATGGGCAAAAACGTGCTGCCCCGCCTTGCCGCGCTGCTGGACGTGCAGCCGATCAGCGACGTGTCGGACGTGATCGACGCCGACACCTTCGTGCGGCCGATCTATGCCGGCAATGCGCTGGCCACCGTGAAATCCTCCGACGCCAGGAAGGTCATCACCGTGCGCGCCGCGAGCTTCGACCCGGTGCCCGCCGAAGGCGGTTCGGCGAGCCTGGAGCGCGTGGCGGTGCCTGACGCAGCGGCCAAATCGCGCTATGTCGGCGCCGAACTTTCGCAAAGCGAGCGCCCGGAACTGACCGCGGCGCGGGTGATCATTTCCGGCGGGCGCGGCATGCAGAGCGGCGAGAATTTCACCGCCCTGATCGAGCCGATCGCCGACAAGCTCGGCGCGGCCGTGGGCGCCTCCCGCGCGGCGGTGGATGCCGGCTTCGCGCCGAACGATTATCAGGTCGGCCAGACCGGCAAGGTCGTGGCGCCGGACCTCTATATCGCCGTCGGCATTTCCGGCGCGATCCAGCATCTGGCCGGCATGAAGGACAGCAAGGTGATCGTTGCCATCAACAAGGATGCGGACGCGCCGATCTTCCAGGTGGCTGATTACGGCCTGGTCGGCGATCTCTTCACCATTCTTCCGGAGCTGAAGGAAACCTTATGAACATCGCGAAAATCGGCGTCATCGGCGCCGGGCTGATGGGGAATGGCATCGCCCATACCGCCCTTCTTTCCGGCTTCGACGTGACGCTGATTGACGCGTTCGAGGCGGCGTTGCCGAAAGCCGTCGCCACCATGACCAAGAACATGGACCGGCAGGTGACGAAAGGCACGATCACCGCCGCCGCCAAGGACGAGGCGCTCAAACGCCTCGTTACCAGCACCGACCTTTCGCGCCTGCAGGGCGCCGACCTCATCATCGAGGCGGTGCCCGAACGGGAAGAGCTGAAGGAACAGATTTACCGCCAGATCGCGCCGGTTTTAAGCGCCGACACCCTTCTGGCCAGCAACACCTCGTCCCTCTCCATCACCAAGCTGGCGGCGATGTCCGGGCGGCCGGACAAGTTCATCGGCATGCATTTCTTCAACCCGGTGCCGATGATGAAGCTGGTGGAGATCATCCGCGGCATCGCCACCAGCGACGCCACGTTCGCCGCCGTGCAGGCGGTCGCGGAAAAACTCGGCAAGACCGTGGCGGCGGCGCAGGATTCGCCGGGATTCATCGTCAACCGCATCCTCTGCCCGATGATCAACGAGGCGATTTTCACGCTGCAGGAAGGCACCGGCACGGTCACCGCCATCGATGCCGGCCTGAAACTCGGCGCCAACCACCCGATGGGACCGCTGGAGCTGGCCGATTTCATCGGGCTAGACACGCTGCTGGCGATCATGCGGGTGCTGCATGAGGGGCTCGGCGAGGACAAATACCGCCCCTGCCCGCTGCTGGTGAAATATGTGAATGCCGGCTGGCTCGGCCGCAAATCCGGCCGCGGGTTTTATGATTACAGCGTGAATCCGCCCCGGCCGGCTAAGTGAAGGAAGCAGGCGCTTTTTGAAAAAAGCGCCGCAAAAACTTTTGGTTACGCTGGGCCGGTGGCGTTGAAACCAGCACGGCCCAAAGTTAACAAAGTTTTTTTGCTACTTTTTGTTCACAAAAAGTAGCGCTTCCTTTCTTACAAAAAGCCCCGATGAATGCAACGAGTTGGCACTCGCGGCGGGATAGTGCTGGCGGCTTGACTTGGCTCCGGGCCAACTTTAGATGTTTGGCACTCTCTTCTCGGGAGTGCTAGCAGCCGCGGTGCCGCGTGCCGGGCCGGACGGGCTGCGAGTCTTTCAAGACTGTTCGTTTTAGGAGCGATCCAGATGGCAAAATTCCGCCCCCTGCACGACCGCGTCGTCGTTCGCCGGCTGAATGCCGAAGAGAAGACCGCCGGTGGCATCATCATCCCCGACACCGCCAAGGAAAAGCCGATGGAAGGTGAGATCGTCGCCGCCGGCCCCGGCGCGCGCAACGAAGCCGGCGCGCTTGTCGCCCTTGAAGTGAAGGCGGGTGACCGCGTGCTGTTCGGCAAGTGGTCGGGCACCGAGGTGAAGATCGACGGTGAAGACCTGCTGATCATGAAGGAATCGGACATTCTCGGCATCGTCGAGGATTCCGGCGCCAAGAAGAAGAGCGCCTAAAACCCCGTGCCGCACTCGGCCGCGCTGACATTCGGGCGGCGGAGAGCGGCAAGCTGCATTTTCCCTTTTCATCAGGAGTCATCACATGGCTGCCAAAGACGTACGTTTCGGGCCCGATGCACGCGACCGCATGCTGCGCGGCGTCGACACCCTCGCCAATGCCGTCAAGGTCACGCTCGGCCCGAAAGGCCGCAACGTGGTCATCGAGAAATCCTTCGGCGCGCCGCGCATCACCAAGGACGGCGTGACCGTCGCCAAGGAAATCGAGCTGGCTGACAAGTTCGAGAACCTGGGCGCGCAGTTGATGCGCGAGGTCGCCTCCAAGACCAACGACCTCGCCGGCGACGGCACCACCACCGCCACCGTTCTGGGCCAGGCCATCGTCCGCGAGGGCGTGAAGGCGGTTGCCGCCGGCCTGAACCCGATGGATCTGCGCCGCGGCATCGACAAGGCGGTCAACACCGTCGTGGAAGAGCTGAAGAAGCGCACCAAGAAGATCACCACCCCGGCCGAGACCGCCCAGGTTGGCACCATTTCCGCCAACGGCGAGGGCGAGATCGGCGACATGATCTCCAAGGCAATGCAGAAGGTCGGCAACGAGGGCGTGATCACGGTTGAGGAAGCCAAGGGCATCCAGACCGAGCTCGACGTCGTCGAAGGCATGCAGTTCGACCGCGGCTATGTTTCTCCGTACTTCATCACCAACCCGGAGAAGATGATCGCGGACCTCGACAGCCCGTACATCCTGATCTTCGAGAAGAAGCTCTCCGGCCTGCAGCCGATGCTGCCGCTGCTCGAAGCCATCGTGCAGACCGGCAAGCCGCTGCTGATCATCGCGGAAGACGTTGAGGGCGAGGCGCTGGCCACCCTGGTCGTCAACAAGCTGCGTGGCGGGCTGAAGATCGCCGCCGTGAAGGCCCCGGGCTTCGGCGACCGCCGCAAGGCCATCCTGGAAGACATCGCCATCCTCACCGGTGGCCAGGTGATCTCCGAGGATCTCGGCATCAAACTCGAGACCGTCACCCTGCCGATGCTCGGCAAGGCCAAGAAGGTGCTCATCGAGAAAGAGAACACCACGATCATCGAAGGCGCTGGCAAGAAGGCCGACATCACCGGCCGCGTCAACCAGATCCGCGCGCAGATCGAGGAGACCACCTCCGACTACGACCGTGAGAAGCTCCAGGAGCGCCTGGCCAAGCTCGCGGGCGGCGTCGCGGTGATCCGCGTCGGCGGTGCGTCCGAGGTCGAGGTGAAGGAGCGCAAGGACCGCGTCGACGACGCGCTGCATGCGACCCGCGCCGCGGTTGAGGAAGGCATCGTGCCGGGCGGTGGTATCGCCCTGGCCCGCGCCTCGCTCGTCCTCGCCAAGCTGAAGGCGGACAATGAAGACCAGCGCGTCGGCATCGACATCATCCGCCGCGCGATCCAGGTGCCGCTGCGCCAGATCGCCGAGAACGCCGGTGAAGACGGCGCGGTCATCGCCGGCAAGGTGCTCGACAAGGACGAGTACACGTTCGGCTTCGACGCCCAGTCCGGCGAGTTCAAGGACATGGTCAAGGCCGGCATCATCGACCCGACCAAGGTCGTGCGCACCGCGCTGCAGGACGCAGCGTCCGTGGCCGCGCTGATCATCACCACCGAAGCCGGCGTGACCGAACGCCCCGAGAAGAAGGCTCCGGCCGGCGCTCCGGGCGGCATGGGTGGCATGGGTGGCATGGGCGATATGGATTTCTAATCCACGCTCAACCGACGACAATGAGGGCCCCGGGAGCAATCCCGGGGCTTTTTTGTTGGGACGACGAGAAAGAAAAAGAAGAGAAAGCGCTACTTTTTGTGAACAAAAGTAGCAAAAAACTTTGTTAACTTTGGGCCGTGGTGGTTTCGCCGGTACGGGCCCACTAAGATCGCAACATGTCGAACATTCGCCCCGCGCTGGCCGAGGATCTGGAGGCAGTGCAAAAGCTGGTGAACACGGCCTATGCGCCTTACATCCCCCGCCTTGGGCGCGCGCCGGGACCGATGAATGACGATTATGCCGCCGCGATCGCGCGGGGCTTCGTCTACCTCATCGAAACTGACGGCGCGTTGGCGGGGCTGGTGGTGCTGATTGCCGAGCCGGAGGCGCTGCTGCTCGACAATATTGCCGTCGCGCCGGCGGCACAGGGGCAAAAGATCGGCCGGCGGCTGATGGAATTTGCGGAAGAGACCGCACGACAGCGCGGCCTTGTCCACCTCAGACTCTACACCAATGAGCTGATGACCGAGAATATCGGCTGGTACACGAGGCTCGGCTTCTCCGAGACGCATCGCGGCACTGAGACAGGATTTCGACGGGTCTATATGAGCCGGCAGCTTGGCTAACGAGCCCGTGCCGGCTCAGCGCCAGAGGCCCAGAATGACAAAAGTTTTTGGTGCCGCTTTTTTCAAAAAGCGGCTGCTTTCCTGATCTTAAACGGCCTGCAGCCCGATTTCATGGGCGGCAATCCAGCGGATGTAGAATTTCCGCCGTGTTTTATCCGTATATTCGAGCGTCACCTCGTTGCCGACCGTCAGCGTCGGCATCGGCCGCAGGCCGATGCGGTAGCCGTTATCGGAAGCATCGAGGATTTTGCACGGATAAGAGCTTTGCTCGTCTTCCCCCAGAATCAGGAACGTACGCTGCGCCATTCGCGCAACACCCGCGACGAGGCGGCGTGTTTCACGCCGCTGTTCATCCCACTTCCCCGGGGCAGCCTTCGTCAAAGCCTAGAGCTCGCTGGAGACATTATTGAACGTGTTGGCCACATTGTTTCCGAGAGCGCTGACAGCGACGATGATCACGACCGCGATCAACGCGGCGATGAGCGCGTATTCGATGGCCGTAACGGCCTTGTCATTCATCTTGAACGCACGGAGGGTAGCGGACAGATTGTTGAACATCGGAACGACTTTCTTTAACAAATTTTAACTTTGTCGTAGACCCTACTATCATTTCGTTAATCGTTCAACATCAACTCCAAAGATTCACGAAGCGATGAGGACAGTGCCGCGGCGACGCCGGCGGCCGCCATACAAGCCGCCCGGCACCGCATGCGGGGCATACGGGGCCGGGCGGCAGGCGCGACGCGGCGGCGGGATTTACGCCGCGCAGCTCTCGAAACCGCGCCGCAGCGCCGGGCGGTTCAGGTCGCGGCCGATGAAGACGAGACGGCTGACGCGCGTCTCGTCAGCCCCCCAGGGCGCCAGAAAATCGCCATCGGCGATCATATGCACGGCCTGGAAAGCGAAACGGCGGTCCTCGTTCTTGTAGGACAGAATGCCTTTCGTGCGCAGCAGATCCTGCCCCTGGGTCTGCAGGATATGGCCGATCCAGAGGTTGAACTTCTCCGGATCGAGCGGCTTGTCGGTGGACAGGCTGATGCTGGAGAGATGTTCGTTATGGGTGTGCGAATCCTCTTCGAGAAAATCCGGCACGGAGGCGAGCACGCGCTGCAGGTCGAAAGCGTTGAGGCCGAGCAGCTTGTCGGCCGGGACGTCAGCGCGGGTGGCCTTGTGGATGGCGGCGAAGCGGTTGATCTGGCGGATGCGGTCTTCGACGGCCTGCAGCTCCTCCGGCGTCACCAGATCCAGCTTGTTGAGGACGATGACGTCGGCAAAGGCGATCTGGTCCGCCGCTTCCGGGGAATCGTTCAGGCGCTCAAGCAGGTGTTTGGCGTCGACCACGGTGATGATCGCATCCAGCCGGGTTTTCGCCTTCACGTCCTCGTCGACGAAGAAGGTCTGCGCCACCGGAGCCGGGTTGGCGAGGCCGGTGGTCTCGACGATGATCCCGTCGAATTTCTGCGCGCGCTTCATCAGCCCGCCGACGATGCGGATCAGGTCGCCGCGCACGGTGCAGCAGATGCAGCCATTGTTCATTTCGAACACTTCCTCGTCGGAATCGACGACGAGGTCGTTATCGACGCCGAGCTCGCCGAACTCGTTGATCACCACGGCATATTTCTTGCCGTGATTCTCGCTGAGCAGGCGGTTGAGCAGCGTGGTCTTGCCGGCGCCGAGATAGCCGGTGAGCACGGTGACGGGGGTGAGCGTGTCAGACATGGTATCCGGGTCCTACAAAAAATTTATCCGCTTATTTAGGCATGGTGGCGGCCGGCCGGAAGATGCGCTCCATGCTTTCAGCGCAAGGCGTTCAATTGGTCGGCGAGGGAAGCGGTCTCAAACCGGGCGGCCTGAGCGAGCCCGGCTTCCGCCAGGGCGGCACGGCCGGCATCGTCCGTGGCGAGGCTGATGAGGGCGGCAGCGGTGGCCAGCGCGTCGCCCGGCGGCACGAACCGGGCCGCCGCCCCCGCCACCTCGCGCAGCCCGCCCTGCCCCGTCGTGATCAGCGCCGCGCCGCTCGCCAGGGCCTCCAGCGCGGTGAGGCCGAACGGCTCGTCCCAACGGCTCGGCACCACCACGATGGCAGCCTCCGCCATCGCCGCCAGCACCTCCGCATGCGGGCGCGGCCCCTCGAACGCCACCCCGGCTCTGGCCGCCGCGTCGCGCATGGAGGTCACATAGGCGGTTTCCGGACTGTCCGGGCCGAAACGGTCGCCGCCGATCATCCGCGCGGTCCAGCCGGGCAGTTGCGGCAAAGCCTGCGCGCAGGCTGCGATGAACACGTCCGGCGCCTTATCTTCGGTGATGCGCCCGACGAAAAGCACGGTCTTGCGCCGCTGCGCCGCGCGGGGCGGCAGCTCGGCGATGCTCAAAGGATTGGGCAGCACGGCCGGGCCGGCGCCGGAAAGCCCGGTACGGTAGCGCCCAGCGAGAAATTCCGAGACGCAGACCACATTATGCAGCAGAGCCAGCGCGAGGCGGCGGCCGAAGCGCGTCTTCAGCCCCCGCATGGTCAGCGGGTCGTTATGCAGGAACAGCGACACGGAGCATCCCGGCAGGGCCAGAGCCAGCATCATCGCCAGACGCGGCTGCTGGTGCACTTCCACCGCGTCCGGCGCCACGCGGCGGAGCGCGCGCAGCGTGGACATAAAGCCGTGCACCGGCCGGTAGTCGATGCCGTCAAAAGTTTGCGGGCGCGGCGTCCCCATGACCACGGCCCCCGGCGTGAGCGCGCAGAACCGCCGCACCACCAGGGAGATGGCCCCGGCGGCATGCGGCGCGAAATGCTCGCGCGCCGGAAGGATCATGGCGACCCGCACGCCGGCCGCCGCCATTCAGGACGCCGGGGCCGCCGGCCGCGGCCGGAGCGAAAAACCGAGGCCGAGGATGAAGAACAGCCAGCCGACCATGTACAAGGCAGGAAATTCGTCCGTGGAGCCGAGCGGCCAGGTGAAAGTGAGCGCGCTGACGAACAGGCCCACGCGCAGCGGCTCCGGCGCCCGGAACAGATTCCGCCCCAAAACCACCATCCAGGAGAGCGCCATCAGCACAAACAGGATCAAGCCGGGCACACCCGCATCCACGAAGGCCTGAACGTAATAATTATGCGGGTGAAGGTTGCAGGCGCCCAGAGCCCGCTGGGTCGGCGCAATCCCGAGCGCGGGCAGGCCCGCGTCGAATCGCGGCGCCGGGCATAGTTCGCGGAACCCGTTATAGCCCCAGCCATGCCAGGGCGATTGCAGCCCCATCACGGTCGCGCGGGTGTAAAGCTCGCCGTAAGGGCTCTGGGAGAAATGGCTGAGATTCCGGCTCGTCTCGTGGACCAGCTTGGCATAGGTCGGCGGCGAGATAACCGGCGTGGCGACGATCACGATGGCGGCCACGGCGACTATGGCGACGGCAATGAAACGCAGCTGGCGGATGAACAAGGCCGTGACGACGACGCCAAGCCCGGTCAGAGCCACCCCCATGCGCTGGCCGATCAGCACCGACGTCACCACGCCGATGAGCGCGAGCAGGGCGCCGGCGCTGCGCCATAGGGTGCCGGCGCGCGAGAGCAGGGCCACCACCACCGGCAACATCGCCGGGAATAACAGATGCATGTAAAGCGCGCCGGCGCGCGGCTTCCAGAACGGCCCGGTCAGCGACCCGTCCGCCCAGCGATGATCGCCGAAAATATTGCTGCCGGTGAGAAATTGCTGCCAGCTCTCAACGCCGACCCACAGGCAGGACAGCACCAAGGCCAGCCACGCCGCCTTCTGCGCGCGGGGCGTGACCAGCAGCCAGGTCTGCAACGCCACCGCGAACACCAGCAGCCTCAGGATCACCAGGGCTTGGACAAAGCCCATAACCCAACCGGCCGAGCCGAACGGCGTGAAGGGCGTGGAACAGAGCAGCAGCCAGGCCCACCAGGCCAAGCCCAGCACGAACCAGGGCTGGCGCGCCCAGCCCAGCTCCCGGCGCCGCGCCATCGTGGCCAGAAACAACACATCGACAATGAAGATGCCGATTTCCGCCAGGGGAAAGGCATGCAGCAATCCAAAGGGCACCAGGAACGCCGCCACCAGCGCGATCTTCCTCAGCATGTCAGGTCGCATTCGGACGTCTGGTCATCTCGTGGTGCCAAGAATGGTCTGATAGCAATCGATCATGCGCCGCGTCACCACCTCGCGGGTGAAATCGGCACGGTATTCGGCCTGGCCCCCGGCTTCGATCCGCTCTTTCAGGGCCGGCTCGTCCAGCACCTGGCGGATCGCGGCGGCCAGGGCCTCCGGCGCGTCGGCCGGCACCAGCATGCCGTTTTCGCCGTTGCGGATATAGGCGCGCGGCCCGTCGCTCTCGCAGGCGATGAAGGCCGTGCCCGCCGACCAGGCATCCAGGATCACCGTGCCGAACGGTTCATAACGCGACGGCAACAGGCAGATATCCGCCGCCCCCAGCAGCGCGCCGCGGTCGGTCCGCCAGCCGAGAAAGCGCACGCGCTCCAGAACGTTCAGGCGGCGGGCGAGCTGTTCCAGCTCCTCGCGCAACGGCCCTTCGCCGGCGATCCACAAATAGCAGTCCGGCAGCTTGGGCAGCGCTTGCAGCACCGTGTCCAACCCCTTGGTGGCGTGCAGGCGGGAGAGGGTCAGCAGCACCTTGGCGTCGGCGGGGGTGTTCAGCGTCGCGCGGTCGAGCGGGGCGCCGGGCTCGACCGAAGGAAAGGTCGGAACATAGAAAGCCCGCCCGGCGGGGGCGCCGGACTCGTGCATGTGCCGCACCAGATCCCGCGTGACGCCGATGAAGGCGGAGCAATGCGCGAAATGCTTATATTCCTCATAATCGCCATACCAGCCGATCACCGCCGCCCGGTCTCGCGCGTCCTGCGGCACCAGACTGGCGGCGCGGCGCATCCAGCAATGGATCAAATCGGGCTTTTCCCGCTCGATCAACTGGCGCAAACGCCGTTTCTGCCAGGGCCGGAAGCCGGTCTCCAGCGGCGCCGTCTCCACGCGCAGCCCGGCGCGGCTGAGTTCATCGCGCCGCAGGGCCTGGGGATGCAGCACCACACATTGCTCCACCCCCGCTTCATGCAGGCTCAGCATGATGTCGGTCGAGTACAGCTCGGCCCCGCCATTGCCGCGCGCCGCCATGATTTGCAGAATACGCATTGTGGCGGGTGCTTAAACCGGTCTCCTCAGGCTGGCAATTGAAGCAAGACAGAAAGGAAAGAGGCTACTTTTTGTGAACAAAAAGTAGCGCAAAAAAACTTTGTTATGCTGGGCCATGGGCAGTGTCTGCGACAACGCCCATGACCCGGCATTAATAAAGTTTTTTTGCTTCTTTTTGTGAACAAAAAGAAGCCTTCCTTCTCTTAGCTACGGACGGTGACATAAGACCCCGGCGCCGGTTCGATCACCTTCAGCCCTTTCCCCGGAATCCGCGCCGGTACCATGTTATGGTCCAGGCCGGTGACCCAATGCTGCCAGTCCGGCCACCAGGAACCCGCCACCTCGATTGCCCCCTCGAACCAGGCGTCGGCCGTGTCGGGCAGCGTATCGTTGATGAAATGGTTGTACTTGCCGCCTTCCGGCGGATTGACCACGCCGGCGATATGACCGGAGCCGGCGAGCACGAAGCGCACCTTGCCGCCGAACAGCCGCGCACCGCGATAGGTGCTGGTCCAGGGGGCGATGTGGTCCTCGCGGCAGGACAGGAAATAGACCGGGATGTCGACCTGGCGCAAATCGATCGGCACGCCCTTCATCGACAGGCCGCCCGGCTGGGAGAGCAGGTTCTTCTGATACATGTTTCGTAAATAGAAAGAATGCATCGCTGGCGGCATGCGCGTGGCGTCGGAATTCCAGTACAGCAGGTCGAAGGGAAACGGCTCCTGGCCGAGCAGGTAATTATTCACCACGAACGACCAGATCAGGTCGTTGGCGCGCAGCATGTTGAAAGTGGTCGCCATCTCATTGCCCTCGAGATAGCCGCGGCGCATCATGCGCTCTTCCAGCGTGCTCAGCTGCTCCTCGTCGATGAACACGCCGAGCTCGCCGGCATCGGAAAAATCCGTCAGCGTCACGAGGAAGGTGGCGGATTTGATGCGGTCGTCGCCCTTCGCCTTCATGTAGCCGAGGGTCGCCGCCAGCAAGGTGCCGCCGAGGCAATAACCAATCGTGTTCACCTCGCGAATCTTCGTGGCCTTTTCGATCGCGTCCAGCGCGGCGAACACGCCCTCGACCATATAATCGTCGAAATTCTTCAGCGCCAGGCTGGCATCGGGATTCACCCAGCTCACCATGAACACCGTGTGGCCCTGGGAGACGAGGTAGCGCACGAGGGAGTTTTTCGGCCGCAGATCCAGGATGTAGAATTTGTTGATCCAGGGCGGGAAGATCACCAACGGCCGGGCCAGCACCGTTTCGGTGCTCGGCGCGTACTGGATCAGCTGCATCAATTCGTTCTGGAACACCACCTTGCCGTCCGAGACCGCGATGTTGCCGCCGACCTTGAAGGCTTCGTTGTCGGTCATCCTGATGCGCAGATTGCCGCGCCCCCGCTCCAGATCGTTGAGCAGGTTGTTGAGGCCGCGCACCAGATTCTCGCCACCCGATTCACGGGTGCGGCGCAGCACCTCCGGGTTAGTGAACAGGAAATTCGAGGGGCTCAGCGCGTTGACGAACTGGCGCGCGTAGAAATCGATCTTTTGCGCGGTTTTCGGCGGCAACCCGTCCACCTTGCCGATCACATCGTTGATGTAGCGGGCGGAGAGCAGGTAGGATTGCTTGATGAAGTCGAAGACCTCGTTCTGCTGCCAGGCCGGATCGGCGAAGCGCTTATCCTTGGGGTCGCTCCGGATCACCGGCTCCGCCGGCTCGCCCAGGATGCGCCGCGTGGTGTTCTGCCACAGCGTCATGTAATCCCGCCACAGGCCCATCTGCGCCTGCATCAGCACGGCCGGGTTGGCGAGCAGCTTGGTGGTCATTTCCAGGAAGGCGCCGCCGACATTCAGCGGGTCGAGATTAACCCCCTCCTGGGTCTGGCGCTTCAGCCAGTCATTGACCAGGCGCTGCGAACGGACGGCGATGTCGGCCATCGAGCGGCCCATGAACTCGGGGTCCGGGAGCTTGATGTCCGTTTCATCCGGTCCTTTGGTCTCGGGCATTGGACGATCCTTTCCGTGGCGGCGGTTCTCGGGCAAACAAGCCCGGGACGGGTTCCCGCCCAGCGCGGTCCGCCGCGCGTTTTTGATTGTGGGGAAGAAAATGATGGCCGGTCGGCATCGGGGAGCGGCATCGAGTTTGCTGACATTGTTGTTGTTGGCAGGGTGTTCGGGTCCTGTCGGTTTGTATCACAGCATCGAAGGTGGTGCGATTGCCCAAAAGCGGCAACCCCCTCCGGGCCATGATCTGCCATACCCGAATCTCGCCGACGTGCCACCAGCGCCGAAGCCCCAAGCGCCCGACGCGCAGGCGAAAATCGCCGCCACCGTTGCCCACCAGGGGCCCGACGTGTCACCCCCCTCGCCCCTGGCCCTGGCCGGGCTGGAACTGCCCGGCGCGCCGCCGCCGGTGCCTAACATTCCCGGCCTAAATCTGCCTGCCATCCCCTCGACCCCGGCGCCGCCGAAAATCGTCCCGCCGGAGCCGCAGCCCAAACCCACCCCGCCGCCCGTGCTGCTGGCCTTCCGCCGCGGCTCGGCGGTTTTGCCCGTCCAGGATGTTTTGCCGCTCACCTTCGCCGCCGCCGGGCGGGGCGATGCGCACGTGCTGGTCGGCGGCTTCGGCGACGGCGATTCGCTCCCGCTGGCCCTGGCGCGAGCCCGGCGGCTGGCCGCCCAGCTCACCGCCAACGGCGTGCCGCCGGGCGTGATAAATCTCGTCGCGAGCCGCGACGGTTCTGGCGGCTTCGTACAATTGGTATATTAGACACCCGGCCAAGCTGAAGCCGTCATACGCAACCAAAGGACCTCGAGCGCCTCATGTCCGAAGAATTCCATCGCATCCGCCGCCTGCCCCCTTATGTTTTCGCTGAGGTGAACGCCGCCAAGGCCAAGGCGCGCGCGGCGGCCGAGGACATTATTGACCTGGGCATGGGCAACCCTGACAGCCCAACCCCGCCGCACATCGTCGCCAAGCTGGTGGAAACCGTGCAGGACCCGCGCAGCCACCGCTATTCCGTGAGCAAGGGCATCCCCGGCCTGCGCAAGGCGCTGGCCGGCTATTACGCCCGCCGGTTCGGCGTGAAGCTCGACCCGGAGACGGAAACGATCGCCACCCTCGGCTCCAAGGAAGGGCTGGCCAACCTCGCCGCCGCCATCACCAGCCCGGGCGATACGATCCTGGTGCCCAACCCGTCCTATCCGATCCATCAGTTCGGCTTCATCATCGCCGGCGCCTCGGTGCGCTCGATCCCGGCCGAGCCGGGCGAGGAGATGCTGCGTGCGATCGACCGCGCGGTGCGCCATTCCGTGCCGAAACCGACCGCGGTGATCGTGAATTTCCCGTCCAACCCGACCGCCTACATGGCGGATCTGGATTTCTACAAGGAACTCGTCGCGCTGGCGCGCAAGACCGAGCTCTTCATCATCTCCGACCTCGCCTATGGCGAAATCTATTTCGACGGCAATCCGCCGCCTTCGGTGCTGCAGGTGGACGGGGCGAAGGACATCACGGTGGAATTCACCACGATGTCGAAGACCTATTCGATGCCGGGCTGGCGCATGGGCTTTGCCGCCGGCAATCCGCGGCTGATCGCCGCACTGGCGCGGATGAAATCCTACCTCGACTATGGGGCGTTCACGCCGATCCAGGTCGCGGCCACGGCGGCGCTGAACGGCCCGCAGGAGTGCGTCGACGAGATGCGCGCTTTGTACCGCGAGCGCCGCGATATCCTGATCAAGGGCTTGCACGCCGCTGGGTGGGATGTCCCCTCCCCGAACGGCTCGATGTTCGCCTGGGCGCCGATTCCCGCGCGCTACGCGCATCTGGGCAGCGTCGAATTCTCCAAGCTGCTGCTCGCCAAGGCCAAGGTCGCAGTGGCGCCGGGCCTCGGCTTCGGCGAATATGGCGACACCCATGTGCGCATCGCGCTGGTGGAGAACCAGCACCGGCTGCGTCAGGCGCTGCGCAACATCCGCCATTTCATGGCGACCGATAATGGCGGCCCGGTGGACGCCATCGCGGAAGTGGCACGACAATATTGAGGCAGCAGGCTCACATGGACTCCCTGAAACGTGAAGCGATCCGCCCCCTGAAGATCGGTATCGCTGGCCTTGGTACCGTGGGCGCCGGTGTCATGCGGCTGCTGCGCGACAATGCCGAACTGATCACGGCCCGAGCAGGGCGGCCGATCGTCGTCACCGCCGTCTCGGCCCGCGACCGCTCGCGCGACCGCGGCGTGGCGCTGGACGGGATCCGCTGGCACGAGACCCCGGCGGCGCTGGCCACCGACGATGCGGTCGATGTGGTGGTGGAGCTGGTCGGCGGTTCGGACGGCCCGGCCAAGGCGCTGGTCGCGCAGGCGCTGGCCGCAAAAAAACCGGTCGTCACCGCCAACAAGGCGCTGCTCGCCCTGCATGGCGCGGCGCTGGCACAGGCAGCTTACCAGGCCAACGTGACGCTGGCCTATGAGGCCGCGGTCGCGGGCGGGATTCCGGTGATCAAGGCGCTGCGCGAGGGCCTGGCCGGGAACCGGATCGACCGCGTCGCCGGCATCCTCAACGGCACCTGCAACTACATCCTCACCACCATGCGCGAGGAAGGCCGCGACTTCGCCGAGGTGCTCGCCGACGCCCAGGCGCTCGGCTATGCGGAGGCCGACCCGGCCTTCGACATCGACGGCGTGGATGCCGCGCACAAGCTGGCGATTCTGGCGGCCCTCGCCTTCGGCCAGCAGGTCGATTTCGCCGCCGTGCATGTCGAGGGCATCCGCCGCGTCAGCGCGCTGGACATCAAATTCGCCGAAGAACTCGGCTACCGGATCAAGCTGCTGGGCATCGCCCACCGTACCGCCGAAGGCGTGGCCATGCGCGTGCATCCCGCCATGGTGCCGCGGCAAAGCCTGCTGGCGTCGGTCGAGGGCGTGTATAACGCCGTGCTGCTGGAGAGCGATTTCGCCGGCACGGTGTTCCTGCAGGGGCGCGGCGCCGGGGCAGGCCCAACCGCGAGCGCGGTGGTGGCGGACCTGATCGACATCGCCCGTGGCACGCGCGTGCCGGTCTGGGGCACGGCGCGCAGCCGGCCCGAAGCCGGGGCGGCGGTGCCCATCGCCCACCATACCGGCGCGTATTTCCTGCGCCTGATGGTGGTGGACCAGCCCGGCGTGCTGGCCGACGTCACCGCGATCCTGCGCGA
Source organism: Acidocella sp. (assembly GCF_035535915.1). Lineage (GTDB taxonomy): Bacteria > Pseudomonadota > Alphaproteobacteria > Acetobacterales > Acetobacteraceae > Acidocella. Next base: position 26,238 of record NZ_DATLPB010000042.1, read on the forward strand.
ACACCATATTTCCCTGGCCTCGATGTTGCAGCACGGGCGCAAGCCCGGCGAGGCCGTACCGATCGTGCTCGTGACCCATGACACGCACGAAGCCGCGGTCGCCGCGGCGCTGGCGCGCATCGCCGATCTGGAATCGGTGCTGGAAGCGCCCAATCTCATTCGTATTGAGCCGAAATAGCCGAACTAAAGGAGTCCTTGCTATGACCGCACGCCGCCTGGAAGACGTTTCGGACCGTAACCTCGCCCTCGAACTGGTCCGGGTGACCGAGGCCGCGGCCATCGCCGCCTCGCGCTGGATCGGCCGCGGCAAAAAGAACGAAGCCGACGGCGCCGCCGTGGAGGCCATGCGCAAAGCCTTCGACACCGTCGCCATCGACGGCACCGTGGTGATCGGCGAAGGCGAAATGGACGAGGCGCCGATGCTCTATATCGGCGAGAAAGTCGGCCAGGGCGGCCCGGCCATGGACATCGCCGTCGACCCGCTGGAAGGCACCTCGATTACCGCCAAAGGCGGCCCCAACGCCATCGCCACCATCGCCCTGGCCGAGCGGGGCAATTTCCTGCACGCGCCCGATATCTATATGGAAAAGATCGCCGTGGGCGGCGGGCTGCCCGACAATGTCGTGGCGCTCGACGCGCCGGTCGCGGAAAACCTAAAGAATCTGGCCCAGGCGAAGCGCGTGGACATCGCCGAGCTGATGGTCTGCATGCTCGACCGTGACCGCCATGCCGAGATGATCGCGAAAATCCGCGAAGCCGGTGCGCGGATCATGCTGATCGGCGACGGCGACGTGGCCGGCGTGATCGCCGCCTCGCAGCCCAGCACCGGCATCGACATGTATCTCGGCTCCGGCGGCGCGCCGGAAGGCGTGCTCGCCGCCGCCGCGCTGCGCTGCATCGGCGGCCAGATGCAGGGCAAATTGCTGTTCGAGAACCAGGAGCAGATCGACCGCGCCCGCACCATGGGCATCACCGACCCGAACCACATCTATACGATCACCGACATGGCCAAGGGCGACGTGATGTTCGCCGCCACCGGCGTGACCAGCGGCCCGATGCTGCGCGGCGTCCACCGCGCCGGGCACAGCGCGGTGACCCACTCCATCGTCATGCGCAGCAAATCCGGCACCGTGCGCTATGTCGAGGCGCACCATAATTTCGCGAAAAAGAAGAACCTCGCGGAGTAAGACAATAAGTAAGCGCTACTTTTTGTGAACAAAAAGTAGCAAAAAAACTTTGTTATGCTGGACCTGAGGCAGTGTCAGCACCAACGCCCATGGCCCAGCGTAAACAAAAGTTTTTTGCGCCGCTTTTTTTCAAAAAAGCGGGCCGCTTTCTTCCTACGCAGCGCGCCACACGGCGCGCGCCGCATCGGCATTCATGACGGCGATGCCGAGCCCGGCCAGCAGGTCGGGCCAGGCGCTGTGCCAGGCGAAGGCGGTGATGAGCCCGACGGCGATGATCGCCAGATTTGCCAGCACATCGTTGCGGGCGGACAGGAACGCCGCCTTGGTCAGGCCGCCGGCATGATCGCGGTAGCGGGCCAGCAGCAGGGCGGCCGTCAGATTGACCAGGAGCGCGCCGAACGCGGTGAGTGAGAGCGGCACCGGGGCCGGCGGGAGCGGGGCGAAGAATTTCTGCCCGGCGGTCCAGAGCGTGGCGAGACCGGGGACGAGCAGAATCCCGGCCAGGATTCGGGCCAGAATCGCGCGGTTGCGGGCGGACCAGCCCAGCGCCAGCAGGACCAGAAGATTAAGCGCGCTGTCTTCGAGAAAATCGATGCTGTCGGCGAACAGGGACACCGAACCGATCTCCCGCGCCACCGCGAATTCGCACAGGAAATAGCCGAGATTGAGCAGCAGCACCCACCGGATGACGCGGTGCAAAGCGGACGTGGAGAGTTTGGGGCCGGGTGCTGCTGAGTGCATAAAAAAAGCGGAGCCTGAGCTCCGCTTTTCGGTTACCGGCGCAGGCTGAGGCGGCCGATGAGGTCCTGATAGCGCTTGGCGTTCTTGCGCTTCAGATAATCGAGCAACGAACGGCGCTGACCGACCAACACCAGCAGACCGCGACGCGAATGGAAGTCTTTCGCATGCGTCTTCAGGTGCTCGGTGAGGTTGGAGATGCGCTCGGAGAGCAGAGCGACCTGCACTTCCGGGCTGCCGGTGTCGTTGGCAGCGGTGGCGTATTCGGCAATCAGCGCCGTGCGGCGCTCGGGCGTAATCGACATCGTGAGATCCTTCACGAAAATTGTTGAAGCAAGCGCTCCGGTTTCAGCCAGCCTTCGGAAAGGCGGGCCAGCGCCAGAACACGCCCCACCGCCAGAACCCGGACCAGCCCCTCATCGGGATTGGCCTCATCTGGAATCCGCCCCATCAGGTCGACCAGGCTGATCGCCTGGCCTTGGGAAAGGGCATGGGCCTCGCTCGCCGTCAGGGCCAGTGCCGGGATGTCGTCCAGCGCGGTCTCGAGCGGCCGAACGAGTTCGGCAAGAGTGTGGGGCGTATGCGCCGGATCGAGCAGGTTGTCCAGTGAAACCGCCATATTTTCCAGGAACGGGCCGACCCGCAGCCGGCGCAGGACGGAAATATGCCCGACCGTGCCGCAGGCGCGGGCGAGATCGCGGGCGAGCGAGCGCATATACACGCCCTTGCCGGACTCCACCTCGAACTCGGCGATGTCGGGATGCGGCCTTCCGATCAGCTCGAACCGGTCAACCTGCGCCGGGCGCGGCGGCAGATCCGGCGGGGCGCCGGCGCGGGCCAGGTCGTAGGCGCGCTCGCCCTCGACCTTGATGGCCGAGAAAGCGGGGGGGATCTGCATGATGAGGCCTCGGAAGGCGGGCAGCGCGGCGCGGATTTCCTCATCGGTCGGGCGCACATCGCTGGTTGCGGTCACGGCGCCCTCGGCGTCGTCGGTGTCGCGGGCCTCGCCGAAGGTGATGGTGAAATGGTAGCGCTTGGAGCCGTCCATCACATAGGGCACGGTTTTCGTGGCATTGCCGAGCGCGATCGGCAGGATGCCGGTCGCCAGCGGGTCCAGCGTGCCGCCATGCCCGGCCTTCTGCGCGTCGAGCGCGCGTTTCACTTTATTGACCGCCTGCGTGCTGGTGATCCCCTGCGGTTTGTCGAGAATCAGCCAGCCATCGATTTTGCGGCCGCGCTTTTGCCGAGCCATATCCAGTCCATTCGAAATTGAAAGCCGGCTGATAGCGAAAGCCGCGCGGAAGCGAAAGCCGCGCCGGGCCGGAAGCCAACAATTCGTTGTAAAGAACCGCCGGCGCGCCGCCCCTGCCCCCGCCGCGCGGTAGCTCCGATTAGGTTTCCGCAAACATTTAAGCTATAAAAAGTGGTATTGCTGACGATTCTGGAGCCTCCGCTTTTATGTCCGAGTCCACCCCGCCGAACCCGTCCGACACCGCCACGCCTGAAGCTTACGACGCCGCCTCGATCAGCGTCTTGAAGGGGTTGGATGCGGTCCGCAAACGACCGGGCATGTATATCGGCGACACCGATGACGGCTCGGGCCTGCACCATATGGGCTTCGAGATCATCGACAACGCGGTGGACGAAGCCCAGGCCGGCTATGCCACGACGGTGGAAGCGGTGCTGAACGGCGACGGCAGCATGACCGTACGCGACGACGGCCGCGGCATCCCGACCGACATTCATGCCGAGGAAGGCATTTCCGCCGCCGAGGTGGTGCTGACCAAGCTGCATGCCGGAGGCAAATTCAACCAGAACTCCTACAAGGTATCGGGCGGCCTGCACGGAGTCGGCGCGGCCGTGGTGAACGCGCTGTCGGAATGGATGGAAGTGCGGATCTGGCGCAATGGCGCGGAGCATTTCATCCGGTTCCAGCACGGCGAAACCCAGGCGCCGCTGGCGCTGGTCGGCCCGTCGGAGCATCGGGTCGGCACCGAAGTGACGTTCAAGCCCTCGGCCGCCACGTTCAGCCATGTCGAATTCGATTATGGCGTGTTCGAGCGCCGGCTGCGCGAACTGGCCTTCCTCAACTCCGGCCTGAGCATCATTTTGCGTGACGAGCGGCACGAGCCGTTCCAGGAAGCGAAATTCTGCTACCAGGGCGGCGTGAAGGAATTCGCCGTCTGGCTGGACCGGGCGAAAACCTCGATCCTGCCGGCGCCGATCACCGCCAACGCGGACGCCCCGGAGAGCGGCATCAAGGTGGAATTCGCGCTGACCTGGAACGATTCCTACCACGAGACGATGCTCTGCTTCACCAACAACATTCCGCAGCGCGACGGCGGCACGCATATGGCCGGGTTCCGCGCCGCGTTGACCCGCATCGTGTCGCGCTACGCGCAGAGCCTGAGCAAGAAGGAGAACATGGATTTCTCCGGCGAGGACATGCGCGAAGGGCTGACCGCCGTGCTCTCGGTGAAAGTGCCGGACCCGAAATTCTCTTCGCAGACCAAGGACAAGCTGATCAGTTCCGAGGTGCAGCCGGTGGTGCAGGCGGCGGTGGCCGATGCGCTCGGCCACTGGTTCGAGACGCATCCAAAGGAAGCGAAGAACATCGTGCAGAAGGTGATGGACGCCGCGGCCGCGCGCGAAGCGGCGCGCAAGGCGCGCGAGCTGACCCGCCGCAAGGGCGTGCTCGACATCTCCTCCCTGCCCGGCAAGCTGGCGGACTGCCAGGAGCGCGACCCGGCCAAGTGCGAATTGTTCCTGGTCGAGGGTGACTCCGCAGGCGGCTCCGCCAAACAAGGGCGTGACCGGAAATTCCAGGCGATCCTGCCGCTGAAAGGCAAGATCCTGAACGTGGAGCGCGCGCGCTTCGACAAGATGCTGGGCAGCCAGGAGATCGGCACGCTGATCACCGCGCTCGGCACGGGCATCGGCCAGGGCGAGCCGGAGCAAGGCGGGTTCGACGCCACCAAGCTGCGCTATCACCGCATCGTCATCATGACGGACGCGGACGTGGACGGCTCGCATATCCGCACGCTGCTGCTGACCTTCTTCTACCGGCAGATGCCCAAGCTGATCGAGCAAGGCTATCTCTATATCGCGCAGCCGCCGCTTTACCGCGCCAAGCGCGGCAATGACGAGCGTTATCTCAAGGATGACGAAGCGCTGGAATCCTATCTGCTGGAGCGCGCGCTTGGCGAGGCGTCGCTGCAGGCGGCGGGCGGGCGGGTTTTCGCCGGCGACGAACTGCGCGGCGAGATGACCTGGCTCGGCCAGGTGGTGCACCGGCTGCAAGCGCTCTCGCGCCTGCTGCCGGTGATGTATCTGGAGCAGATGGCGATGGCCGGCATGCTGGCGCCGGACGCGCTGGGCCAGCCGGAGCGCGACCAGGCGCTGGCGGCACGGCTGAACGGCAACGCGCCGGTGGCAGAGCGTGGCTGGGTGGTGACGTCGAACGCGTCGGGCGTGACGCTCGGCCGCATGGTGCGCGGTGTGGCGGAACGCTACACGGTGGACGCCGCGGTCCTGCGCACGACCGAGGCGCGCTATCTCGCCGAACGCGCCGCGCACTTGGCCGCTCTGTTCAGCGCTGACACCACGTTGACCCTGGATAACGCCATCAAGCCGGTGCACGGCCCGGCGGCCTTGTGGGAAACGATGCTGGGTCATGGCCGCAAGGGCCTGACCATCAACCGCTTCAAAGGGCTGGGGGAGATGAACCCGGAACAGCTCTGGAAGACCACGCTGGACCCCGAGGCGCGCCGGCTGCTGCAAGTCAAGATCGCCGATGCCGAGGATACCGACCAGATTTTCACGACCCTGATGGGCGACATCGTCGAACCGCGGCGTGAATTCATCGTGAGCAACGCACTGAAAGTGGCGAACCTGGATACGTAACACCCTGTTTGTTAGCGGAAGCAATTCATGGGATTTTTACCCATATCGCGGGATTAATTCACTCATAAAATGGGTTCTCATGAGTCTGCAGCACTGTACCCGCGTTTTGCCTGCTTCGGCGACGGACCGAACGAAATCCAAGCTATGAGAATGGCTTGGATTTTTTGATGAGCACCCCTCAGATTATTTTAAAATCATCGGACCATTGAAGATCAAGCATGGTGATGAAGGCTCCGGGATAAAGGTCAAAGAGAAGCAAAGTCTCAGCTCCTTCATAGCCACGTTCACGGAAGACAGGCACGGCCTGGGATAAAACCGCTTCCATGTCGAAGGTGACGCCGGCTGGTCCTCCGTGCAAGAGCGCCAAGTGGGGGCTCGGATCGCCCCCTTCCGCTGTCGGGACGGCTACACGATCCATCCGCGCACCCAATGGGTGGGACGGTACCGCACGGCGAAACGCAACTCCGGCCATGCTGTAGCGATCGTCGCAACGGCGCGTGCGGCCGGGTGCGCACGTTGGACGCCGGCAAGAACGCCGGCTTTCGCAGCGGCGATCCACAGAAATGCCCGCGGCCCAACAAAAATGACTGTCAATCAGCTAACGTCTGGTTTCCCGCAGATACCATCTGGGTCGCCGCTGCCATAACATGTCAACCTTCGACATTATTCGCCTAGACGGTATGCATCGAGTATCGCTTTTGACAAATTATGAGCAAACGGCGTGCTAAAGGTCGCGAATGTATCACCGCGGCCATGTCGGCCATATACGGGCGGCACATGTTTTCATCAAACTAAGCTTGGCACCAAAATTGCTAACAATAAATTCTCGCTTAGCAATAACCCTAGCGTCTCTATCAATGGCGCCTCCCGGAGTTGATGAATGTCTTTCAATTGGCAGAATCCTTATCCGACTGTGCGCATGCCCGTGATGGCGCGCAATGTTGTCGCGACCTCGCAGCCATTGGCCGCTCAGGCTGGGCTCCGCATCCTGTCGCAGGGAGGAAACGCCGTCGACGCGGCGATTGCGGCGGCCGCGATGCTGACGATCGTCGAGCCGGTTTCGAACGGTCTTGGCAGCGACGCGTTTGCGCTCCTTTGGGATGGGAAGGAACTTGTCGGACTAAATGCTTCCGGTACCGCACCCGTGGCTTGGAGCCCTGATTACTTCAGGCGTAAATATGGCGAAGATGGCAATGGCCATGCCGTTCATCCGGCGCGAGGGTGGGATGCCGCAACTGTGCCGGGTGCTATTGCGGCGTGGAGCGCGCTGCACGGGCGGTTTGGACGGCTTTCCCTCGGTGATATTTTACAGCCCGCGATCGAGATCGCGGAACGCGGTTATGCAGTAACGCCGGTTGTTGGGCATAAATGGATTGCCAATGCGCCGCCAGTGTCCGCTCAACCCGGCTTCGCAGAAACATTCATGCCATATGGTCGTGTACCGGCTATCGGCGAGAGGTTCGTATTCAAGACCGCCGCTGCCACGCTGCGCGCTCTCGTCAAGAACGGCCTGCGCAGTTTTTACGAAGGTGAATTAGCCGAAAAGATCGCTACCTTCAGCTCAGAGTGCGGCGGCGCTATGACGTACGCGGACCTTGCGGGTTACCAGCCGGAATGGGTGACGCCAATTTCCAAACGCTATCGGGGCTATGACGTGCATGAGTTGCCTCCAAATGGGCAGGGAATTGCTGCGTTGATCGCGCTTGGCATCCTCAATAATTTTGATCTGGAAAGTCTGCCAGTGGACGGCGTAGAGTCTCAGCACCTTCAGATCGAGGCAATGAAGCTCGCTTTTTCTGATGTCTACCGGTACGTCGCCGATCCACGCGCAATGGAGGTGTCCCCCGGCGACATGCTTGACGAGAATTATCTGGCGGAGCGGGCGAGACTTATCGATCGCACAAGGGCGCAAACACCGACCTTCGGCATGCCTCGCACTGGCGGGACGATTTACCTAACGGCAGCGGATGAGAGCGGTATGATGGTCTCATTCATCCAGTCGAATTATCGCGGATTTGGATCTGGAATTGTCGTGCCAGGCACCGGCATCAGTTTGCAGAACCGTGGCTATGGATTTTCAATGGATCCGTGCTCACCCAACATGGTTGCAGGCGGCAAGCGGCCATTCCATACCATCATCCCGGCTTTTCTGACAAAGGACGGTTCGCCCGTTATGAGCTTTGGTGTGATGGGCGGCGACATGCAACCGCAGGGGCATTTGCAGACCCTCGTGCATATGCTGGACTACAAACAGCAACCTCAAGCAGCCTGCGATGCGCCGAGGTGGAAAGTCAATCGTGACTTCACGCTCGATGTCGAAGCGACGATGCGATCCGATACCGTGCAGGCGCTGGAAGAGCGGGGCCACCGTTTAAAGTCCGTGGAAGATCCGTACATGGACTTCGGATCCGGGCAGTTCATATGGCGCCTGTCGGAAAATCTCGAAGACGGTTACGTTGCCGCCAGTGACAGCCGCCGCGACGGCCATGCCGCGGCGTTCTGACGTCGGCGAAATCATCGCTCACAATAACACCTTCGATACGATCATTGAACCTCGAATCCTGCAGGATTACCAAATGAAGATCAAAGCCGTCAAAACGTGTAAAATCTCTAGAGTTGTCGTCGGCCTGTCGTTGTTATTTCTGAGCTTATGCGCGTCTGCCAAAGCAGACGCCACTTCCCTTCCCCCCTCCATACTGGCGACCAAGACGATCACCTTCTGCAGCGCGATGACGCAACCGCCCTTTGAATTCTACGACAAGAAACTGAAGCCTGAAGGTGTTGACATTGAAATGGGAGAATTACTGGCGTCCCAGTTGGGACTGTCCGTAAAATGGATCAACGTACCTTTTGCCGGCGTAATTCCGGCTTTGCTCGCCAAACATTGCGATGCTGTCTTATCGGGTCTCAACATCACCCCGAACCGCCTTCAAATGGTCGATATGGTTCCGTATCGCTTTGCGGGAAGCACGGTTTTGCTCAAAGCTGGGGCCCCGAAGCTGCCAGGCGTGGAAGCGCTGACGGGAAAGAAAGTGGCCGTCGTTACGGGAACGGCCGCGTCCCTTGTGTTGTCCCAGACCAACGACGCGCTCCTCAAAGAGGGCAAGAGCCCAATCACCCTTGTAACTTTTTCCGATAACGCCACGGCATTACAGCAACTGCAATTTGGACAAGTTGATGCGTTCGGCGTGGCTTACGAAACAGCCACTTATTACGATCAAATCGACCCGGGACAATTTGAATTTGGGGTACCGATTTTCCACAAAGTGCGGGATGGGATTGCTGTACGTAAGGATGATACCGGCCTTAGGTTGGCGCTTGCCAGTGCCCTGTCCGCGGTCATGAAGAACAATAGCTATAATACCATCTATCAAAAATGGCATATTGGATTCGATGTTTTAAATTAACGGCGTTGTTCGGCTCATCATTTTGTTTGAGCCGAAGCGACCTCTTTGTGCTGTCCGCGAGGTGCCAGGTGGACTCAAAGGCACCGGCACAGCGCAGGAGAGTGTCCGGCTGATGAGCCGGAACCGATAAACGACGTCGGCTCGTTCCAAGCGGCGGACGCGATGTTTCGCGGCGCGCTAGAGCGCGATGACTTTAAGTCGAACCATTTCATGGTTCGACTTAAAGTCTGAATCGCCCTCTAGCTTATATCTAGAGGCGGATTCAGATTTTAGAGCGGATCGCGACGCGATTCGATCTAAAATCATCCGACTCTAGGGGCAGACGCCGTGCAGGAAGACATCGATACAGGTGTGAATATGAGCGCGCCTCCGCTCCACGCTGGGCCACTCCAGATCACCGATATTTCTTATCGTGATGGCGCCGAACACCATATCGATCAGCAGTTGAGCCAGCGCCATCATGTCTCCGGCTTTGAGCCTCCCGCGTGCGCCTTGCCGCGTCAGCCAGTCCGCCAGTTCCGCCCGCGAAACTTCTAAACCATGGCGTTTCAAAATATCCGAAAGCTCGGGAAAGTGCCGCCCTTCCACGATCACGAGCCGCAAGATTTCGATGCGTTCCTGCTCGGTCTCCTCGCGGTCGACCATGAAAATGCGCGCCAGTGAATCGGCCAGCGGCAGGTCGTCGTCATCGCGCGGTAGATCGAGACATTTCTGGGTAAGGGCGGAGACCACGGCGGCGAATAGGGCGGCCTTGCCGGGGAACAGCCGGTACAAGGTCTGCTTTGAAATTTTACATTCCGCGGCGATGTCGTCCGTCGTCGTCGCGCCGTAACCTTTCTGGACAAAAAGCCGCCGCGCATTACCTACGATCATGCAGCATTGCGCGTCATCAGGCATGCATTTCGGCCGCCCACGGGCGCGCACCTTTGCATCCGACATCTCATTCATCTCCCCTGTTTTCGAACTTGGCACCTTGGATGCTCTCTGCGCGGCGCACTTGACAATGGCGCCCCCCCTTCCAATAACGGTACTATTAGGTACTGTAAATATGTTTGTGAGGGTGAATTCTATGTCGACCCCTGCCGCGCCGTCTGGCGGCCCGATTGTTTCCGTCTTTCACCCCGCTGACAAAAAAACGCACTGGATCCACCCTTGGTCTGGGCGGAATGGCGCCATTGCGGCGGCCAGTCTGGCGGCGCTCGTGCTCGTCTCGGGCTGCAGCAAAAAGCAGACGCCTCCGGCCACGGCATTGCCGCAGGTGGGCGTGATCACGGTGCATACCCAGCCGGTGGCGCGCATCACGGATCTGCCGGGCCGCACTTCGGCGGTGTTGACCTCCGAAATCCGCCCGCAGGTCAGCGGCGTGATTTTGAAGCGGCTGTTTGCGGAAGGCAGTGATGTCAAGGCCGGCCAACCGCTCTACCAAATCGACCCCGCGACCTATCAGGCAAGCTATGACAGCGCCGAGGCCACGCTAAAACATGCCCAGGCCGCGCTGGCCACCGACCGGGCCAAGGCCGCGCGCTATAAGCCCCTGGCCGCCGCGCAGGCCGTAAGCGAACAGGATTACGACGACGCCGTGGCTGCCACGCTTGAGGATGAGGCGGACATCGCCTCCGCCAAAGCAGCGCTCGATCAGGCGCAGATCAATCTGCAATACACGAGAATGTACGCGCCGATTTCCGGCACGATCGGCGCTTCCTCGGTCACGCCGGGGGCGCTGGTGACCGCGGATCAGGCCACGGCGCTGGCCACCGTCACGCAACTCGACCCGATCTATGTCGACGTCAATGAATCCTCGGCCACTTGGCTGCGCCTGAAGCAGGAACAGGATTCCGGCCAGTTCGAAAGGCAGGGCGCTGGCGCGGCGAAAGTCTCGCTTATGCTCGAAGACGGCAGCACCTATCCGCTCACCGGCAAGCTGCAATTCTCCCAGGTAAATGTGGATGAGATGACCGGAACGGTGCTGGTGCGTGCCATTTTCTCCAACCCGAACCATTTGCTGCTGCCCGGCATGTATGTGCATGCGAAGCTCGAGGAAGGTGTCAACAAGAATGGCATCCTGATCCCGCAGCAGGCGGTTTCGCATGATACCCGTGGCGATGCGACGGTGTTGCTGGTGGGTGCCAAGAACATGGTCTCGCAGCGCGTGATCCAGATCGGCGGCAATGTCGGCAGTGACTGGATCATCACCGGTGGTCTGCAACCGGGTGACAAGGTGATCGTGGACGGTCTGCTGAACGCAGCCCCCGGCCAAGCGGTTTCGTCGGTCGATGAGACCCGGTCCTTCGTCGTTTCCAGCGCCAATTAAGCAAAAGGCCTCATCAAGCTATGTCTCGCTTTTTTATCGACAGGCCGATTTTTGCCTGGGTTCTGGCGCTTGTCGTGATGTTGGCCGGTGCGATCTCGATTTTGCAGCTGCCGATCTCGCAATATCCCATGATCGCGCCAACGCAGATTTCCATCACCACCACCTATGCGGGCGCTTCGGCGCAAACCGTCGCCGATACCGTGGTGCGGCCGATCCTGCAGCAGATGACGGGTTTGGACGGGCTCGAATATGTCGACGCGACCTCGGAATCCGACGGTTCGATGACCATCGACCTGACCTTCAAGCAAGGGACGGATCCGGACATCGCTCAGGTGCAGGTCCAGAACAAGCTTTCTTTGGCCGAGGCGACATTACCGAGCGAAGTCCTTAGTGCTGGGCTCGATGTCGAGAAAGCGACGAAGGACTATATGATGTTCTTCGCGCTGGTCTCCACCGATGGGCGGATGACTCATGCGGACATTGGCGACTACATTGCTTCGAACATGGAGGACCCGGTCGCCAGCATTCCTGGCGTGGGCGACTACACGCTGTTCGGCTCCGAATATGCCATGCGCATCTGGCTGAAGCCGGGCCAGCTCTACAAATACGGGCTCACGGTCGGCGATGTGGCAAACGCGATCGCGGCGCAGAACGTGACGATCCCGGCCGGCGAGCTCGGCGACCTGCCCGCCAATCCCGGCCAACGCCTGGATGCGACGATGATCGGGCCGAGCCAGTTCAACACCCCGGCGCAGTTCGCCAATATCCTGCTCAAGGTCGAGCCCAGCGGTGCGCAGGTCCATCTGGGCGACGTGGCAAAAATTGAGCTCGGGCCGCAAAGCTACGCGATCAACGCGCTCTTTAACGGCCATCCGGCTGCCGCCATGGGCCTCCAGCTAACGCCGGGGGCAAATCAGCTCGATGTGGAAAAGGCCGTCAAGGCGGAACTGTCGAAGCTTCAGGCCAGGCTGCCGCCCGGCCTGAAAATGGTCTATCCCTATGATACCCAGCCTTACATCACCCTCTCGCTCGAGGAGGTGTTTAAGACCCTGCTTGAAGCCATCGCCCTCGTCTTCGTGGTGATGCTGATCTTCCTGCAGAATTTCCGCGCCACGCTGATCCCCACCATCGCCGTGCCGGTGGTGCTGCTCGGCACGTTCGGGATTCTCTCCGCGCTCGGCTATTCCATCAACACGCTGACCATGCTGGCCATGGTGCTCGCCGTCGGCCTGCTGGTGGATGATGCGATCGTCGTGGTGGAGAATGTCGACAGGCTGATGCATGAGCGCGGCCTGCCGGCGAAGGAAGCGGCGCGGCAATCGATGGATGAAATTTCCAGCGCGCTGATCGGCATTGCTTTGGTGCTGTCCGCCGTGTTCCTGCCGATGAGCTTCTTCGGCGGTTCGGCCGGCGTCATCTACCGCCAGTTCTCGATCACCATCGTTTCGGCGATGGGGCTCTCGATCCTGACCGCGTTGATTTTTACCCCGGCTTTATGCGCCACGCTGCTCCGCCCGCCGGCACCCGGCGGTCTGCATGATATGCGCGTCTTCAAATGGTTCAACCGCGGCTTGGATTCGACGCGCGAGGGCTATCTGAGCGGCGTCGGCAAGATGACCAAACGCCGCCGCGTCTCCATGCTCGGCTTCCTCGTGATTACCCTGGCCATGGTGTACCTGTTCAGCCGCGTGCCCGCGGGCTTCCTGCCCAATGAGGATCAGGGCCTGCTGCTCGGCCAGGTGACGTTGCCGGATGGCTCGACCGCCGAACAGACCGAAAAGCTGAACCGTGAGGTTCAACAATATGTCGAGAAGACCGAATCGAAGAACGTGCAATCCGTGTTCACGGTTTCCGGCTTCAGCTTCGCCGGCCGGGCACAAAGCCAAGGCTTCCTGGTGTTGCTGATGAAGCCCTGGGCCGATCGCCCGGATCCCTCGCAATCGGTTGGCGCCGTCGCGGCGCGCGTGATGCAGCATTTTGCCAATAGCCGGGAAGGCCAGGTCTTCCTGCTGCAACCGCCCCCGGTGCTGGAACTGGGCAATGCCTCCGGCTTCGACTTCGAGCTTGAGAATATCGGGAATCTGAGCGATGCGGATTTTTACGCCGCGCGCAACAAGTTCCTGGCTCTGGCCGCCAAAGATCCGCTGCTCGTCGCCGTGCGCCCGAACGGTTTGGGCGAGGCCCCTCAATACAAGCTGCATGTCGACCGCGAAAAGGCTTCCGCCCTTGGCCTGTCGATCGGCAATGTCGACACCACGATCGAAGGCGCGCTGGCCTCGGAATATATCGACCAGTTCATTCGCGATGGCCGCGTGAAGGACGTCTATATCCAGGGCGAGGCGGATGCGCGCATGCAACCGAGCGACCTCGCGAAATGGTATGTCCGCAACAACGCCGGCGGCATGGTGCCGTTCGACTCTTTCATGACCGGCAGTTGGACGGTCGGGCCGCAGGCTGTGGAAATTTATAACGGCGACGCGGCTTATGAGATCCAAGGGGAGCCGGCGCCCGGTGTGAGCAGCGGTGCGGCAATGGCCGAGATTGAGAAGCTCGCCGCCGAGATGCCCGCCGGGGTTGGCATGGAATGGACCGGGATTTCCTTCGAGCAGGTGCAAGCCGGTTCGCAGACCGGCGCGCTGTACGGCATCTCGGTGATTTTCGTACTGCTCTGCCTCGCGGCTTTGTATGAAAGCTGGTCCATCCCCGTGGCGGTGATGCTGGTCGTGCCGCTCGGCATCATCGGCGCGGTGATCGCCAACCTGGTGCGCGGCATCGATAATGACGTGTATTTTCAGATCGGCCTGCTGACGACGATGGGTCTTGCGGTAAAGAACGCCATTCTGATCGTCGAGTTCGCCCGCGACTTCTTCGAGAAAGGCGAAAGCCTGGTCGAGGCGGCACTGCATGCGGGGCGGGAACGTTTGCGGCCGATCCTGATGACCTCGATCGCCTTCATTTGCGGTACCTTTCCGCTCGCCATTGCCACCGGTGCGGGGGCTGGGGCCCGCACCGCAATCGGCACGGCGGTGGTCGGCGGCATGGTCAGCGCGACCGTGCTGGCGGTTTTCTTCGTGCCCTTGTTCTTCGTTGTCGTGCTTACACTAACCAGGGTGAAGCGCCGCTCGGAACGAAATCCGGTCCTAACGGCCACCGCGCGGGAGCACTGAACCATGCGCCATTCCCTTGCCACCACGGCGCTGCTTGGCTTGCTTTCGGGCTGCTCGCTGATCCCCGTTTATAAGCGCCCCGCTTTACCGGTCTCCCCGGAATGGCCGGCCAGTGCCGGACCCGCCGGGAGCGGCACTGCGGCGGCCGATATAGGCTGGCGAAATTTCTTTTGTGACCCCGCCTTGCAAGGGCTGATCGCGCTCAGCCTCGCCAATAACCGGGATTTGCGGGTCGCCACGCTGAACGTGCAGGCGGCACAGGCGCAATACCGCGTCGACCGCGCCAATTTGTTTCCGATGGTTGATGCGACCGCCGGGCGGAATGTCTACCATACCCCTGCGGATGTTATGGGCACAGCCACCCCGCTGAATTATCGCGACTATAGCCTGGGCGTTGGCGCGGTTTCATGGGAGCTCGATTTGTTCGGCAAAATCCGCAGCCAGGCGAAAGCCGCGCACGAGACCTATCTCAGCGACGCGGACACGGCGCTCAGCACGCAAATCATGCTCGTCGCCGAGGTCAGCTCGGAATATTATACGTGGCTGGCAGATCGGGAATCGTTGCAGATCTCGCAGGACACGATGGCGGTGCAGGCGCATTCCTTGCAACTGACGCAAATGTCGGCGACCCATGGCATCGATACGGCGATGGATGTTGCCCAAGCGCAAACCACGCTCGACACGGCCCAGGCCATGGTGGCGCTCTACACGCGCCAAGTGGCCGAGGACATGGACGAGCTGGTGCTGCTGGCCGGCGCGCCGATCCCCCATGGGTTGCTTGCGCAGATGAGTGCGGTCCCGGGGCTGGATGCGTCTCCGGCATTGCCTGACCTGCCGGCGGGCTTGCCTTCCGACCTGCTGGAACGGCGGCCTGACATCCGTTCGGCCGAGCATGTGTTGCTTGCCGCCAACGCCAATATCGGCGCCGCGCGCGCGGCGTTTTTCCCCTCCATCACCATTACGGCCAACGGAGGCACCGCCAGTTCCGGGCTTAATCATCTGTTTGGCCCGGCGTCGGGGTCCTGGCTGTTTGACCCTTCGATCACCGTGCCGATCTTCGCCGCGGGCCAGAACATCGCCAATCTCGATATGGCCAGGGTCGAAAGGAATATTGAAATCGCGGCATACGAAAAAACGATCCAGTCGGCCTTCCATGACGTTGCCGATGCGTTGAATGCCCGCGGGACCTATGTCGCGCAGGTGCAGGCGCAGCAGAATCTGGTGGATGCCGACAGCCGCTATTACCAGCTCGCCGATATGCGCTTTCGAGCCGGCGTGGATAATTACCTCAATGTTCTGGTGGCGGAAAATGCCTTGTTCAGTGCCCGGCTCACTTTGGTCAGCCTGAAGCTCGCAGCACAGCAGAATAGCCTTACGCTCTACAAAGCGCTGGGCGGAGGGTGGCAGGAGACGTCTGCGCCGGCACCAGCTTTGCCTTAATGGGTCTGGGGTGCCGCGCCCTCGGCGCGCCTGCCTGACCGCCAAGTACGAAACCAGCCAGGCACCGAGTGCCTGGCTTCGTCATATCGGGCCCTCAAAAGCACGATCCGCTCCCCGCCAACGGCGCACAAAAGCAACCGGCCGGGGTTTTTGGGACTACCTCACATGCGCAGTATGCGCCCCTGAACGTCATTGACGACCTTGATCAATTGATAGGTTTTAATGCAGGTTGGCTGTCATAATTGTGGGAGTGCCTAAGAATGCCGACAGAGACTCTAACCGTGAATGGCAAGGTTCATCACATCGAAATCGATGACCCGAGCACCCCCTTGCTCTATGTGCTGCGTGACCATCTACATTTGCACGGTCCCCGCTTCGGCTGCGGCATGGCGGAATGCGGTGCCTGCACCGTGCACATCGATGGCCAGGCGACCCGCTCCTGCGTGTATCCGCTCTCGGCCGTCGGCACGAGCAAGGTGGTGACGCTGGAAGGGCTCGGCACGCCGGAGCATCCGCATCCGCTGCAGACCTCGTTCGTGGAAGAGCAAGCTGCACAATGCGGCTACTGCATCAACGGCATGATCATGCAGTCCGCGTCGTTCCTTGCGCAGAACCCGCATCCGACGGAGCATGACGTCAAGGAGGCCTTGGCGAACAATCTCTGCAAATGTGGCACGCACGCGCGGATCGTCCGCGCGGTCATGCGCGCGTCAGTAAGCTAACGAAGGAAACGCAGACATGAACGCCACTATCAGCCGCCGCCGCCTGGCGCAGGCCGCCGCAGGTCTCGTCGTCAGCTTTTCCCTGCCCGCCGGCCGCGCGCTGGCACAGGTTAATGCCGCCGCCATCCCCACCGCCGGCTTTGGCGGCAAGCCGATCTCCCCGACCATCGTCGAGAGCTACATCGCCATCGACCGGCGTGGCCGGGTCACGCTCTATGCCGGCAAGGTCGATCTCGGCACCGGCGTGCAGACCGCCTTCATGCAGATCCTCGCCGAGGAACTCGATGTGCCGTTCTCCGCGGTGACGATGATCCAGGGCGACACCGCGCTTACCCCGGACCAGGGCCCGACCAATGGCAGCATGTCGGTGCAGGCCGGCGGCATGCAGGTCCGTCATGCCGCCGCGACTGCGCGTCGCGAATTGCTAACGCTCGCCGCGAGCCACCTGAAGGCGCCGGTTTCGGCGTTGAGCGTCAAGGACGGCGTGGTGCGTGCCGCCGCCGGCGGTTCGGTCACCTATGGCGAACTGCTGCCCGCCTGGAAGCCGCTCACGCTCAATGTGGACAATGCCGCGCCGCTGAAATCGCCCGCGGATTACACCATCGTCGGTAAATCCGTGCCGCGCGTGGACATTCCGCCAAAAATTTTCGCGACCTTCACCTATGTGCAGGATTTTCGCCTTCCCGGCATGCTGCATGGCCGGGTGATCCGTCCGCCCGCGGTGGGCGCGACCTTGCTCTCGGTCGACCACAGCTCGGTGCCGGCCTCGGTGCAGATCGTGCGCAAGGGCAATTTCCTGGCGGTTGCCGCCCCCGATGAGTGGGCGGCGATCAAGGCCGCGCGGTCGTTGAAGGCGACCTGGTCGGATGTGCAGAACCTGCCGGACCAGGACAAGCTCTATGATTATGTGCGCAGCACCCAGGTGGCGCGCGACCAGGTGTCGAGCGCGGTCGGCGATGTCGACTCCGCCCTTGCGGCCGCGCCGCGCAAGCTGAAGGCGACCTACGAGATCGCAATCCAGACCCATGGCTCGATCGGCCCGTCCTGCTCGGTGGCGGCGATGGAAGATGGGGTGATGACGTTGTGGACGCCCGCGCAGTCGAGCCACAATCTGCGCAAGCAGCTGGCGGCAATGCTGAACATGAAGCCGGAAAATGTGCGGTGCATCTATATCGCCGGCGCCGGCTGCTATGGCCGCAACGGCTTCGAGGATGTGGGCGCCGATGCCGCGCTGATGGCGCAGGCGCTGGGCAAGCCGGTGCGCGTGCAGTGGATGCGCCAGGACGAGCATGGGTGGGACCCGAAATCGCCGCCGACGGTGATCGACATGGAAGCCGGGCTCGATGCCTCGGGCAAGGTGCAGGCCTGGAATGCCCTGTTCTGGTATCCGGACACGACGGGGAATGGGAATGTCACGCTGCTGGGCGCCGACCTTGCCGGTTTACCGAGCGATGGCGGGATGAATCCGGGGGGTATTCTCAACAATACGCAGATCCCGTACCGCTTCCCGAACATCAAGACGACGGCGCGTCGGCTTGCCAGCACGCCGCTGCGGCCGGGCTGGCTGCGCACGCCCGGGCGGATGCAGAACAGCTTCGCCAACGAGTCGTTCCTGGATGAGATCGCCGTGGCATCCGGCGTCGATCCGCTGGATCTGCGCCTGCAGACGATGATGGACGATCCGCGCGGTATTGCGACGCTGCAGCGGGTCGCGGATATATCCGGCTGGCGCCATCGGCCGAAAGCCGACCCGCATGCCGCGATCGCCACCGGCTACGGCCTCTCCTATCTCAAATACGAGATGGATCGCACCTATGTGGCGGCCGTGGCGGAAGTCGCCGTGGACCGTTCCAGCGGCGCGGTGCAGGTGAAGCGGTTCTTCATCGTTCAGGATTGCGGCCAGGTGATCAACCCGGACGGAACGCGCAACCAGATCGAGGGCAATGTGATCCAGACGTTGAGCCGCACGATGAAGGAGCGTGTGACTTTCGACCGGCGCATGGTGACGAGCCTCGACTGGTCGACCTATTCGATCATCACTTTCCCGGAAATTCCGGAGATTGTGATCGATCTGATCGATCGTCCGGACAGTCCGCCTTGGGGCGTCGGCGAGGCCACCACCGCGGTGGTGCCGCCGGCCGTCTCGAATGCGATTTTCGCCGCGACCGGCGGGCGCGTGCGCTCCATGCCGTTCACCCCGGATGTCGTGAAGGCGGCAATCCCGGCGTGATGTTCTGACCTCGCTTCCGGCGGCGCTGCCGCCGGAAGCGAGGTCAATGTGAAAAAAAGTGCTGTGGCCTTTTTTTGAGAAGGACACAGCACCGTTTCTTACACCGCATCCGTCCGCAGGCATCGCCCGCAGACAGACGGAAAATCAGTCGGCCTTTTTCAATCCGGAAAGATAGGTCGCCACGGCCTGGCGCTCGTCCGGGGCGAGTGCAGAGGCAACCTGGTGCATCATGGGGTTGCTTGACGGGTTGCTCGCAAAATTATTGAGCGCCGTCAGAATCGTCGGCGCGGGAAGCCCGGCCAGTGCCGGCGCCTGGAGCGCGGGGTTGCCGCCGAAGGTCGCCCCATGGCAGGAGGCACAGGACATCGCGCCGTTATTGTTGCCGTTTTGCGCGATAGATTGCCCATTCGGCGCCGCAGCCATCAACAGCAATGCGATCGGAGCAAAGGAATATCGTAGGAACTTCATTGGGACTTCTCCAATCAGATAGAATAACGTTAGGAAAAATACCGTAAGGCGTATCAATTCTCAACCTGGCTCAAGCTTTTCCAAGTCAGACTCACATGATATTAGCTAAAAATCTCCTGTTTTTTTCGAAACTTTTAAACCAGCCCGTTATCATGAAATCACTTGGAGCCATCTTACGCTCGTGTAAAGCTGTAACGCGGCATTGGCGATAAAAGAGAACGAGCCCGGGGATCAGATTAGGAATAACGAATGAACATGCCGAATAATTTGCGCGCCACACCGCTGCGTATCGCAGGAGGGCTGGTTATCGTTGGCGCCTTGGGCCTGTGCGCTGCTGTCGGCACGGCCAAAGCATTTGGTGGGACCGGGGGCGATGCTTCAGCCACGCTCACGGTGCCGGTCACGCCGGAACTGTTGCAGCGCGGCGCCTATGTGGCTGTGGCAGGCGATTGCGCGGCTTGCCATACGGCGCCGGGAGGCCAGGCGTTAGCAGGCGGCTTACCGATCGCAACGCCGATCGGCACCGTGTTTACAAGCAACATCACCCCCGACAAAGCCACGGGCATCGGCAATTATACCTATGGCGCATTCGAGCGTGCGGTACGCCGCGGCATACGGCCGGATGGAGAGGCTTTGTATCCGGCGATGCCGTTCCCCTCTTATGCGCATATGAGCGACGCTGACACTCAGGCGCTTTATGCCTATCTCATGAACAGCGTTAAGCCCGTATCTCAGCCGGACAAGCCTGAAGCCATTGCCTGGCCGCTCTCGATGCGTTGGCCGCTGACATATTGGCGCTGGGCGTTTGCCCCAACGGTGACGACCCATGCCGCGACGCTGAGCAGCGATCCGGTGATCAACCGCGGCGCGTATCTCGTCGAGGGGCCGGAGCATTGCGGCACATGCCACACGGATCGGGGGATCGGCCTGCAGGAATTGGCATTGACCCCTCAGCAAGGGGAACATTACCTTTCCGGTGGCGTGGTGGATCACTACCTCGCCAGCGATCTGCGCGGCGATGCGCTGACCGGCCTCGGCAGCTGGAGCGAGGCGGACATCGTCACGTTTCTGAAGACCGGCCGCAACAGCCACGCCACCGCGTTCGGGGGCATGACAGATGTGGTCGAGGACAGCACGCAGCATCTGCAGACGTCGGATCTCGAAGCCATCGCCCGTTTCCTGAAATCTCTGCCCCCGGCGGGACCGGCGATCGAAGGGCCGCAGTCGGGCCTCACTTATGAACCGGCGATGGCGCAAGCAGCCGCCACGACCGCTCCGGCGCGCGGTGCGAATGTCTATGCCGCAAACTGCGCGGCCTGCCATATGCCGACCGGTACGGGCTTTAGCGGCATGTTCCCCGCCTTGGCAGGCAATCCTGTGGTGAACAGCCAAAACCCCGTCTCGCTCATTCATATCATCCTGTCCGGCTCGACGATGCCGCCCACTCAGGGCGCGCCGATGCCGGCCGTCATGCCGGGATTTGCGAGCCGCTTGAGCGATCGCGAAGTCGCCGATGTGGTCACTTACATCCGGTCGAGCTGGGGCAATAAAGGCGGACCGGCCGACGCTTCGCAGGTGACAAGCCTCCGCGGCGCGCTCAAGGCACCTCCGGCGAAGAGCACGCCGTAAGCGAGGCGAACGGCCGGGGCGGGTGCAGGGGAGACGCCGCAAGGCGCTCTCCCTTTCGTCACATCGGCCCCTCTGAGGTGGCCGCAAATGTCGGTTTGCTTTCGTTAGCGTTTGGGACGCTTTGTGCGGCCGGGGTAACGCCGTTACCCCGGCCGCGTCGATGCCTCCGGCAGACGATCAGGCGATCGTGGCCTTCACCCGTTCCGGACGGAACGGCGTTTGACGCAGGCGTACGCCGATCGCGTCGAACACGGCGTTGCTGATCACCGCCGCGGTCGGGCAGGTCGCCGGCTCCCCCCCGCCATAGGAAGGGTATTCCGGCGTGTTGTTCACGAACACGATGTCGATGCTGTCCGGAACCTCATGAAAGCGCAGGATCGGATAACCGTACCAGTCGCGGCTCGTCACATGCGCGCGGTCGAACGTCACCTCCTCGTGCAGCGTGCGGCTGATCGACTGGACGATGTTGCCCTCGATCTGGTTCCTGAGACCATCGGGGTTGATCACCAGCCCGCAATCATGCGCGACGACCACGCGCGTCACCTTGATCTGGCCGGAGCTTGGATCCACCGTGACATCCGCGATTGTCGCCACACGGGCATCGTCGCGATTGACCCAGGCGACACCGCGGCCGGTGACCGGGCCGCTGCCGGCTGCCGGACGCTTGCCGCGTACCGGCCGCTTCTCCCAGCCATAGAGCTTCGCCGCCGCCTGCAGCACCGCGATCGCGCGGGGATCGCTCAGATGCTTCAAACGGAAGTCGATCGGGTCCTGGCCGGTCTCCGCGGCCATTTCATCGATGAAGGCTTCCATCGCGAAGGTGGTCTCGAACTGCGCGGGCGAGCGCAGCCAGGCGGTCAGCAGCGCCACCTTGCCCTCGGCATGGTCCGCGACGTCGGTGTTCGGGAACTGATACGCATAGGTGATCGCGGGCGTGCCCACACCGGCCGAGCCCACGATATCCGGCTTGCCGATCAGCGCCGCCGCGATCAGCCGCGTGTCCATCGAGGTCGGCAGCCACATATGGTGGCGCCAGGCGATCACGTTGCCCTGATGGTCCACCGCGCCTTCCAGATCCTGCACGATGGCCGGGCCTTTCGGTTCCCAGCCATGCTCGTCCCAGCGCATCCACTGCACGCGTACCGGACGGCCGACCGCCTGCGACATGATCGCGGCATCCGCGATCGCATGGTCGAGGCCGTTGCGGCCATAAGCGCCCGGCGCACCGTACCAGATGAGCTCGACGCGGTCGGCCGGAATGCCGAGCAGCTTCGCGGTGACGTGGCGCGCCTCGTGCGGCATCTGCGTGCCGGAATAGATGATGCAGCGATCATCCTTCACATCGACAACGGCGCAGGACGGGCCGATCGAGCCGTGCATCTGGAACGGCGTCTGGAACGTCGCCTTGAAGGTCTTCGCCGCGGTCTTCAACACCGCATCGACATCGCCGTTGCGGGAGACTTCCATATCGGTGCCGGGCGCGGCCCGCACCGTGTCCCAGATCTTATCCTGCTCCGGCAGGCCATTCCAATCCGACCATTTGGCCTGGCTGGAAGTCGGGCTTTGTGGGTCGAGCACCGAGCCGAGCATTTGCGACGCCTGAATCGCGCCCCACTCCGTCTCGGCGACAACGCCAAGGAAGTTGTCGCGCCGGACCACCTGCACGAAACCCGGAATGTCCTTGAGCCCGGTCTCATCCACGCTGAGCAGCGTGGCGCCGACGCCGTAGGGGCGCACAACGCGGCCATGCAGCATGCCCGGAACCTTGAGGTCCTGGATGTAGGTGTAGGTGGCGGTGATCTTCGCCGGGATGTCCTTGCGCTTCACGGATGTCCCGACGATCGTGTAGGTCGCGGGGTCCTTCAGCTTCGCCTGCGGGGCCACGACCATGTCGAAGCTCTTGCCGGTGGCGCCGATCTCCATGGTGAGCTTCTTGCCATCGACGAGCTTGCCGTAGCTGATCGAGCGGGACGGCGCGCCGTTCACCGAGATGATGCCGTTCGCGACGACAAGCGCGCTTGCGTCGACCTTGAAATGCTCGGCTGCGAGATCGAACAGCGCCGCCTTGCCGGCCGCCGCCGCATGGCGGATCTGCGGGCCAGCATAGCGGATCGTGCGGCTGCCATAGGATGGACCCTGGTTCACCGTGACGGAGGTCGTGCCCATCACGACATTGAGCCGGTCGACCGGGAAATACAGCTCCTCGGCCGCGATCTGCGCGAGCGCGGTCTCAGCACCGGTGCCGACATCGACCTTACCCGTGAAGAGCGTGACGGTGTTGTCGGGATGCACCGCGAGCCAGGCAAAGAGCTCACCGGCGTCAGGCGGCACGCCGCCCGGGATCGGTCCGGCCCCCGCCGCTTGCGCCGCGCCGGGCGCGGCCCGCACATCGGCCGGGTTGAACAGGCTGAAGGCGACGACGAGGCCACCCGAGAGTTTGAAAAGGCCGCGCCGGCCAAGAGTCGGGGAGATCTCGTTCATGACTTCGTTCCCGTGCCGGTTGCCGGATTGCTGTTGGCGACGCGTTCCACCGCGCGCAGGATGCGCATATGGGTGCCGCAGCGGCACAGATTGCCGTCCAGCGCTTGCTTGATGTCATCGCGGGTAGGATTCGGATTGCGGTCGAGCAGGGCCTGTGCGGTCATGATCATGCCGCCGATACAGTAGCCGCATTGGGCGGCCTGTTCCTCGATAAAGGCTTCCTGCAGTCTGTTCGGCGTCTCCTTCGTGCCAAGACCCTCGAGCGTGGTGATCTTCTGGCCTTCGGCCGCCGCGAGCGGCATGATGCAGGAATGGGTGGCGTTGCCATTCAAGATGACGGTGCAGGCACCGCACTCGGACAACCCGCAGCCGAATTTCGGGCCTCGCAGGCCGAGATTGTCGCGCAGCGCGTAAAGCAGCATGCTGTCGGGTGGTGCATCGATCACATGATCACGACCATTCACGTTGATCGTGATCGGCTTGCCAGTCGTTTGCTGGGCCATTTTAGAATTCCTTCTCATATACGCGGTGCCGCAAAATCCCGCAGCGCGCCCCGGCGCGCCAATCAGGCGCGCACCTCACAACCATCCCGGCACGTTGCCGGAAGCCTTAAACTATACGAAGCTATACTAATGAACGTTCGTACTAACGAGCGTTCGCCGGCGCTGCCCTTATAGCGGGCGATGACCGTGCCATCAAGCTTCCCTAACGCCGCGACACCCGCCGTCGAGACGGCAGGTTCAAGCTTTTCCAGTACAATACCATCCGGCCGCATTCTCGTCGCTTGGCTACCGGCCGCCAGCGCCAGAGGTTTTTCTGGGGCCGCCACCGCCAGCCGCGTTGGCTCTAGGTGAGGCTGCTCTGCCAACCTCCACCCAATGCCTGGAACAGGCCCACCAGCGCTTGCACATGTGCAAGGCGCACTTGAATGAACATTTGCTGCGCCTGGAACAAGGCGGTTTCCGTCGTCAGCACCGTGAGCAGGTCGATCGTGCCGGCTTTATATTGTGCTTCGGAAATCTCGTAAGCGCGCTGCGCCGTCTTCACCACATCCGTCTGCTCGGAGAGCTGCTGTCCGGTCCTCTGCACGGCAGCCAGGCCATCCTCAACATTGCCGAGTGCGGAAACGATCGACTTGCGATAGTCATCCAGCAATTCGGCATCGCGCGCTTTGCTATATTCGAGCTGACCCGTGAGCGCGCCGCCTTCGAAAATCGGCTGCACCAAGCCAGCGCCAAGCGCGAAGATCGCCGTAGGCGGCGCGAAGCTCGCAAGCCCCACGGATTCAAGCCCGTATTGTCCGGTCAGCGTGAAACTGGGCAGGAACGCCGCGCGCGCCGCCTTGATGTTCGCATTCGCGGCGATCAGTTCCGCCTCGGCCTCATGCACATCGGGGCGCCGCGCCAGCAAATCGGCAGGCAGGCCCGGCGCCACGCCCGGCATTTTGAGGTCCGACAACGATCCCGATGGCAACTTGATATATTCGGGCGGTTCCCCAAGCAAAATGGCCAGGCTGTCGGTTGCCTGCGACAGCTGCAACTGCAGCGGCGGGATCGACGCCCGGAGCGTATCCACGACCGTCTGCTGCTGCTGGATGTTCAGCTCCGTGGTCAAGCCTCTTGCAAACTCCATCTGAATGCCGGTGAGCATCTGCTGCGCCGCCACCAGGTTATTCTGCGCAACCACAATCTGGTCCTGCAGCGCCAGCGCTTGGAAATAGGTCATGGCAACGCTGGAGGTCACCGTCAGCGCAATCACCTGCCGGTTATACGCCGCAGCCATCGCCGTTTGTTTGGCGGCTTCCAGCGTATCGTGGTTCTTGCCCCAGAAATCCACTTCATAGGATGCAGCGACGCCAAGATCGCCAAGGTGATACGCATTCGGCGTGGCGGCTCTGGTGTTGATGACACGGTCCACGCTGGCGGCACCGCCACCGGTGATCGATGGCAGCAACGGAGCACCGGCAATCCGCGCCTGCGCGTCAGCTTCCTGAACGCGGGCGATCGCGGCGGCAATGTCAAAATTCTGTGAATCCGCCTGGGTGATATAGGCGTCCAGTTGCGGCGAACCGAATCCCTCCCACCAATCCTTGGAAGGCCATTCCGCGTGGCTGGCCGGGCTCTCGCTGAAATGGGCCGGAAGGGCGACCACCGGACGGTGATAGGCCGGCCCCACGGAACACCCCGAAAGCACGGTCGAGGCGAGCAACAGCGTCGCCGCGGCCCATGGCCGCCCCCGCATCCGCCGGGCCGCGCGGGCGATTGCTTGGGATTTGGGAAGGCTTGCGTCTACCATCGTCTGACCGGTCAATGAAGCTCCCCCTTCGCGGCATCGCGCACTTGGCCTCGCGCCGTCGCGGCCGAATGTCTGGGCCGCAATCGCTGCGACAGTTTGTTCATGTAGAGATAGATGACCGGCGTCGTGAACAGCGTCAGCACCTGGCTGACCAGCAGCCCGCCGACGATCGTGTAGCCGAGCGGTTGGCGGATTTCGGACCCGGTGCCGGTGCCGAGCATCAAGGGGACGCCCCCCAGAATGGCGCAGGTCGTGGTCATGAGGATCGGACGGAACCGCGACAGGCACGCTTCGCGCGCGGCTTCCAGCGGCGTCTTTCCGGCTCGCTCGGCATGGAGCGCAAAATCGACCATCATGATGCCGTTTTTCTGCACAATCCCGATGAGCAAGACGATGCCGATGATGCCGATAATGTCGAGCGGCATGTTGGCGAGTTTCAAAATCAGCAAGGCGCCGAGGCCCGCCGATGGCAACGTCGAGAGGATCGTGATCGGCACGATGAAACTCTCATACAGCATGCCGAGCACGAGATAGACCGCGATCAGGGCGGCAAGGATGAGCACCAGCTGGCCCGAGAGTGCTGATTCATACGCCGCAGCGATGCCCTGGAATCCGCCCTGGATGCTGGCCGGCATGTGCATGGCATGGATCGCCGCCGTCGCCTTGGTCACCGCCGTGCCGATGGCCATGCCCGGTGCGAGGTTGAACGATACGGTCACAGAGGGGAACTGCCCCTGATGATTCACGACGAGCGGTTCAGTCGTGGGAACAATATGCGCGATCTCGCTGAGCGGCACCGCCTGTCCGGCGCTGGAGCGCAGATAAATCGACGACAAGGCATCCGGGCCTCTGCGGAATTGCGGAGCGACTTCCAGCAGCACGTTATATTGGTTGAGCGTGGTGTAGACCGTTGAAGCAAGGCGCTGGCCGAAGGCATCGTCAAGCGTGTTGTCGACATCGGCAAGGCTGATGCCAAGGCGCGCGGCCGCATCACGGTCGACCTGCACGGAAAGTACGAGGCCATTGCTCTCCTGGTCGCTGGTCACGCCGGTGAGGCCGGGTACTTTGCTCAGCCGTGCGACGACGCGTGGCGCCCAGGCGTCCAGCTCCTGCAGGCTCACATCGGTCAGCGTGTACTGATACTGGGTCTTGGCGACGCGCCCGCCAATGGTGATGTCCTGTGCCGCCTGCATATAGAGCGTGATGCCGACCTGGGTTTGCAATTGCTTGTTGAGGCGCGCGATCACCTGATCCGCCGAGGCGTGCGGGCCGCGATGGCCTTCCGGCTGCAACTGGATGAACATGCGGCCCTGGTTGGGCGCGGGATTGGCGCCACCCGGCCCGATATAGCTCGCGACCGATTGCACCGCCGGATCTTTCAGAATGATGCTGATGATTTTCTGCTGCTTGGCCGCGAGGTCGGCGATCGAGATATCCTGCGCCCCCTCGGTAACGCCGAAAATCAACCCGGTATCCTGCTGCGGAAAAAAGCTTTTTGGAGCGGCGCCGTAGAGATAGCCGGTCAACAGGATCGTGCCGATCAATACCGACAGGGTGATCCGCTGATGCCGCAGCACGATGCTTAGCAAATGGTCATAACCGGCGGTCAGCCTCTCAAACCCGTGTTCGAGGATCATATATGCCCGGCCATGGCGCACGCCGCCCGGCGGCGGCGCGCGCAGCAGCACGGCCGAGAGCATTGGCGTGAGCGTGAGCGAGATGACCGTGGAGACGGCGATCGCCGCGGCGACCGTGATGGCGAATTCATATAGCAGCATGCCGACAATGCCATGCATCAGCAGCAGCGGAATGAAGACTGCCATCAGCGAGATCGAGATGGAGAGAATCGTAAAGCCGATCTCGCCGGCACCATTCAACGCGGCCTCGATCGGGGTTTCCCCTTTCTCAAGGTGGTGCACGATATTTTCGACCATCACGATGGCATCGTCGACGACGAAGCCCACGGCGATCGAAAGCCCCATGAGGGAAAGATTGTCGAGAGAGAACCCGAGGGCCGCCATGATCGCGAAGGTACCGATGATCGAGAGCGGCACGGCGACGCCGGGGATGATCGTCGCCCATAAATTGCGCAAGAAGACGAGAATGCTCATGACCACCAGGCCGATGGTGAGGATGAGCGTGAATTCCACATCGCTGACCGCCGCGCGGATCGTCGTGGTCCGGTCGGACACGATGGACACCTTGACCCCCGGCGGCATCGAGGCTTCGAGCCGCGGCAACTCTTTCTTGATCAGGTCCACCGTCTGGATGACATTGGCGTCAGGCAGGCGCTGCACGGCAATGATGATGGCCGGCGTTTTGTCGTACCACGCGGCGAGTTGATCATTGGCCGGGCCGATCGAGGCATGGCCGATATCGCGGATGCGGATCGGGGCGCCATTGCGATAAGCGATGATCGTATTGTTATAGGCGTCGATCTGGGTGAGCTGGTCATTGGTCTGTAGGGCGTAGGATTGTGTCCTGCCCTCCAAGATGCCTTTCGGATCGTCGACAGTGACATTGGCAAGCGCGGTTCGGACATCTTCGAGCGTCAGGCCAACGGCCGAGAGCTGCGCCGGGTTGACATCCACCCGCATCGCCGGTGTTTGCTGCCCGCCGATGCTGACAAGGCCCACACCAGACACCTGCGAGATTTTCTGCGCGAGAATGCTCTCGCCATAATCATCGACCGTCGTCAGCGGCAGGGTTTTCGAAGTGAGCGCCAGCAGCAAAACCGGTGCGTCGGCAGGATTGGTTTTGCGGTAGATCGGTGGCGTCGGCATGGTTTTCGGCAAATCGCCCGCGGCGGCGTTGATTGCCGCCTGCACATCCTCCGCGGCGGAATCCACCGTCCGTGACGCGTTGAACTGCAAGGTGATCTGGGTAAAACCGGTCGCACTCGAGGAGGTCATCTGCGACAGACCGGGGATCTCGCCCAGCTGGCGCTCCAGCGGGGTCGCCACCGAGGAGGCCATGGTCTGGGGATCGTCGCCCGGCATGTCCGCTGTCACCTGGATCGTCGGTTGGTTGATCGCAGGCAATGAGGCGATCGGCAATGTCCGGTACGCCACGACCCCAACCAGCAGAAGCGCGATCATCAGCATGGCAGTGGCCACGGGATGCCGGATGAACGGCGCCGAGATGCCGCCCTGTGTCGTCTTGGACGTGCTCAAGGCTGAATGCCCAGCATCTGGGTTTGCGCATTCTGCAGCGGATTGACCGCATCGTTGGATGTGATCATCACCGGCGCCCCCGGCGTCAGCCCATATTGCCCATCCGTGACAACCGTTTCGCCCTTCGCCAGGCCGGATGTGACGAGCGCCTGCCCATTGACCAGTTGCCCGACCGTCACCGGCTGCGCCTTGGCCTTATCGTCATGTGGTACGACCCAGACATAGGCCCCGTTCGGGCCGCGCTGGATGACCGCCGCCGGTACGGTCAACCCGTTCGGGATCGTCTTGACGATCAGCCGGGCCTGCACGAATTCGCCGGGCCAGAGCATTTCGTCCTGGTTGGTGAACACGGCACGCAGCGTGATCGTGCCGCTGGCAGCGTCGACGGTGTTGTTGATCACGGTCAGACACCCGGTCGCCAGCTTTCTGGTGCCGTCGTCAGACCATGCCTCGACCGTCAACTGCCTGCCGCCGTCATGGTTCATGGCAGACTGTACATCCGGCAGTTCCGCCTGCGGCAACGTGAAGAGCATGGCGATTGGCGTCACCTGGGTCACGGTCACAAGGCCCTGGGGATCGCTGGGCTGCACGACATTGCCGATATCGACCAGCCGCAATCCGGCGACGCCAGTAATGGGGGATTTGATGGAGGCATAGTCCAGCGACAGCTGGTCCTGTTCGAGGACGGCCTTGTCGGCGGCGACCGCGGCCAGCTCCTGCGCGACCATGGATTGCTGCGTGTCGGCCTGCTGGGCACTGACGAACCCGCTGCGGGCGAGCGGCTGGTCACGATTGAGATTGGTCCTGGCATTCGCAAGATGGGCCAGATCGCGCGCCAGATTGGCCTGATCCTGGTTTACCTTCGCCTGAAACGGGCGAGGGTCGATCTGCACGAGCAACTGGCCCTTTTGCACGACGTGGCCCTGCTCATAGTCGATCTGGGTGATCTGGCCGGAAACCTGGGGCTTGATCGTCACCTGATTAAAGGCTTGCACATGGCCGAGACCGCTCAGCTCGACCGGCACGTTTCCCTGCGCGACTTGCGTCACCGCCACAGGAGTCGCCGACACAGGCGCAGGTGGAGAAGCGGCATCCACCTTCTGGCCGCCGACAACATACCAGCCGCAGCCAGCCAGGCCGAGCACGACAGCCAATCCGGACAGGCTATGCCGCATCTTCAGCATAAGCGGTCCTCCACAAGCGTCTCAAACACCTTACCGACGCGCATTTCCGGCCGCAGTCCGCGCGGGTAGATAGGCCAGCCCATCATCTCAGCTCCACAGAATTCAGGGGCTACCTAGCGAAGGGCAAAACATGTATCAAATGCATTAATATTAACAAACAATATGCTTTACAGGCATAGTTTCGGCCAATGTTTTTCGAGCGCGACTTCTCCTTGTTATGATTGGATAATTTTGGGTCCGTATGAGACTCTATTTAATTTTTTGCAGAGTTTTGTTACGAACTTCACCAGATCTTGATACACCTCTGGGCCGGATGACGGCATTCGGCGCTTCGGGCCGCAGCCTCATTCCGCGTGCGGCGCGCGCCTTCACCGCGATGAAATTGTTTGCGCCCTGCCCTCAACATTCCACAAAGTTGAGGGCAAGTCCTCCTTGCGATGTTTCTTTATATTTGGCCATCATATCCCGGCCCGTGTGTCGCATCGCATCAAGTACGTGATCGAACGACACGCGATGCACGCCATCGCCACGCCGCGCCAGAGAGGCGGCGCTGATGGCCTTGCCGGCCCCGAAAGCATTGCGCTCGATGCAGGGGATCTGCACGAGCCCGCCGATCGGGTCGCAGGTCATGCCCAGATGATGCTCCATGGCAATCTCGGCCGCGTTTTCAATCTGTTCATTGCTGCTGCCGAGCGCTTCGGCGAGCCCGGCGGCGGCCATCGAAGCGGCCACGCCGACCTCACCCTGGCAGCCGACCTCAGCACCCGAGATGGATGCGTTCTTCTTGAACAAACCGCCAATGGCGGTGGCCACCAGCAGAAAACGGTGCATCCCCTCACGCGTCGCGCCGGGACAAAATTCACGGTAATAGCGCAGAACCGCCGGCACCACGCCTGCGGCGCCGTTGGTCGGCGCGGTCACCACCCGCCCGCCGGCGGCATTTTCCTCATTCACCGCCATGGCGAACAGGCTCACCCAGTCCATCATCGTGTGCGGGGCCAGGTTGTTCTGCCTGGCATCGGCTTCGAGCTTTTCGCGCAGCACGGCGGCGCGGCGGCGGACCTTGAGCGCGCCCGGCAACATTCCCTGCCCCTTCATGCCGCGCTCGACCGTATCCATCATCACTTCGATGATCCGGTCGAGATAACGCGTCAGCTCCTCTTCCGGGCGCAACGCGCATTCGTTGGCACGGACCATCTGCGCAATCGACAGGCCCGTCTCACTCCCAAGCCGCAGCAGCTCCGCGCCGGTGTTAAACGGATAAGGCACCCCGCGCTGCTCTTCGTCCGGCGCGTCGGCGGCGTCCTCCGGCAGCACGAAACCGCCGCCCACCGAGCACCAGCGCTGCGCCAGCAACAGGCGGCCGTCGCCCGCATAAGCGCTGAAACAGAGCGTGTTGGGGTGGCGCGGCGTGGGGGCTTCATAGTCGAAAACAACGTCCAGGGCGGGATCGCACGCCACCTCGTGCGTGCCGCCGAGGCGTAGCCGGTGCGCCGTGGAGGCGGCGAGACTCAGTGCCTCGGCCTGCGCCGGGTCGACCTCTTCAGGCGTCTCG
Organism: Acidocella sp.; assembly: GCF_035535915.1. Taxonomy (GTDB): domain Bacteria; phylum Pseudomonadota; class Alphaproteobacteria; order Acetobacterales; family Acetobacteraceae; genus Acidocella. The sequence goes on from NZ_DATLPB010000042.1 coordinate 58,128, forward strand.
CCGGCCAGGCCGAGGATCACCGCCCTGTCGCTGCCATGCCCCTTGCCAGTCCAGGCGAGCGAGCCGAGCAATTCCGTCTTCACCCGCGCCGTGATGTCGAGCTGGCCGTTCCGGCGCAGCGTTTCAACGAAGTTCCGCGCCGCGCGCATCGGCCCCATCGTGTGCGACGAAGATGGGCCAATGCCGATTTTGAAGAGTTCGAAAACGCTAATCACGAAATTCCCGCTCCAAATCCAACGCACCACGAGCGCATAAAGGAAGCCTCTGCCTGTGCCTGCCGCCGGTCAGCCCCAGGCTACTGGTCGACGAACGAGCCGTCCACATGCGCGCGCATCTGCACGGGCTTGGGCTTGTAGGGGAAGCGCTTTTCGGCATCCTTGGCCAGGGTCACGCCGATGCCGGGGGCCGAGGGAATGGCGATGAAGCCGGCTTCATGCTGCGACAGGCCCAGCACCATCTCGTCGCCGAGCAAATTGCCGTTTTTGTCGATGCCCGGCGTGCCTGAGGGATATTCCTGAATTGCGAAGTTCGGAATGCAGGCGGCGATCTGCAGACAGGCCGCCGTGCTCACGGGCGAGAGCGGGTTGTGCGGGACGATCATCGTGTCATTCGCTTCCGCGAGTGCGGCGACCTTCTTCGTCGCGGTGATGCCGCCGCACATGCAGACATCCGGCCGCAGATATTCCGCGCCGCGCTTGGAGAGCAGGTTCTGGAACTGGTGCAGGCTGATGAAACGCTCGCCGGTGGCAATGGGAATGGAAATCTGGTCGGCGACGCGGCCCATGGCATCGAAGCTGTCCGGACGGATCGGGTCTTCGTAGAACAGCGGCGTATAGCGTTCGATCCCGCGGGCCAGCGCAATGGCTTCCGGCGGCGTCAAACGCCGGTGGATTTCCACGCAGAGATCGACCTCCGGTCCCACGGCCTCGCGCACGAGACGCACATTCTCGATCGCCTGCTCGACCTTCGAGGCGTGCGTCTTGAAATAGGGGATGCTTTCATCCTCGTTGAGCAGCGGGTTGAAGTGCCCGAGCGCGTTGAAGCCGGCCTCCTTCAGGCGTTTGGCTTCCTCGACGAGTTGCTCGATCGTGCGGCCCTTCAGATGCGCATACACCCGCGCCTTGTTGCGCACCTGCCCACCCAGCAGCTCATAGACCGGCACGCCGTGAAACTTGCCCTTAATATCCCAGAGCGCGATGTCAATGGCCGAGACCGCGCCATTGATCGCGGCCCCGGAGAAATGTGTCGCCCGGAGCATCACGTTCCAATGATGTTCGATCGGCCGCGGATCACGCCCGACCAGATAATCGGCGTATTTCGCAATGGCGGCAGCCGAGGCTTCGAGCTGCCCCCAGGCGCCGGACTCGCCAATGCCGACGATCCCGTTATCCGTCTCGATCCGGGCAAAACAAAAGCGGTCGATGAGCAAAGGCTCGACCTTCGTGATCTTCATGGTTTTTACTCTTCCAAAATTTGCCGTTGAGGGGGCGATTACCAGAAGTTGAAACGTGGCCAAACCGCGTCGATTTGCCGCGTGTTGGCTTTCACGACGTTGTAACGGTCATGCTGACTGCTGGTCGCGCAGGCATGGTTGGGCAAGATGCGCAATTTCGCGCCGATCGGCAGATCCGGCGGCACAGCAGCGCTGCCCGGCCGTGCCGCGATGACGCCGTGCTCCTGATTCGCCTTGATCATGACGAGATCAGGATAGGGCGTGCCGTCGATATCGCAAACCAGACCGAAGAACTGGTCGACCGCCTGGCCTCGCGTATTGCGGTCGCTCGACATGGCCATCCATCCGGCATCGACGATGAGCCAGCCCTTCTCCGCGTTGCTGCCGGTCACGGTGGCGAGCACGCTCACCGCGATGTCGTCCGTGGTGCAGACGCCGAGGCCGGCCATGAACAGGTCGAAGAACATGAACACGCCGGCACGAACCTCGGTCACCCCTTCCAGGCGCTGACTGAGTTGCGCCGTCGGGGTGGAGCCGATGCTCACCACCGGCGCCGGCAGGCCGGCGGCGCGGAGCAGGTCGGCGCAGCCCACGGCCTCGGCACGTTCCTGCTCGGCCATGGCCATGATCGCCTCATCCCCCTGGCAATGGTAGGATTCGCCGGCATGCGTCATGACGCCGCGCAGCTCGGCGCTGCCTTCGTGGAGGATCCGGCCTATCTCGACCATGAGAGCGGCATGGGTGCGGCGGATTCCGGCGCGGTGGCCATCTGAGTCGATCTCGATCAGGGTCGGCAGGCGATCGGCCGTTTCACGCGCATGGCGCACCACGGCCTCCGCCGCCTGCACACTATCGACCACGATCGAGAGATTGACGCCGCGGCGGCGCAATGCGGTCACGCGGTCGAGTTTCCCCGGCGCGATGCCGGCCGCGTACAGGATATCCCGCACGCCCCCGGCAGCGAATTGTTCGGCTTCCTTCAGCGTCGAGACCGTGATCGGCCCTTCCGGCCCATCCATCACCCGGCGTGCGACCTCCAGGCATTTCGCGGTCTTGAGATGCGGGCGAAGTCTGGGGCCGAGCGTGGAGAGATGCGCCCGTAGCCGCGCGATGTTGCGGTCCAGCCGCGTGACATCGAGGAGCAGCGCCGGCGTTTCCTGTGTCTCCAGGGTGGGCAGCGTCGCGGCCGCGCTCATTGGCCGCCCCGCACCATGCGCGCGACCGGCACCCAGTGCTCGAGCGCGTCGAGCGGAATGGCGGGGCGGGGCAGATGGGTGAAGTCGAAACGCGAGAGGATCGGCGAAGTGAGGCCGGGCTCATCGACCGAGATGATCCGCTCAGGCGGGAAAAACTCGTCGAAGGCGGCGCGGAAATGGCCGCGCGATTTCACCACCACGGTCCGCGCGTCCCGGATGTCATAGCCGAACATCTCCAACATCATCGGCTCGTGGCATTGATGGCGATGGGTGATCACGATAACCGTGACGCCGCCAACCTCCAGCGCGGCGCAGGGCCCGAGATCGAAGCTGCACCCCGCGAGCTGCCCGCGCCGGCCAACGCCCTTGCCGTCATGGAGTTTTGCGACGGTCGCCTGCGCTTGGAATTTGTCCGAGAAAATGGTCGTCTCGGCGCGGTTGAACACAGCGTCGAACCGCGCGCCGACACCCCGCGCATGCGCCTCCGCGGCGAGTTCCGGATCGGTGAACACGCCGAACAGCACGCCCTGCACATCGGCCTCCAGAAGCTGGCGGAGCAGGAAGGGCGTGTTCCCGCGCGCCCCGCCGCCCGGATTATCGGCGACATCGGCAAGCAGAATGGCGGGGCGGTTTGCCTCATCGCCGGTGGCCTTGGCCAGCGCCACGGCCTCTGCAGGGGCGGTCAGTTCCGGGGTGAAGCGGGCACGCTCACGCCAGCCGAGTGCGGCAAGCTGCTCGGCGGTTTGCCGCGCGAGAGCGGTATCATCGCGTGTCGTCACGATCACGGTCAGGCCGTTTTTCGGCGTGTCGCCATAGGCAAAACCGCCGAGGATGGAAATATTGACGATGCCCGGATGCGCGATCGCCTCACCCGCTTCGATCATATCCGCATAGGGCCCCTGGCCGCGCGCCGTCAGGAGCTGGGTCGGCGGTGAGCAGATCGGCATGCGGATATGCGCGACGGACGGTTTCATGCCGCCGAGCAATTCCCGCAGAGTGGCGGCCGCTTCAGCGCCGCGCTCTGCCATGTCGGTATGCGGATTGCGCCGGTAGGAGATCAGCACATCGACGGCATCGACCATGCGGTCCGAGATGTTCGCATGCAGATCGACCGTCGCGACGATCGGGATGTTCGGCCCGACAACGTCCCGGACCAGGGCGAACACCGCGCCGTCCGGGTCGCGGTCTTCCGTGGTGATCGCCGCGCCATGTTCGCAGATATACACGGCATCGAGCGGCATGGCGGCTTGCAGCCCCGCGCGAAAGGCGGCGCAGGTGTCCACGAAAAAAGCGTGATCCACCGGCCCGCCGGATTCGGCATTGGCGAAGAGGATCGGCGCGGGCGTCCACGCACCAGAATCATCCATGGCCCGCACGAAAGCCGGGATTTCCGGCGTCATGGCCGGGGCCGGGCTTCGGGATTCGGCGAGCAGCGCCTCGCCCGCCAGATAGCAGCGGGAGACAAAATCCGCGCGCGCGGAGACCGGCGCAAACCGGTTACTTTCAATAGCAAAGCCAAGAATCGCGATTTTAGGCATGGTCATCGTCTCTTTCGTTTCAGGAAGCTGGGACGCGGCGCCGTTCATTCGGTCACACGCTCGACCCGGCCGAGCAAGAAGATATAGGCAGCGGCACCGACGGCGGCGGTGACCGAAACGAAGGTCAAAGGCCCGCTGATGCTGCCGCTCGTCAGCAAGTGGCCGATCACGATCGGCGTGGTGATGAAGGCGAGCGAGCCCACGAAATTGAAGGTGCCGCTGGTCAGGCCGATCAACCGCTCGGGCGCGACAGCGGAGACCAGGGACCAGTGGATGGAGGCCAGCCCATTCGCGAAGAACGCGATCGCCATGAACATGATCACCAGCGGCGCGCTGTCGACGAAATTCGCACCGATGATGATGGAAGCGAGCAACATGCCGCCGATGATCGGTGTCTTGCGCGCGACGCTGAGGCTTACCCCGCGGCGCACGCAGAAATCCGACAGCAGCCCGGAGCAGATCACCCCGCAAAACGCCGCGAGAAACGGCACCGAACCGTAGAAGCCGGCCTTGATGAAGCTGAAATGCCGGTACTGCACGAGATAGGTCGGAAACCAGGTGAGGAAGAAGGTGTTCGTCGTCGCCCAGCAGAACTCGCCGACATAGAGGCCCCAGAGCTTTCGCCGGCCAAAAACGACACCGAAATTGGCCCAGAGCGAGTTGGCCTCACGCGCGCCGCGGCGCTCTTGAATCCGGTCGCTGAGGTCGGGGATGCCGCCGCTCGAAGCGATCAGATCGATCTCAGCCTGGTTGGCGCCCTTCATGTCGCGCGGTTCGCGGTACAGCAGGAAGAAGAGCACGGACCAGATCACGCCGATCGTGCCGGTCACGAAAAACACCGATGGCCAGCCGAACGTGGTCAGCAGCCAGGCCAGGATGGGCAGCAGGAAAGCCAGGCCCACATATTCGGCCGCCGTATAGGCGCCGACACAAGTCGCCCGTTCGTTTTCGCCGAACCAGGTGGTGGCGATGCGGTTGTTGATCAGGAAGCTCGGAACTTCAAACAGGCCAACCAGCAGCCGGACGGCGATCAGCGTCGCAAAGCCCGTGGAGACACCGAAGCCATAGGTGGCGAGGGACCATAACAGGATGGTCGCCGGGTAGAAAATCCGTGGGTTGATGCGGTCCACCAGCCAGCCGCCGGGGATGCACATCGGCCCGTAGATCCATCCAAAGGCCGAGAAAATGAGCCCCATCTGCGTTGGGGTGAGATGGAATTGCGCCGAGATATGCGGCGAGGCGATCGAGAGATTGCTGCGATCAAGGTAGTTGATCACCACCGTGATGAACAGCATGCCCATGACCAGAAAGCGGCGCCTGGTCGGTTTGGCCTCGGCGCCGGCCGCGGTCGCGCCTAGGGCGCGGCCGCCCCATGCGATCTCATCGGCCATGGAGAACCCGCAACCGGACAGTCTGCGTTAAAATTCGGCACGGCATCGGCGGGACGCCCCATTTCTGGACCATATATTCTCCATTTTTTGCTTAAATTTCGACACCGGCCACTCTGGTGCCGACGCCATGCGCAAACTTATAAACAGGGCCTCATGATTGAGAATTTACCAACGACTAAAGCCATCTATAAGTTGAAGCTTAATGATCTCGACCGACGATTTAAGATTCTTCGTGACGCTGTCGGACTTTGTTTCGCTTGCGGCCGTCGCCCGAGCGTTGAACGTCACCCCGTCAGCCGTGACGCAACGTTTACGGTTGCTGGAGGAGCGCCTCGGGGTGCGGCTGGTGGACCGGTCCGGCCGGCGGCTGGCCTTGACGGATGAAGGGCGGCTGCTGGCGCAGCATGCCCAGAACGTGCTCAACGATATCGGCCAGATCGCTGACATGCTGGCCGCAAGGCGGGGGGTCGTTTCCGGCCATTTGCGAATTCTGGCGCCGCTCGGTTTCGGCCGCCGCTACGTCGCGCCGGTTGCGGCGGCGTTTCGCACCGCGTTTCCGGATGTCCAGATCGACCTGATGCTCTCCGACCGTCCCTTCCAATTCCGGGAGGAAATCTGGGACGTGCTCATTTATATCGGCGAACTCCGCGATTCCGCACTGGTCGGGCGGACGCTCGCACCGAATGCGCGGCTTCTTTGCGCCGCGCCCGATTATGTTGCCCGCCACGGCATGCCGGCGACACCGAACGACCTCGCTTGCCATTCCTGCATCGTGCTGAAGGAAAATGATGAAAACATCACCCATTGGCGACTGGCACCGGAGCGTGATGGGAATGCCGTTAGCGTGCGAATACGTCCTGCCCTCACCACCAATGACGGCGGCGTCGCGCGCGCCTGGGCGCGCGCCGGCATGGGCATCGTGATGCGCTCGGAATGGGATGTGGCGGAGGATCTCGCGGCGCATAAACTGGTGGAGGTCCTGCCCGGCTGGCGCGTTCCCCCGGCCAATGTCGTGGCGCTGGTTCATGCGCGCCATGGCCGCTCGGCGCGGACAACGCGCTTCATCGAGCATCTGCAGGCCGCGCTGCAGCCCGTGCCCTGGAGAACGCCGCGCGGCACCCGCCCTTCATCTTGACCTGCGCGCCAGGAAAACCCATTGGGGCGACAGCGCCGCTTCATGCTTTCCACTGGGAAGGCACCCGTTTGTCAGCCGGGATCGTGCTGAAATTGGCCACGTCAGGAGATAAGTCATTGGCTGGAACTTTGCTGCTCACCCGTTCAGACATTCGGCAGGTTGTTGCGTGGCCCGCTTTGTTCGATGCCGTCCGCGACGGGCTGCTGCGCCGCGCGAAGGGGCAGACGGCGTTGCCGGTCTCCGGCCAGATCGCCATGCCCACGGCGCTGCTGCATCTCAAGGCGGGGGCGATTTTCGATCCTGGCGTGCTTTCGGTGAAGGCCAATATCCGGCCCACGGGCGGCCATGCCAGCGGCGTCGTGGTGCTTTACGACACCGATGCGGGACAGGTTTCGGCGATCCTCGATTCCGCCGACATCACCGCGATGCGAACCGCCGCTTTGGCGGCCGTTGCCGCGGAACGTCTGGCGTCGCCGGGACCGGTGCATCTCGCGGTGCTGGGCGCCGGGCCGCTGGCCGCCCAGGTTTTGGCCGCCTTGCCGCAACGCCTGGAGATCGCCAGCACGCATCTATGGAGCCGCGTGCGGACGCGGGCCGAAGCTTTGGCGCGGCAGGTGGGCATACCGGCCCGGATTTACGACACGCCCGGCGAGGCGGCGCGGCAGGCCAATGTCATCGTCACCGCCACACCGGCACGGACGCCGTATCTGGAAGCCGGCGACATCGCGGATGGCGCGCTGATCCTCGCCATGGGGGCCGATAGCCCGGGCAAGCGCGAATTGGCCGCCTCCGTCCTGGAAGCCGCGCAGATCATCGCCGACCAGCGCGAGGATGTGCTCAAGGTCGGTGAATCGGCCTACCTTCCCACGGACGACACGCATCGGATCGTGGCGGAACTGGGCGCGCTGCTGGCGGGCGACTCGCCGCTCCCGGCACCGGCCGCCCAGGGCGCGCGGTTTCGCGTGTTCGATTCCGTCGGCTCGGCGATTATCGACGCCACCGTGAGCCGCTCCCTTGTCGCTTTGGCGAAAGCCAACGGCCTCGGCCAGGTTTTTGATTTCGGCCGCTGACGCGGAGCATGACGAAGCGCTTCTTTTTGTGAATAAAAAGAAGCGCCTCCTCGCGCTGCTGTGAGAGGTCGGATCAAGACTGTGAGGATTTATCGCTGGACTGCACAGTAGGGAGCGAGGGTAGAGTACAGGTTTTCTAACGTCTGATTTACGAGGAGTGCGCCATGGGCAATCTACAGGCCGACGACCGCCGGATCCCGAAACCGATCGGCGGCCCGCTACCGGAACCGCCGGTTTTCGCAACATTCGAGGAGGAGCGGCGCCACCGCAAGCTCAAGCTCGCCGCCGCGTTCCGCATCTTCGCCCGGTTCGGCATGGCTGAGGGGATCGCCGGCCATATCACCGTGCGCGACCCGGAATTCCATGACCGGTTCTGGGTGAACCCCTATGCGCAGCATTTCTCCACGATCCATCCCGACGATCTGATCTGCATCGACGAAGAGGCCCATGTCTATCACGGCACCGGCCCGGTCAACGCGGCAGCGGCGGCGATCCATTGCGGCATTCACGGCGCCAACCCGAACGTGGTGGCCGCGGCGCATACGCACACCACCCATGGCCGCGCCTTTTCCGCGCGGCCGCGCCTGCTGGCGCCGATCAACCAGGAAGCCTGCCTGTTCTATCGCGACCATGTGCTGTTCAAGGGCGATATCGTCGTGCTGGCGCAGAATGAAGGGCGCCGCATCGCCGCCGTCATGGGCGACGCGCGCTCCGCCATCCTGGTCAATCACGGCCTGCTGACGGTCGGCTCCACGGTCGATTCCGCCGCCTTCCGCTTCATCGTCATGGAGCGCTGCTGCCAGGTGCAGCTCCTGGCCGAAGCCGCCGGGGCGATGGAGGAACTCTCCGAGGCGGATGCCCTGTCCACGTTTGAACAGCTCGGTTCGGATTACGTCCTCTGGCTCGGCTTCCAGGGCCTGTATCAGCAGTTGCTGCAGACCGCGCCGGACCTGCGCGCTGTGCACAGCGCGCTCGGTCTCTCGTAGGAAAGGAAGCGGCCGCTTTTTGAAAAGAGCGGCCGCCAAACCTTCTGTTAGTCTGGGCCCGTGGCGTTGCAACCAGCACGGCCCAGATTAAAAAAGCTTTTTTGCAGCTTCCTCTAACTGGCCGCCGCGACGCCCCCCGCGTCTTGGCCCATCGCCGCGAACAGCCAGCGCTCGAAGCGGCGCAACGGCTCCCAGCCGCGCTTCTGCTCGGGAAAGGCGTAATAGAGCGTCTCGGGATTGATGACGGTGCGGGGATGTACCTGCACCAGCGTGCCGGCGCGCAGTTCGCGTTCGATCAGGATGCGCGGCAGCAAAGCGACGCCGAGCCCGGAGAGCGTGGCGTTGATGGCCATGATGAACATGTCGAAATGCCGGCTTTCCGCCGCGTGTTCCACGGGGCGGGCCGTCGCCGTTTCCGACCATGACAGCCAGGCGCGCGGCAGGTCGCGCGTATATATCCACGGCAATGCCGCGATCTCCGCCACGCTCAGGCCGCTGCCGGCCAGCGCCGGCGCTGCCACCGCCACGAGGTCGCCGTCGCTCGGAAGCTTGCGTCCCGGCATTGCCGGCCAAGGCGACTGGCTGAAATAGATCGCCGCATCAAAGCTGAAATTGTCAAAGAAGGTCGGCTGGTCGCGGCCCATGATATGCAGGCGCAAATCCGGATTATCGGCATAGAAATCCGGCAGCCGGGGGATCAGCCATTGCGCGGCGAACGTGACGCCGACAGCGAGATGGATCTGCACCTCATTGCGCTGGTTCACCAACTCCTGCGTGTCGCGGCGGATCTGGTCGAGATGCACGCGTATGCGCCGCGCATATTCCGCGCCGGCAGCGGAGAGAACCAAACGCTGGCGCACCCGCTCGAACAAAGCGATGCCAAGCTGCGCCTCCAGCTCGTTGACCTTTTTGCAGATCGCGCCGTGGGTTTGCGCAAGTTCGAGTGCCGCTTTGGAAAAGCTCTCATGGCGCGCGGCGGCCTCGAAGGCTTGCAGCGTACTCAGGCTCGGAACCCCACGGCGCATGGCCAACCTCCGCTTATTCGGCGGCGAGTTGAACCTCGCCGATGGTATGCAGGCGCGCTTCGAGCAGAACCACCACCGCCGAGGCGAACACCATGGCGACGGCGATGCCGATGAAAGCCAGCGCGAAGCTGCCCGTGGCATCTTTGATCCAGCCGATGAAGTAGGGCAATAGGAACCCCGAGGACACGCCGATGCTGGTGATCAGCCCGATGCCCGCGGCAGCGGCACGGTCGGTGAGGATGCGGCTCGGCAACTGCCAGAAGGTGGTGATGCTGCAGAAGCAGGCGGAGGTGCCGATGGCGAGAGCGACGATCGTCTCGTAAGGCGATTTCAGGTACAAGGCACAGGCGAGCGCGGCGGCGCTGACCAGCAACGGCCCGGCAACGTGCCAGGCGTTCATATTGTGGCGACTGACAAGGCGGCCCCAGACCAGCATGGCGATCGCCGAGGTCCCGAACGGAATGGCCGTGATCAGCCCGATCTGCGTGAGCGTGTATTTGACGTGGAACGCCACCTGGAAGGATTTCACCACTTGCGGCAGGAAATACAACAGGCCGATCACGCCGGCATTGGTGCCGAAATAGACCACGCCGAGCGCCCAGACCTTGCCGTTGAAGAGCGCTTTCCACGCGCTGTCCGAAGGTGTGGCGGCAGCGGCCTGCGCCTGCTCGCTCCCCAGTGCCGCGGCGATTTCCCGCTTGTCGTCACCCGAGAGCCAGCGCGCCGCCTGAGGCCCGTCCGGCAGCCAGAGATATACCACGGCACCGAGCAGAATGGCGGGAACGCCTTCCAGCAGCAGCATCGCGCGCCAACCCATGACGCCGAACACATCGGCATGCGCCATCAGCCAGGTGGAGACCGGGGCGCCGAGCGTGCCGGTCAGCGGGATGGCAGTGACGAACAGCGACATCATCCAGACGCGGTTGCGCGCCGGCATCCAGAGCGTCAGATAGAACACCATGCCGGGGAACAGCCCCGCTTCGAACGCCCCCAGGAAGAACCGGGCGACAAACAGCCAATGCGAGCTCGGCACAAAACTGGTGAGCGAGGAGAGCGCGCCCCAGCTGATCAGGATGCGCGTCATCCATAGCCGCGCGCCATAACGATGCATGCAGAGATTGCTCGGCACCTCGAAGAGGATATAGCCCAGGAAAAACAGGCTGGTGGCAAGGCCGTATTGCGCCGTGCTCATATGCAGCTCGGCATTCATGGTCAGCGCTGCATAGCCGACATTGGCACGGTCGAGCTGATTGGCGATGTAGATGAGGATCATCAGGGGCGCCAGGCGCCAGGCGATGCGCTTCATCAGCGGGTCGGAAATTGCCGGCTTGAGCACGCTGACGGTCATGTGTTCACCTTCGCCCAGATCTACATGAAATAATTCCGCCATAAAAGGAACATGGGCGCAACTTCGCAATGCACGAAAAATATCAAACCTGTGAGAAAATTTCACACCCCATTGGTCATGTGGCGGATAAAGACGGCGCGCAGAGCCGTTTTTTACCGCGCTCCGAAACTGGCGATGCCGCCTTCCCGGGTGCACTGGCCAGCCGAGCCATCCGCCACTATGCTGCCTGCTGGATCCCAACCCGTTAGAAGGAAACACCGGATGCCCGAAGCGCCCGACAAATCCCCAATGCGCAGCAATCGCGAGCGCGAGGCACGCATCGATCTGGCGGCGGCGCTGCGGCTTGCCGTTGCCAATGGCTTTCACGAAGGAATCGACAACCATTTCTCCCTGGCAACGCCGGACAATCAAAATAGCTTTCTGTTGAATCCCTATGGCCTGCACTGGTCGGAGGTGCGTGCCAGCGATCTTTTGGAGGTTGATTTCGAAGGCCAGGTGGTTTCCGGTGCCGGCATCGCTGATCGAACGGCGGTCTGCATTCACGGCCCGATCCATCGCCACGGCTTTGCCTGTGTGCTGCACACCCACATGCCGTTCGCGACCGCGCTGACACAGCTTGAAGACATGACGGTGGAAATGGTCGGTCAGACCGCACTCGGCTTCTATGGCGATATTGCATACGACTATGCCTATGACGGCTTGGCGCTCGACGTTGCCGAAGGGGAGAGAATGGCCGAGATCATGGGCAAGCACTCCGTCCTCATGCTGGCAAACCATGGTGTGATTGTCTGTGGAAAATCTGTGGCGGAAGCTTTCAACAGCCTCTATTTCCTGGAACGCGCCTGCCAAACGCAAATCTTGGCAATGTCGACGGGGAAGCCAATGCGCCGGCTATCGCCCCAGTTGGCGGAAAAAACCCGCCACCAGATCAATCACCTTCAGCTGTCCGGAGAGAAAAATCCCTGCGATTATCACTTCGCGGCGCTCAAGCGGCTGCTTGATCGGCGTGAGCCGGATTACGCCGATTAGGCAGCTCCGGCGCAAAGTTCCGGCCTGAGATCAAGCGGACGGCCCCGGTGTTCCAGGCCGCCGCTATGCCGAGCAGCGTTGCCTGGAAGCCGCCGGGGCCGCTGGTGCCATCAATGACAGAATCTGGATCTATCATTCCATTCCGTCTATCCGTAGTTTCTGCCTATATACGCCAAAATGAGACGGCCCTTTCCCCGCAGGGAGGTCCCCGTTTCCAATAAATGTCAGTCATACGGCCCATGAACTTGCCTCGTTTTTGGGACCTGTCTTATGTTAAGAATATTGATTGGTTTAGTTTTGCCATTCGTCGGCGTCATTGGGTTGATTCCGTTCACCAACGGCGTTACCTGGACGCTTTGGAACATTCCATTCCTCTATCTATGGATTTTCGCCTGGTTCATCCTGACCTCGGTGTGCCTTGCGATCTGTTGGCTGTGCTTCGACCGCCACCGTCCCGAGACAGCGTGAGGAGCACATCATGGCAAGTTTCGTCTTTCTCGCGATCATCGTCTTTTCGTTAATCGTCGCCTTCGCCGCCATGCGCGGCCATAACATGCACGACCTCAAGGAATATCTGGTGGCTTCCCGGCAATTTGGCGGGTTCCTGCTGTTCTTCCTCGGCGTCGGCGAGATCTACAGCATCGGCACGATGATCGGCTTTCCCGGCGGCATCTACGCCAAGGGGCCGACCTACGGCATCTGGTTCCTCGGCTATATCCTGCTGGCTTACCCGGTGGGCTACTTCATCAATCCGCTGATCTGGCGCGCCGGGCAGCTTTACAACGCGATGACCCTGCCGGATCTGTTCAAGGGCCATTTCAACAACCGCGCGCTGGAGCTGACGGTAACCATCACCGCCATCCTGTTCATGGTGCCGTGGGGGCAGCTGCAATTCACCGGGCTGATCGTGGCGCTGCACGGGCTGGGCTGGGATCTCAATCCTCTGGCGCTGTCGCTCATCGCGGCGGTGCTGGCTTTTGCCTATATCGCCGCCTCGGGCATCCGCGCCCCGGCGATGGTTTCGATCATCAAGGACGTGCTGCTGGTGCTGGCCCTGGTCGTCACTGGCATCGCCGCCGCCGCTGCCGGCGGGGTCAGCCATATTTTCCATGATGCCGGCCTGCATGTGCATAATCAGATGAACGCCGCGCAGCAGCGCTTCTCGATGAGCACGATGTTCTTCCAGGCGCTGGGTTTCTATCTGATGCCGTTTGCCATTCCCAACATTTTCACCGCGCGCAGCGAGCAAACCATCCGCAAAGCGCAGATCTTCATGCCGCTTTATATGCTGATGTATCCGTTCCTGGTGGTGGCGGCCTATTACAGCCTGGGGCAGAGTTTCCATCTCGCCTCGCCCAACCAAGCCTTCATGGCGGCGGCCGTGGCGTTGCTGCCGCACTGGCTGCTCGGCATGGTGGCAGCCGGAGCCGCGCTCTCGGGCCTGGTGGTGCTGGCAGGCATCAGCCTGGCGATGGGACCGCTGATCACCCGCAACCTTCTCAGCCATCTGCCGGAGAGCAAGCAGCGCAGCGGCGCGCAGATCGCCATCGTCGCCTATCTGGCGCTGTCGATCATCTTCACGCTGGTTACACCTTCCCTGATGCTGACCCTGATCAACACCGCCTATTTCGGAATCACCCAGTTCTTCCCTGGCCTGATGGCGATCCTCTTCATGCGCCGCATCAATCCCTATGCGATCATCGCCGGGATCATGGTGGCGGATATATTGGCGGTGGGCATGGATGTGATGCACGTCAATCTCGACGGCTGGAATATCGGCTTCGTCTGCCTGCTGATCAATGCGGTGATCGTCGGGCTTGGCAGCCTGGTCAAGCGCAGCGTCAATTCGCCAATGCCCGTGGTCTATGCACGGATTTCGACGGCGATGCGGGCGCCCTAAAAGATGGATCTAGAGTCTTTGGTGAAGAGCTAAAGACCTTAGATCCTGGCTGCCTCGATCAGCAAGGCGAGCCGTCTGATTCCCTCCGGGATTTTCTCGATGGGGGTCGCGGCGAAGCCGAGGCGGAAATAGGGACAGGGCGCGGGCGGCTGGTGGAAGAACAGTTCGCCCGGCTCGATCAGAATGCCTTCCTGCTGCGCCAGTTTCGCAAGCAGGGCGGAATCGAGCCGCTCCGGCCCCTGCACCCAGACGGAGGAACCGCCCTGCAGCGGTGTGAAGCGCAGCGCCGGCGTATGGGTTTGCAAAGCCCTGCCCAGCGCATTGGCGCGTTCTGACAGGCTTTTCTTGATCCGCCGCAGCAACGTGTCGTAATGGCCGAGCGAAATGAACAAGGCGGCGGCGCGCTGGTTGTTGGCCGGCGGATGGCGCAGCATCAGCCGGCGCAGCACCCGGGCCTCGGCGATCAGCTCGGGCGCCGCAACCATGAACCCGATCCGCAGGCCCGGCGCCAGGGTTTTTGACAGGCTGCCGAGATAAATAACGCGTCCGGACCGGTCGAGGCTCTTCAAAGCGGGCAGTGCGGAGTTCGCAAAGGTCATCTCCGAATCATAATCATCCTCGATGATCAGAAAATCCTGCCGTGCCCCGCGCTCGAGCAATTCATGCCGGCGTGGCAGGCTCATCGTCACCGCGCTCGGGCATTGATGGCTGGGGGTGAGATAGGCGAGATCGCAGCCGGTGAGCGCGGAAATCTCGATCCCCTCGGGCCCCAGTGGCAGCGGCCGCAGCGCAGCGCCGCGCCGCGCGAAGATGTTGCGCGCATCGGGATAGCCTGGCTCCTCGATGCCGACCACGCTATGAGCGGAGACCAGCAACTCCGCCAGCATATAGAGCGCGTGCTGGGTACCGACGGTGATCATGATCTGCTCGGCTGTGGTGAAGATGCCGCGCCGCGGCAGCACCCTGTGCTGTAATTGCTCGATCAGCGCGGAATCATCGCCATCGATCATGTCCGCCGCCCAGTCCCGGATCGCCAACACCGCCAGGGCGGCGCGGCTGCAGGCCCGCCAATCGGCGGTCGGGAAAAGCGCTGGATCAGGTTGGCCATAGATGAACTGGTAGGGGTAGCGGTGCCAGTCCACCGGCTTGGAGATGTTGCGCATGGTGGAATAACGCGAGCCGATGCGCGCGGCCCAGCGCGGGGCACTGTCCTCCTGCGGGGGCGGCGGGGCGGCCGGGGAAGCGGTTTCCGCCGGAGTTTGGGCCACGTGATAGCCGCTGCGCGGCAGGGCGGTGATGAAGCCGTCATCGGCCAGTTGACGGTAGGCGGCGTTCACCGTGTTGCGGGCCACGTTGAGATGCGCAGAGAGCACCCGGCTAGAGGGCAACCCGGTGCCCGGCGGCAGGCGCTTGTCCAGGATCGCGGCGACGAAGGCACGTCGTATCTGGATTTGCAGCGACACACCGGAGTCAGGCGCCAGTTTGAAAAGCTGGTTCCAGGCGCGCTCGCCCTTCTGGCCACGCGGGCCCGGTGCGCTACGCTTCGTCCTCGGTCGGCTTGCGGCGTTCTGCATCCGGGAAGGTTACAGGCGAAGTGGGGAGCGCTTCAACAACATCGGCACGGTTGCGGGCCCGGATCGTGCAACTGGTACAATGCTTTGCCGCATCTGGATCTTTCTTGGCCCGGGCACCGGCGTAATTTGGCTCCACCGCAATGGCGGACCTCTTCATCATCTGGACAATGAAGCACCATGGAAAAAGATCGCGTTTCGCTGCTGGAAACCCTGTTTGCTGCCTTCAACCGGCATGACGCGGACGGCGTGATGGCCTGCTTCGCACCGGACATCGTGTTCGATGCCGCGACCGGGCCAGAGGCGCTGGGCAAGCGCATCACCGGCCAGGACGATGTGCGCGCCGCCTTTGTCGGCACCTGGACCAGCATGCCGGACGTGCAATGGCATGTGCGCCGCCACGCCGTGTTCGGCGACCGCGCAGTGACCGAATGGCTGTTCACCGCCACCGCGCCGCAGGGCGGGCGCATCGAGGTGGAAGGCCTAGATTTGTTCGGCTTCGAGGGTGCGCTCATCGTCTCCAAGAGCGCCTTCCGCAAGGACCGCCCGCTGCAGCCTGTCGCGTAACGCGCCGCCCAGGAAGCAAGCCGATGTCCGCCACCCCTGCGCTGGATCACTATGATCCGCTCTATGACCCGCTGCACGACATGCATCCCGGCATCGGCCGGGGCTATGCGCCAACCTATTGGCTGGCCGCCGCCGGTGAGCCGCCGGACGATGACGGCCCCGTCACGTCCAACCGCGATGAGGATGTCGTCATTGTCGGCTCCGGCTTCACCGGCCTGACCTGCGCTTTGTTCCTGGCCCGCGAGCACGGCATCAAGGCCGCGGTGCTGGAGGCCAACCGCGCCGCCTGGGGCTGCAGCACGCGCAATGGTGGACAGGGGCAGAATGCCTCCGGCCGGCTGACGCGCTCGCAATGGATCGCGCGCTTCGGGCAGGAGACGGCGCTGAAGCTGCATGCGGAAATCCGCGAAGGATTCGACCGCTTCACCGACTTGCTGCAGGATATCGAGTGCGATGCCGAACATGGCGGGCATCTCTATATCGCCCACCGCCAGCGCACCCTGGCTCGGCTGCGCGCCGAATCCGAGATATGCAACAAGATCTTCGGCTATCCGACGCGGATCCTGGAGCGCACCACGCTGGATGGCGAATGGGTGCGCGAATCGGAGGCCGTGGGGGCTCTGCATGAGCCCTTGGGTGTAGGCGTCAACCCGGCCAAGCTCGCCTTCGGCTATCTGCGCGCGGCCCGCGCCGCGGGGGCGAAGGTGCATCCCGCCAGTCCGGTACTCAGCATCAGGCGGGAGACGGGCATCTTCCACGTCAGCACGCCGGGCGGCGTTGTGCGCGCCCGCGCCGTCGTCATCGCCACCGGCGGCTACACCAGTCAAGGGCTGCATAAAAGCCTGCGCAGCAAAATCATGCCGATTCTCTCGAACAACATGGTCAGCCGCCCGCTGACCGCGGACGAGATCGAGGCCACGGGGTTCCGCACCCGGCAGGTGATCACCGACACGCGGGTGCTGCGCTATTATTACCGGCTGCTGCCGGACAACCGGCTGCAGATTGGCAGCCGCAGCGCCATCACCGGCGCGGACGCCGCCAATCCGAAACATCTCGCCGTGCTGAATGACGGTCTGGCGCGGAAATTCCCGGCTTTGGCCGGGATTGAGATCGATTATTCCTGGTGGGGCTGGGTGGATGTCAGCCATGACATGATGCCGCGCATCGTGCAGCCCAATCCGGCCGAGCCGCTTTTTTACGGCTTGGGCTATGGCGGCAACGGGGTGAGCTATTCCGCCCAGGCCGGCTGGCGGCTGGCGGAACTGGTGGCGGGCAAGAATCGCGCGCATCCGCTGCCGATCTATCAGGGCGAGCTGCCGGGCCATATGTTCGCACCCTTCCGCAGACTCGGCCAGCGCATGCTCTACCAGCTCTATCAGAGCCACGACGAAAAACCGGACGCGGCCTGAATTACCCCCGAGGTAGAGGAGATGACGATGCAAGGCGACGTGCAGGTTTTCCGGGCGAAGCGGATCATCACGATGAATCCCGGCCAACCTTTCGCCACCCATGTCGCGGTGCTGGGTGGCAAGATCCTCGCCGTCGGCGGGCTGGAGGAGATGCAGGCGCTGGGCGCCTACAGGCTCGATGAACGCTTCACCGAGTCCGTGCTGCTGCCCGGCTTCGTCGAGGGCCATTGCCATCTCTTCGAAGGCGGGATCTGGGACGATCCCTATATCGGCTATTTCGACCGGCGCGGGCCGGATGGCGCGGTTTCGCCCGGCCTGAAGAGTATCGCGGCGGTGGTTGCGCATCTGCGTGCCGCCCCGCACGCGGCCGATGCCACCAGCATTTCCGCTTGGGGGTTCGACCCGATCTATCTGCCCGGCCGGCGGATGAAGGCGGCGGATCTGGATGCGGTGTCCGACAGCCTGCCCGTTGTCATCACCCATGCCTCCGGCCATATCATGAACGTCAATTCCGTGGCGCTACGGATGATCGGGATCGACCGCGACACCGATCTGGACGGGCTGCTGCGCGACGCGGACGGTGAGCCGACCGGCGAGCTGCTGGGCTTCGAGCTGCTTGGGCTGGTGCGGGACCGTGTTGTCGCAAGCGGGCTGTCGCGCAAGCTGGATGTGAGGGGGCTGCGTCGCTTCGGCCAGTTGGCGTTGCGCGTGGGGGTCACCACCGCGACCGACCTGGTCAGCGATATGGCAGACGACACCATGGCGGTTTACAAGGCGGCCACGGCGGCCGAGGATTTTCCCATCCGCATCGCCCCGGCTTTGGCGGCTCGCTTCTACGGCATCGAAGAGGGCCTCGCCCGGCTGGGGGCGCTCAAGGCAGAGGCGACGGACCGGCTCTTCATCGGCACGGTGAAGCTGCATGTGGATGGTTCCATCCAGGGCTTCACCGCGCGACTGCGCTGGCCCGGCTATCATAACGGCGCACCCAACGGGCTCTGGTATATCGCTCCGAACGAGCTGGGCGGCATCATCGAGGCGTATCACCGCGCCGGCGCAACACTCCACATGCACACCAACGGCGACGAGGCGACGGAGCTGACGGTGGAGATGCTGGCCCGCGCCATCGCCGCGCATCCGCGCCCGGACCACCGCCACACGCTGCAGCATTGCCAGATGCCGGACCAGGCGCTCTATCGCCGCATCGCCGCTCTCGGTCTCTGCTGCAACATTTTCGCCAACCATATCTATTACTGGGGCGAGGCGCATATCGCCGAGACGATGGGGCTTTCGCGCGCCCAGCGCATGGACGCGTGCGGCACGGTATTGCGCAACAATATCCCGCTCGCGATCCATTCGGATGCGCCCATCACGCCGCTGGATCCACTTTTCACCGCGTGGTGCGCGGTGATGCGCGAGACGTCGACGGGGCGCGTGCTGGGGCCGGATGAGCGCATCAGCGTCGAACAAGCGCTCTACGCCATCACCACCGGGGCGGCTTATACGCTGAAGCTGGATCATCTTGTCGGCAGCATCGAAGTTGGCAAATTCGCGGATTTCGCGGTGCTGGGGCTGGATCCGCTGGCGATGGATCCAGCCGGGCTGAAGGATGTTCCGGTGCTGGGCACGATCCGCGGCGGGGCGTTCTTTCCCGCATGAGCATTCCGGTCATCATCATTGGCGGCTTTCTGGGGGCTGGAAAAACCACGATGGTCAACCGCCTGTTGCGTCACGCCGCCGAACGGATCGCGGTGCTGGTGAATGATTTCGGACCGCTGAATATCGACGAGGCGCTGCTGGCGCGCGAGGGCGAGGTGTTCGCGCTGGCCAATGGCTGCGTCTGCTGCTCCATCGGCCCGGATTTCAGCGCCACCTTGTCGCGCATCCTGGCAATGCAGCCGGCCCCGGAACGGATCATAGTTGAGGCCAGCGGCGTTTCGGACCCGTGGCGTATCGCCCAGCTGGTGAAGCTGAACAAGGGGGCGCGGCTGGATGCGGTGCTGGTGCTGGCCGATGCACTGGAGTTGCCCGCGCAATATGCGGATCGCTGGCTGCGGGACACGCTGGAGCGCCAGATCGCGCGCGCGGATGTGATCTGCCTGAGCAAGTGCGACATCGCGCACGAAACCGCCCGGAACGCCGCCTACGCCACGCTGAATGCCATCCGCCCCGGTGTAAGCGTGATCGAGATCGCGAATGGCATGCTGCCGCAAGGGCTGATGACGCCGCTGCACGAGCGCAAGGCCAGCGCGCTGATCGCGGATGCGCCGGCGCATGACATCGGGCAATGGAGCTGGGCGCCGCCAGGCCCGCTGGATGAAGCCCGGCTACGCGCCGCGCTGGCGGCGCTGCCTGCCAGCATCTGGCGCGGCAAGGGGCTGCTGACGCTGGCGGATGGGCGCCGGCTGGTTCTACAGCTTGTCGGCCGGCGCTGGAGCCTCGGGCCTTATGACGGTGCCGCGCCGGATGCCCTGGTGCTGCTGGGCACTGGCGAGATGCCGTTGGATGCAGAGCTGGCCCGGCAATTCGCCGCCGCGCTCGCCTGAAGCGCCGAACCTGCTGATCATGCCAACGATTGACGCGACGCGCCGCCCATGACGCTGCTTCAGATCTGCCTCGTCGGCGGCGCCGTCTTCGCCGGAGCGGTGACACAGCGTTTGACTGGACTCGGCTTCGCCATGGTTGCCTCGCCATTGCTGATTCTGGTGCTGGGGCCGTTCCAGGGCGTTCTTCTGGCCAATATCCTCACCTTCACCCTCACCGCGATCATGATCGGCTTCACCTGGCGCCAGGCAGAGCTGGGGCGGTTGGCACTGCTGATCCCGACCTCCCTGCTGGCGGCTTTGCTGGGCGGGCCGGTCGCCAGACATATCCCGCCCTCCTGGCTGCTGACCATCAGCGGTGCGCTGGTGCTCGGCGCGCTGCTGCTGGTGATGGCGATGAAGAACCTCGTGCTATTCCGCGGACATCCCGGCGCGGGCGCGGCGGGGCTGATCAGCGGCTTCATGAACGCCACCGCCGGGGTCGGCGGCCCGGCGATCACGCTTTATGCGCTCAGCATTTCCTGGGAACAGACGAGCTTCTACGCGTCCATGCAGATCTATCTGGCGGCGCTGAATTTCGCCTCTTTCATCACCAAGGGGGCGCCACATCTGCCATTATCCGCCTTGCTGGTGGTGATCGCCATGCTGGCAGGCGGGTTCTGGAGCGGCCGTTACGTGGCGCGCATCGTGCCGCTGGCGTTGGCGCGCAAACTGGTCGTGCTGCTGGCCCTGGCGGGTTCGGCGGCGACGCTGATCAAAGGGCTCAGCCAGCTCGCGGGCTAGGTTTTTGCACTTTCATGCATCCCCTAACACTGTTTGTTAGGGGATGTTAGCGGGCACAATTCATGGGATTTGTGCCCGTATCGTGGTCACGCTCCCGTCACCCGCCAGATCACGTCGCCCACATCGTCTGCCACCAGCACCGCGCCGTCGAGGCCGATCGTCACGCCGACCGGGCGGCCGTATGATACGCGCTCATCCGGTGCCAGGAACCCCGACAGGATATCGCGCGGCGGCCCGGCTGGCACGCCGTTCACGAAGGGCACGAAGACGACCTTATAACCGCTCAGCGTACTGCGGTTCCAGGAACCATGCTGGCCGATGGCCATGCCATCCGGAAAGCCGGGCAGCGTGCCTGCCGGCAACCAGCACAGGCCGAGCGAGGCGGTATGGCCGCCCAGCGCGTAATCCGGCGTAATGGCCGTTGCGACCAGAGCCGGGTCCTGTTTCACCCGGTCATCCACCGTCCGCCCCCAATAGCAATACGGCCAGCCATAAAAGCCGCCATCGCGCACCGAGGTCAGATAATCCGGCGGCGTCTCATCGCCCAACCCGTCGCGCTCGTTGACGACCGTCCAGAGCGCGCCGGTTTGCGGTTCCCATGCCAGACCCACAGGGTTACGCAGCCCGGCCGCGAAGATGCGGCTCTTGCCGGTGATTAAATCGAGCTCGTGGATGGCCGCCCTGCCCACCTCCGCATCCATGCCTTCGTCGCCGATATTGCTGAGCGAGCCGACGCCGATAAAGAGTTTTGTACCGTCCGGGCTCGGCAGCAGACTGCGCGTCCAATGGCCGCCGGGCTTGAAATCCACGAGCTTGCGCCCCGGCGCGGTGATGCGCGTCGCACCCGGGGTATAGGGGAAGGCGACCACGCCATCGGTATTGCCGACATAAAAGGTGTCGCCCAGCAGCGCCATGCCGAAGGGCTGGTTCAGCCCTTCCAGGAATACCTCGCGGATTTCGGCCACGCCGTCACCATCCGCATCCCGCAGCAGGGTGATGCGGTTCGCACTAACGCCCATGGCTGCGGCGCGTTTCATCGTGGCCACCATGGCATAGTCGAAAATCGACCTCGGGGTTCTGGCAACGAACATCGCCTCGGCAACGAGCACGTCGCCATTGGGCAGCACGAGCATCCAGCGCGGATGCGCGAGACCCGCGGCGAATGTATTGACTTTGAGCCCCGGCGCGCAGGTCGGCGCCTGCCCCGCGGACCATCCTTGGGCTGTCGGCATTTTCAGCGTCGGGATGCTGCCCTGAGACTTCGCCGCCGGGATCGCTGGGGTGCTGCCCCAGGCCGGCGCCGGCGCGCCGCCCGCCTGCCGCCGCGCGAGCATCGCAGCACCACCAATCACCGCGACGACGCGCGCAAAAAGATCTGAAAAAGTCTCTGAAACGTTCAACCTGTTATTCTCCCTATTTGCAGTCAAGCTAGCCGAACCCCGGCCGCTTTGAAACCGGGGGCGAACCGACGGCCCTGAGCGCATCGGGCAGCCCTTGACCCTATGCATTGAAGGTCTCACCTCAGGGCACTAGATACCAAAGCTCACGACTGGAGATAACCATGAGAGCGTTGCACAGGTCGCCCGTTTTATCGGGAGCAACCGGCCGATGGGCCGACCTTCGCAGCGATCCCAGCTATGTTAGGGGCTGCCGGCGTCCCGTTCATAGATCAGGATGGTGAAGGGCCACTCCCATCTATGATACTTAGAAAATCTCAGGGCCATGTAGGCTGTATTCTGAGCCTCGTCGGGATGGGCGTTGCCTTTTTAGCTGCGGATCCTCGGAGTTTTTATAATGTCATGCAGTTTTTTGTCTTCGATTACAGCCCGAATCAGCCACTCACCGGCCTCGGCTTAGCTGTAGCCGCGCTCGGCGGCATTATTCTCGCACGTACCGACGAGGGTGGAAAATAACAGGGCCGTTAGGGTTGCGTTGAGCCTTAGCGTTCATTGGCCAGAATGGTGAAGATCCTTGGGCTGGGAAGCCGGCACCTCAACCCGAAAGCTGTAGCCCGCACGCCGTACAACTCCAAACGAATCGCCGCTGTCAGAAGCCCCCTTCCAGGTGGAGTCAACGAGATAAAGTGTGTTCCCCCCCGCCGTCGCGGCGGGTTGAACATGGACGACGTGAAGGCCTGGTGACAGCGGCAACCGGACCGGAACCGCCTGCGGCGGTCCACTCCGCGCAGCCGTAATCATCACAGCCGGGCCGATTTTTTTGCCGTCTATGTCGATTGAAACCGGTATATCCGGTCCACCGGAAGCCTTGGCGAAATACAGGATCTCCGGGGTCATCACGTTTTCGAGTGCCACGAATTGCGGGCGAGCGACACCGGCGATGGGATCAAGACGCATCGGATAATCGGGTTTCCACCAGGCCCCCGCCCCCCATACGGCGACGCCCCAGAAAGCGTCCGGCGCCGACGAGATTTCGGCAAGCATCGTCCGGAATGCGGCCAATCCAGCTTCATCCGGTGGCGCGCCCGTCTCCCCCAGGAACAAACGGACACCGCTCTGCCGTGACCAGGCAATGGCCCTGGCAAGACGCTCAGCGCCGATCGTGGAAGACCCCACAGGCTTGCGGTACGTACCGGTGTCGTCCGGGTCCAGATAGGAATGCAACTCCAATACCCAGTTATGGTCGGGATCTACGATGTTCCCCGAAAACGGCGTCCGCGGCGTGATATCGGCCGCCGAACTCCAATGCGCGTGCGGCACGAGAATCACGCCGCGAAACCCCGCCTGGCGGATGGCAGCGATGGCCTGATTCCAGATTTTTCCGTAATCGGCGTCATCGCCCGCATGCGGCTCGTTCATCAGGCCGATCGCAACGTCGTCATGCCCGAACGTCACGGCAATGCGGCGCATCAAATCGACGTAATCCGCAGCCGCTGCGGGATCGGTAAGGATATCGTGCGGCTTGCCGTCAATGTTATAAAACCCATAGCCGTGCGGATCGAGAACGGTGATCGCCCCGGCCGCGTGGTCCTCGTCGATGATCTTTTCAAGATCGCTCACGATGTCCGGCGCGAGCGGGCCGCGGGCTGTTGGCTGGATGCGGCCGATCTGGAAGGGGATGCGTATCAAGCCCACGCCGTGCGCGAGGTAATAACGCGGATCTGGAACCGAATAATTGCGCTCAGCGATGACGCCTCTTCCAAACTCAAGCCCGCTGTCGCTGACACCCCACAGGATCTGCGGTTCGGATGCCGCGTGGGCAGCTGCCATGCCCGCAAAAATGAACAATAAGGCTATCGAAACTCTGCGCATGAGGGACCTTAATATTGTGAGGCGGCCGTCAGAGTGCCGGAAAGCGGCGACGCATCGCGCGGCCGATCTGACGCAGCATAAAGGGCAGGAAAGCGGGATCTCTTGTGGTTCGCGCGGCAATTTCACCGAAGGCGCCGGCACGCAGCGATGTCGAGATGAAATGAGCGTCGTCCAGTCGCGCCAACCCGCTTGCCCGCTGCTGCAACAGTCCGATCATCTCCGGGTCGGATGCAATACGCGGATCGCGGGCCAGTGTCAGCGCCGCCTCCTTGAGCTTGCGATAGGCAATTGTCGTACGCGTCATCCCCGATGGACGTCCACTCACCGCGCCTTGCCGCTGCGTGTATAAATAAAGCGGCTGCGGCAGAATGCGGAATTGCGCACCGCTGAGCAGCAGCTCCACCACGAGACGAAAATCCTCCCCATGCCTTACGTCGGGATCATAGGCGATATCGCGCTGGATCAAGGCGTCACGCCGGAAGATCGGCTTTAACAGCCCCCAATCAAAACTTCTGCCATCGGCGAGATTATGGGAAAGATAGTCTCGCAGGCTCAGCGGCCTGTCTGGCAGAACGATGGTATCGCCTATCGCGCTAGCGCCAGCACTATCCGCCACGGCATCATAATAAGCCAGGTCATCCGCCACGAAATCGGCCCCGGTTGACTCCGCGAACGCCGTCAATGTGGCAAGACGCGTCGGCGCAAAAGCATCATCGGCGTCCAGTACGGCGAGCCAATCTCCCCGGGCTTGCGCAATCCCGGCATTGCGCGCCGCGGAGGGCCCACCATTGCGCGCCATCGCGATGACTTTGATCGTGGGATGTTCCCGCACGGCCGCGTCCAGAACGGCGCGCGTGCCATCGGTCGAACAATCATCGACGATCAGAATTTCACGCGGTGGCAGCGTTTGCGTCAACGCGGATGCGATCGCACGGCTGATAAAGGCTTCGGCGTTATAGGCGGCAATAATGACGGAGACGCTGGCTTCACCCATCATGCGCGAAAGCCCGCGACCCGGTCATAGAGCGTTTCCAGCGCCGCCGTATGCCGGCGCAATTCGTGCGATTGTGCCACGAATACAGGACCTGCCGCAGAAAACCTTTCTGCCAAAGCATCATCTGTCAATAATCTGGCAAGCCGATCGACCATGGTTTCTACATCGCGTTCGGCGAAGGCGTACCCTGTCTCGCCATCGATGATCCCTTCTGTAGCCCCGCCCCTGGCCGAGGTCACAACGGGGACGCCGCTGGCCTGCGCTTCTAAGATGACCAAAGGGAGACCTTCCGCATCACCGCTTTCGGCCGTGATGCTCGGCAAGCACAGAACGCGCGCCTCCACCAGCAACGCCTGCGCCTGCTCCCGGGAAAAAGCACCCACAAAACGCACGCCACCGATAGCTTCCGCGCGTACGGAAAGCGCCGAACGTTCCGGCCCATCACCTGCGATCACCAGCCTGGCCTCTGGCAGTTGCCGACGCAGCGCCTCAAATGCGTCAAGCAGGTAAGAAGCGCCTTTCTTTTCCACGAGACGTCCTAGGAACAGGATCGTCGGTGGCCGTTGACCGACCGGAACGCCCTTGCGGAGGAAGCGTCGCGTGTCGATCCCGATCGGTTGTACAAAAATCCGCTCCCGCGGTAAGCCGGCGGCAATCGCGGCCTCGCGTATATTCTCCGAGATCGCGACAAAGCTAACGCTCGGCTGCGCGGCGAGTCGGGCAAGACGGCTCGGATAGGCTTTCCACCGGCGCCCTGCGCGGCCTTCCGCAAACCATCGCATATGGGTCGTGATGTCCGACCCGTGCAGCGTCACCAATAGAGGCACGCCAAGCCGCTCCGCAACCGGCCAGGCCTCCACGCCATCGAAACCAAAATGTGCATGGATCAGATTGGGCCGTTGCTGCTGTATAAGCGTGACGAAGCCAGGTGCGGCACGATTGAATTGGCGCCAAACCGCACCTTCGAGACGCTGAAAAAATCGCGGCGCACCGCGATATCGTGTTGCTACTTCCAAGCCATCCAGCGACAATCCGTCGATCTGACGCTCGCCCACAAGAACCGGCTGCCAACGGCGCAAAGCGAGTGCCTGATCACGTACAAAAGTTTCCGATAAAGGAAGTATCTGCGTGCGACAAATCGCCACAACACGCCGATCATTGATGGCCTCCTGCTCTCTTGCAGCGACGCGCTTGATCTCCATCATGCTTGCCCAGTGCTGAGCGTGCGCAAATACGTCCGTCCACGCCGGCACGCACGGTCGCCTCCGGAGGAAGGACGGCCGAAACGCGCGATCACGGGGGCCAACAGCAATCCCAATGCCAGATCCTTTGTCATCGCTTTTGCGCCAAACGTCCAAAAACCTGATTCACCATAAGCGCCGCGGCGATATAGCCGCATAAAAGCGGCTACCCTGTCGGGCAATCCCGCAGAGCAGAGCAGCGCGCGATCGGCGTAAAGCGGACCAAGCTTGCTCCAGGCTGCCGCGGCTTCGGCAGATCGCCAACGCAGGTGCGGCGAAAGCGTCTCCAGCGTCGATAAACGGGAAAACAACTGCGCATCAATCGGCGCTACACGCGCCAAATGGCGATAGGTATTGGACCTGTCTTCGAGTCGATAGCGCCATCGATCTAAAAAGCTGGGCATTGTTCTCTTGCCAGACCCGAATGTGTTGCCGGCATGCAGCCGGTATTCAGTCAGCTCATCGTCAAGATAGCAGATGCTGCCAAGCCCGGAGGCGATAAGGAAGAAAAACAAATCATGCGCCATGGCCTCGCCGGGGTGAAGGTGATCCTCCATTGGCCCCCACAGATCGGCAGCCGGCAAAAGATCCGCACGAAACGTCTGGGTGAATCCATAGGAATACATCCAAGGCGACAGGGTCAGCCGGGGCGAAATGCGCGGAATGGGCTCGACATAGAACGGCGAGATCGGCCGGCGCTGCGCATCCACAATGCAGGAATTATGGAACGTCAACAGCACATCGGAATCTGCAAAGCACGGCACGACCCGGCTGAGATTCTCGGGAGACCAGACATCGTCCTGATCGCAAAAAGAGATCAACTGGCTGGTGCAGCGCCGGGCGACATTCAGGAAATTGACGCGATAGCCAAGACGCTCTGGATTTCTATGGATGTGAACCGGAAACGGCGCATGGCGCGCAAAGCGCTCCAGGATTTCCAATGTGCCGTCAGTAGATCCATCATCTCCAATCACCAGCTCGGCGGGCGGAAGAGTTTGTCCAGCCAAACTGTCGAGTTGCTCCTGCAAATATTTCGCGCCGTTATACGTCGTCATCGCGATCGAGACGCTCGTCGGGACCGTCTCGCTCATGTGCATACACCGGTGATTTCACGGGATATTGCGGCGTTCGCCTCAGAGCTTAACATCTGCAAACTCCCGCGGGCTGAGAATGCGATCAACGACCCCGCTCCAAGGCATCACATCCACGGTGATCTCCTGTCGATTGTCGAGCGCGCGCTGTATCGCTGACGTGATCGATTCGCTATCTCCCGGTACATAGCCGAACCTTCCTGGTGTGTCGCCCAGGGCGAAGTTTGGGCAAACAGCAGGAATGCCAAACAGGCCGAATTGCCGAAGTTTCAGCGACGTATCGATGAGATAAATCGGCGTATTGACATCAAGATAGGGTGCGACGCCAAAAGCCGCATGCTGGAGATAGGGCAGTGTGTCCGCAAACGCCATCTCCGGATGGATGATGATGTTCGGCGCTTGTAACCCTGCGGCCGCCTTCCCCGCCCCGATAATGTGGAAGTCGATATTCGGAAACGCACCCGACGCCACACGAAAGAAGGCCGTATCGAACAGCATCGAGCCGACTGAGACACAGCCGCGCCGGCCATTATAAGGGCTCGGATATCGTGGCTCGGCAATCGACCGATCGATCCCATGCGGCACGAGGATCGAGGTTGCGCCGTGCGGCATGCCGGGCAGCAAATAGCGCGACGGGAGCCGCACCGTGTCTATCATGTCGAAATTACGGATAAAGTCGCGCTTGATCGTGGCTGCGCATCCCACGACATCCAGATCATCTGACGCGAGATAGACGATTCGCGCCTTGGGATTCATTTGCCGTATATCGGCGACAAAAACCGCCGCCATCCCCGACTCAACAAACACGATTTCAGCCTCGCGGATCCACTGGCGCGGAACACGCGGAATCATGCGGCGATAGGCGCTGAACAGCGCCGATTCGAGAGGGGCGAGCATTTGGCGCCGCATGGCAAAGGGATGCCAGGCCGTTTTCCACAAATAACATTCCACACCACCTGCCACGACCTCGACGCGATTGGCGCGATCGCGAAGGCTGGACCGCGTATCTCCGCGATGCTGCGAGAGGCGGGAAAGGCCAATCGAAAAAAATCGTGTCACGCCTCGCTTGGCCATTTCTGCGGCAATGAAATGCACACTGGCTTTCCGAAGGCTTCGGAAATCATGAACGGAGATGAACAAAGCGTTAGACATCTGGGTTACATCTCAATCGTCTTGATGCCATAAACGATTCACCCTCATGAAATTCCCTGGGCATCTGACAACACATAGCTGCCAAAACTCCACAACAACATTCATCATATCCCACGCATTGAGGGTGATGATGCCGATCTCCGTTCGTTAGTCTATGGGACCGTAATACACCCCGCAAGCGCAATCCATTCATTCCATTATTAATATCTCGATATGGATGCCTGCTCACTTTCCTGAAATTGCAAGATGACTCACGCATCATTCTTATATACGTAAGGGTCAAATGGGGATTGTCTGTACCGAAACGCGGCATCGATCCGTCACCGGCCGGACACGCGTCGGCAGCCATCCCGAAAGACCTTATTGTAACCGGAGCATGAGACCTATGGAACAGGCGATCGCACAGAACACGCGACTTATCCCCGCGCGATCTGTCGTCGCCGCGCCCCAAAGCGGATCATACCTCGTGTTTACGGCGCTATGTTTCAACATGGTGCTCTGCTTTATCAGCACGCTTGGCCATATTCACATGTCGAACGCCGTTGTCATCGTTTGCGAGATGACGATCCTTACGGCAGGCCTCTGTGTCATCCGCCGTCTGATCTCCGATCAGGCCGTTCGGGTCAGCGGCGTCATGGCGGCTTTCCTCATCGGGCTGCGTTTCATCAACCCCAGTTTAGATCTAAAAATCCTTCATGATATCGCCATCATGTATATTTTCTATGAACTCGGCACGCTCGCGACGGCCCAAGAGGGAAGCCGCGTATTGTGGATTGCCATGGCAATCGTCGTTCCGATCGGTCTGTTCGAAGCACTTTTTCCCACGCAGTTCGGGGCGATGTTCGACGTGTGGTCCTATTATGTCGACAAGGGTGTGATCAGCACGTCGACGATCAATTACTCTCACACCACCGCCTTCATCAGCGGCAGCCGTGGCGGCCAAGAGACCAGAACCTTTCTTCCATCCCTGCTTGGACCGGCACGCTTCTCGTCGGTATTTCTTGAACCCGTTTCAATGGGCAATTTTTCAGTCATTGCGTTTGCATGGTGCCTCAGCACGCGGATAGGGTCCTGGCAAATGCGCGGGATTCTGGTCGTCCTTGCAGGGGCTTGTGCGGTATTGGGCGATTCACGCTTTGCCTTCGCCTGCTGGAGTCTGATGTTGGTGTTCCGCATATCGCCATTCTGGCGCTCGGGCTTCGCGGTGTTCTGCCTGCCACTGCTTGCCATGCTCGGTCTTCTGGTCGTGGGTTCATTGCACGAGCTGCCCGGAATCGTGCCTGCGATCGTCATCGACGATTTCTCCGGAAGACTGCTATTCTCCGGCCGATTGCTGGACTATTGGGGCTTACCGCAATGGTTCGGCCTGCAGGCCTCGCAGGTTTATACGTCCGATACGGGCTATGCCTACGTGATCAACAATCTCGGGCTTCCCCTCACGCTGTTTCTGCTCGGAATCTTCGCGTTTCACAGACCCAAGACGACGGAAGCAATGTCGATGAAGGCGATGATCGCTGTCTATATGGCGGCCTCGCTTTGTATCGGCGCGAATATGTTCACGATCAAAACTGCCGCCATATGTTGGTTCCTATATGGCGCCGCGAATGTCACGCCACGCGCTTTGGGACGAGACACGCCACAGCAATTTCAAAAATAGCGCTCATAAATCGTGATCACGTCACCGGGTTCCAGTCTGGACCCCGGACCGACTTTGCCCTTCATGGCATAGGCTGAACCGCGGCCTGCCGTCCGCCAATCCGAGGCATAGCCGGTTACCGCACGATAGGTAAAACCACCGGCCAAGGCTACGGCATCGAGCGTGGTCATTCCCGGCTGGTAGGGGTACTGACCGGGATGGTTGACCTCGCCAAGCACCGAAATCGGACGGTACTGGACGACCTCGACCGATACGCTCGGTTGATTGACGAGCTTGCTGTTTTCGAGTGATGCGGTGATTTCAGACGCGACCTGATTGGCCGTATGGCCGGAGGCCATCACAGTCCCAATCAAGGGAAACGCGATTTTACCGTCCTCGCCGACCGTAAACGTATTGCTGAGCTGCGTCTCGTCATACGTGATGACCCGTATCTGGTCACCAGGTCCAAGTTGGTAGCCCTCATCTGGTGGAGATGTCAGCATCGCCAGGTTTTGGCCGGACACGCAGCCCACAAGGGCGAGCATCACCGGGAGAACGAGCACGCGCCGGGCCGCACGCGGAACAGCGCCGAACGCGGAATTTTTATCGGTTTTTGCAAAGCGCATTCTGGATTCCTGACTTTAGGGCAGATTGTTGATCAAGAGCTTTCCTATTCGAAAATGCTGATTCCCAAAAGAAACGTATGGCTGGTAAAGCGATTGTCTCCGGCTTCGAAAGTACCGATGGGCGCGCCGCTATCCACGCCTCTGCTGTATCCATAACCAAGCGTACCTCTTAAATGACGGTTGATGTTCCAGAGCGCACTGGCACCTAAATTCAACTGCGTCTGGGTATTCTCACCGAAGCCGGAAATATTGGACCGTGAGACGCTCTGGCCGCCGCCCACATATCCCGTAAGGAACAGGTTGGTTTTGAGCTCATGGTCGAGTTCCACCCGCAGGTTGGTGACGATCTGGTTGCTTGCGAAAGGCGAGGTCGGGTCATCCTGCTCGCGCGTCGCGGTGGCCGTGACCGTGTCCAATTCGGTCGGCGTCCAAACGCCGTCGAGTTCGAATGTGGGCGTGGTAACGGTCTGCGCCGCGTTCCCCTGAAAGCTACGGCTTTCAAGACCGACCAGGGCGCGAAACTGGATGACGCGGTTGCCACGAAAATCGAGGCCGGCAAAGCCCCCGAAATCCGTATAATTGTCGCTCGGGGCCGTCTGGAATTGTGCCTGGGACGTCCGCAAGATCACGACAGCAGCGTCGCCCGGGGAAAATTCATATCTGGTCGTGATCATCCCACTCTCGGTTTTGTGGTCGAGCGAGTTATAATCAATCGCAACCCTGCCGGTAGACTGCCCGAAGGTGAAATTCTGAAATTCAAGGGAGGGCGTGACGCTGAAGCGGCCGAAGAGCTTGATGTAGGAAATCCTGAGATCATCGATGGAATAAGGTACGGGGGTCACCACGCCCAAGACACCGAGATCAGTCGCGGCCAGATTCAAAGCGCGATGTGCAAATGAAATTGTCGCCGTATCGTTGCCCAGCGTCAGAGCACCACCCGTAGCGGCCGTCCAGTTCGTGTAACTCGCGGATGGCAAATCCAAAAAACGGCGATTGTCGACGCTCAAGGAGGCACCGAGCGCATCCCGCCCCCAATCTGAATTGGCGCGGATGCCGGCATTGGTGTCAATCTCGGTGCTGCCGGAATTTGGCGTGCCCAACGTGTTGGAATCATAGCCAGCGGTCTCGGATAGCTCCGGGCGGATCACAAAATCGCCGACTTCGACACCTTCGGCCTGATCCTGAGCCTCCATGCGGTCTACCACGGAAGCACTGAAATTCGGGGAATAGCCTGGTATGTCCGCGGGAAAATATTGCTGGATCAACTGTGCATGAGCATCCTTCACGGCACAGCTCGCTCCACAGATCACAACGGCCGCGAACAGCCATATGTCGGCCCGCCTCGGCGCCAAAATCCCGAACATGCTTAGACCGAGTCGTGCTGTGACAGAGCTGTGGTACGTAAAACACCGAAGCGCCGCGTCGTCTGCAATACCAGACCACGCGCGATCGGGTCGAGAATCATCGCCAAGATAGCAAAGGCCAGCGAGAGGCAAACCGCCAGAATCAAGGTCGCGACCGTCGACATCGGAACCACCCTGACGATGAGCAAAGAACCGGCCATGAGTAAAACGGCAGGCAGTACCCGCCAAGGTCGGTCTGGAATGCAGCCGCTCAGCAGGTGGAGTACGATGCAGTTTGCGGTCACCCGCAACGTCCAGGCAAGTGCCGCGCCGGGCAAACCCAGCCGCGTTGTCAGAAACCATAACACCAGAAAAAATGGCACGATCTCCGCAACACCGACTATGGCCGTAACATGCGGCTTGCCACGCGCCTGTAAGAACCCGTAAGGAAGAAATGCGACACCATTTGTCCAGGCCCCAAACATCAAAATTTGTGCGACCGGTTCGGAGGACACCGCGAAATGACGGCCGATCCAAAGCCTGAGGAACGGCCCACAAAGCAGGATTCCTGGACCGCAGACCATCCCGAAGCCATAAAGAAGCGTGATCGTCGCCCGGCGTGTGACGTCGACGGCGTCATCATGCGAACTGCGCGAATTGCGCGGGAATAACGTACGGGATAGCGACGTCGCAAATATCTGCGAGCGTTGGGCGAGGTTCATCGGCACCGAGTAAATGGCCACCGACGCCGCACCGAGCATCGCGCCAATAATCAACTGGTTTGACGTGTCAAAAAGCGGGTTAAGCAGACTGGAAACCGTGACCCACGAGCCATAGCCGAACAGCTTGCGCACCCAGTCCAGGCTTACATCAAATAGGCTAATGGGCCATTCAATTTTTATCACGATGGCGTAGGCGAGCGCCACTGTCACCAAACGCACCAGCAACGTTGCCGGGATGACCACGTCAAGGCTAGGGCCGATCACATAGGCGCAAATCAGCGGAATGATTTGGCCGCCTATGGTGCCAAAGCTGCTCAGCACGTTCGACATCAGGAATTTTTCGCGTGACTCCAAAGCGCCCGTGGAGACACCTGAGAGCATACCCAGCGGCAACATTGCCGCCATCCAGGGATAGGCGTGGCGCGTCTCTACCATCAGGCTGTCGGGGATCTTCACGATATGCAGAAGCACCACGTGGCCGACAGCGTAAAGCAGGAGCCCACCGGCCAGCCCAAGGCTAAGATTGCAACAGAACGCCGTCACCAATACCGGGGAGCGATCGCGCGACGATCCATGGCCGAGCTTTGCGAGGGCGTTCGCCGAGGCGCGCGAGAGGCCGAAATCCAGGAACCCAAAATAGCCCAGCAAAACCCAGGTAATCGTGACGACACCATACCGCGCCAGACCAATCTGATGGATATAAAATGGGACGGTCCCGAGCGAAGTGGCGATCGGTAAAAGCGCACCGACGACGTTGTACGTAAGATTGGCGGAGAATGTTTTCCCGCTCATACGCCAGATCTCAGCGTCGCGGTGACCGGCACACCATGCGTAGGCCCGACCGCTTCGGCATATATGTCTGCATATCGGGCGGCGACCTCCTCCCAATCGTACCGGCGTACCGCGTCCATCGTCTGCGCTCGGCGTCGCGTGTAACTTGCCGCATCATCCAGCACGTTCTCCTGCACGAGCGCGGCGGCGCCGGCCGGATCGCCAGGGTCGACGATAAGGCCGATTTTGGTGTCGTCAACGAGTCGACGGAATGGCGCAATGTCGCTTAAGATCGGCAACAATCCAGCTGACATCGCCTCCACGGCGGCGAGCCCGAAGCCCTCATAGCTGGAAAGACATGCAGAAAAACTCGCCTCTCCGATCAGCAATCGCAGTTGTGCGTCGCTCGGGTTGAGGACGAAGCGCACCGCATGTTGGACGCCCGCGTCATCGGCCATCGCTCTTAGCTGTTCGGTCGTCTGGTCGGCATCTCGCCCGGCGACGATCAATCGCCATGCCGGGTCGAGCGCGCACAGCCGCGCCAGGATGGGAAAAAGCTGGCCGATCCTCTTATGTTGCGCAAAGCGGCCAAAACAGATGATCGTACGAGTCTGAACCTGTGCCGAAGCACACGTAAATCTTGCCTGGTCAATGCCATTCTCGATCACCGCCAGCCGGTGTCCAGCACGAGACCGGAACAACTCCGCATCACTGTGGCTGCACGCGACGATGCGATGATAAGCCTGGATCGACGCACGCGTGACGGTATTGAACCAAAGCTTCTTGGCCACGGCGTGCTGCGCCGTATGAAAGAACCCACCATGGGTCGAGGCAATCATTGCCCCCCGGTGGAGGGGGCGCGTGAGCGCCAGGTAATCAAAGAAAAAATCAATGGCATGCACATGCACCACATCGGCTGACTGCAAATGCCACAGCACCGAAGGTACAAGCGGGTAACGTGACGACCCCCGCCATGGGAGGCGGTGAATCGGAATACCTGCTACGACGTCCTCGGATGGAAGGATCTCAGGGCGCCCAAAAACACGATTCATGGTCACGACGCGGGCATCGATTCCAAGCCGCCCCCGCTGGGCGCGCGCAAGGTTGAGGACGGATGTCTCTAACCCGCCGACGGATGGGCTGAACTGCCGAACAACATGGATAATTTTCAAAGATTTAACCCTGAGAACCGTAAAGGCGGCTGATCAATTTCATCTCGCGCCGATTATAGTCATCGCCGAAAGCCTGTGGAGAGTTTTGGTCCACCATTGATACGACGACGCCCGAAACACGTGCACCGAAGGTTTGCAAACGATTCAGGGACGCTGACACGGCTTTTCGAGATGCAAGCTGCCAGCGGCAGACAAAAATGGCCTGATCCGCGATGCTGCCGTGTACCAAGCCATCAGTCATTGCCAGAAGAGGCGGACTATCAATAATGATCAGGTTGTATGACTTCTTCAGGGCGCCGATCGCACTCCGTAAGCGCGCGATCTCCTCGACGCCGACGGGACCTGACATGGCCTTTCCGGCCGAGATAAAATCAATCTTGGTTTCTAAATCGGTCTGAATGACCTCAGATGCCGTCACGCGGCCAGAAAGCAGGTCGGTCATGCCAAGTTTAGACGCCGTCGATGAATTTTGCATCAATGCGCCGCGGCGATGATCACCATCGATCACCAATACGGATTTTCCGGCCTGGCGCATCGTCATCGCGAGCCAGACGGCGAGCGTGCTTTTTCCTTCCAATGGATTCGCGGAGGCCACCAGCACGGAGCGCGATCCACCTTCACTCGCCGCGAGCAGAGAAAGCTTCATGGCAAGTCCACGCACCGCTTCACTCGTTCGCGAGAACGGATCGTCGATGACGTGTCGGGCAACCGGATGGTTCCTTTGTGCCGCAACATAAGGGACTACGGCCAACAGAGGCAACTGCACGCTGCCGGCCAAATCCTCAGGCTTCTCGAAACCTACCGAAAAATAGTCTTTGATAAACGTCGCCGCCGCACCGGCCACCAGGGCCACCACAAAGACGGCAAGAAAGAGCTTCGGCTTATTCGGAAAAGTGGGACGCGCAGGGATATTGGCGTGGGACACAAAAACAACGGGCGGCTCTAAAAGTGCAGCACGATCAACCACGTCATTCGAATGTTCCAAAAACGTCTCATACACCGCTCGCGCACTCGCCGCCTCCTGCGTGAGGCTGCGATATTCCGCCTGCGGCGAACTCTGGGCTGCAGCCTGCGCGCGCAGCGTGTTGAGGTTCTCCGTCAGCTGCCGCACCTCGGCGCGCGCCGAAACAAGGTTGGCACCGATGGAATGTAAGGCCGCCCCAATCTGACTGTTCAACGTTGCCCGCGCTGCCGCGATCTGTGAGTCTAACGCCTTGATCTTTGGGTAATTGCCGCCGAACTCCGTCGCAAGCTGGTTACGCGTCGTTTCCAGCTGCATGAGGTTGCTCGCGGCGGCCACGAGAATCGGCTGCTCGGACAAACTAACCACGGCCGTCTCGTCGCCATGCTGCGCCGCGTCGTGCAGCGCATCCGCCTGCGCCTGAGCCGCTGCAAGCCGCGCTTGGGCCGCCCCTAGGCTCGCCGCCATGTCGGAAATCTGGCGATCCACGAGCGGATCTGGCGTCGTCTCGCCGCCCGCATTGGTGAGATCATGGCTGACACTGAACGCGTCCGCCGTATTCACGGCATCAAGCCAGCGCCGCCGCAGGTCTGCCGTCCGCGTATCGAGCCAGGTCGCTACGCCGTTTAAATTCGCCGTCTGCCGCGCCAGATCGATCCGCTGATAATTCTGCACCACCGCATCCGCCAACATCGCCGCTCGCTCGCCCGTATTCGCCGTGACACTAACGTTAATCACTTGCGATTGAAGCTTTGGAACAACCGCCAGCGACACCAGGAAACCGTCGATCTCAGCCTGTTGCTTCGCTGTTTCATCCGCCGGTGTGATTACCGGGCAGAGGAAGGAAATTCCGGCACGGCAGAGCGCCCTTCTGATGCTGAATCCCGGCTTTGACGCCGGCGGCGGAAATTGCGCGAGCACGGCGGCGGCAACGTCTCGAGATTGCATCATCGACGCTTCCGTTGTCGGCAACTCATCGTCATCGGCCTGACTGGCGGTTCCCTGCCCGATCGGCGCCAGAGGGTCGGCAAGCTGGGGCGGAATCGCCACCGTGGCGGTCGCCGTATAGGTCGGCTTCAACAATTCCACGGCACCGCCGCCAACGACCAAAACGGTAATCGCGCAGGCGAAAAACAGGCCAATATTAGCCCGCCAGACACGCAATATCCGCCTAACCGTATCACCCCTGGAAAAGGGATCGGCAGAGGGCCTATACGCAATGTCGGGCATTCTTTCGTTCACGATCTCAGGGCCAATTTTCTTTACGAGTCCAATCCGATGTTACCACATAGCCAACCCCAATTCCGGATCGGCTCCTGACCGACATATAAGCACGTGCACACAGGCTATTGAGATTCCTATTTGCTCAAAAATTTGTAATTCTAACCGGGATTATCGAACACGTTTGCGGTTGTTTCCGCTTACGGCGTAGCGCAAGACAAAGAGGCCAAATACCGGCAGTCCAAGCAAGTAGCGACGCCAGAGTCGCTTGGGCTCTCGCACCAACCGTACGAGCCACTCGATGCCCAGATTGGCAACCCAGCGCGGCGGCCGGTGCACATGCCCGGCGGCATGATCCACCAGCGCACCACCGGTAATCGCAACGCCTGTCTGCAGGCGATCCCAATTATCCCAAAGCCATCTCTCTTGCCGAGGCATCCCCATATTCACCAGAAGGATCGACGGGGCAGCGCTGTTAATCCGCGCGACCAAGGCCAGATTCTCAACGGAATCTTTTGCCATGTCAAAGAAGCCGTCCTGCACGCCGGCCGTTCGCACCCCATACCGCGCCTCATAATTCCGCGCCGCTTGCACGACGGCTTCTTTGCTGCCGCCAAGCCAGAAGATCGAGGCATTCGGCCCAAGCGCCTCCAGAACCGCTCCAATCCATTCCGGCGGCGTCGTCCGGTGCGCGGCTCGTCCCTTCAAAAGACGTATCGCCAACTGCACCCCAGCTCCATCGCAGAACGCAATATCAGCTTTCGAAAATAGCGCCGACATCCATCCTAATGTCTGCGACAAAACAACAAGATTTGCATTGGCATTGACGACCAGCATCTTCTGCTTTGAACCCGCCGCTGTAATGACGCGTTCGGCAATAGTGCTACGGTGCAGATTGTGCAGCCGAAGCCCCATAATGTCGATCATATCAGACTCAGATGTCTGCGCCATCGAGATCGAGCCTCCGCCATGCGACGGCATGCGCTGCGCCGCTTCAGAAGGCATTGCGACTCACGATTTCGCGGACCAATGTCAACGCCATGATCTTCAAATCAAACCATGCGGACCAATTCTGGATATATTCAAGATCGTAGGCGACACGCTTGCGAAGATCATCCGTCGTCACAAGTTCACCCCGTGCGCCATTTACCTGTGCCCAGCCAGTGATACCCGGCTTAACATGAAATCGCATGATATATTCCGCCGTGACATCATTCAGAAGAGCCCCTTCCACGCGCGTCTGCAGTGCGTGCGGCCTCGGCCCCACGAGGGACATCTCGCCACGGAGTACGTTCAGGAGTTGCGGCATCTCGTCAATGCTGAGTTTACGGAGCCACTTTCCCACGCGTGTGACGCGTGGGTCATCACGAGAGGTTTGCTTCACCGACAAAATATCCGACGCGTTCGTATACATCGAACGAAACTTGAAAACCATGAACTGACGATTGTTGAAGCCCAGACGCGGTTGCCGGAACAGGACCGGCCCCGGCGAATCCATCTTGATTGCAATCGCAACGACGGCCAATGGCAAGAGCAGTAAGATGACACAAATTAAACTTACCGTAACGTCAAGCACCTTTTTGATCAGCCTCTGCCACTCGTCCAAAGGACGGCGCTGCAGCACCAGGAAAGGCATCGCGCCGATGGTTTGTACCGGGAGTGCGACATCAGGGCCATGGAGCATGTAAGGCTTCGCAAACACGTCGGCGAAAACGCCGCGTAGCCGCCAGCTCAGATCGGCAATCTGTGTTTCGTTCTCAGCCCCAGGGGGCAGCGCGATGATGATGCCATGTAGCTTGATTTCCCGACTTAGGCTGATCAATGAAGCGATCGTCCCTTGAACCTGAGCTTGTCCCGGATGACGCGGACCATCGTCGAAAACACCTAATACTGAAATGCCATTTTGTGATTCCTTGCTCAACCGTTCGGCGGTGCGGAAGGCATGCGCATCACTGCCGATGACCGCGATTTTCCGCTTCAGCCGCGTCTCGATGACGGGATGCGCTTTGGCAAAGGTGCTCAAGCCACGCGTTACGATCAATCCGGCCGTGACGCTGATTGTCCAAGCGCAGGACGCCCTCAACAAAGCAATGT
Organism: Acidocella sp.; assembly: GCF_035535915.1. GTDB lineage: Bacteria > Pseudomonadota > Alphaproteobacteria > Acetobacterales > Acetobacteraceae > Acidocella. The sequence goes on from NZ_DATLPB010000042.1 coordinate 97,362, forward strand.
CCTTCCACCCCAGCCACCAGTACACACCGGCCTGTACAAAGCCTGCCAATATCAAAGGAGGCATTAGAAAGCGCAGCTGCTGGAGACTCATTTCCCAAAACGGTAGAATCGGCAGTCTAGGGTTTGGTAACATCAAGAAAAACACAAGAACTGCTACGAGGTCCGCAACGGAAATGGCAACCGTTTGCTGGCGCGTCGCAAAAAAGCTTCCAGCCCACGCCATGGCGCATGAGGTCAAGACGACCGTCGCGCCGTCGATCAATCTGATCGCGTATAGGAACAGAGGATGATCACGCTGGTCATGCGGCGCGGCAACGCTTGCCGCACCACCAGAGGCGGGCAGCCATGATAATTGCGGATAAGATGACGCCCGTGTTGCGCTCGCCATTCCAAGCCCAGGTTTTTTCCGTCGATAGATCTGGCCACTCATTTCGCCTCTCCGCGTCTATCATATGACATCGCTCATGCCGATCTAACGTCGGTGCCGACGGCGCCCTCGAAAATTGCATGACTTATGCTCACCCGTTCCGCAGAGCGGGGCTTTCTGAAGTCCTCCGGGCAAGACAACTCGCCTCCCGGCGAGAGATCTCAAAACCCATATATTTGAAAATACGCTTACGGGGTGCGTCGAGTTGAAGAAACGCTATGTCGGTGCACGTTAAGTAGCATCGTGGGGGGGGAATGGGTCAATCATTATATTGCACTGCGAAGGTGAATTCGTCGTTAGCATCAAAATCAAACCCCCCGCGATCCACACCGGCAATTTTCTCTAATTTATAATAGGTTGCGCGACTTCTCCGGGATTCCGATCCGCAAATGAGACGCCAGACTGTTAAATTCCACGACAAAAATAACAATGAATGACTTTGGCTCTTCGAGTGCCGATATTTTAGATATTGTGACACTTGGTTCTTTAGAAGTACTGTCCTTTGTGAAAGACGGCCTATCGTCTCCCGGGCAACGCGGAGGCGCTAAACTTTATTTCATAATTTTGAAAAATTATGAGCTATGTCGCTTATGGCATTCAAAATAATGAAATAAGCGACATTAAAATCCCTAGGGTCGTGACACGGCGGCCTTTAAGGGGAAATTTGTCGTGGGGGGCGCCTGCCCGAAGCGCGTTAGGCAAGGCCCGCTCTGTTAAGTCATTCGACGAACATTAAAGTTGTCACCTCCAAAATTCGGAGATCCAAAAGATGCACAAGTCCGCAGCTAGTCGTCGAGCAGGCCTTTGAATCGAACGATCAATGCGATTCAGGCGCTGCCCTTTATCCCCGGACGAATCCGAATCGCTATTTTGCGGTTGTGCGGGATCAAAGTTGGACGTGCCGTCACATTATTTGGTCAGATTTTTTTCGGCTCGAAAAAATGTGAAATCGGAGACAACTGTTTCATCAGCGTCCAGTGTTTAATCGACGGCTCCGATTTTGTAAAAATCGGTAATAATGTTCACCTCGCTATGGGCGTTAAGCTGATTACAAGCTTTCATGAAGTCGGCCCATCTCATCAAAGAGCGGGGCCAGGCGCTAAGGCACCGATTACAATCGGCGATGGATGCTGGCTTGGCGCTTCGAGTTTGGTGTTGCCGGGCGTCGAAATCGCGCGCGGCTGTATTATCGGCGCAGGCGCCATCATCACTCGAAACACAAGGCCAAACGGGCTGTATGTTGGCGTTCCCGCAAAGCGCATCAAAGACCTCGACCCTTAGATCTATCTTGATATCTTTGTAGGATTTCTCAGCAATGTCCGAAACATGACTGACGGTCATCCTAACAGATTTCAAAAATCCGTATCCGACCAGACACTTTTTCCGATATGTAAGCACCTATTTTTAATGATTTTTTTGTTTAAATTGTCATGTGTACACGGTTGAATTTTGCCCGCAGACCTCTAACCTGAAGTAAGCAACACGATCAATTCACATTCAAAAGTGAGTATATTCGAAGAAGAGATTTTAATGCTGATACAATGCACCCCGCGCGCAGGAGCGCAATGGCCGGATTTTGATACGATCTCTGAGAAGGATTCTCATGCGCTGGCCGCGGCTTTTCAGCGCGCATCCCCGTTTCCACACCTTGTGATGGATCATCTTTTTCCTTCGCCAATGCTCCAGGCGATGGCAAAGGAGTTCGACACGGCCGCGCCGTCTGATTGGCGTGAATATCACAGCGGCCTTCAGCGCAAGCGCGGCACCCCGCCGGGTGGCCATCTGCCCCCTACAGTACAAGACTATTTCAATGTGGTGTATTCCGGACCGTTCGTCAGGCTGTTATCCCGGATCACAGGCATCGATGACCTGATTCCCGACCCCGCCTTGTACGGCGGCGGCATGCATGAGGTTGATGCCGGCGGAAGCTTTGAGATCCACATGGATTTTGCAACGCATCCGCGAACACGTCTGGTCAATCGGCTGGCTTTGATCACTTATTTTAACGAGACGTGGACATCGGAAGATGGCGGGGCGTTGGAATTATGGGAGTTGGAGCCGCCGCGCTGTGCCGCAACCGTGGTCCCACATTTCGGCAGGACGGTGATCATGGAACAATCCGCGCGCGCTGCGCACGGCCATCCTCAGCCGATACGGGAGGGCCGCCAACGCCGATCCACGGTCGCTTATTTTTACACCAACGGCCTGGCGGCGAGGGACGCAAATGACACGTTGGCAACAACCTATGTGCCGCATGCGGGTTATTCCCGCCGCCAAAAGGCGGAGTTATATCTGCGTCGATTCGCCCCGCCCATGATCGTCAAAGGTCTCAAGGCGATTAACAAAGCCGCTCGAACGCGGCACACACGGGGGCGTGGATCGAAACTCTGACTGAATCCGGCGATTCTTCGCGGTCCTAGCTTTTGTTCATCAAATTTCTGTCGTCCAAGGCGAGGAAAAACGACGGCTGTGGTGACCCAGCGCGGGCCAGCCGGTAAGCACGCGCAGGCGTGCAATTAACGACTCAGCGTTGGGCCACCGCTCGAGCACTTGCCACCAAGGCGAGCGCCGTGGTTTTTGTGCGGTGGTAACGGCGGCGGGACAGATAATGATTAAGGACGACCTAACAATCCAAACGGAGGGTGGCGAGCTTGCCGCAACCCTCTACACACCCGGTGCTGGCGGGAAACCTGGCACGGTGATTCTCTGCCATGGTTTCTGCGGCATCCAGACGGTGCTTCTCCCCGCCTTCGCGGAATTTTTTGCACGGAACGGCTTTCGGGCTTTGACGTTCGATTACCGGGGCTTTGGTGCGAGCGGCGGTGAAAAAGGGCGCTTGGTGCCGGCGATGCAGATCGACGATATTGATGCTACCGTGCGCTGGGTCGCGGGCCACGCCTTTCACGAAAACGGACCAATCGCGCTATGGGGCACTTCGCTCGGCGGCGCGCATGTGGTCGAGGTGGCCGCACGGAACGAGCTTGTGAGCTGCGTGATCAGCCAGATGCCGTTCGGCGATGGCATGAGCATGATTACGCGGGATATGAGTAACGAGGAGCGGGACAATCTGATCCAGACCCTCGAGAAGATGCAGGTTCGCAAACAAACCACCGGAAAGGAAGTGATGGTTTCCGTCAACAAGGTGCTGACGGACCCGGATTCGATCGCTTTCTTCGAGCAGGTTCGGGTGACCCATCCAGAAATCGATATCAAGATTCCCTTCCTCACCGTGCGGGAGACATTACTTTACAGTCCGGTGAAAGCCGCCCCGCAGGTGCGGGCGCCGGTGATGGTCATGGCCGCCGAGAATGACATCGTCAACCCGCCGGAGCAGGCTAGGCTGCTGTTCGACTCGCTCACCTGCCCCAAGGCGTGGCATATCCAGAGCGGAGCCCGGCATTATGACCTCTACTCCCCGCCGCATTTCGACGCGGTGGCAAGCCGGCAACTCGCCTGGCTCGATTCAAACATGGTCACGTAGCTTCATTCGCGTTGCCGATATATGAGCCGATGCACAGGGTGGATGATTTCTTGACGACGCCCTGTGCGTGGCCAGATGGTCCGCGCGGCTTTACCCCCATGTTTATTGATCCCATTTTACGGTACTGCTAATTTTGTTGGCAGCACGGCGCGGGCTCCATTGCGTCCCCGCTGAATTATGCTTCCACCAAGGAGCCCTCGAATGATCACCTTGCTCGTGAATGGCCAACCTCATCAGGTGAACGCGCCTACCGACATGCCGTTGCTTTGGGTCCTCCGGGACATTCTGGGCATGACCGGCACCAAGTTCGGGTGCGGCATCGCGCAATGCGGCGCCTGCACCGTGCATGTGGGCGGTGAACCGGTGCGTTCCTGCCTCTATCCGGTGGGGCTGATCGGCGACAAGCCGGTGACGACCATCGAGGCGATCGGCAGCACGCCGAACGGCCACAAGGTGCAGCAGGCCTGGATCGACCATGAGGTCCCGCAATGCGGCTACTGCCAATCAGGGCAGATCATGTCGGCGACCGCGCTGCTCAACCAGATCCCGGCCCCGACTGATGCCGAGATCGATGCGGCCATGTCCGGCAATCTCTGTCGCTGTGGCACCTATGTGCGCATCCGCGCGGCGATCCATGCCGCCGCGGCAGGTTGAGGGAGGCGGCGATGAGCTATGAAGCCCCTTCCCGGCGGCTGGTGCTGAAAGCGGGATTGCTGGCAGGCGGTGGCTTGCTGCTCAGCCTGCACCTTCCGCGTGCCGCGCGCGCGGCGGAAACACCGCATGGTGCAGAGCCCGCGCCCTTCGTGCCGAATGCTTTCATCGAGGTGCCGCCCACCGGCAAGATCATCTTCATTTCACCCCATACCGAGGCCGGCCAGGGCATTTATACCAGCACGGCCATGCTGATGGCCGAGGAACTCTATCTCGGCCTCGACCAGATCGCCATACAGCCGGCCCCCCCCGATCTGGCAAAATACAAGGACCCCCTGCTCGGCGACCAGGCGACCGGCGGCTCGGCCTCGACGCGCGCAGACTGGCTTCGGCTCCGCCAAGCCGCCGCGGCCGCGCGCATCATGCTGGTCGGCGCCGCCGCTGCACGCTGGCATGTCGATCCGGCGGCGTGCCAGGTGGCGCGCGGCGTCATCAGCCACGCCGGCAGCGGCCGCACCCTCACCTATGGCGAGGTCGCGGGCGATGCGGCCGGGCAGAAGGTGCCTGCGCATATTCCGCTGAAGCCTGCCTCGCAATTCACGTTGATCGGCACCAGCGCGCCACGGCTCGATACGCCGGCCAAGGTTAACGGCACGGCGCAGTTCGGCATCGACACGATCCTGCCCGGCATGCGGATCGGCACGCTCGCGATCACCCCGGTGCGCGGCGGGACGGTTGCCACCATGGACATTGCCGCGGCGCACCAGGTGGCCGGCGTGCATGACATTGTGGTGGCGCCGGACAAATCGGCTGTCGCGGTCTTTGGTGACCATATGTGGGCAGCAAAACAGGGGCTTGCGGCGCTGAACATCACCTGGGCACCAGGACCGAATGGCAGTGTGACCACCGCGGCGCTGATCGACGCGCTCGACCAGGCCTCGCAGCATCAGGGCGTGATCGCCAAGCACACCGGCAATGCCACGGGCGCGATCAGCGCTGCCGCGACCAAGCTCGACGCGGTCTATCAATTGCCCTTCCTATCGCATGCGCCCATGGAGCCGCTCAATTGCACGCTTCATATCCAGCCCGACCAGGCGGAAATCTGGGTCGGCACACAGGTGCCGGTGCGCGCGCAAAAGGCGGTCGCCACGGCGACCGGCCTACCGCAGGACAAAGTGACGGTCAACAATCTCTATATGGGCGGCGCGTTCGGCCGGCGGCTCGATATTGACAGCATCGAGATCGCCGCCGCCCTCGCCAAGCAGGTTTCTTATCCGGTCAAACTGGTCTGGACGCGCGAAGAGGACACGCGCCACGATTATTACCGGCCCTATTACTATGACCGCGTCAGTGCCGGGCTGGATGAACATGGCAAGCTGGTCGGCTGGACGCATCGCGTCACCGGCTCATCGGTGATGGCACGCTGGGCACCGGCCGGGTTCGTCAACGGGCTCGATCCCGATGCGGTGGAGTGCGCCGCAAACACGCCTTATGACGTGCCGGCGGAGTTCGTCGATTATGTCCGGCACGAACCGCAAGGTGTCGGCACCGGCTGGTGGCGCGGTGTCGGACCCACCCATAATGTCTTCGTCGTCGAGAGTTTCGTCGACGAAATCGCCTCTGCCGCCAAGCGCGATCCGGTCGAGTTCCGCCGCTCCATGCTGCAGCACAATCCGCGCGCGCTCGCCGTGCTCAACCTGGCTGCTGAAAAATCCGGCTGGGGTACGCCTCTGCCGGCCGGCACCGGGCGCGGCATCGAAGTGCAATTCGCCTTCGGCTCCTATCTCTCCCTGGTCATGGAGGTCTCGGTCACGCCGCAGGGCGAGATCGTGCTCAAGCGCGCCGTGGTCGCGGTGGATTGCGGTTCAACGATCAATCCCGACACGGTGCAGGCGCAGATCCAGGGCGGGCTGATCCTCGGCCTCGGCACCGCACTCTATGATGAAATCACCTTCGCGGACGGTGCCGTGCGGCAAAGCAATTTTCACGATTATCGCACCTTGCGCATGAATGAAACGCCGGTGATCGAAGTCTATCAAATCCGCAACGAGGAGGCGCCCGGCGGCATCGGTGAAACCGGGACGGCCGCGGCCGCGCCCGCGCTCGCCAATGCGATTTTCGCGGCGACCGGCAAGCGGCTGCGCCGTATGCCCTTCGGCGCCGGCCAGCTGGTGGCGTGAGCATGACGATTTTGCACCGCCTGTTCGCCGCGACCGTTCTGTTGCTCGGAATCGCCCCGTTGACCGCTGAGGCCGATGCGCCATTGGATTTGATCGCGCGCGGCCAGTACCTCACGCGCGCCGCCGATTGTGAGGCTTGCCACACCATGCCGGGCGGCCAGCCTTTCGCCGGCGGCCGCGCCTTTCAACTTCCCTTCGGTGTGCTCTACGCCCCCAACATCACGCCCGATGAGACCGGCATCGCCGGTTATTCGGACGATGACTGGGTGCGCATGTTGCGCCTGGGCATCGGCCGCGATGGACAGCATCTGTATCCAGCCATGCCCTACCAGGCCTATACGGGCATGTCGCGGGATGATGCGCTGGCCATCAAGGCCTACCTGATGAGCCTGCCGGCCGTGCATGGGGCGATCCCGGCGAACCAGATCAACTTCCCATACAACCAACGATGGGGAATGTTTTTCTGGAATCTGGTCAACAATCCCGACCGGCGCTTCACGACAGACAATAGCCGGTCAGCCGCCTGGAATCGGGGCGCCTATCTGGTTCAGGTGCTGGGCCATTGTGCCGAGTGCCATACGCCGCGGAACTTCATGATGGCCGTCGATACCAGCCGGCAATTCGCCGGCGCGTCGGAGGAAGGCTGGCTTGCCTACAACATCACCCGCGATCCGACCCATGGGTTCGGCGGCTGGAGCGATGCCGCGCTCGCGCAATATCTCTCGACCGGCCATGCCGACGGTCACGGCCCGGCCTCGGGCCCCATGGCCGAGGTGGTCGAGGATAGCCTGCGCTATCTGACGCCAGACGACATCCACGCGGTCGTCACCTATCTGCGCACCGTCCCGGCGCAGCCTGACGGACCTGAGGCGATCGTGGCGAACGGCACGCCGCAAATCGATCCGGATGGGCTCGGTGCGCGGCTCTTCGCCCAGGCCTGCGAGGGGTGCCATCTGCCCAACGGCACCGGACGGCAATCGCCCTGGGCGGCGCTCGCCGGTGCGCAATCGGTTGGGGACCCGAACGGCACCAACATCGTCGCGATCCTGACCCAGGGCTCGAGCATCGACACCAGCGAGGGGACGATGTTCATGCATCCCTTCACGGGGGACTATACCGACGCCGAGCTGGCGGCCCTCGGCAACTACGCGATCAGCCAGTTCGGCTTTCGCCGGGGGCACATCACGCCGCAGCAGATCGCCGCAGCGAAGACGCATCCCGCCGCGCCGTGAGTCGGCGCGGCGCCGTCTGCCGGCAGATGCGGCCTCGATAAATCCACGTCAATGGCTCGCGCAAAAACCCGCCCCGAGCGCGGCGCCTCCGGCGATAAACATGTTCGCGCCGTCCGAAACAAGGCCGCTGCGCTAGCAGATTTTCTTTGACTCGCGCCGCAACACCGCGCTTGATGATACCACATGGAGCTCGCAGCCATGCCCGACACCGGCCTCGTCACACTGCAAAGCGCGCATGATTTCGACGCCACCGTCCGGTGTTTGGCGGCGCGCCTGGACGCGAAGGGTGTGACGGTTTTTGCGCGTGTCGACCACGCAGCCGGCGCCGTGAGCGTTGGCATGGTTCTGCGCCCCACAACGCTGTTCATGTTCGGCAATCCCGCCGCGGGCACGCCCTTGATGCAAGCGGCCCAGCATTCCGGAATTGATCTGCCGCTCAAAATGCTCGTGTGGCAGGACGCGAACGGCATGGTCTATCTCAGCTACAACGATCCGTCATGGATCGCGGCGCGGCATGGCCTTGCCGGTGGCGTTCAGCAGACCGTCACCGGCATGACGGAAACCCTGGACGCGCTCGCGCAGCACGCGGCGTCCACGGCCGGGCACGACTGACTTTGGCAAACCATGCCAGGCGTCTCCGCGCCAACATCCAGAACCGCCAACATCCAGAACAACGTCGCTACCGACGCGGACAGCTGAACTGGTGCCCCCGCAACGGCTTATAATTCGCCGGCCGCGCTCAGATATTGCCGCGCGGCATCCGCCTGGTGTTCCGGGACCGCGATGCGGCGCATCACCGCGCCGATGCTGCCTTCGACAGCGGCCATGTTCTCATCATACAGCACCGGCTGGAAGCCACCGCGCCGCAACAAGGAAACGAGGAAGGTCAGCCGTACCGGGTCATTTGTCGCAGCGATCACCAACATGCGGAGATCTTCGCATGTACGCAGTGCCGCGCCAAATGTTTTCCGCCGAAGCGGCAGGGCGCCCCAAGCGCTCAGATCAATCGCGCGTCCAATGTGATGATGCTGTTGAGCACCTTGGAGACCGGACAATTCCGCTCGGCGTCGCCGGCCAGTCGCGCAAACAGCGCTTCGTCGAGGTTCGGCACCTGGGCACGCAGGGAGAGGTCCGAGCGGCTGACGCGAAACCCCTGCCCCTCCGGCTCGAGCGTAACCGCAGCCTCGGTGCTGAGTTCGGTGGCCACATAGCCGGCGGCTTGTAAGCGAAACGCCAGCGCCATGGTGAAACACCCGGCGTGGGCGGCCGCGATGAGCTCCTCGGGATTCGTGCCCGCCTCAGCCTCGAAACGGGTTTTGTAAGAATACGGCGTCTCTGCGAGCACGCCGGACTCCGTAAAGAGATGGCCGGTGCCGGCACGGCCGGTGCCGTTCCAAACCGCTCTTGCTTTGCGAATCATGCGACTTCTCCTGCAATTGCGTCCGACATGCTCCAGAGCCATGAGCGCGTGCCGCCAAAACCATTTCGCCTCACAATCGGTTTTTCGCGCAAATCAACTTCTATGGAGCCGCCTCATCCGCACTGCCTCCAGGCAAAAACGCAGTGTCCAGCCATCGTCTCATGTGCTTAATATCCTCCTCGGCCGCAACTGCCTTGGGCCAGTCCGGATTTTCCTCAAAAACGGGTGATCTCCGATGTCCCTTCCCATCAAGCGCCTGACCGTTCTGGCCTTGGCCGTTGCGCTGGTGCCGCTCGCCGCGTGCCAGGCCCAAATCGCCACGCCGCTGCGCGCCGATCCGATCGCCCCGAGCTCGGCTGCTCATTTATAATGGCGGCCTCGTGCGTCTGCCTCCTGGCTTCTGAGATAGACGCGGCTGTGCCGCGCGCTTAGGCTTGCGACTGCCACCGAACGCACGATGACCGCCTCGCGAAACGCGTGGCGCCGGAAATAATGATCGATTTTCCTCACGTTTCCGAGATCGGTCCAATTTTCGATTGAACCCGAACATACTTCATAAACCTCCCATATATTCCGCGACCTTCCTGAATACTGAAATTTTTTGCGATGAAGCACCCACGCCCTTTGGACCGCCGACATGAGGAACAAACGTCCGCGGCAGACGACATCACGAAATATTTACAGTGAGCGAAGATACGGAAAACACGCGACGACCAAAACTCATCGAATACAGACTTCCTTGGCACATCAATAATCTTACACGAATCATTCAAACCTTGATCATCCACAACAAGTTCTTGCGGCACCACCAAATTCCGCATAGACTAAATAAAAATTCTCATACACTCCGATATCAAAATAAAATTCATCGCGTATATTATTCTACAGTCTCGTTTGTGAGACTGATCTCTGGCTGCCGGGTTCTATGTTTTTTGCCTGTTTCGTCTTCCCCATATTTCGACAGGAGACCCGTTCTATGCTTCGCAAGAGATTTCCTCTCATCGTCAGCGTTATCCTGGCTTTCGCAAGTGGCTCATATGCCCTGGCCCAGTCCACCTCCACATCCGACTCAACAGCGACAACGGCGCAACAGGATAGCACATCAAAAGGAATGGTGCCCTTTGCCTTCAAGTTGAACCTTGACCATGACAGCATGACAAAAGTACTAACGATGATGCATGCCGGACGCAACCGGTGCGTTGTCGAAGACCTGAACCCCGGCGATGATAGCAGCGCGATCGTGATTTGCGGTATCGAGCCGGCGACGGAAACTTTTCACCCTTAATTCAGCATTCGGCCTGCGATCGGCGGCGGACTGCAATCATTCGACATAAGTTTGACGTCCAAGAGAACTCCGCGCGACTCGAACGTAAATTCCGACGGGCCGAGCGCGAGCTTCAGGAAGCGGCCCATCGCCATCGGCGCGCCGAGCCAGCGGTCGAGCGGCTCGCCGCTTTGATCCTCGAACAGGAGCGCGGTCCGGCCGCGGTCCTGGCGAAGTTCGGCACGACGATGAGTTCACCCGAGCCCAAGCGGCGATCGGGGCATACTTCGCTTCGGAGCGGAGTCATTTTCACCAATCGTGCGATCAACTGATGGTGAGGATATGCCGGGCTTTGAACGGCGCGACAGCGCCGTTGCCCTTCCCGGCGGCGTACAAATACGTGCGGAATGGCGCGCCTGTTTCGAGACATCGCCTCACTCTGCCTGAACGACTTCGATCTCGTCGTAACGATTGAATTTGTAGACAAAGACAGAGACGAACCAGGCCAGGATGAAAATGCCGATGATCGCGTATCCCAAAATGCCAAAGGCGGCGTCACTGTTAAGGGTCGCGATCGGGTCCCAGAACCAGCCGGAAAGATTATATTCACCCTGGATCAGGCCCAGCGTTTCCAGCGCCCCGACAACCACCGCCACCAGCACGGAGACCAAGGTGATGGTGATGTTATAGAACAGCTTGCGCATCGGCTTCATGAAGGCCCAGCCATAGGCGCCGAGCATCAGGATGGAATCAGTGGTGTCGATGAGCGCCATGCCGGCCATGAACAAAGCGGGGAACAGCATGATCGACCAGATCGGCAAACCTTTCGAGGCCGCGGCGGCGGATATGCCAAGCAGCCCGACCTCCGTTGCGGTATCGAAGCCCAGACCGAACAAGAACCCGACAAAATACATCTGCCAGCTATGGTCGACAAGTTTGAACAGGCCGCGAAAAATACGTCCAAAGAAGCCGCGCTTGGCGAGCAGAATGTTCAAGTCCTCATCGCAATATGGCCCACCCGCCTTCACGCGCCGGAAGGTGGCGATGATGGAGGCGAGAATGAGCAGGTTCATCACCGCGATTGCCAACAGAAAAGAGGCGGAAACGAGCGTGCCGACAATGCTACCCCAGCTTTGCAGCGCGTCGAACTTTCCCTTGACGGCGATTTCGGCGATCGCCACGGCGGCTGAAAGAGCGAAGACGATGGTCGAATGGCCCAGCGAGAAAAAGAAGCCGACCGTGACCGGCCGCTGTCCCTGCTGCATCAGCTTGCGGGTGACATTATCGATGGCCGCGATATGGTCCGCATCCACGGCATGGCGCAGGCCGAAACCGTAAGCGAGCAGCGATGTGCCCAACAACAGGGGATGAGTGCGGAACATCGCCACGGCCGCCACCCAAAGCAGGATATTGGCAAGCCCTAAAAACACGTAAAGTCCCGCAACTCGGCGCCCGATTTCGCCGGCCCAGCTTTGTCGTAACGCCAACAGCATACGAACTCTCCCGCTCGCTGCCTATATTGTTGCACATATCAACCGGAATGTATGATGTAAATACGCTTTCATCATACTCTTGCGATGGGCAGGAATCCGCCGCAGTGTCGGCCTATGGAACGCATCACCATTACCATCGACGACGATCTTCTGGCGGAGGTTGACGCCCTGGTGGCGGCGCGCGGTTATGCCAGCCGTTCCGAGGCGATCCGCGACATGCTGCGCGAAACGGCCAAGCATGAACATCTATCCCACGGCGCGGCCCCTTGCGTGGCGACGCTCGCTTACGTCTATAACCATGGACTCCGCGACCTGCCGCAACGGCTGGTGGACACCCAGCATGAGCATCATGAACTCAACGTCGCCACCACACATGTCCATTTCGGCCAGGATGACTGCCTGGAAGTCGCCATTCTGCGAGGATCGGTGGAAGCCGTGCGGCGCCATGCCGACCAACTCACCGCGCAACGCGGTGTTAGACACGCACATCTGCACCTCATTCCGGCGCCGGGAGAAGAGCAGAAGCATGGCCATCACGAACACACGCACCGCCGTGGCGGTGCATGATGTCATCAAGCCGCCGACGATCTCGCGCATTGCCGGGCAGACGCGCGCGGAGCGCCATTCCGCATAAAAACGCGCCACGCATCCGCCCCCGGCTGGCGCAATGACCCTTGGGGATCTAAAGATATTCGGATTATGTCGGTTTCCGACATCCCATGATATCGCCGAAGGGCTTGAGGAGGCGGTGCGGCCTTGGATCTGAACCGCTTCGACACGGAAGCCTATCCGCTGGAACAGCGCAACACCGCCTGGCGTGAGGAATTGCGCCGCTGCGGCATCATCTCCTCGGGGTCTAGCGCTGCGTCGCGTGGCGACTTTTTGGCGCTCACGAGCCGCCAGGGCGGCCGCTTCCTGCAGATCAATGCCGATCCGCAAAGCCTGAGCTGGGAAGCCGCGAGCCGCGGGGTGTGGCTGAGTTTTCTCCTTGAAGGCGCGGGAGAGTCGCCGGACGGCACCATGATGCGGGCACGGGATCTGTGCCTCGGCACCATGGCAAGGCCCGGCACCGTCACCCTGACCGAACCGTTCCGCCTGCTGCTGATCTTCCTCCCCGCCGAACGGCTGGACGACCGGCTGCGGCGCATGGAATTCGACGGCGGCCGCATCACCGCGACGCATGGGATGGGTCAGGTGCTGACCGGGTTTCTGCAAACCATCGGCGAGACGATCGGCGCGCTCGACCCGACGCGGTTGCATCCGCTGGAGCTGTCATTGTCGGAACTGCTGATCGCGGCGTTCACCGGCACCGAGGCACCGCCGCTCTCCGGCGGCATCGACCGCCGCAAATCGGCGCTCCAGCGGTTGATGCAGACCATCGAGGCGCGACTGCCCGACGCCGAATTGACCCTCGCCGGGCTCGCCGAATCCGAAGGCATGTCGGTGCGCGCCGTGCAAAAACTGTTTCAGCGCGAGAATCTCAGCTTCGCCCAATATGTGCGCCGCCGCCGGCTGCAGCGCACCGCGCAGGATCTGCTCGACCCGCAGCAGAGCAAGCTTCTGGTCGCGGATATCGGTTTCCGTTGGGGATTTTCCGACCCGGCGCATTTTTCCCGGGCTTTCCGCGAACAATACGGGATGACGCCCGGCATGTTCCGTGAGCAGAATTCTGCCGCCGCTGAAACTGGGGGCGATGATGTCACGCGTGGACGGCCGAAAATTTCCGCCTCACTGCGCCGCCAGACCGCCACGCCGGCGCCCGGCAGCGACGGGGACGAGGCGCTAGGCGCGCCGAATGCGGATCAGCCCGAAGGCGCCGTTCATCACCACCTCCCTTTGAACGCGCGGACCATGCATTGGGGATATTTCAGCAAATCCCTGCCGCCGATCCTCACGGTGCGCTCGGGCGATATCGTCACCATCGAGACGCTGACCCAGCACGCCACCGACGACTGGGCGCGCATGGTCGCGGGCGATGAAGCGGCGGAACAGGCGATGGCCTGGACCCGGGAGCGCAAAACCATCGACCGCCGTGGCGCCGGGCCGATGGACGCCTCCGTGTATGGGCGCGGGGCCGGGGAAGGTTTTGGCGTGCATATCTGCACCGGGCCGATCGCGGTCGAACATGCTGTCCCCGGCGACGTGCTGGAAATCGAAATTCTCGACATCGTGCCCCGCCCCTCGCAAGCACCGGAATTCGCCGGCCGCAGCTTCGGCAGCAACGGCGCGGTCTGGTGGGGCTATCATTACAAGGACCTGCTCACCGGGCCGCGGCCACGCGAGGTCGTGACCATGTACGAGCTGGTCCGCCATGGCGAGGCCCTATACGCCCAGGCCCTGTATAATTTCCGCTGGACGCCGCAGCGCGACCCGTACGGGGTGATGCATCCGACCATCGATTATCCAGGCGTGCCCGTGGACCATGGGACCATCGAGAAAACCGACGACCCGTTAAATGGATTCCATATCCCGGTACGGCCGCATTTCGGGATCATCACCCTGGCGCCCGATTATAGCGGGCTGCTGGACTCCACACCGCCCTCGGCCTTCGGCGGCAATATCGACAATTGGCGGCTCGGCGCCGGCAGCCGGCTCTATTTGCCGGTCGCGGTGGCGGGAGCGCTCCTCTCGGTCGGCGACCCGCACGCCTCGCAAGGCGACGGCGAAGTTTCCGGCACCGCCATCGAATGCTCGCTCACCGGCACCTTCAAACTGAAACTGCACCGGCGCAGCCAGGCGCGCGGCTTGGTCAAGGACCTCACCTATCCGTTGATCGAAACCGAAGAAGCCTGGATCGTGCAGGGATTCAGCCACCCGAACTACCTGGCGGAGCTGGGCGAAGCCGCGTTGAGCGAGGTGTATAAAAAATCGTCGCTGGATGCCGCGATGCGCGATGCTTTCCGCAAGGCGCGCCGGCTGCTGATGACCGGCTGGGGTTTAAGCGAGGATGCGGCGATCTCGCTGCTTTCGGTCGGGGTCGATTTCGGCATCACCCAGGTGGTGGACGGCAATCTCGGCGTGCATGCCACGATTCCGAAAGCGTTGTTCCGCACTTAACTCTGGGCCCGTGCCGTTTCAGCGCCACAGGCCCAGCGCAAACAAAAGTTTTTTGCGCCGCTTTTTTTTCAAAAAAGCGGCCCCTCACTTCACTTTGCCTTATAAGCCGTCTTCGGCAGCATCATGTGAACGCCTTTGTTAACGTCCACCAGCTGCGTGACCTTGAGGTCACCGGCCAGGCTGCACAGCATATAGGCCTGGTTGCGCGTGAGATCGGTACGGGCACAGAGTTCGCGCACCATCTCGCGCACCGCCTGCTTCGCCGCATCGTCGAGGTCCTCATCGATGCCGATCGAGATCAGGTGTGTCGGGCTCTCCGCGAACGGCCCGGCAAGCTTCAGATCCTTGCGCACGGTCAAGCGGAACGTGCCGGTCAGGCCGGTTTCCAGCGCGGTGATGCAGACTTCGCCGTCACCCTGCACGCCATGGCCGTCGCCGGCCGAAAACAGCGCGCCCTTGTTGAACACCGGCAGATAGAGCGTGGTGCCGGCGACGAGCGCCTTGTTGTCCATGTTGCCGCCGAAGGCGCGCGGTATGATCGAAGTATGCCGCCCCCAGGCAGGCGGCGGTGCCACCGCCAGGATGCCGAAGAACGGCTCCAGCTTCAGGCTGGTGCCCCAGGGCAGATGCGCGACGTTCTGGGCGGTGTCGATGTCGACAATCACCGTCTCGTAATCGGTGAATTCGTCCGGCAAGGTGCCGAGCAGCGGCTGGATGGCGACGAACCCCCAATCCTGGTTCGGCTTGATGTCGAGAATGTCAATCTGCAGCACGTCGCCGGGCTCGGCGCCGTTCACGTAGATCGGGCCATTCACCGGGTGCGGGCCGTTGCCGCGCACGGCTTTGTCGAGCAGCAGGCGGTGGTCCGGGCGGATGCGCGACGCATCGGAAGGCAGCTCCTTCACATCGCCCGCCGGCAAGGCGTCGACGGTGACCGTATCGCCGGACTCGATGGTCAACGCCGGCGCTAATGCGGCGTCGAAAAAGCCCCAGGCGACGGTGTCGACCGTGGTCGGCAGGTAGTGGTGTTTTGGCATAAAAACTTCCCTGTTGTGTCAGATCGAGAGAAAGCGGCTGAGCTCGTTTTTGTCCATGTCCTTGCCCGCTCCGGCGGCGACGACGGACCCACGGTTGAGCACGACGTAGCGGTCCGCCAAGGTCTGCGCGAAATCGAAATATTGCTCGACGAGCAGGATCGAGATGCGGCCTTTCAGCGAAGCGATCACCGCTTCGATGGCTTTCACGATGTTGGGCTGGATGCCTTCGGTCGGCTCGTCGAGCACGAGCAAACGCGGGCGGCCCATCAGCGCGCGGCCGATGGCGAGCTGCTGCTGCTGGCCGCCGGAAAGGTCGCCGCCGCGCCGCCGCCACATCTGGCGCAGCACCGGAAACATTTCGCAGACCTCATCGAGCACGGCGGAGTCCTTGCCGCCATGCGCCTTGTAGCTGATCAGCAGATTCTCGCCGACCGAGAGATCGGAAAAAATCTCGCGCCCCTGCGGCACATAGCCGATGCCGCCGCGGCAGCGCCGGAAGGAGGGCCAGGCCGTGATGTCGGTGCCGTCCAGCGTGATGCGGCCGCCGCTCGGCTTCAGCAGCCCGGTCAGGCAGCGCAGCATCGTGGTTTTGCCGGCGCCGTTGCGGCCGAGCAGCGTGAGGCACTGCCCGTCGCCGATCTCGAAGGAGATGCTGCGCAGGCTCTGGGCGCTGCCGTAGTGATGGTCGAGATTTTCAATGGCAAGCTGCATGTTCAGCGTCCGATATAAACGTCGAGGACGCGCGGATCCGTCCGCGCCGCCTTCATGTCGCCCTCGAACAGCGTGGCGCCCTGGTCCAGCACGGTCACGAGGTCGGCGATCTGCTCGACAAAGTCCATGTCGTGCTCGACAACGATGATGGCGCGTTCCGGGCTGCGCAGGCTGCGCACGAGCTTCGCCGTCTGTTCGGTCTCCTCGTCACTCATGCCCGCCACCGGCTCGTCGAGCAGCACCACTTTCGGCTGGCGCACCAGCACCATGCCGATCTCCAGCCATTGCTTCTGGCCATGGGAGAGAATGCCTGCGCGCGCGTGGCGCTGCGTGCCGAGCCCGATGATCTGCAGAATGCCGTCCACGGCATCGCTGCGGGCGCGATCGCTGCGCGAAAACACCTCGTTCAGCAGTGACCTGTCGGCGCGGCGGAAGGCGAGGTCAAGATTTTCCGCCACCGTCAGCGCCTCGAACACGCTCGGCTTCTGGAATTTGCGGCCGATGCCGGCAAGTGCCAGCTGCACCTCGCTGAGCCGCGTCAGCTCGAGCTTTTCATCCAGCAGCACCGAGCCGGAACGCGCCTTGGAGCGGCCGGTGAAGATATCCAGCAGCGTGGTTTTCCCCGCGCCGTTCGGGCCGATCACCGCATGCACATGGCCGTAGGACGCGGTGAAGGCGAGATTGTTGATGGCGGTGAAATTGCCGAACTGGACAAGCAAATTCTTGACGCTGAGCGCGTTGGCCGGCGCTTGGTTCATGACAGCCTCCGCGCGTTCTTGGCGCCGGGCGCATCGCTTTTGGTCAGGTCCGCCATCCAGGCGCGCGAGCGGTTGGAGAGGTCCATCAACCCATTGGGCAGAACCAGCACCACCAGCAGCACCAGCAGCGCCAGCACGAAGGGCCACACCGTCGGCGCCGCCGCCGACATCCAGAATTTCAGCGTGTTCACCAGCACCGCGCCGATCACCGCGCCGCAGAGCCCGCCACGCCCGCCCACGGCAACCCACACCGCCACCTCGATGGAGAGCGACGGGTCGAGCAAAGTCGGGTTGATGATGCCGACCTGCGGCACATAGAGCGCGCCGGCCACCGCGGCGATGACCGCCGAGAGGCACCAGGCGGCGAGCTTCAGCCACAGCGTATCGTAGCCGAGGAAACGCAGCCGCGCCTCGTCATCGCGGATCGCCGTCAGCATCCGGCCGAAGCGGGTGGCAAGCATCGCCCGCCCGCCGACCAGCACCACCAGCACCGCGGCGGTGGAGAGCATGGTCAGCAGCACCGCGGCCTTGGTCCCGCCAATCGGCAGGCCGGCGATGGTATTGAAGCCGGTCATGCCGTTATTGCCGCCGAACCCCGTCTCGTTGCGGAACATCAGCAGCATCGCCGTGTAGGTCAGCGCCTGGGTGATGATCGAGAAATACACGCCGTTCACCCGCGAGCGGAACGACACATAGCCGAAAACGAATGCCAGAAGGCCGGGCAGCAGAATGATCGCCAGCACCGACAGGCTGGCCGAGCCGAACGGCCACCAGAAGCCGGGGAATGCGCCCTGCCCCATGAACTGCAGAAAATCCGGCAACACATGGGTCTGCGCGTACGCGGTCTTCAGCAGATGCATCGCCGCGAGATAGCCGCCGAACGCGAAGAACAGGCCATGGCCCAGGCTGAGCACGCCGGCGCCGCCCCACATCAGGTCGAGCGCCATCGCCAGCAGCGCGAAGCACATCACCTGGCCGACCAGATTGATGCCGTAGATCGACAGCCCAAGGCCCGGAATAGCGTGCAGACCCAGCACCGGCGCCAGCACCAGAACGAGCAATAGCAGGCCCGTGACCGGCCGCGCCGCCCGATCGCGGCCGGCGTTAAGAAGACCGCTCATCGGCGCCCCTTTATCGCGATAAGACCCTCAGGCCGCCATTGAATGATGGCGATGATCAGCAGCAGCGCGATCACCTTGGCCGCCACCGCGCCGTAGAACGGCTCGATGCCGACATTGACCAGACCGATGCCGAACGCGGCGATCGCCGTGCCGACCAGGCTGCCGACGCCGCCCAGCACCACCACCATGAAACTGTCGATGATGAAGTCCGCGCCCATCGAGGGGTTGACGTTGTAGATCGGCGCCACGGCAAGGCCGGCGAGCCCCGCCAGGCCGGCGCCGAAGCCGAAGGCCAGCATGTCGATCCGCCGCGCCGAGACGCCGATGCACCCCGCCATGTCGCGATTCTGCGTGACGCCGCGAATGAACAGGCCGAGGCTGGTGAGACGCAGCAGCGCCAGCGTGCCCAGGAAGGCCAGCACCGCGAAAATGATCGCCGCCAGATGGTTCCAGGTGACGAAGAAATCGCCCACCACCGACACGCCGCCGGTCAAATAAGACGGGGTGATGAACTCCAGATTCTGCGGGCCGAAGCCGACGCGCACGAGATTGATCAGCAGCAGGCTGATGCCCCAGGTGGCGAGCAGCGTCATCAGCGGACGACGATATAAATGCCGGATCACCGTCGCCTCGATGATGATGCCGATGGCGGCGGTGACGAGAAACACCACGGGAATCGCCAGGATCGGGTAGAGCGAAATGTAAGCGGGGGCGACCGCGCGGACGACCTGCTGCACGCAATAGGCCGTGTAGGCGCCGATCATGATCAGCTCGCCCTGCGCCAGATTGATCACGCCCATCAGGCCGAAAATCACCGCCAGGCCGATCGCCGACATGAACAAAATGCTGCCGGCGCTGAGACCGTTATAGAGCAGCGCCAGGACATTGCCGACATGCACCCATGTCTGCACATGGGCGATGCCTTGATCGAGCGCGGCGGCCACCGCCGGGTCGGCCGCGTAGCCGGGGTCGGTGCGCAGGCTGCGCAGCTGGCCCAGCGCGTCGCTGGTGGTATCGCGGGAGAGATCGTGAATGGCGGCAATGCGCTGCGCCGTGTCCGGCGCGTGCAGCCCCTGCAGCACGCCGAAGCGGCGCAAGGCTTTGGTGACCTGCGCATCGTGCGACCGCGCGATGGCCATGCTCACCAGCGCCGGCGGCACGCTGTCATTATGTTGTTGCAACGTGCCGATGGCTGCGAGCGTGGCGGAAGGCGCTACCGGAGAGACCAGCGCCAGCGCGGCTTCCATACGCTCCAGCACGATGCGCGCGCGCAGGCTGGGGAACGGCGCCGTAGCGTCGGCCGGAAGGGCAACGGGGGCGAGTGTTGCGGCATCAAGGCCGGCGGCGCCGCTGGCCAGATAACCCCGACCGTCACCGCTGCAAAGCAACTGGCGGTGCGCGAAGGCGCCGACCACGCGGTTCGCCCAGGCCAGATCATCCGGCGTAGCGCCGGGCAGACCCGTCAACAACTGGTCAGCGGCCTGCGAGAGGCCCGGCCCGCCTTGGCACAGCCCGTTGACAATAGCGGCGCGGTCCGGCGCCGCCTCGGCGCGCACCGGTCCCAGCACCAGGCAGATCAGCGCCGCCACGAGGGCGGCGCCTGTTTTCAACCCAAAGCGCATTGCGTCAGCCGTACGGGCTGTAAGGCACCGGCGTCGGCGTACCTTTCGACTGCCACAGCACGTCAAAGCCCTGATTGGCGTTGATCGAACCGATGAACACGCCGCGGGATACGTAATTGTTCGCGGCGGTCATTTTCAGCGTGTAGCCGGACGGGTCCGGGAATTGCAGCCCGGCGAAGGCGGCCCGTACTTCCGGCACGTCGAAGCTGCCCGCCTTTTTGGCGGCGTTCGCCCAGATATGCACGCCGTCATAAGTCGAGACCATCGGGTCGATGGCGACGTGCGGGCTGTAGGGGGCGCCGGATTTCTGCACATAAGCCGCCCAGTCGGCGAGGAATTTCTGGTTGCGCGGCCCGGGGGCGTTCTGCAGATAGGCCCAGCAATTCAGATTGCCGACCAGCGACGCGGTGTTGAGGCCTTCCAGGTCAGCTTCCACCATGTCGAGGCCGAGCACCGGCAGGTCGGTGGGCTGGATGCCCTGGTTGCTGTATTCGCGCAGGAAGTCGGCGATCGAGCTGCCGACCACGGTGAGCACGACGATCGGCTGGCCGCCGCCCTGGCTGGCGAAGCTGCGAATCTGGTTGACCATGCTCTGGAAATTGCTGAAGCCGAACGGAACATATTGCTCCTGCCAGGCGCTTTCCGGAATCCCCTTGCTCTTCCAATAGCCTTTGAGAATCTTGTTGATCGTGCGCGGCCACACATAATCCGTGCCGAGCATGAAGAAGCGCTTGGCGCTGACGCCGTCGCCGCTCATCAGATAATCCACGGCGGGCAGCACGGAGCTGGCCGGCGGCGAGTTCAGGTACACGATATTCTTGGAATTCTCATCGCCCTCGAAATGGAGCGGGTAGAACAGCAGGCCGTCATTCTGCTCGACGACCGGCAACACGGATTTACGCGCAACCGAGGTCCAGCAGCCGAACAAAGCCGCCACCTTCTGCTCCTGCAACAGCTGCCGGCCGAGCTGCGCGTAGGTCGGCCAGTCCGAATTCGGGTTGGTGGTCACCACCTCGATCTGCCGGCCGAGCACGCCGCCGCTGGCGTTGATCTCGTCCGCCGCCATCTGCGTAATGTAATTCAGCCGCCCTTCAAGATTGGCCATCGTGCCGGAGGAGGAGAACAGACAGCCGACTTTCACCGTATCGGCCGCCCAGGCCGGACGGACGATGGCCGGGGCCGCGAGCGCCGCGGCCGCACCGGCAAGCAAGGAACGACGTTTGATGAGGGGCATGACCGTATCTCTCTGCTGGTTGCAAGCTTCAAATCCAACCGCAGACTAGGATGCCCATTCGCGCTCCCGGTTGCATGATTGCGCACGTCATCTGGCATATTTTTCTGCGCCACGAATCACATGATTAAAAATTAGACCGGACATGCGCATTGCGTGCCTTAATAACGGGCTTGAATGGCCGCCCTGCTGAAAGACGCGATGAACACAAAGACGCCAGGCCGATCATTTCCGAAACGTACGGGCCAGCCCGGCGGGAGGGCGGCGCCGCCGCCCGCCGCGTTTTGGCCTCACAATTGCTTGGTTCAGCAGATGAGCCGGAGTTTCCCGGTTTGACTTAGCAATGGAATTGTCATGATACGAACGAGACTTCGCGCTGGCCTGCTGACAACCGGCAGCCTCGGCGCGGCGATGTTTTTTGGCCTGGCCGCCGGTGCGGCCGCCGCCACGCCCGCCTTGCCGCCCGCGATGGCCGCCAGCAAGACCATCACCTTTTGCGCCGCCATGACGCTGCCGCCGGTGATTTATATTGACAACGGCTTAAAGCCGGCGGGTGTGGACGTCGATTTCGGCAACATGCTGGCGCAGCATCTCGGCGTGACGGCCAAGTGGGACAATGTGGCGTTCGCGAGCATCATCCCGGATCTCGTCTCCGGACATTGCGATGCCATCGTCTCCGCGCTGTACATCCAGGCCGAGCGCCTCAAGGTGATCAATGAACTGCCCTATATGTATGTCTCGCAGAGCGTGCTGCTGAAAGCCGGCGCGCCCAAGCTCAACAGCCTGACCGAACTCTCCGGCCGGAAAGTGGCCGCGGTGACCGGATCCGCCACCAACATGTTGCTGGACGAAGCCAACCAGGCCCTGAAAAAAGCCGGCAAGCCGCCCATCGATGTGATCGATTTCCCCGACAATTCGGCAGCGCTGCAGCAATTGCAGTTCGGCCAGGTCCAGGCGTTCACCGTGCAATACGAAACCGCCGTGTATTACAGCAACCTGCAGCCCGGTCAGTTCGAGGTCGCCATCGCGCCGTTCTACAAAATCCCCATCGGTGTCGGCCTGCGCAAGAACGACCCCGTATTGCAGGCCGCCATCACGACCGCCCTGGACGGCATGCTGAAGGACGGCAGCATGGCGGGACTCCTGAAAAAATGGAATCTTACCGCCGACACGCTACCGAAATAGCGTTCCTCCTTCCGGTCTGTTTGCTTGCACCCGGCGGTGCAAGCAAACAGATGAAGCGTCATGGCGACGAAGGCAGTCGGGAGGCGATCCTAAACTCAGTGCCGCACGGCGCTGAGCAAAGCGCGGGTCTTGGGATGTTCCGGGGCGGTGAAAACCGTCTCCGGCGCGCCTTCCTCGATGATTTTTCCCTCCGCCATCACCACCACACGGTCGGCGACCTGCCGCGCGAAACCCATCTCGTGGGTGACCACCACCATGGTCATTCCCGATTGCGCCAACTCGCGCATCACGGCCAGCACCTCCCCCACCATTTCCGGGTCCAGCGCCGAGGTCGGTTCGTCGAACAGCAGAACCGCCGGCTGCATGGCCAAGGCCCGCGCGATCGCGACACGCTGCTGCTGCCCGCCGGAAAGCTCGGAGGGCATGGAATCGGCCTTGCCCGGCAATCCCACCCGCGCCAGCAACGCGCGCGCTTGCGCCTCGGCATCGGCTTTCTTGGTGCCGCGCAGAAGCTGCGGCGCCAGGCTGATATTCTGCAGGACATTCATGTTCTGAAACAGGTTGAAGCGCTGGAACACCATGCCGATATCGCGCCGCTGGATGGCGATGTTGCGCTCCGCGTCCGGCACCAGCTTGCCATTGAGCTGCCGGTAGCCGATCAACGCGCCGTTCACGGCGATCCGGCCGTTCTGAATGGTCTCAAGATGGTTAATGCAACGCAACAACGTGGTCTTGCCCGAGCCCGAAGGTCCGATCAGCACGACGACCTCGCCCCGGCGCACGGCGAAATCCACCTGGTCCAGCACCTTGGCCGTGCCGAACCATTTTTCCACGCCTGTCGCTTCGATCAACAAATCACTCATTCGGCCGCCTCCAGGGTCATGCTCATGGCTTTCGCGGCCGGCCGGCCGAGCGCGAAACGCCGCTCCGCCCAGCCCATGAACAGGTTCCAGACACTGGTGAGCAGCAGAAAATAAATGGCCAGCACGGAATAAAGCTCGAACGTGCGGAAAGTTGCCGAGTTGATCGTCTCGGTGACCAGCAGCATCTCGGAGACACCGATCACGCTGACCAACGTCGTATTCTTCAACATGATGTTAAACTGATTGCCGATCGGCAGCAGGATGATGCGGAACGCCTGGGGCAACACGACATGGCGCATCATCATGCCGGGCGGCATGCCCAGCGCCTTCGCCGCCTCGAACTGGCCGCGATCCACGGCGGTAATGCCCGCACGGTAAATCTCCGCCATATACGCGCTCTCGTTCACCGCGAGGGCCAAAATACCGGCCTGCAGATTGCCGGGAATGGTGATGCCGCCGAAGGTAATATCGTGGAAATTGAGAATCCCGGCCGCCGCCAGGCCGCTATAGATGAACACGATCTGCACCAGCAACGGCGTGCCGCGAACGACCCAGATATAAGTGGCGGCGGCGCCGTTGAAAAATTTGTTGGGCGACAGCCGGCCGAAGGCGAGAATCAGCCCGAAGACAAAGCCCAGCATCTGCGCGGTGACACTCATGATCACCGTCAGCGCGAGCCCGTCGAGGAAGGCGCCGCTGGGCGTGATCAGCTGCGCCCAAAAATAAGTCCAGTCAAAATGCATGTCAGTCCCGATCGTTATTTCAGACCATGCCAAGGTCCGAATGCCACTTCCGATAGATTGCGGCATAACCCGGATCGGAGGGAAGGCGGTTCAATTCACTTTTATGCCGGATGAGACTGATTCATTCTAATTTTGTGCAGAGCCGGACTTAAATTCAGGCAAACGATGAAATATCGCCCGACGTCTCGCTTGCGCCCTCGATTTTGGCCAGTGGATGGACGCCAGCCGGCGGCCTTGGAGCCCCCCTGATCGACGATGGCGGTTCGTCGGATGAGGCGCTGGGTAGAGCTTCGCGGCCGCCGCGGCACAGCGGCGGCCGGCGCACCGGGTCCGCCGCTAATGTTTGGACCGGTCTTCGATCGCATCGACGCGATCCGGATAAAAAGCGAGATGACCCCGGATCGCTTCGACGGCGGCGTAGGGTGTCTCATAGGTCCAGACGGCGTTGCTGGCGCGCTCACCGCCGAGCGGGATGCTGAAATAGGCGCAGTCCCCTTTATAGGGGCAATAGGTCGTGTGCTCCGTGCGCGTGAGGAGCGTCATGTCCACGTCCTTTCGGGGAATGTAGCGCACGGGCGGGTACTGTGCCTCCGTGAGGATCAAGGCGTCGTGCGTATCCGCGATGACGCGCCCCGCCACGGAGACAACGACCCGGTTCGAATCGCGCTCGATGGTAATGGGATGGTCGGGGCCCGGTATCTTGACCGGTCTCGGGGATGAGGCGGTTTGTTCCATGTTCGTACCCTTATAGTTTGAACGTTCCAGACAGATATGATCAGGGTTCACCCAGGCAGAGCACGCATCAAGTAAAATTGAACGCCGCCTCTCACCCCGGCTTCGAGAAGGAAGTTTCCGCTTTTTGAAAAAAGCGGCGCAAAAACTTTTATTTATGCTGGGCGGAGGGGCTGAAGGTTCCGGCGGTGCGTAGCACCGTTGGAATAGTCCCGGAGGGCATGGGCGTTGCCGCCGACAAAGCCCCTGGACCAGATTCATAAAGTTTTTTGCTTCTTTTTGTTCACAAAAAGAAGCGCTTTCTTCCCTCCCCTCGCTTCCTGACTATCGATCCTCCAACGCGCGGACCGCCAGCGCCACGGCGGCCGTGCGCCCCTCCACGCCGAGCTTGGGGTAGATCTGCTCCAGATGCTTGTTCACGGTGCGGTGGCTCACCTCGAGGATCTGCCCGATATCGCGGTTGGATTTGCCGCGCGCCAGCCAGAGCAG
>NZ_DATLPB010000043.1:0-11909 GCF_035535915.1 Acidocella sp.
GCCGCGCCGCTTCGGCGGTGACGACCGAAAAGCAGAACAAAACAGGGTTCAGCCGGGCGATGCGCGCGAGATAGATGTCGGTCAGCCGCGCGGCGGTCAGGTCGCCGCCGCGGATCCAGGCTTGCAGCGCGGCAAGCGGCGCGAAGGCGATGTCCTCGTCATGGTCCGGCAGCGGATCCGTGGCTGGGGTGATCTGGAACGGCCCGGCCGATGGCGCGCGAAACCCCGGCAGCCTGGGATCGAAGCGCGTGGCCGGGCCGAGGGCGGAGGGCAGGGCGACCGCGCGGCGCTGCTGCGCCCGGGCGATCTGCTCGGCAAGATTGTCCAGCATCAGCTGGCGCTCAGCCTCGGTGTAGCAGATGCCGAACAAAGGCTCGGCAGCGGCGAGGGCGGCGGCGGAAAACGGCAGGGGGTCAGACAAAAAAGACCTCAAGAAAGTGGCCGCTTTTTGAAAAAAGCGGCGCAAAAACTTTCATTATGCCGGGCCTTGGGCGTTGTCGCCAGCGTTGCCCATACCTCAAGTCCGAGCCTGCACCGCCGGCGGTGCGCTCTCTACGGGTGCGGAGCTGTCGAGGGGCAGCGGCATGCGCCTTGTCTTCGCCAGGGCCGCAAGCCGCCAGGTCAACGCCTGGGCGCAAGCCACCGCCAGCGCCGCCAGCAGGTAGACGGAGGGATAGCCGTAACGCCCGATCACGAGCCCGGCGAGCGGGCCGGTCGCACCGAGGGCGACGTCGAAAAACATGGTATAGATGGCGATCGCGGCGCCGCGGTTGGAGACCGTCACGGTCTTCAGCGCCTCCACCGCCAGGGCGGGGAAGATCAGGGACAGGCCGAATCCGGTCAGCATCGCTCCGATGATCGCCATCCAAGGCGCCGTTGCCAGCCAGATCAGGCACAGACCGCAAAATTCGACGGCGAAGGAGACGAGGCTGCAGCGATAACCGCCGAATTTGCGGATCGTGCCGGAGAAGAAAACCCGCACCAAGGCGAAGGCCACGCCAAACGCGCTGAGCGCATAGGCGGCGCCCTGCCAATGGTGGTTGGAGAAATAGAGGGTGATGAAGGCAACGATGGTGGCAAAGCCGAGCGAGCCCAGCGCCAGTCCGGTGCCGAAGGGCAGCATGCGGCTGAACACCGTGTGCAAGGCGATGCGCGTGCCGCGCACCACCGGCACGGGCCTTCTGAACACGCACAGAACCAGGGCGAGCAGCGGCAGAACAAAAGTAACCAGGCCAATCGCGGCCAGCCCGTGCATATGGCTGAGCAGGACGCCGATGGGCGCGCCGGTGGCGATGCCGCCATAGGAGGCGACGCCGTTCCAGGAGATCACTTCGGCGGTATAGGTGGCGCCGACCCGGCCGATGCCCCAGGTGACGCAGCCGGTGCTGATCCCGCTTTCCGCGCCGCCGAGGAACAGGCGGCTCAGGCACAACCAGACCAGGATGGAGGTGGCGCCGCTCTGGGTAGCGGCCTCGAGAATGCACAGCCCGCTCGCCACGCCGCTGGCCAGCCCGCCGAGCACCGCCCATTTGGGACCCAAGGTGTCGGTGATCCGCCCCACGGTCGAGCGCGTTGCGAAGGTCGCGACATATTGCAGGCTGATCAGGAAGCCGGCCAGGGTGGCGCTGAACCCGAGCTGGCCGTGAACGACGCCGGGAAACACCGCCAGCGGCAGGCCGATGAGGAAATAGCCGACCAGGTTGAACACCACCGTGGACAGGATCTGCCCGGTGACGTTCGACGATGACGCGGCGCGCGGGGCGGCGTTGCGAAGAGTATCCATGAAAGGCGGCAAATCCCGGTCTTTACAAACCGTCATTAGCGCTGGAACGGGCCGCGCTGCCAATGCAAACCAGACATATGTGCTGTCTGATTTAGTGTGGCGCGGCAGAGGGCGCGGCCCTTGCCGGCCGCGCCCCGAGCGGTTTCAGGCTTTCGGCATGTCGTCTTCGATATAGATCCGGACGATCTCGTCGAAGGATCGGTCGGCGACGAAGCCCAGTGCCTCGGCGCGGCGGGGCGCGAAAGCCTTGGCCCAGCCGCTGATGATGGTGGCGATGGTCTCGTTCGGCTGGCGGCGGATCAGGCTCACCGCCTTGTCGCCGGCGATGCGGCGCAGCGCCTCGATCTCCTCGGCGACCGTGACCGACAGGCCGGGCAGCATGATATTGCGGCGCGCGCCGAGCGGGGCGAGGTCGATCTTGGCCGCATGGCGCAGGAATCCCACCGCGGCGCGCGGGCTCGCGAACCAGTGGCGCACCGTATCGGCGACCGGCAACACCGCCTCCAGCCCGGCGAGCGGCTCACGGATGATGCCGGAGAAGAAGCCGGAGGCGGCGAGATTCGGCTTGCCCGGGCGCACGCAGATGGTCGGCAGGCGCAGGCCGATGCCGTCCATGATGCCCTTGCGGGAATAGTCGGCGAGCATCAATTCGCCCATCGCCTTCTGGGCGCCGTAACTGGTGAGCGGCGTTAACGCGAAGTCGTCATCGATGACATCCGGCAGCGGCGCGCCATACACCGCGATCGAGGAGGTGAAGACGACACGCGGACAATAGCCGGAACGTTCATGCTCCCGTCGCACCGCGTCGAACAGCAGGCGCGTGCCGTCGAGATTTACCGTGTAGCCCTTTTCCAGATTGGCTTCCGCATCGCCGGAGACGATCGCCGCGAGGTGGAAAATCACCTCCGGCCGCGCGGCGACGGCGCGTTCGGCGGTGGCGGGATCGGCGATGTTGGCGGCGAAGGCATCCACCTGGCCGGCAAAACCCTCCGGCCGCGCCGGGGCGATGACGTCGAGCAGCGTCAGCCGGTCGACCGGCCGGCCGTCGAGACCGCCATCCTTCACGATCGCCGCGGTCAGTTTGCGGCCAATCATGCCGGCAGCGCCAATGATCAGAACATGCATGGGAAAGGACCTTGGTTGGAGAGTTGGAGAAAGAGGCCGCTTTTTAAAAAAAAGCGGCGCAAAAATTTTTGTTGTGCTGGGTCAATGGCGGTGAAGCCAGCACGGCCTAAAGTCAAAAAAGTTTTTTTGCTACTTTTTGTTCACAAAAAGTAGCGCTTCCTTCCTACATCTTTCTTCACGTCATCATTTCGAGCGCGCGGCGGAAGAAATCCTGGCCGCCGAAATTGCCGGATTTCAGGGCGAGCAGCATGGCGGTGTCTTCACTGACGGTGCGCAGCACCGGCACGCCGGGGGCGATTTCCGGCCCCACGGAGAAGGCGCGGATGCCGAGGCGGTCGACGACCGCGCCCGAGGTCTCGCCGCCGGCGACGATCAGCCGGCGCACGTCGCGCGCGACCAGCCCGGCGCCGATTTCCGCCAGGCAGTGCTCGATCCGGCTGCCGGCCTGTTCGCGCCCATGCTGCTTCTGAAATTCCGCCACGGCGTGCGGCGGGGCGCTGCTGGCGATCAGCACCGGCCCGTCGGCCAACCGGGAATCGGCCCAGTCGAGGGCCTCCTGGGCCACCGGGGCACCCGCCAGGATCCGCCCGATATCCAGGCGCAACACCGGAATGTCGGCCTCGATGGCGGCGATCTGCGCGAGTGTCGCCTGCGAGCAACTGCCGGCCAGCATAGCGGCCTTGCCGCCCACGGAAGGCGCCGCTTCCTCCTCGTCCATCCGCGGTGCCAACTGGCGGCCCGCGATCAACGCGCGGGCCAGGCCGAGGCCGAGGCCGGAGGCGCCGACGGAAACCGGGTTCAGCAACGCCGCCTCGCCGATCGCCTGCAAATTCCGGCCCGCCACGGCATCGACGATGGCCGCCCTTTTGCCATCGGCGCGGAGCGCCTCCATCGCTTTATGAATCGCGTAACCGCCCTGCTCGACGATCGGGAAGGGGATGAGTCCGACCGGATGGCGACTTTGCCGCGCCAGCACACGAACGAGATTCGCATCATGCATCGGGTTCAGCGGATGGTCCTTGAGTGGGCTCTCATTCAGCGGCACCTCGCCGACGAACAGATGGCCCATGAACACAGTGCGCCCGGTGCCGGGGAATGCGGGCGTGACGAGCACCGAGGCGGCATGAAAATCCTCGCGCAACGCGTCCATCACCGGGCCGATATTGCCGGCATCGGTGGAATCGAAGGTCGAGCACACTTTGAACATCACGTGCCGCGCGCCCTGGTCGCGCAACCAGGCCGCGGCATGGCGCGAAAGCGCCACCGCCTCATCCGCGGCGATGGAGCGGCTTTTCAGCGCCACCACCACCGCGTCAATGTCGGTCAGGGGCAAACCGGCATCCGGCACGCCGATGGTCTGCACGGTGCGCAGACCGGCCTGGGCCAGCGTGTTGGCGAGATCGGACGCGCCGGTATAGTCGTCGGCGACGGCGCCGAGGACCAGGCTCACGCGCGTGTTCCGGCGTAGGGCTGGAACCAGGCGAGACCGTCCAGCGTCTTGCCGCGCGGCCGATATTCGCAGCCGATGAAGCCGGCATAGCCGAGCCGCTCCAATTCCGCGAACAGGAACGGGTAATTCAGTTCCTCATCGTCCGGCTCGTGGCGCGACGGCACGCTGGCGATCTGCACATGGCCGGTGATGCCGAGATATTTGCGCAGCCGCATCGTCACGTCGCCATGGATGATCTGGCAGTGATAAATATCGAATTGCAGCTTCAGGTTGGGCAGCCCGGCCTCGGCGATCAGGGCCGCGGCGACATCGACATTGTTGAGGAAATAGCCGGGAATGTCACGGTTATTGATGGGCTCGAGCACGAGATCGAGGTGCCGCGCCGCCAGCGCTTCGGCCACGCGGCGCACGGAATGACGGTAATGGCTCATGGCTGCCGGATCCTGCGCATCGGCCAGGCCGGCCATCAGATGCAGGCGCTTGACGCCGGTCGCTTCGGCGTAAGTGAGCGCCTGGGCGATCGAGGCGGTAAGGTCTTTCTCCCGCGCCGGCAGGGCGGCGAGGCCCCGATCGCCGCCGGCGAAATCGCCTGGATACAAATTGAACAGCGCCTGCGTCAGCCGGTTTTTCTGCAGCGCCGTCGCGATCGCATCCGGCGTGAATTCATAGGGGAAGAGATATTCGACCGAAGTGAAGCCGGCATCAGCTGCCGCGGCAAACCGGTCGAGGAAACTCCATTCATTGAACATGAAGGAAAGGTTGGCAGAAAATTGCAGCACGTAGACGTCTCCGTTGCAAAATTATAATCGGCGGCCGGTTTCCATGGCGCAAGCGGGATCACCAGCCGGAACCCTCGAGCGCGTTCCGGAAAACCAAGCCGATCGAACGCATTGTCATTGAAATTATATCAGGCCTATCATGCCGGCAAGGTGAGGGCATAACGGAAAGGATCATCCGTGGCGGATCTGCAGGAAGAGTTTGCGTTGCGTGAGAGCATCTGCCGCTATGGACGCTCGCTGTTCGAGCGTGGGCTGACGCCGGGTTCGTCGGGCAATATCAGCCTCAGGCTGGATGATGGCGGCTGGCTGGTGACGCCGACCAACGCCTCGCTCGGTTTTCTTGATCCTGCGCGGCTGTCGCGGCTCGACGCGGCGGGACGGCTGATCAGCGGTGACAAGCCGACCAAGGAGATCCCGCTGCACAGCGCGTTGTATGAAACACGTGGCGCCGCGCGGGCTGTGGTGCATCTGCATTCCACCCATTCGGTCGCGGTGTCGATGCTGCCGGACATCGACCCCGAAGCGGTGCTGCCGCCGCTCACCGCCTATTACCTGATGCGCGTCGGCAACGCCGCTTTGGTGCCGTATTATCGCCCGGGCGATCCTGCGGTCGCCGACGCGATCCGTGGTCTGGCCGGGCGCCATGCCGCGGTGCTGCTGGCCAATCACGGCCCGGTGGTCGCGGGCGACTCGCTGGAAGCCGCGGTGTTCGCGACCGAGGAACTGGAGGAAACGGCGAAACTGTATTTGTTGCTGCGCAACATGAATCCGCGTTTATTGTCACGCGCGCAGATTGCCGATCTGATAACGGCGTTCAAATTGCATGATCTAGCGCACCCCGATGCCGCCCACGATCACGGGCCTGGTTAGGTTCCGCCGGCTCCAGGCGGCGTGCGGAGGACTGTGGAATTATTCTGTCATTGAAATTAAATCTTGGTGTTTTTCGGGGCGGATGCACGTATGGTTCGGCTAACGAACGCCGGGAATTCAAATGGTTTTGATCAAATTTAACGGAAATGCGTTTGGCTTCACGAAGATCTGATACCCCAAAAACCATTTCGCCTTGCTTGTGGCAAAGCAAGGCGGCATGGTGGCCGGGATTTTCAATCAGCGGTAGCCATACGCGTTAGGCACGGAGAAATTCACGCCGCGTGAGAGGCGCGATTCCGTGGTGCGATGATCTGACGAGTTGTCTAAATTATTGTACAATCCTCCGAGGCGCGCGTAGCGATTCGGCAGACGTGCCGCTGAATCGGTGCCATGATTTTGAAAAGAAACCGTTCTGGAAAAAGAGCAGTGAACGTCGCGGTCATAGTGGCATCGGTCAATCGGGGTGAGGAGATCGGCCAACTCCTCGCGCAGTTGAATCGGCAAACTTTGCGGCCGGCCAAAATCATCCTGTCGGTCGAACGGCAGGAGGATTTGCCCGGCGCGGTGGACCCGCTTGTGCAGGTCATCATGGGGCGCAAAGGGCTGACGGCGCAGCGCAACCGGGGCTTGGATGCGCTTCAAGACGCCGCCGATGTGGTGATATTCTACGATGACGATTTTTTGCCGACCCCGACCGCGCTCGAAGGCGTGACCCGGCTGTTCGCCAAATACCCCGACATTGTCGGGGCGACGGGGCTGGTGTTGCAGGATGGCGTGAAGCAGGGCGGCATTCCTTACGATGCCGCGCTGGCGGTCGCGAACGCGCAGCGCGGGGCGGCCGGGGCGGTTTATTCCGTCAGGCCGGTGGATGAGCTCTACGGCTGCAACATGGCGTTTCGCACTTCAGCGGTGCGGGACCTGCGTTTCGACGAGAAATTGCCGCTCTATGCCTGGCAGGAGGATGTCGATTTCGCCGGGCAGTTGCTGCGCAAAGGCCGCGTGGTGAAGACCAACGCCTTTGCCGGCGTGCATCGCGGCGTGAGCAAGGGCCGCAGCCCCGGGCTCGCTTTGGGTTTCTCGCAAATGGTCAATCCCGCTTATCTCGTGCGCAAGGGGACGATGCGGCCGAAAAAGGCCGCGCTGCTGATGGCGCGGAACCTTGCCGCCAACCATGTTCGCGCCCTGAAGCCGGAACCTTTCATCGACCGGCTGGGGCGCGCGCGCGGCAACTGGCTCGGACTCTGGCATATTTTATCCGGCAAATCCGACCCGACGGCCATTTTGTCGCTGCGGTAAGGAAGACAAGGAAGGAAGGCTACTTTTTGTGAACAAAAAGTAGCAAAAAAACTTTGTTCATTTGGGCCGGTACCGTTTCAACGCCACGGGCCCAGTTTCGAAAAAGTTTTTGCGCCGCTTTTTTCAAAAAGCGGCTTCTTTCTTTCTACCTACTTGAAAGGCGGGCCGCGGTGATGGCTGGTGAGCGCGTCGCCGACCACCTGCTGCATCGCGTGCCGGAAGCGTTCTTCGGAGAAGCGCAACGCATTCTCCCGGCAGGCGGCCGGGGATATCCGGCTTTCGATGGCTTCGAAACGGGCGAGCGCCTCGATGATCGCCTCCGGCGTTTGGGCGTCGAACAGAATGCCGGTGGGCGGCTGTGCGTCGGGGCGAATGATATCCCGCGCGCCGCCGCGGCCAAAGGCGATCACCGGGGTGCCGCAGGCCTGCGCTTCGACGGTGGTGATGCCGAAATCCTCCTCGGCGGCGAACAGCATGGCGCGGGCTCCCTGCATTAGCCGGACCAGTTCATCCTGCGCCGCCGGCGGCCGCAGCGTGATGTTGGGGGCGTTCTGGGCGGTCTGCGCGATCAGCGCCTGCCCGGGGCCGGAGCCCAGCACGGTGAGCCGGTGCTGCGGCATACGGCGGAAGGCTTCGACGATCAGTTCCACCCGTTTATAGGGTGCGAAGCGCGAGGCCACGAGAAAGCCCTCACGTGGCTCATGGCCCTGGACAAAATTATGCACCGCCACCGGCGGCGCGACGACGAGCGCCTCGCGATGATAGGTCTTCCGGATGCGGCGGGCGATGTAGCGGGAATTGGCCACGAACAAATCCACACCATTGGCGGTACTCACGTCCCATATTCGCAGCTGGTGCAGCAGCCAGCGCACATACAGGCTTTTCATGCCGCGCTCGAGGTTGCTTTCACGCAGATACTGCATTTGCAGATCCCAGGCGTAGCGCATGGGCGAATGCACGTAGCTGAGATGCACCTGATCGGGCCCGGTGATCACGCCCTTCGCCACCGCATGGTGGCTGGACAGCACCAGATCGTAGCCGGCAAGGTCGAATTGTTCGACGGCCAGCGGCATCAACTGCAGGTAGTTACGAAACTTTGTACTCGCCCAGGGGAGTTTCTGGATGAAGCTGGTCGTCACCTTGCGCCCGTCGAGAAAGCCGCGCTCCTCGGCGGGGAGAAAATCCACCACGGCGAAAATGTCGGCTTCGGGATAGCATTGCAGAAGCTGCGCCAACACCCGTTCGGAGCCGGCATAATGCTCCAGCCATTCGTGAACAATGGCGACCCTCATGGGGTGGGATGCCGGTGGCGGGTGATGATGGCGATGAGCATCGCGGCGGCACGGTCCCAGGTCATGGTTTGCGTATGGGTGGAACCCGCCTGGCGGAGCCGGGCATGCAATGCCGGATCGTCGAGAACGTCCAGCACCCGGGCGGCGATCGTCTCAGGCCGGCCGGGGTCGGCATAGTGCGCCGCCGCCCCGCAGGTCTCACGTAGCGCCGGGATATCGGCCGCGACCACCGGACAGGCGCAGGCCATCGCTTCGACCGCGGGCAAGCCGAACCCCTCGTAGCGCGAGGGAAACACGAAGCACCCGGCATGCTCATACAGGGCTTTGAGCTCTTCATCCGTCACGCGGCCGATATAAGAGGCCGGTTGCGGCAAGCCGGCCGCGCCGCCGGCCTGAAACACGCTGCCCCCGAGGCTGCCGGCGATGACGAGGGGGATATTGCGCGCCGCCAGCCGCTGGGCCAGCACATCAAGCGCCGCGAGATTCTTGTGCGCCGAAAGCGTTCCGACCGCCAGAACGAAGTCGCCCTGCCGCAAACCGTGCTTTTGCAAGATGCCGGGGTCGGGCGCGATGCGCCGCACGTGATCGGCACCTTCGGTCATCACCGAGACTTGCGCCGGCGGCACATGCAGGTGGCGGATGATCTCCTGACGCGAAAATTCCGAAACGGCAACAATAGGAACCTTTCGCCGGACCAGCCACGCCTGCATGAATTTATACCAGGCGCGGAATTTCCAGGAATAGGCCTCGGGCGTGCTGAACACGCCCGCGTCATGGATCACGACCAGCTGCCGGCGGCCGAACAAAGGCGCGGTGTTGCCGAGATTGACGAGGAAACCGTCGCGCGCGGCACGAGGCAAGTCCCGCTGCTCCCAGGCCTGGCCTTGCCGATGTCCGGTCTCCCGGGCGCCGCGATGCAAAGCGGCGCCGCCTGCGGGCACCAGAAGCTGTGTGTTCGGGGTGATGCGCAGCAAGGAAGCGGTGATCTCCTGGGCGAACCGTTGGACGCCGGACAGGTTCTGAGTGGCGAAGCGGCCATTTATGTAGAGCGGTTCCAGGCTGGTCAACCTTTCCGGGCAGATGGCGCCGGCAGAGAAAGCGATGGGCGCCCTGGCGACATCGGTGGGGCGTGAAATAAGAAAATCTGTAAGCGCGGCCGCGACGAATGAAAACAAAAAAATCGGTATCAAAGGTCGTTTCGATCGCCTATCAGAGTTCTCGGACAGCAGCAATGTGATCAAAAAATCGTGTGCAGGTTGCGTATTTTTTCTTATTAATAAGATTTTCCATATGTCTATCAAGACCCAGCGCAGAAATGCGAAAGAACTTCTTTATTTAAACGGCAAAATCTGCGATACCACCAAAAAGAAATAACAGACCGAGGCAACATCATGGATCACATTCGTTCTGGGACGACGGACCTGGGGCCTTTGATACCGTTAATCAACCGGTACAAAAAACAACCATTGGTTGTTTTGCTCTGCATGGCGCTTTCCGCCTGCGCCGAAGGGCCGATGCAGTCGCACGATGTTCCGTCGGTGACGGCGACCGTCCCGAGCGCGGTCGTCTCGACCATGACGCAAACCATTCCGATGCCGCCGTCGCATAAGCCCGGTGAGTACAACACAAACCGGCCCTACGTGCTGGGGGCAAGCGATGTCATTTCGGTCTCGGTCTATCTGCATCCCGAACTCTCGGCGCCCTCTCTCGGCGCGCAGTCGGGCCTCGGCGGCGTGATGGTGACCAGCGATGGCACCGTGGGGCTGCCGCTGGTTGGCAACGTCAAAGTGGGCGGGCTGACCATCACCCAGGCGCAGCAACGCATCCAGAGCGTGTATGCGACCTACATCAACAATCCCAACGTCACGGTGCAGCTCGTTGCGCCGCAAAGCCTGCGTTACTATCTGTTGGGGGAATTCAGCTCTCCTGGCGTGAAGTATCCCGGCCATGCGCTGGACCTGCTGGACGCGCTCTCGCTCGGGGGCAGCGTGAATCTTGCGAATGCCGATTTGTATCAGGCCTATG
The DNA here is from genome assembly GCF_035535915.1 of Acidocella sp. Lineage (GTDB taxonomy): Bacteria > Pseudomonadota > Alphaproteobacteria > Acetobacterales > Acetobacteraceae > Acidocella. The sequence continues at coordinate 10,621 of NZ_DATLPB010000043.1, forward strand.
TGGCGAAGGGGACACAAAAATTGCCGGTTGATCTGCACGCTTTGCTGGTCAACGGCGATCTCAGTCAGAATATCGTTCTGGATTCCGGCGATACCATCGTGATTCCGCCGTCTTCCACCGAGGATGCGTTCGTGTTCGGCTCGGTCGGCAAGCCGGGCGCGGTGCCGTTCCAGGCCGGTTCGTTGTCGTTGCTGCAGGCGCTCAGCGTCGCGGACATGGACCTGACAAATTATTCAGCGTCCAAGCTCGGGCAAGTCCATATCATCCGCTCGAACGGCAACACCGGGCATTTCATCATCGTCGACGCGGCCAAGATCGTGAAGGGCCAGGCGATGCCCTTCCAACTGGAGCCGGGAGACATCGTGTTCGTGCCGCCGAACGGGCTTGCGTCCTGGAACCAGATCATGAACCTGCTTTTACCGTCTCTTAATACGGTCAACAGTATTCTTAATCCGTTTGTCTCGGTTAAATATCTCGCCACGGGTAAACTCTACTGAGGAGATCGGTGATGGCGACCACGCTACCGGCGACCACATTCGCGCATGCGTCTGAAACGATCGACCTTGGCGACGTCAGCTCCCTGCTGCGTCGCCGGGCCGGCACCATTGGCATTTTCGTGGTGGGCGCGACGATTTTTGCCGTCATTCACGTGCTTCTGGCGACGCCGCAATTCACTGCGCATGGCGCGATGTATCTCGGCGACGCCGGCGCCGCGCAGCCGACCAGCAATGCCGATAATTTGAATTTCCTGACGGACTATGCCAGCCAGAGCGACGTCAACACGCAGATCGAGCTGATCACGGCCGGGGCGTTGGTGCAGCGTGTGGTGCTGGAAACCGGGATGAACGCGCGGGTCACGCCGGCCGATACGCCGCCGATGACGTATTGGCGCTGGCGCTTCCTGAATGGCGGCCGGACCGATGCTTTCGCGCCGGGGCCCGATACGGTGCAGGTGCTCTACGCGACGACGCCCGGCAATTACCGACTCGAGCTGGGCAAGGATGGCACCTACACCTTGTCGACGCGTGGCAATTGGTTCACCGCGTCCCGGTTTGTGCTGCATGGCGTGCTGGGCAAGCCGGCCTCGGGCAACGGGGTGCAAATGCTGGCCGAGGGCGCGTTACCGAATTTCGCGCCCGTCCCGGGCAAGAAATATGATGTGAGCATCACATCGCCGGCGGCGCTGGCGGAGGATATATCGGGCGGCGCGCTCGCCGTGTCGGCGGGCGGTTCAGTGGAGCAGCCCACGAAAATCGCCTTCCTGCAGCTCCGCTGGTACAACCCGTATC
>NZ_DATLPB010000044.1:0-2184 GCF_035535915.1 Acidocella sp.
GGCCGACGTGCACTGCCTCTCGACGTCATGGCCGGACTTGTTCCGGCATCCACGTCTTGTCTTGTGCAAGGCCGTTAAGGCGTGGATGCGCGGGCCAAGCCCGCGCATGACGCCGAGTATGTTGCGCGTCCATGCTCTAAATGAGCGGCGGCCTCACACCCCCTTGGCCATCTCGCGCAGCTTGAATTTCTGGATCTTGCCCGTGCTGGTCTTCGGAATCTCGGCGAACACCACGTAGCGCGGGCATTTGTACGAGGCGAGGTGCTTGCGGCACCACTGCGCGAGCTCGTCGGTGGTGGCTGTCGTGCCGGGCTTGAGCTCGATGAAGGCGCAGGGCGTCTCGCCCCATTTGTCGTCCGGCTTTGCCACCACTGCGGCGGCGGCGACCGCCGGATGCTTGTACAGCGTGTCCTCCACCTCGATCGAGGAGATGTTCTCGCCGCCGGAAATGATGATGTCCTTCGAGCGATCCTTCAGCTGGATGTAGCCGTCGGCATGCATCACGCCGAGGTCGCCGGTATGAAACCAGCCGCCGGCAAAAGACTTCTCGGTGGAGGCCTTGTTCTTGAGGTAGCCCTTCATCACGACATTGCCGCGCATCATCACTTCGCCCAGGGTTTCGCCGTCGCGCGCAACCGGCGTCATGGTGTCGGGGTCGAGCACGTCGAGGCCCTCGAGCGCGCCGTAACGCACGCCCTGGCGCGCCTTCTTCATCGCCTGCTCGGCGGGCGGCAACGTGCCCCACGCGTCGTGCCAGTCGTTGACGACGGCCGGGCCGTAGCACTCGGTCAATCCGTAGAGATGCGTCACGTTGAAGCCCGCCTCCTTCATCGCCGCCAGCACGGCTTCCGGCGGCGGCGCCGCGGCCGTGAAGAATTCGACCACGTGGGGCAGGGGCTTCTTCTCGTTTGCCGGCGCATTGAGCAAAGTCGCCATCACGATCGGCGCGCCGCACAGATGCGTCACCTTGTGATTGGCAATGGCGTCGTACATCGCCGGCGCGCGCACCGCGCGCAGGCACACATGCGTGCCGGCGACGACGGAGATCGACCAGGGAAAGCACCATCCGTTGCAGTGGAACATCGGCAGCGTCCACAGATAGACCGGGTGCTTGCCCATCGCGCAGGTGACGACATTGCCGGTGGCGAGCAGGTGCGCGCCGCGGTGATGGTAGACGACGCCCTTCGGGTCGCCGGTCGTGCCCGACGTGTAGTTGAGCGTGATCGCATCCCATTCGTCGTCCGGCATCTTCCAGGCGTAGGTTGGATCGCCTTGCGCGATGAATTCCTCGTATTCGATGGTGCCGATCCGCTCGCCCGCGCCGGTGAATTCCTTGTCGTCATAATCGATGACCAGCGGCTTCACCCTGGCGAGCGCCAGCGCCTCTTTCATCACTTTGGAGAATTCGCGGTCGACGATCACGATCCTGGCGTCGGCGTGGTCGAGCGAGAAAGCGATGATCGCGGCATCGAGCCGCGTGTTCAGCGTATTGAGCACGCCCTGGCACATCGGCACGCCGTAATGGCACTCGAGCGTGGCCGGCGTATTGGCGAGCAGCGCCGACACCGTGTCGCCGCGCCCGATGCCGCGCTTGGCCAGCGCCGAGGCGAGTCGGCGCGCGCGTGCATAGAACTCGCGGTAGCTCCGCCGCAGCGTTCCGTGGATGATCGCCGTGTGATTGGGAAAGACGGCGGCCGCGCGCTCGAGAAAACCGAGCGGCGTCAGCGGCTGATAGTTGGCCGGATTGCGGTCAAGATCGATGTCGTATGGCGTCTTCGCCATCGCGTTGTCCCCCTTCGGAGGACGTTAGCGAAGATAAGGGGCGGCAAGCAAATGCGGACTCGGCAGCTTGCGCGAATACGCCGCCCCCAGCACCGTGTCATGCCCGGGCTTGACCCGGGCATCCATGAAGAGGTGCCAGACGCGGGGGCCTTACGTAAGGTTGACGTCGCCGCACGGCCTCATGGATTGCCGGGTCAAGCCCGGCAATGACAGTTGAGAGGTTGAGCCGGGCCTGTCAGCCTTGTTTGCTTCCGCCCGCCGTTCCACAATCGGGGCAAAGAGCAAGAACAGGGAGGGGGCGATGGACGCCCGCACCAGCCGCTATCACGACGTCTACGCGCATTGGCAGCGCAGCCCGGAGGTGTTCTGGGCCGAGGCCGCCGCCGGCATCGACTGGTACGA
>NZ_DATLPB010000045.1:0-5901 GCF_035535915.1 Acidocella sp.
CAGCAGATCGGCCAGTACGACTTCACCATCCAGGGTTTCGATGCGAAAATCGCCGAACTGCGCACCGATATCGAAGGGTTCAAGGCCCAGGCCGCCTATTACCAGCAGCGCCTGGGCATCGCCAGCAACGTCGAAACAATGCGCCGTCAGCTGCAGAATTTGCAGGTCGGCAGCAAACTGGACACGCTCTCCGCCACCGACGACCGCGTGAACATGCAGGCGGAGCTTGCCAGCGCCGTGTCGTCGGCGGCGGCAAATGAGCGCGAGCTGGCCTCGCAACAGGCGCAGCGCGACAGTTTCGACGCGCAATGGAAAGCGCAGATCTCGCAGCAACTGGTCCAGGCCATCAACAGCCTGGCGCAGGCCCGGCAGGCTCTGACCAAAGCGCGGCTGAACGAGCGGGAGGTCGACCTTACCGCGCCGCGCGACGCCATCGTGCAGTCGATCGCGCCGATTTCGGTCGGCTCGGTGCTCCAGGCCGGGGCGACCTTGATGACGCTAACGCCCACGGACGCCCGGCTGAATGTGGAAGCCGATGTCGGCGGCGGGGATTCCGGCTTCGTGCGGGTCGGCGACCATGTCACGATCAAGTTCAATACCCTGCCGTTCCTGCGCTACGGCACGGCCGAGGGGACGGTTCGTGCGATCAGCCCGGAAAGTTTCAATCCGCTCGACACGCAGGCGCCGCTCGCCACCGGCACCCCGCTGCCGGGAGCGCCGCAGACTTTGTACTACAAGGTGCGGATTTCGCTCGACCGGGTGCAATTGCATAACTTACCGCAAGGCTTCCGTCTCGTGCCCGGCATGCCGCTGGAGGCGGATGTGAAAGTCGGCACCCGCACGGTGCTGAGCTATTTCCTGCAACGCATCATGCCTGTCGTCTCCGGGAGCATGCATGAGCCCGGCTAGAACGATCTGTCCTGGGAACGACTCACGGCGCGGTTCGCGATGCCGACAGCAAGGCTGACGCTCGCCGACCGACTGGCCATGCGCAAGCCGGACACGGCGCTGGCCCGGGCCCAATCTTTGCAGGCCCAATCTTTGCAGGCCCAGTCTTCGCTGGCCCAGTCTTTGCTGGCCCAGTCGTCGCAGGATCCTGGCCTGAAGCTGCGCGCCGTCAAGCTTTTCGCGGTCGCCGCCGCCGCCGGGCTGACTGTGGCGGAACGCGAGCTTGGCCATTGCTACCTGCTCGGCGAAGCGGTGCCGCGCAACCCGTCCGAGGCGGCGCGCTGGTTCGGCCGCGCCGCGGAAAAAGGCGACAATGATTCGCGCCGCTACCTGGCGGGGCTGGCCATGGCGGGACATCGCGAAAGCGGCGCCGACGCGGCCTTGTTCCGCCAGGAGCACGGTACGCCCGATTTTGCCACCGCCTTGCGCTGGGCGCTGCTGGCGGCGGCGGAAGGCGATGTCGAAGCGCAGGTGATGGCCGGGTTCATCTACGCCGCCGGACCGGAGGATCTGCGCGACACCGCCCGGGCGAGATTCTGGTACGGCAAGGCGGCGGCGGCCGGCGCGGCGCGCGGGCACCTTGGCTTCGGCGTGATTCTCCTCCATGGCGCGAAAACCGATGTCGATACAGTCTCCGCCATCGCGCATATCCGCCAGGCGGCCGACGAGAAACTCCCCACCGCGCATTATTATCTCGGGCTGATCTACGAAAAGGCGATCGGCGTACCGGCCGATGCCACGCTCGCCGCCACCCACTACGGGCTCGCGGCACATGCCGGCATCGTCAGCGCCCAAACCAAATACGGTACCATGCTGTTCCATGGGCTGGGGCTCAAGGCGAACCGCGTGCAGGGCGAATCCTGGCTGCGTCGCGCCGGCCTGGCCGGGGACGCCGAAGCCGCGGTGAGCATCGCCCAGCTTTATGCCCATGGCGGCGACCTGCCGCCGAATTACGCCGAGGCGGCGCTGTGGTTTCGCCGCGCGGCCGAGGCCGGGCACCACGATTCTGCCCGTGCCTTGGGTGTGCTGTACATGACCGGCGCCGGCGTGGGGCGCGATGCCGATGAGGCCGCAATCTGGTTCGAGCGCGCCGCCGCGGCCGGGGATACGATCGCCCAGGCCGATCTCGCCACCGTGCTTCTGAGCGGCCGCACCAGCGCGCTGCTCACCGGCGCCATCCCGGTGCATGAATGGTTCGAGCGGGCCGCCGAAGAAGGCGACATGATCGGCGCGTTCAATTTCGCCGTCTGCCTGGCCGAAGGCGTGGGCTTGCCGAAAGACGAGGCCCGCGCCGCAACCTGGTTCCGCCGCGCCGCCGCCTCGGTGGTCAATGCGCGCTACTGGTACGGGATGATGCTGGCGGAAGGGCGCGGCGTGACGCCGGACCCGGTGGCGGCGCGGTCCTGGCTGAGCCAAGCGGCGGACCTCAATTTCGCCCCGGCGCTGGTGGCGCTGGCGGAGCTGCATTTGCACGGCACCGGCGGACCGCGGGACCATGAGGCAGCCCGGCTGCTCTATGCGCGCGCCGCCAAGAGCGGCCATGCCGGGGCGATGTTCTCGCTGGGCGCGCTGCATGGCGGCGGCCATGACATCCCGGCCAACCCGGAAGTGGCCCTGTTCTGGTACCAGGCCGCGGCGGCGCGCGGGCATCCCATGGCCGCGCTGATGCTCGGCAAATTTCTCGTGCGCGGCATCGCCACCCGGCCGGACCACGCCGCCGCCCGCGTCTGGCTGTTGCGCGCGGCGGAAAACGGCGTCGACGTGTCCGCCGAACTGGCCCGGCTCGATCCGCCCGCACCAACTCCTGATCCGTAGACCATGGCGACACAGACAAGAAAGGGCTTCTTTTTTAAAAAAAAGAAGCAAAAAACTTTTTTAACCTGGGCCCGTGCCATCTCAACGCCTCAGGCCCAGCATAACAAAAGTTTTTGCGCCGCTTTTTTCAAAAAGCGGCCGCTTTCGTCATGAACGCCATCGCCGGCCCCGTCGCCGCCTGGGCGCGTGCCAGCGGCACTGACGGGCTACGCTGGCTCAAGCGCGCGGCGCGTCTGGCGCCGGACGATCCGCGCATCGCGCTCGATCTGGCGCTCAAATGCCTGGAAGCGGCGCCGCGCGAGGCGGAGGAAGCGCTGGCGGCCTTGGCCGTGATCCATGATGTGGCGGCGATCTGGCTCGGCCTGGCCCTTGCCCGGCAGCGCGGCGGCGATGCAGCGGGGGCCGCCACCGCCCTCTCCGTCCTGCTGGAGCGCCATTGCGTCACGCCGGCGCCCGGCTTCACCGCCCTCGCCGACCGGATTGCGCGGCAAGCCGGTTATGGCGGCTGGCAGGGCATGACCGAAAACGGCGCGATGCTGCGCCGTGGCGGCGGAACGATGCTGGGCGCGCCCGACCTCAAAATCCTGCACCGGGTCGAAGGGGTGGTGGAGGTGACCAAGGCCGGGCTGGCCGGCTGGGCGGCGCGGCCCGCCGCGCTGGCGCGCCCGGCCTTGTTCCTCCATGACGCCACCGGGCGAAAACAGCCCATCCGGCTCGGCGCGAAACTGCAAGCCGACGCGACGGCGCCGTTTCTGCGGCGCTACCGGTTCCGGCTGGACTCGGATTCGCTGCGCGCGCTCGCACCGCCTTTTCGCATCTCCGGCCCGGATGGCGCGCCGCTCGCCGGCAGCCCGGCCGATCCTGCGGTTCTGTCGCTTCCCCCGGTCGCGGCCAAAACGCGCGGCACGCCGCCCGGCGCGACCCCGGCGAAACGACCGCTTTGCGTGGTGGTACCGGTTTATCGCGGGTTGCAGGAGACCCAGACCTGCCTGAACGCGCTGTTCGGCGCCGTCTCGCGCCGGACGAAGATCATCGTGGTGGACGACGCGTCGCCCGAGCCGGCACTGGCCGCATGGCTCGACGAATGCGCCGCAGCGCGGCGGATCGTTTTGCTGCGGCATGACGTAAATGCCGGCTTTCCCGCCGCGGCGAATGCCGGCATCGAAGCCGCCGGCGAGTGCGATGTTCTGCTCCTGAACAGCGACACGCTGGTCCCGCCCGGCGCGGTCGCGGCCCTGCGAAGGGTGGCTTATGCGCAGGCCGATACCGGCAGCGTCACGCCTTTTTCCAACGCGGCTGCCATCCTCAGCTATCCGCGCCCCGGCGGCGGCCATCCGCCGCCCGATCTCGCCGAAACGATCCGGCTGAACCGCCTGGCGCGCCGGGCGAACCACGCGGGGAGCGTGGAAATCCCCACCGGAATCGGGTTCTGCCTGTATCTGCGCCATGATGCGTTGCGGGCCGCCGGGCTGTTCCGCGCCGAACTTTTCGCGCAAGGCTATGGCGAGGAAAACGATTGGTGCCTGCGCGCCCGGCAGGCCGGGTTCACGCACCGCGCGGCGACCGGCGCCTATGTCACGCATATCGGCGGCGTGTCGTTCGGCGCTGAGGCTGCCGGGTTGCAGCGGCGCAATCTGCGCCTCCTGGAACGGCTTTATCCCGGCTACCGCCGGCTGGTGACGGCGCATATCGAAGTCGACCCCTTGCGGCCGGCCCGCGCGCGGCTGGACGCGCAGCGCCTCGCCGCCACGCAAAACGGGCGGGAGTCGGTGCTGGTGATCACGCACAACCACGGCGGCGGGGTGGCGAGGCAGGAAGCGGCGGAGCGGCAGAGCTGGCGCGCGCGCGGATATCGCCCCTTGCTGCTGCGCCCGCAGCTTCCCGAACAACCCGACCGGACGCCCTATCCCTGGCCGGCGATGCTCAGCGACGCCGACGAGGACGAAACGAACCTGATATTTTCGCTCCCCCGGCAGAAACCGGACCTCCTGCGCCTGCTGCGGAGATTGCACGTGACCAAAATCGTGCTGCACCACACGCTCGGGCACGATGACTCCGTGCGCGACCTGGCGGCCGCGCTCGGGCTGAAGCAGACCATCATCATCCACGATTATGCGAGCTTTTGTCCGCGCGTGAATCTGCTGGCCCCGACAGCGGGCGATGCTGCTCCCCGCTATTGCGGCGAACCTGACGATGAAGGGTGCGCCGCCTGCTGCGCTTCGGACCCGGAGAACGTGGCCATCGCGCTGCCCGCGCCGGCGCTCCGGGCCCGCAATGAAAAAGCCTTCACGGCGGCAGCCGATCTCATCGCCCCGTCGGCGGATGCGGCGCGGCGCATCGTCCGGCATTTTCCCAGAGCGCGCCCGCAGGTCACCCCCTGGGAGAATCTCCGCCTCCCCGCGCCGCGCCCTCCGGCGCGCGGCTTCCGGCGGATTGCGGTGATCGGCGGCATCGGCCCGGCAAAGGGCCTGCACGTTCTGCGCGCCTGCGCGCAAGACGCGGCGGCGCGACGGCTGGGGCTGGAATTCACCGTCATCGGCTGCAGCGCCGATGATTCCGCGCTGCTCGCCGCCGGCGTGTTCGTCACCGGCCCCTACCGGGAAGGCGAAGCGGCCGCGCTGCTCGCGGAACACCAGCCGGACCTCGCTTTCCTGCCCTCGATCTGGCCGGAAACCTGGTGCTTTGCCTTGAGCGAAGCCTGGGCTGCCGGACTCTATGCCGTGGTGTTCGACCTCGGCGCTCAGGCCGAGCGGATGCGCGCCACCGGGCGCGGCCTGTGCCTGCCGCTGGGCCTTCCGCCGCCCCGGATCAATGACGTGCTGTGCCGCTGGCAACCGATGGAGAAGAAAGCAGGTGCTTTTTGAAAAAAGCGCCGCAAAAACTTTTGTTATGCTGGGCGGAGGGGCTGAAGGTTCCGACGGTGCGTAGCACCGTTGGAATAGCCCCGGAGGGCATGGGCACCATCAGGGACAGCGCCCATGGCCCGCATAAAATCAAAGTTTTTTTGCTTCTTTTTTTCAAAAAAGAAGCGCTTCCTTACTCCTCAATTTTTTACAAAATTTATAACGATATCGTTTTGATTTTGTTTCAAACATGCTAGCTAAACGTGTGTTCAAATAAAAAACCCTGCTCGGGAAG
>NZ_DATLPB010000046.1:0-2911 GCF_035535915.1 Acidocella sp.
GGCGATTGGCGTATTTTTTGACGATGACAGGCTGTGCGGATTGTTCGGCCGTTTCATTCATCTGCATCATTCCCCACCTTGCAGCTTCATTATGGACGCAAGAATTCATAGTTATCGTGTGTCGGGGAGGCTAGCACGGCAGTCCGGTTCTGGCGAATTATGTTTCCCCGGCGTAGGAACAAGGCCGGGAGAAGGTTATCGGGGAGCCTATGCGGCATGAAAGATACTTTGGCCAGCGATCTTGTGGCCATGTGGCAAAGCGAGCTGACGGCCATGGCCGCGGACCGCGAGGTTCGGGAAGGCTGGGCGACGTTGCTGGCCCTATGGGCGCAGTCGGCCAGCACCGCCGCTTCGCTGCTGGCGCATGATTCCGCGCGCGGAAGCCCCGGCGCCCCTCAGCCGGCGCGGGCCGCGCCCGCTGCTGCTGCACCTCAGCCTGGCCTGGCTGAGGTCGAGCAGCTTAACCGCCGCGTCGCTGAACTGGAGCAGCGTCTGGCCGAACTCCTTGCCCGAGACGGTGGCCGAGCCACCGCTCCATGACGCGCTGGCGCAAACGCTGGCCGCCGACCGGGCGCTGATCGCGGGCATCGCCGCCTACCGCGCGGCGCCTTATACGCGGCAGATGGTCGATCCGCCCTGCCTGTGGGAGGAGGGCGAAACCAGGCTGCTCGATTATGGCGGCGAAGGGCCTTCCGTCCTGTTCGTGCCCAGCCTGATCAACCGCGCCTATATTCTCGATTTGATGGAAGACGCTTCGATGCTGCGCTGGATGAGCGCGCATGGGGTGCATCCCTACCTGCTGGATTGGGGCTGGCCGGGCGAGGCCGAGCGGACCTTCTCGCTCACCGACTATATTGCCGGGCGGTTGGAGCGGGCGATCGCCGCGCTGCCGGGGAAGATCGTGCTCGCCGGCTATTGCATGGGCGGGCTTCTGGCGCTGGCGGCGGCCCTGCGCCTGCCGGAAAAAATCAGCGCTTTGGCGTTGCTGGCCACCCCGTGGGATTTCCACGCCGACGATCCGGCGGCGGCCAAGCGTTTAAGCGACATGCTGCCGGCGCTGGAGCCGATGATCGGTTTTTCCAGCAGCCTGCCGATCGACGCGCTGAATGCGCTGTTCGCGATGGTCGACCCGTATGGGGTGGGCGACAAATATCGTGACTTCGCCGCCCAGGACAAAAATTCGGCGCGGGCGCGGCGTTTCGTTGCCATGGAGGATTGGCTGGCCGATGGCGTGCCGCTGGCGGCCCCGGTGGCGCGCGAGGCGCTGGCCGGCTGGTACGGCGCCAACAGCACGGCCCGGCTGCAATGGCGTGTCGCCGGCCTGCCCGTCGACCCCGCCCGGCTCACGGTTCCGGCCTTTTGCGCCACGCCGGCGCGCGACCGTCTGGTGCCGGCGGTGTCCGCGCAGAAGCTGGCCGCGTCTTTGCCACGGGTTCGCGTCATCGAGCCCAAGGCTGGGCATATCGGCATGGTCGCCGGCACCCACGCCAAATCGTCATTATGGGAACCATTTACGGATTGGCTGTGCCAGCTATGATGCCGGCAAATAGAACAGACCAATAGAGGGAACACCGCCATGGACGACATCGTCATCGCCTCCGCCGCGCGTACCGCCGTTGGTAGTTTTAACGGCGTCTTCGGCGCCACCCCGGCCCATGTGCTCGGCACTGTGGCGCTGAAAGCCGCGATCGAGCGCGCCAAGCTCTCGCCCGAGGACATCGACGAGACGATCCTCGGCCAGGTGCTGACCGCCGCCCAGGGGCAAAATCCCGCCCGCCAGGCGGCCCGGGCCGCCGGCATCCCGGACTCCAAGACGGCCTTCGGCATTAATCAGGTGTGCGGCTCCGGCCTGCGCGCGGTCGCCCTGGCGGCGCAGCAGATCATCAGCGGCGAGTCCGACATCGTGATCGCCGGCGGGCAGGAGAGCATGAGCCAATCCACCCATGCCGCCTATCTGCGCGCCGGCGCCAAGATGGGGAATGTCGATTTCATCGATACCATGATCAAGGATGGGCTGTGGGACGCGTTCAACGGCTATCATATGGGCATCACCGCCGAGAACGTGGCCAAGGCCTGGCAGATCACCCGCGCCGACCAGGACGCCCTGGCCCTGGCCTCGCAGCAAAAGGCCGCCGCCGCGCAGAAAGCCGGGAAGTTCAAGGACGAGATCATGCCGGTGACGCTGACCACCCGCAAAGGAGATGTGGTGGTGAGCGAGGATGAATATATCCGCCACGACGCCTCCGCCGAGACCATGGCGAAACTGCGCCCGGCCTTCACCAAGGAAGGCACCGTTACCGCCGGCAATGCCTCGGGCATCAATGACGGCGCGGCGGCTCTGGTGGTGATGAGCGCCAAGGAAGCCGCCAAGCGCGGCCTGACGCCGCTGGCGCGCATCGCCAGTTTCGCCACCGCCGGCGTGGACCCGTCGGTGATGGGATCGGGGCCGATCCCGGCTTCGCGCAAGGCGCTGCAGCGCGCCGGCTGGTCGATTTCCGATCTCGATCTGATCGAGGCCAACGAGGCGTTCGCCGCCCAGGCCTGCGCGGTGAACAAGGAGCTCGGCCTGGACCCGACCAAGGTGAACGTGAATGGCGGGGCAATCGCCATCGGCCATCCGATCGGCGCGTCCGGCGCGCGCATTCTCACCACCCTGCTGTACGAGATGGGCCGCCGCGACGCGAAAAAGGGGCTCGCCACGCTGTGCATCGGCGGCGGCATGGGCGTGGCCATGTGCGTGGAGCGCTGACGCAATCGGGCTGAGCCCTGCGAGGCGGCGATGGGGGCGGCGTGATGACATCAGGCGCTGAGGGCGCCGCCGACATCCTGGAAGGCGGCTGTTTCTGCGGGGGCGTGCGCTACGCGGTCGCGGATGCGTTCACCTATGCATTGAACTGCCATTGCGGGGACT